>NZ_FNEN01000008.1:0-72518 GCF_900100185.1 Natribacillus halophilus | reverse complement strand
TCGGGCCGGCTCCACTGTCTTTTGAGGGATCACCGAGCCCTTCTGATCCCTCTCGTACCGGCTCCACTGTCTTTTGAGGGATCACATCGCTTTTCTGATTTCCTGAAATAGTTATTTTTTGACGTTACCTTGGCCCCGGATCAGGCACATGTTTTATATGCCTTGATCCCGGGTAATTTTGTGTAGATCAAACGTTGGAGTGGGGGAATAAACCATGTCATTTCATGCACTCGTTGCAGAAAAAGTGAATGATAACGTGCAGGTGAATGTAAAAACCTTAACCGAAGATGATCTCCCGGAAGGTGACGTACTTATCCGTGTTCATTATTCCAGTGTGAACTATAAAGATGGTCTTGCCACGCTCGCCAAAGGCAACGTTGTGACCGGTTATCCGATTGTGTCGGGGATTGATCTGGCAGGCGTCATCGAGGACTCCCAAGACAACCGCTATCAGGCAGGCCAAGAAGTGATTGTCACGACATATGACCTTGGTGTATCTCAACACGGAGGGTACAGCGAGTACGCGCGTGTGCCTGCTGATTGGGTAGTTCCCATGCCCACAGGTCTGGACGCACGATCAGCGATGATCTACGGAACAGCAGGTTTTACTGCTGCTTCATCGGTGAATCAGATTGAAGATGGCGGCATCATGCCTGAAGACGGTGAAGTGCTCGTCACGGGCGCAAGCGGCGGTGTAGGCAGCCTGGCCGTTGCGATGCTCGCGAAGCGGGGTTTTCAAGTGACGGCAAGCACTGGTAAAAAAGAAGCCCGGGAAGAATTACAAGCGCTGGGTGTCACGAAGATTGTTTCCAGAGAAGACGTTCAACCGGAAAAAATCCGCCCCCTTGATAAAGGACGATGGGCAGCGGTCGTGGACCCTGTAGGCGGGCAAACGCTGGCTTACGCTCTCAGCACGACAAAGCAACATGGCATTGTCGCTTTGAGCGGAATGACGGGTGGCACTTTATTTAAAGGCAATGTTTTTCCGTTTATTCTGCGGGGTGTGCAGTTGCGAGGCATCGAAACGGGCTATTTGAATACAGAGCAACGCCAGCATATCTGGCAACGGCTAAGTTCCGATCTTTATATACAAGACAAGTTTACGGGCATGGTTCATGAGTATAGCCTTGAACAACTCCCCGACGCATTCGATACGATATTAAAAGCACAAATGCGCGGACGTGCGATCGTTAAGATGTAAAAAAATAATGAAAGTCCTATGGTTCCCGTCGTTTTCACAGTGATCTTCACCAGGCCATTCATATTTATGATTGCAAGTCGATCTTAAGTTTGTTATTCTCAGTCCTCGTGCCTTTTTACAATTTACGAGGAGGTTAATTACTTGGAGAGAAAAACTGATTGGCCTGTGTTTCTTATTAGCGGTGGGTTCCTTGTACTTTTTGTGATCGCATCGTTGATTCAAGCCGACTTTGTCGCTGACTTGGTCGATCTAACATTTGGGTGGGCGACGTCCTATTTCGGGGCTTTTTGGCAAGTGTTGATGGTGTTCATATTTGCAGTGGCGATCGGATTAATGATATCAAGATATGGACATGTGCGTTTAGGTGTTCAGGATCGTCCTGATATTAAAAATTTTAAATGGATTGCGATGATTATTACGACGTTAATGGCGGGCGGTGGTGTATTCTGGGCTGCTGCTGAACCAGTCTCCCACTTTCTGGAGACTCCGCCGATGTATGATATGCCCCCCGGAGAGGAAGCAACCATTACTCCGGCGTTGGCTCAATCGTTTCTGGATTGGGGGTTTTTGGCCTGGGCCGTCAACGGAACCCTGGCGACAGTTGTCATCATGTACGGGCAATCAAAAGGGATGCCTTTGAAGCCAAGGATACTGCTTTACCCTATTTTCGGGGAAAAAATCATGGGAAAAAGTGCATTGGGGACATTGGTTGACGCTTTCTCCATCGTTGCGGTGGCTGCCGGGACGATTGGCCCCATTGGATTTTTGGGATTACAGGCCGCTTACATGATGGATGATCTGTTTGGTATCCCTAACGCATTGATTACGCAATTGGCCGTGGTGTTAGGTCTTGTGTTGATTGCAGCAATATCTGCAATGACCGGTGTTCATAAAGGGATTCAATTTCTCAGTCGTTTTAATGTTATTTTTGCCTTAGTGTTAAGTGTCATTATCTTATTGATTGGTCCCGGACGTTTTATCATTGATCAATTTATCGGCTCGTATGGCATCTATGTACAGGATTTTTTGCGACTTGCTTTTTACCGGGGCGATGAGGGCTGGCTATCACAATGGACGTTATTCTTTTGGGGATGGTTTATAGGTTATGCACCGATGATGGCGATTTTCATTAGCCGTATTTCCCATGGGAGAACGCTTCGCGAATTGTTTTTGGCTGTCATCATTATCGCCCCGTTGGTCATGAACTTTTGGTTCACGGTGGTGGGCGGAACCGGTATTTTCAATGAGCTTCAAAACCCGGGCTCCGTCGGTGGGCCTCTTGAAGAAGGAGGCCAGGCAGCAGCCATTAACGCGATCGTTACCCAGCTTCCGTTAGGCTTTTGGATCGCAGTAGGGTTTCTGCTGGTAACGATTGTTTTCGTAGCCACCACAGCGGATACATTATCTTACACGATATCGATCACCATTTCGGGCAAAGATAATCCGCCGAGAATGATGCGTGTGTTCTGGGCGATCATGATGGGGGCAGCAGCTTCGATGCTCATCGTGCTTGGAGAAGGCAGCGTAGATGCCTTACAGTCCTTCATTGTGGTGACTGCGGTCCCCGTGTCACTCATCTTGTTGCCAACACTATGGCTTGCACCGCGAGTGGCGAAGAAGATGGCGAAAGAACAACGGATAAAATAAAGCAACATGGCGAAACGACCTTGCATTCAAAAGGATGCAGGGTCTTTTTCATTTTTTTCGTATACATTGGCAATACTAGGCAGAGATTGGCTAAAAGGAGGGGTATCATGCCTGCGATTCAAGCGGTGGCAACGGCGATCCCTCCGTATGAGGTGTCGCAAACGGAAGTAGCGAATATGGTCCGAGACCTTTTCACAGACGACTTTGCTGACATTGAGCGTTTGCTGAAGGTCTTTGATCATGGACAAATCGAAACGAGACAGTTCGTGAAACCGTTGGAATGGTATCAAGAGCCCCACAGCTTTGGAGAAAAAAATGAAGCGTTCATCCAAAATGCCGTCCAGCTGGGCGCGGAAGCTGTTGAAAAATGCATAGCAGCGGCGGAGGCAAATCACGATGATTTAACGGCCTTCATCTCGGTGACGAGCACCGGTATCGCCACGCCTTCCATTGAAGCGCGCATTATGAATAAATTGCAGCTGCCGATACATATGAATCGAATCCCCTTATGGGGGTTGGGCTGTGGCGGCGGTGCCGCCGGTTTGGCGCGTGCCTACGAATATTGTCGTGCCTATCCGGAAGCGCAGGTGCTCGTTCTCTGCATTGAACTGTGCAGTTTAACGTTTCAGCATGGGGATCGCTCTAAGAGCAATTTAATCGGGACATCTTTATTCTCGGATGGCGTGTCTTGCGCACTTGTTGTAGGAGATAAGGTGCAACTAAGCAACGAACCGCGTCCCTGCATTACCGCTACGCAATCAACGATGCTACCGGATTCGGAACGCGTCATGGGTTGGGATGTCTATAATGAAGGGATGCATGTTGTGTTCTCCAGAGATATCCCTTCTATCGTTCACTCATGGGTGGGGCTGAATATCGTCCAGTTTTTAGAGCGACTGGGGAAAACCGAAAACGATCTGACAGCGCTGGTTGCTCATCCGGGTGGAAGAAAAGTACTGGAAGCTTATGAAGATACACTGAATTTGTCGGCAAACCTTACAGCACCCGCGCGAAAAATCCTTGCGAACCACGGCAATATGTCCTCGCCCACGGTGCTGTATGTCCTCGAAGACATACTGTGTGAGAATTATCCGAAGGGAACTGAAGCTCTCGCAACGGCCCTTGGTCCGGGGTTCAGCTCTGAACTACTTTGGCTTGAATGGAGGTAAGTGAATGTTACTGTTTGTGCTTTTATATCTGTGGGTGATTTTCCAGAGATGTTTTGAGTTATGGGTAGCGAGAAAAAATGAAGCGTGGATGAAGGCCAAAGGCGGCGTTGAACACGGCAGCGAGCATTATCCGTGGATGGTGGTGCTGCATACCGCTTTTTTATTGTCACTGCTGTTCGAGGCGTATCTCAATGATTTTGCGCTTTTCACGGGCTGGCCTATTTTGTTGATTCTTTTTCTCGGCGCTCAGGGGTTGCGCGCGTGGACGCTCACTTCACTCGGGCGTTTCTGGAATCTGAAAGTCATCACCTTGCCCGGGGAAACGATCATTCAGAAAGGTCCTTACCGCTGGTTGAAGCATCCGAATTACCTCGTGGTGATGGCGGAAATTCTGTTGTTGCCGTTAATGTTTCAGGCTTATGTAACGGCGGTTGTTTTTACGATCGTGAATGCGTGCATGCTCTTTTTTATTCGCATTCCCATCGAGGAGCGCGCGCTTGAAGTCTACGACCGTGTCGAACCCCGCGAAAAATAATGCTTTCCGAAAGTGGATTTTCATGATATATTTTTCCGGCAGATATCATCATGGATCCGGGAGGATTGACCGCTTTGGGAAGTTTTTTGCTCGAAAATTTCTGGACGTTGCTTCTTATTATTTTAACGATTAATATTGTTTACGTAAGCCTGTTCACGCTTCGCATGATTTTGACCCTTAAAGGCGTGCGTTACGGAGCGGCGGTCGTCGGCATGTTCGAAATCACTGTGTATGTGACGGGGCTCGGTCTTGTCCTTGATAACATGACCTCCGTGCTGCACGTGATGGCATATGCGTTAGGGTTTGGCGTTGGCGTGCTCGTCGGAATGAAGATTGAAGAGAAGCTGGCTTTAGGGTATATTACGGTTACCGTGATTACAAAAGAGTATGAACCGGACATCCCGAATCGCTTGCGTGACAAAGGCTATGGCGTGACGAACTGGGTGGCGTACGGCCGGGAAGGGGAGCGGCTGATGATGGAGATATTAACCCCCCGCAGATCGGAAAAAGATTTGTTTGAAACGGTAAAAAAACTCGATTCCAAGGCTTTTATCATTTCTCATGAACCAAAAAATTTCAACGGCGGGTTCTGGGTGAAAGGAGTACGCCGATAAATGGGGAAAAAGGTTAAGTACGAAGTCGAAGCGAATGAAACGATTGCAGAATGTTTAGACAGAATAGCAAATGACGGGTATCAGCCCGTGCGCCGGATTGAAAAGCCTATTTTTCAGGGCGGAGAAGCAGACGTTGAAGTCGCGAGACAGGTCATTCAATTTGAGGTGAAAAAGAAATAGGGGTGGAACCATTTATAAATTGCTGATCGCAGATCGTGACAAAGAAGAAATACAGGGCATACAGTGGTTTCTCGCGAAGTATTCCATGCCGATCACGACGATACGAACCGCTGAGTCGCTTTCAGATTTGGTGGATGAATTGGAGAATAGTCCTCCGGATATGGTCTGTATGGAACTGGAAATGATGGCGAGAGATAAATGGGAAGTGATTAAATCCTACCTTCCACCTTCGTCCCAGGTGATGGCCATGACGGCTGAACCTACGTTTGAAAGAGCGATGCAAGCATTGGAACTGCAGGTGGTAGACTTATGGGTTAAACCATTGTCCCCGCCTCAAGTTAAACGCGCGTTGCAAAAGGCGGTGGAAAAGTTATCTTCAGTATGGGATCATCCGCTTGAACAGGAGGAACAACTGAGCTATGAATCACTTTTTATCGAAGATGGACATCCTTATCCATTTCCGGTGATGTTACTAAAACCGGAAAATATCAATGATCTGACCCATTTACGAAAATTTATCGAACAGTTCGATTTTTATTATGATCCCCTCGTGTTCTCCCTGAGTGATCGTATTGCCCTTGTTTTTAAACATGAATATCGAGATCCGCTGGCCCTCTCCCACCGTTTTTTGCGGGAATGGTCCTTGGTTGCAGGCACGCCTTTAGCGGTCGTCGTTCATAAACAAAAAAGGGAAGCGTCGCTTCATCAAGTGTATGGAAAATTGCGCAAAAGAATGGAAATCACATTTTTCACCGGTTATAATCAAGTGTTGGATGCGGAAGCGGTTAGTGATTGGCAAGTGATCGACCCTTTTTTAACGATGGAGGAACAGCGCAAATGGGTCTATATGCTGGAAGAAGGAAGAGGAAACGAAATAAAAACGTGGTTGTATGAAGAATTTTTTGCCTTGGAACCTCCCTATCCGGAGCCCGGTTTACTGCGGACTCGCTTGACGAGTATCCTTGCACAAGTGCGGCGTTTCATGGATCGTAACGGCGTCGAAAACGAAGAGATGGAAGCGTATTACAAAACGACTTTTGATAAAATTTTATATAGTCCGGTTCTTTATCGGATCGTTCAGGATATGTTTCTTTTTATCAATCACCTCGTTGATTTACGGACCCTTCCTTCCACGGGGAAGACAGGTGCCGTGGAGCAAGCGGTTTCCTATATGGAAGAGCAGTTTGCCGATGCTAGCCTGACCTTAACCAAAGTCGCAGCATATGTGGAGCTGAGTCCTTCCTATCTCAGTCACTTACTATCCAAAAGCTATCAACGATCGTTTCGTGAGATTCTGCTCTCCATTCGCTTGCAAAAAGCGAGGGAAATGCTGCGCTATTCAGATGAGAGTATACAAAATATCGCCTGGGCTATCGGGTTTAATAATGCCAATTATTTTAGCCGTGTGTTCAAAATGTACACAGGACAAACGCCCAGGGTTTATAGACGCTCCGACTAATAGCCGCTGCAGGGACAGCGGTTTTTAGTGAATAAAATTATCATTTCAAAAGAAAGTGCTATAAATGATAACGTTTTTCCGTATATATCTTCATGAAAACGTTGTATTTTTATATTAATTTAAAAGAAGATCGTCTATATTTTTCAATTCTTCCTTGCTATGATGGCATTAATAAAACGTTTGGTACAGAAAGGAAGTAGCTTGTGAAAAACGTTGAGCAGTATAGAGGGTCACAGTTAAATACAAAAGGGTGGGTACAGGAAGCGGCTTTGCGGATGTTGAATAACAATCTACATCCGGATGTAGCCGAAAATCCGGATGATTTAGTCGTGTATGGCGGCATTGGCAAGGCGACACGTAATTGGGAAAGCTATGATGCGATTGTGGAAACTTTGAAAACGCTTAACAATGATGAAACGTTGCTCATTCAATCGGGAAAGCCGGTAGCAGTGTTTCAATCACACGAAGATGCGCCCAGGGTGCTCATGGCCAATTCGAACCTTGTACCGGCCTGGGCGAAGTGGGATCATTTTCATGAATTAGATCAAAAAGGGTTAATGATGTACGGACAAATGACTGCCGGAAGTTGGATTTATATCGCAAGCCAGGGCATCGTGCAAGGAACCTACGAAACGTTCGGGGAATGTGCCAAACAACACTTCGGAGGCTCTTTGGCGGGAACGATCACGGTAACTGCCGGTCTTGGCGGTATGGGTGGTGCGCAACCATTGGCCGTCACATTGAACAGCGGTGTGTGTATCGCTATTGAAGTCGATGCCCATCGCATGAACCGTCGTCTGGAAACGAACTATTTGGATGTTTCTACGGAAAGCCTGGAAGAAGCCTTACGGATGGCAGAGGAAGCGAGAAATAAAAAAGAAGCGCTGTCGATCGGTTTGTTGGGTAACGCGGCAGAGATTCTGCCGGATATGATCAAGCGAGGGTTCATCCCTGACGTTTTAACCGATCAAACGTCTGCTCATGATCCTTTGAATGGATATGTTCCGATTGGTATGAACGTGGAGCGAGCGGCAGAAATGCGCAAGGAAGATCCGGCTGCCTATACGAAACAATCCCGGAAAAGTATAGCGTCTCATGTAGAGTCTATGCTCCATATGCAAACGCAGGGTGCGATCACGTTTGACTATGGCAATAACATTCGCCAGGTCGCAAAAGACGAAGGAGTGGATCATGCCTTTGATTTTCCCGGCTTCGTGCCGGCTTATATCCGTCCGCAATTTTGTGAAGGGAAGGGACCTTTTCGCTGGGCAGCGCTCTCCGGAGATCCGGAAGACATCTACAAAACGGATGAAGTGATTTTAAAAGAGTTCAGCGAGAATGAACATTTATGCAACTGGATTCGGATGGCGCGGGAGAAAATCAGCTTCCAGGGACTACCTTCGAGGATTTGTTGGCTGGGGTATGGCGAAAGAGCGAAATTCGGAAGAATCATCAATGATATGGTCGCCAGCGGAGAATTGAAAGCGCCCATCGTTATCGGACGCGATCATCTCGATTCCGGCTCCGTCGCTTCTCCCAACCGCGAAACAGAAGCAATGAAAGACGGAAGTGATGCGGTCGCGGATTGGCCGATTTTGAATGCGCTTATCAATAGCGTTGGCGGAGCCAGCTGGGTGAGCGTTCATCATGGCGGCGGTGTTGGCATGGGATATTCCTTGCATGCGGGCATGGTGATCGTAGCCGATGGAACAAAAGAAGCGGAAAAACGTCTCGAACGAGTTTTGACAACTGATCCCGGTATGGGGATTGCCCGTCACGTCGATGCCGGCTATGAACGCGCGGAAGAGACAGCGAAGCACCACGATATGCAAATGCCAATGTTGAAAAGGAGCGAATCATAAATGGGAAAAGCACTATTTATTTCCAACGCGGCGCAATTGATTACCATGGCTGATCATACGGAGCAACCGGCAAAAAAAGAAGCCATGTCTCATCTCAATCTCATTGAAAATGGAAGCCTTCTTATCGAGGACGGGAAAGTTGTCGAAGTCGGACGTGATGATGATATGCGCGACAAGTATAAAGATCGCATCCAAGCAGCTGAACATTTGGATGCCAGCGGCAAAGTCGTCACTCCTGGTCTCGTTGATCCTCATACTCATCTTGTGCACGCAGGGACGAGAGAAAATGAATACGCGATGCGACTACAAGGCCAAAGTTACATGGATATCATGAGTGCCGGCGGGGGGATTCACGCGACAACCCGCGCCACCCAACAAGCCGGCCACGAGCAGTTATATGAAGAATCGTGGGAACGACTGCAACAATTTTTGATCCACGGGGTAACGACCGTGGAAGCGAAAAGCGGCTACGGCCTAACACTTGAGCACGAACTGAAACAACTGGAAGTCGCTCATGAGTTGCAAGCGGACCACCCGGTGGATATTGTCTCGACGTTCATGGGAGCTCATGCCATTCCGATGGACGAGAAAGATAACCCGGGACCTTTTGTTAATCGTGTCATTGACGAAATGATTCCGGTCGTTGCCGAAAAAAACTTGGCGGAGTTTAATGATGTATTTTGTGAACGAGGGGTTTTTACACCGGACCAATCAAAGAGAATTCTGGAAGCAGGCAAAAAATACGGCTTAACACCTAAGATCCACGCGGATGAAATTGAACCGTACGAAGGCTCGGAGCTCGCTGCAGAAGTAGGCGCCATTTCTGCCGATCATTTGCTAAAGGCTTCTGACAAGGGTATCCGGGAAATGGCCGCTGCCGACGTTGTCGGTGTGCTATTGCCGGGAACCGCCTTTTTCCTTATGGCTGAATTTGCCCGGGGAAGGCACATGATTGATGCCGGGTTGGCCGTCGCTCTTTCTACGGATCAGAATCCGGGATCATCACCGACGATTTCACTGCCGTTTATCATGAACCTCGGCTGCCTGAAGATGGGAATGACACCCGAAGAAGTGATGACTGCGACGACGATTAATGCCGCCCATGCCATTGGTCGTGCCGATGAGATCGGCAGTTTGGAGCCGGGTAAAAAAGGGGACGTGACTATTTTTGATGTCCCGAATCATCTGACCTTATCGTACAAATATGGAATGAACCACGTCGACACCGTCGTAAAAGATGGACAGGTGCTTGTGGCAGGTGGACAATTACAATGATGCGTTATCCATACCCCATGCTCGATAAGCCAAATCGAATCTGGAGTCGCCAAACAGACCAAAAAGAAGACCTGAAAGTGCATGAATGGATTGAAAACGTTGGGGAGTCAGTCCCGGATTGGCGAGACTACGATGTCACCATCCTCGGTGTACCCCTTTCCAAGTCGTCCATCAGCACATCGGCCGCAAGCGAGAATCCGGAAGCGATGCGTGAAGCCTGGAAATCATTTGGGACCTACAATTTAGATGAAGATATCGATTTGGCCCAGCTTAAGGTGATTGATCTCGGAAATGTGAAGCAACATGTGACGGATATTGAGTATACGCATAAGCAAATTCAGGAAGCGATGGTGGCAATGAGGACTCATCATCCGCATACCTTGCCCCTATCGCTTGGTGGAGATCATTCTATTACAGCGAAATTGGTGGAGGGATGGAAACAAGCCCATCCTAATGAAACGATCGGGATCCTTCAGCTTGATACCCATTTTGATTTAAGGGATCCGAATACGCTTGGCCCGGCCAACGGCACGCCGATCCGGCAGTTGATTGAGAGTGAAACGGTTCAGGGCGAATATGTTCACAATATCGGCTTGCACGGTTTCTTTAATGCCAAAGAGCTGAAGACGTATGCGGATGAAGCAGGGATACACTATACGACGATGAAGCAAGCGAGAAAACGAGGTATCTCCAGCGTGATCGAAGAAGCATTGGCTCAACTGGAGGACAAAGTAGACACGATTTATCTCACCACGGATATGGATGTCCTCGATATCGTGCATGGACCGGCCGCCCCGGCAGCAACCCCCGGCGGAATGTATTCGGAAGAACTGTTCGAGGCGGTGCAAATCGCAGGCGAACACCCGAAAGTCAAAGCGATGGATATTGTCTGTCTTGATCCGCGCAAAGACGTTGGTACAAAAAGTGTGAAAGCTGCGGTGCATACGATGCTTTCGTTTTTGACAGGGTATTGTAGGCGTTAAAATGAATTGACTTCCGAAATGAAGACGAATAAAATTAAAGGTGAGTGACATTAGTCTTTAGTTAGTAGTGTATGTCATTCATGACTTGAAAGAGTTGTTAATATGGCATTAAACGAGAACTTTCGCATCGGCCGCAGTGCTCTTCTTTTGCTTCTGAATGAAGAAGATGAGCAGCAACACGAACGTCTTGCTAACGCCGACTGGCATTATTGCACAGGGAAAGTCGGTTCCATGGAGGCGCACAAAGTTGTAGCGGCCGTTGAAACAGCTGCGAAAAATAATCAGATCATTAATAAAGATCTCTACAGGGAAGGTCACGCGTTGTATCATGCCATTATCGAGGCTCTACACGGTGTCACGAGAGGCGAAGTACAATTAGGTTCGGTGCTACGGACTGTAGGTTTGAGTTTTTCTGTCGTCAGAGGTTCGCCGTATGAAAACAGTGAAGAAGGCGAATGGATCGCGGTTTCCCTTTATGGAACGATTGGTGCGCCGGTCAAAGGTGCTGAGCACGAAACGATCGGTTTAGGTATCAACCATATATAAATGAGCCCATAGTTATGAGCAGATAGGGGGCTATATTAAGGAACACTTGACGTGTTTCTGATATAGCCCCCTTTTTATGTATAAAAAAAAGAGAAGGTGATTTAATGTTAATCCTGGACGGGGCGTCCCTGAATCTCGAGGGAATGAAGAAGCTTTTATATGAAAAAGAAAGACTCACTGTTTCTGCCCACAGTCTTGAAAAAGTGGAAGAAAGTCGAAAAGCGGTTGAAAAAATCGTGGCTGAGGGTAAAATTGTATACGGGATTAATACTGGCTTCGGCAAGTTCAGTGATGTTTTGATCGAGAAAGAAGATGTCGCCGAGTTGCAGCGCAATTTAATTCATTCCCATGCTTGCGGGGTGGGTGAACCTTTTCCGGAAGTTGCATCAAGAGCCATGCTCATTCTCAGGACGAATGCATTGTTAAAGGGCTATTCTGGTGTTCGGCCGCTGCTTATTGAAAAGCTGGTCGACCTTATCAACGCTCATATTCATCCAGTCATCCCGCAGCAAGGATCGTTGGGTGCCAGTGGTGATCTCGCGCCACTCGCCCACCTGGCGTTAACGTTAATGGGGGAAGGAGAGGTATTTTATAAAAAAGAAAGGGTTCCCGCGGCAAATGCTTTAGAGGAAGAAAGGATTGAGCCCATTTCCTTAACCGCGAAAGAAGGATTAGCGCTCATCAACGGCACACAAGCGATGACCGCCATGGGGGTAGTGACTTATCTTGAAGCGGAGAACATCGCATATTATGCGGATCTCGTCAGTGCAGTGACAATGGAGGGCCTGCGTGGGATTATAGACGCTTTTGACGCTGATATTCATCTTGCGCGCGGTTATCAGGAACAGATTGACGTCGCCGCGCGAATCAGGCAGTATTTGAAAGATAGCAGATTGACGACGAAACAAGGAGAGTTAAGAGTCCAGGATGCGTATTCCATTCGCTGCATTCCGCAAGTGCATGGCGCCACATGGCAAACATTGGGCTATGTGAAAGACAAATTGGAGATTGAAATGAATGCTGCCACGGACAATCCACTTATCTTTGATCAGGGAGAAAAAGTTATATCCGGAGGCAATTTTCACGGGCAGCCCATCGCTCTTGCCATGGATTTCCTGAAAGTGGCGATCGCGGAAATCGCCAATATTTCGGAGAGAAGGGTGGAAAGGTTAGTGAATCCGCAGCTCAATGATTTGCCACCGTTTTTAAGCCCTTCACCGGGACTGGAATCCGGCGCGATGATTATGCAATATACGGCCGCATCATTAGTATCCGAGAACAAAACACTGGCGCACCCGGCGAGCGTCGATTCCATCCCTTCTTCGGCCAATCAGGAAGACCATGTAAGCATGGGGACGATCGCTTCCCGCCATGCTTATCAGACCATCGCAAACACACGTAAAGTGTTAGCCATAGAAGCCATTTGTGCATTGGAAGCTGCCGAGTATCGTGGTATTGATCGCATGGCGTCGAGCACCCATACATTTTTAAAACACGTTCGCGCATTTATCCCGCCGATTACGATGGACCGGATTTTTTCAAAAGATATTCAAAAGATGGATGAGTGGTTAAAAGAAACGGCGAAGCACTGGAATGCGGTAACGTCGCAATAAAGTCATGAAGGAGGAAATGCAATGTTAAATGCTGTCATTATTTCTGTTCTCGTCCTCGTCGTATTAAGTTTACTACGTGTCAATGTGATCCTTTCCTTGCTCGCGGCTGCTCTTGTCGCCGGGTTAGTATCCGGCATATCTCTGATTGATACGACTGAATTACTCGTGTCAGGTATGGGCGGCATGGCGGAAACGTCCCTGAGTTATATCCTGCTTGGGGCGTTCGCAGTCATGATCGGGTACTCAGGTATTACTGGTTTAGCCATCAAAAAATTGATCAGAGTTTTAAAAGGAAAAAAAGCCTTTTTACTTTTAACAATCGCTGCTGTTGCCTCTCTCTCACAAAATCTGGTCCCCGTTCATATAGCCTTTATTCCGATATTAATTCCGCCTCTATTACAATTATTCGATAGGATGAAAGTTAATCGAAGAGGCGTGGCTGTATCGCTCACCTTTGGACTGAAGGCACCTTACGTCATGATTCCGGCAGGTTTCGGGTTAATTTTTCATGGGGTTATTGTGGACGCAATGAACGACAATGGGATGCCTGTTAGTTACGGAGATATCCCTGTAGCGATGTTAATTCCGGGGCTTGGAATGGTCGTCGGCTTATTATTCGCAATTTTTGTGAGTTACCGGAAAGACAAAGAACCTGTATCAGCAGATACGGATCATCAGGAAATTGCAGCAGAGACGGATGAAGAACGTTCTTTTACAAAATTTCATATGTTTACGATTATCGCAATCGTTGCTGCGCTCGTTGTACAAATTGTAAGCGATTCCCTGATACTCGGTGCCCTGACAGGGGTTGCCTTGATGTTTTTATTCCGGGTAGTACCGTTCAGATCAGGCGAAGAATTTATGAACGACGGGGTAAAGATGATGGGTATGATTGCCTTTATCATGTTAATTGCATCGGGATACGCAACGGTTTTGGAAGAGACGGGGGCGGTGGATCGGTTGGTTGAATCTACAACAGAGATCCTCGGGGACAACATGTTCGTAGGTGCAGTAACGATGTTGCTGGTAGGCACGATTGTAACAACAGGAATAGGGACATCATTTGGTACCATACCGATTCTGGCAACCTTGTTTGTCCCTTTAAGTATGTCCATGGGCTTCTCTCCATTAGCCACGGTAGCTTTGATCGGTACAGCAGGAGCCATCGGTGATGCCGGTTCACCGGCTTCCGACAGTACTCTCGGATCGACAGCCGGGTTAAACGCAGACGGGAATCACAATCATATTTGGGATACTTGCGTTCCGACGTTCCTGCACTTTAATATTCCGTTGTTTATCTTTGGGTTGGCAGCGGCGATGATGCTTTGAGCTTAATATGTCAATGAAAACTCTCCTTATCTGAGTGTAAGGAGAGTTTTTCACAATAAATGGTGCCAATTTCTCCGTCATCTGTCGTAAGTCTTCTTCGGCGGGTTTTGTTATGATGAAATGATACACACTCACTCCGACCAATATCTTCTATAGCTTCATGGAATGGTCTGACTTTGTTTTCTTCCTTTGCTTTGATCCCTTCATCCAAAAGTTGATACAGTTCAAATTTTCCGACGAGCTTTTCGTAGGTAGCGATACTCATGACTGCTAAATCACCTTTTCTGTTTCTAGTGATGTAAACAGGCTCTGAATTCTCGTGGCAAAAGTCAGAAATCTCGTTGTATTTATTTCGAATGTCCGAACTCGGTCTGATTTCCGGCATGTTGATCACTCCAGTTATAAGGTATACATATTATATCGACATATAGATATATATTCAAGGGCTTGCAGGGCGGGCCACACGGATCCGTCAAAGTCCAAATATATTCGCGGATATCCGAGGGAACGGAGATCGCTCCGATCTTTATGACACTTGAATCGCGTTGTTATACCCCAAAGGCAGTGTATCTCACTCCGAGAGGGACAATAAGCACGTTGCCATACCCCAAAAGCAGAGTATCTGTGTCCGAGAGGGACAAGAAGCGTGTTGTTATACCCCAAAAGCAGGGCATCTGTCTCCGAGAGGGAGAAGAAGCGCGTTGTTATACCCCAAAAGCAGGGCATCTCACTCCGAGAGGGACAATAAGCACGTTGTCATCCCTCGAACGACGGGGATCAAACCAATCCGAGAGGGCGATGTGATCTCCCCCGGGCTCGTCTTAGAAAGGCGATTTTTATTTCCCTTAAAAATCGTTTTACTTTTGACTTCACCTTGGGGCGGGCTACTATCGTCGAGTGATCAGGATAGCCATCGGTGACGCCGGCGTTATCGATTTTTCTGTCATGGCTATGGCTGGGGAAGTACCAACTGTCGTATCGGTTTTCGGTGGAGTGTTAACACTGATTGGGGCCGGGCTTACAACGATGGAGAAAAAACCAAAAAAACATGCAAACGATAGCTTTGAATAAGCACACTTTCTCCTTGACAATCGGTTTTGCAGGTGGTATTTTTTCTAAAACTTATCATTGTACTGATGGTTAAAGGGGGACTGTCGTTGGCTGATTATAAGAATATTCTCGTCTGTGTGTATGGGGAAGAATCTTCATCAGAAGATACGTTTGATCAAGCTTGCGCGTTTGCATTGAAAGAAGGCGCAAAACTCTATATTACAAGCGTTGTTGATCCCAAACCATATGCTTCCATGTCGAGATTTGATAAAAATATTGTGGAAAGGGTTAAACAGCAAGCTTCTGAACAATTGCAAGCGTTTAAACAGAAGGCGGAAGAAAAAGGAATTGCTGAAGTCGAAACGATCCTTGATGTTGGGACGCCAAAGGTAAGGATTGCTAGCCATATTGTCCCGAATTATAATATTGACCTTATTATAGCCGGTGAAACGGTTGGAAGAAGAGTGGAACGTGCAATTACCGGAAGCATCTCAAAAGGCATTGCTAAACGAGCCACTTGTGATGTCATCATTGTGAACGACAGCGGGGAACCGGTTACCAAAACTTAAACGAGAAGGGCGGCTGATCCGAGATGAGGGGGCCGCCCTTATTAATTGGTTTATAGGGGAGGGAATCTTCATTGGATGAACATACGCTATCCAAACGCTTTAAACATTAAGAAAAAGCTTAACAAAAATAAAGAAAATTGACAAATAAAGAGATGTGTTCCATCTTTACAATAATATTCACGGTGGCGATCTCCATTTGGACTATTTTATAAATGGAAGAGAAAGTAATCTCACGATCGGAAAAACAGATGGACACGGTAGATGGTTTTCTTGGGATTTGTAGGAGCGAACCAGAGATCTCTAGTTTAAATGGGATTCTGACCATGTATGACAATAGGCGGAAAGAGACTTTCATGATAAAATACAAAGAGAGTGATGTGTTTGAGTGGGAAGGCTTTAGAAAAATCAATCCAACGGAAACCGAATGAAGAATGAACGATAAATAATTGGAAGGAATGAACGCCATGAGCGATGATGTATTCAAGCAAATTCTGGGTGAATTGAAGGAATTAAAAGACCAACAATCCAACACAGACCGAAGCGTCAGTGTAATGTCGAGTGAATTGAAGGAATTAAAAGACCAACAATCTAACACAGATCGAAGCGTCAGTGTAATGTCGGGTGAATTGAAGGAATTAAAAGACCAACAATCTAACACAGATCGAAGCGTCAGTGTAATGTCGAGTGAATTGAAGGGATTACAAGACCAACAATCCAACACAGATCGAAGCGTTAATGCAATGTGGGAAGAAATAAAGGAAATTAAAGATGAACAAGGAAAAATGGGAAAGAAATTCGATAAAATAGACAAAAACCTCGATTACAACACGCAAATGACAGAAAATACGCTGGAATACGCGGGGAATATTGATAAGAACCAGCAAAAACATGAACGATATTTAACCAAAAAAGTGGTGGAACACGACAAAGACATTTTTCACATCAAGGATAAAATGAATATTTAGCTTTTATTGGATTGAGAAGAAAATTCAAGTGAAAGGGTAAGATATGATTTATAAAAGCCTGGAAGAATGTGTGCTCGATTTGGAGCAACAAGGAGAACTCGTCCGGATTCGCGAAGAGGTCGACCCTTACTTGGAAATGGCAGCCATCCACCGCCGCGTCTATCATGAGGGCGGTCCGGCCGTTTTATTTGAAAATGTCAAAGGAACAAAGTATCGTGCGGTCTCCAATTTATTCGGAACGCCGGAGCGAAGCAAATACATGTTTCGCAAAACGTGGGACGGCGTGCATGACGTGATTGCCATGCGCGATGATCCGATGAGCGCGCTTAAAAATCCCCTGAAAAATGCCAGCACCGGTTTTTCGGCGATGAAAGCATTGCCGATGCGCTTGACGAGCGTCAATGCATCCAAACTGGAAGAAATAAACATATCCGACTTGCCGATGATCCAATCATGGCCTGAAGACGGCGGGGCATTTATCACATTGCCGCAAGTGTTGACGGAAGATCCCGACAATCCCGGGCTCATGAACGCCAATCTCGGCATGTATCGCGCCCAGTTAAACGGCAATGATTATGTGCAGGATAAAGAGATCGGTCTGCATTACCAGATTCATCGCGGCATTGGTGTGCATCAAACCAAAGCGGTGCAAAAGGGAGAACCATTAAAAGTCAGTATTTTTATCGGCGGCCCCCCGGCGCACACGTTGGCAGCGGTCATGCCACTCCCGGAAGGGTTAAGCGAGATGTTGTTTGCCGGTCTTCTTTCCGGAAGGCGTTTTCGCCATAGTTATGAAGACGGCTATGTGATCAGCCATGACGCGGATTTTGTTATCACCGGGGAGATCTATCCCGAGGATACAAAGGCGGAAGGCCCGTTTGGTGATCATCTCGGTTACTATAGCCTAACACATGATTTTCCGGTCCTACATGTGCATAAAGTGTATGGAAAACCGGATGCGATCTACCCGTTTACCGTGGTCGGCCGTCCACCTCAGGAGGACACGAGCTTCGGCGAGATTATCCATGAATTGACCGGGAATGCCGTCACCCAGGAACTTCCGGGAGTGAAAGAAGTCCATGCCATTGACGCGGCAGGGGTACACCCTCTTCTGTTTGCGATTGGCAGCGAACGCTATACCCCCTTTGAAAAAGTAAAAAAACCGATGGAACTGCTGACGATCGCTAACCGCATTCTCGGCTTCGGGCAATTAAGCTTGGCCAAATATCTATGGATCACCGCTGATGACGAATCCCTCACCACTCATGACGAACTCGAGTTTATGCAGTACATTCTGGAACGGATTGATCTTCACCGCGATCTGCATTTTCAGACGAACACGACGATTGACACCCTCGATTATTCGGGGACAGGCTTGAATAGCGGCAGCAAGGTTGTTATGGCGGCTTATGGGGAGAAAAAACGCGATCTTTGTCAGGATATTCCTGCTGGATTGGAAGAGGCGCGTAATCCTCAACTCGTCATGCCCGGCGTAGTCGCGGTTGAATTGAACGCCTATCAGGATGAGAAGACGGCAACAGACGAGATTAACGCGATGGCCGAAGTAATCTCTAATAACAGTGATATGTCTGCATGTCCTCTCGTTGTCGTTTGTGATGACAGTGACTTCGTCAGTAAGACCAAAGATAATTTTCTCTGGGCAACGTTTACACGCAGCAACCCATCCCATGACATGCATGGCATCAATAGCTTCATTGAAAATAAACATTGGGGCTGTGACACGCTGATTATCGATGCACGCATCAAACCGCATCACGCTCCGCCACTCATCGAAGACGAAGAAGTGGAAGCCAAGATCGAGCGCTTTTTTGAAAACGGTAGATTTGTGGGTGATCAATGATGATTTTGGTCAATTTGAGGTTGTTCAGGATCAATCTTATCTGACCCATGATGACTAATGGTTCAATTTAGTACACAAAAGTACTATTTTTCCTTCACCCCCTTGGTGATAGAGTCTCTTTTTTATAAAATAAGAAAATATATTACATAAAAAGGAGAATCTATTATGAGAAGGAAAAATTTTGTTTTGAAAGGAGCCGTAGTTTTCGCTTTTAGTGTGGGAAGCTTTATCGGAATATCGTTTCAGCAGGCAAATGCAAATGTCTCGGGTGAAACGATCGCGATTGATGCCGGACACGGTGGCCATGATAACGGCGCTACCGGTCATGGCTTATACGAAAAAGAACTCGTATACGATGTGGCGTATCGTACACAACAACTTTTGGAAGACGCAGGGGCGGAAGTGATTATGACGCGGGATGGAGATTATTTTGTGGAACTGATCGATCGGGCAAATATGGCCAATGATGGCGGAGCTGATTCCTTCGTCAGCATTCATGCCAATGCAGCTTCCGATGCTTCCGTAAGTGGCACGGAAACCTTTCATCATCCATCTGATTTGGAAGGAGGATCGTTGGCTGCCGACCTGCAAAGTAGCATGGTCGAGGAATTTGGCAGCAACGACCGTGGCGTGAAAACCGCCAATTTCAGCGTACTTCGTAACTCGGACATGCCCGCAGCCTTGGCTGAATTAGGATTCGTCACCAATCAAGCAGAAGCCGATACGATGCTGACCGATGCCTTCCGAAACGAAGCGGCCAACGCGATTTATCAAGGGCTTTATGAGTATCATTAATAAACATAAGAATCTTTCTGGCTGATAAAATGCTAGTGTTCCCGGAATAATCGTTCGCGCTTTTGGCAAGAAGTAGTTACCAATGGGTAGCTACTTCTTTCTTTTGCCCGCCGGGATCATCTTCATGATAAAATAACTTTTTATTTTCCCTTAACACTGAAATAGCAAAAATAACCGTCGATAGCAACATGAAAAGGGCCAATGCAACAATCGTTATACGTAGAGAAATCAGGTCTGCTGTCACACCAATCGCCAGAATAAATACCACTTGAACAGCGCTTTGGGTAAGCTGAAAAATACTCGTCACTCTTCCCATCACGTCTACAGGGACATTGTTTTGATAAAAAGTCGTGATCCCCGCGTTCAAGGGGGCATTAAAGAAACCGAGGATGATAAACCCAACAGCAATGGATGTAAACGACCAGGAAAAGGCGTAAATGACATATCCCATCGTCATCATAATCAGACCGATGACAATCATATAACGCAACGACAGTTTATTGGAAAAAATAGATAAAAGAATGGCACCTGTAACAGATCCGATACCCGTAATACTAATCAACAGGCTGTATTCAAATTCTGAAAGTCCGATCACTTGTTGGGTAAAAACAACTTCCTGGGCGTCCATCGCAAAAGTAAATATCATAATCATAATGAAGCCGAGATAGACAAAAGACACATATTTATTTTGCATCATGAACTTTTGAACGACCGTAAAATCACGTATGACCTGTGAGGCGGTTAATGTCGGAATCGTTTCTTTATCAATGTTTTCTTTGTCGGGAAGGAATAATAACAATATGGCGGCAAGGACGAAGAATAGGGCATTCATCCATAATGTGGCTTCAACTGACGTTATTAAGATCAGCGATCCCCCGATAGCCGGCCCGATAATAAAGGCCCCGGAATCCACGAATGAGCGCATAGCGTTGAATCGTTTTCTTTTTTCCCTCGGCACAAGAATGGCAACGTAAGTCATTGATGCTGGATTAAAAAAGGCTTTACCAATACTTAAAATAACGAGAATCCCGTAGATGACCGCCATGTTAGGCGCTATCGGGATAAAACAGATGAACGCTGCCCGCAGTATGTATGTGGCTCCCATCACTCGTCTTTTACTTCGATAATCAATGAAACTCCCCGTCCAAAACTTGGTGACAATATTCGTTAACGGAGCGATGATCCATAGGCCCGCTACCGCTGCAGCTGAGCCAGTCAGCTGATAAACAATAATATTAATGGCAACAAGATAAATAAAATCCCCGATGCTGGAAATGCCGATCGATGCCAATAATATCGCTGGATCTTTCCAGGTTCTTAGGTTTTTCATGGCTTAAACTCCAAACTGTTAGATCGATTATTTTCTTACGAAGTGAAACTGGAGCTCCAACATGTAATCCCGTCTCTTCCTAAGTATTTATTGTGACAGATTTTTTAGAAATTGTAAAAATTTCATCGCGAACACTTGTTTTTATTTATGGGATGTGCTATTCTATATATAAGAGTTTTCATCACCATGAACGTTTATCATTAGATAAAGGATGTGGTAAAATCATGGCAAAGGCATCGCCCCTCCTTGTTCAGGAAGAACCCTCCCGCTATTTAGACAAGGACGCTCTTTGGAAAAAAGTAATCACCGATCTGTTTGAACCGTTCATGTTATTTTTTGCACCCGATCTGTATGAAGAGATGGATTGGAGCCAAACCCCCGATTCCTTGGAGCAAGAATTCCATCGTATTTTCCCGAAGTGGAAAAAAGGCACAAATTACACTGATAAGTTGATGAAAGTTCCATTAAAAGACGGCAAAGATCAATGGGTGCTCGTCCACGTTGAAGTTCAAGGGGACGAGGACAATGATTTTTCCAAACGCATGTTTCAATATTTCTATCGTATATTTGATAAGTATGATGAAAAAATTTATGCAATCGCCCTTCTTGCTGATCCCATTTATTCGTTCAAGCCGACGACTTATGAGTACCATTTTCACGGAACGCATCTAACCTATGCATACAATGCTTATAAACTCCTTGATCAGGATGAGGAGAAGTTATTACAGTCGAACAATCCATTTGCCTATGTGGTTTTAGCTGGTATCTACATGCAAAAAAGTAGATACGATGCTGACAAGCGATACCAATTTAAGCGCCGATTGTTCGAATTGTTGCTCCAAGACCCAGAGAAAAACGCACGCGAATACGTTCACTCATTGTTATATTTTATTGACTATTTATTGCAAATTCCTGAAGACATGTCGAAGAAGCTACAAGAAGAAGTGAAACCAATGATCGGAAAGGAGGCGAACGACATGGATAAAACAAAGCACCCAGATCCCCCGACGCTTAAACCGTTGCTTGATGAATTGAGACAGGAAGGGAAAGAACTGGGAAGAAGGGAAGGAAGAGCTGAGGGCAAAGCAGAAGGTAAAGCAGAAGGTAAAGCAGAAGGTAAAGTAGAAGGTCAAAGGGAAAGAACGAGAGAAGTTGCCATGGCGATGTTAAAAGAAGGGATTCCGATCGAATCCATTATGAAAGTAACTGGCCTTAGTGAAGATGAATTGAATGAAGTCAAAAATCAGATATAATAACCCCACGTAAGCAGGTTTGTTCCGACGCGGGATCAAACCTGCTTTAAAAAACAGAAGTAATCAACCGCTGATCGGGAAGAAGAGGATAAAACAAGCACCCTGATCGTCCCAGCATACACATGTTATAATAATCACAAGGATTTTTTTCCCCACATACCTCAAAAATATCTACATACCAAGGAGTTGCTCATTGAATCAATGAAGAATCATCGCCAAGTTTTTCAAAACGAACAAAAAAATCGCGGCCGACTGCTTATTACTTGTCCTGACCAGCCTGGCATTGTTGCCGCTGTTTCCCAATTTTTATCTAATCATGAAGCAAATATCATCGAATCCAGTCAATATTCGACCAATCCCGAAGGTGGCGATTTCTTCATGCGGATTGAATTCGAATGTCCGGATCTTGAATCGAAAAAAAGCGTGTTGCGGGAAGAGTTCGATACCATCGCGCAAACATTTTCCATGGAGTGGCAGCTATTCTTTGTTAAAGAATTAAAACGGGCGGCTATTTTCGTGTCAAAGGAACTTCATTGCCTCCGCGAACTTCTTTTGGAATGGGAAAGCGGGGACCTCATGGCTGACATTCCCCTCGTCATCAGCAATCACCCGGACGCAAAAGATTTTGTGGAATCGTTTGGTATCCCTTTCGTCCATGTTCCGGCAAACAAAAACACTCGACAAGAAGCTGAACAACAGCAACTCGAGCTTTTGGAAGAATATGACATTGATGTCATCATTCTCGCGCGCTATATGCAGATATTAACGCCTGCGTTTGTAGAAGCTTATTCCGAGAAAATCATCAATATCCATCATTCCTTTTTGCCCGCATTCGTAGGTGCGAAGCCGTATGACCGCGCATTTGAACGAGGGGTGAAAATTATCGGCGCTACCTCCCACTATGTCACCAATGATCTGGATGAAGGTCCGATTATCGAGCAAGATGTTAAACGCGTGAACCATCGCGACCAGGTGGAAGATTTGAAAAAGAACGGCAAGATTATCGAAAGAAGCGTCCTTGTCCGCGCGGTCAAATGGCATATTGATGACAGAATCATTGTCCATGAAAATAAAACGATTGTCTTTTGAAGGGGCTTGCCTAGCGATGGCAGGTTCTTTTTTTACATATGTATTGACCATGATGGTCGATTGTGTTAATTTGGAATCGACCAATATGGTCTAAAAGGGGTGAATGCATATGAATCAAACATTTAAAAATATCGATGAAACGAAACAAAAACGGATATTAAATGCGGCAATTAAGGAATTCGCCGAAAATGGGTATGAGCAAGCTTCCACCAATAAAATCATTAAAGACGCCGGTATTGGCAAGGGCATGCTCTTTCATTATTTCAACAACAAAAAAGACCTTTATGAATATTTGGTCGATTATGCTCTTAACATTACCAACACCGAATATCTGCAGCGCATTGACATCGATGAATCGGATTTCATCGAACGGTTGAAGCAAATCGCACGGATCAAAGCAGAGTTTCACGATAATAACCCTGATGTCAAAAATTTTATAGGAACGGTCGTTCTGAATGATGACGTGGAATTGCCGGATGATTTAGAAACTCGCCTGTCCGATTTTCAAAAAACCGGCTATGCATTGTTGTATAAAAAAATTGATAAAAGCTTAGTTCGTGACGATGTTGATGTAGAAAAGGCTTTTCGACTTATTAGATGGGCCATTGAAGGGTATCAAAATGAGTTGATGCAACAATTTCAAGGCGAGAAGATTGCACACATCGATTTACAACCCTACTGGGACGAATTCTATGAATATCTGGACGTATTAAAGACAACTTTTTACAAGGAGGACCGAACATGAGTGTACTCACCGTGAATAACTTAACGAAACAATTTGGAAAATTTACCGCCTTGGACGGAGTCAACATCGAAGTAAACGAAGGTGAAATCTATGGCTTCATCGGGCCGAACGGTGCCGGGAAATCGACGACGATTCGCGTGCTTCTCGGGATTTTAAAAGCAACACAGGGGAGTGCGACGATCTTTGGGCAAGACGCATGGTCGGATGCGGTTGATATTCACAAGCATATCGCATATGTGCCGGGCGATGTGAACCTTTGGCCGAACTTGACGGGCGGGGAGGTGATTGATCTTTTCGTGAAACTGCGAGGAAGTAACAATCAAAGCAGGCGGGAAGAATTGATCGAAAAATTTAACCTCGATCCCACTAAAAAATGCCGGACGTATTCCAAGGGGAATCGTCAGAAAGTCGCGTTAGTGGCTGCTTTTGCCTCCGATGCCGATCTTTATATTTTGGATGAGCCGACCTCCGGATTGGATCCGCTCATGGAGCAAGTCTTTCAGCAGTATGTCCTGGAGATGAAAAATAAAGGAAAAAGCGTGTTGCTGTCCAGCCATATCTTATCGGAAGTGGAAAAGTTATGTGACCGTGTCGGGATTATTCGGCAAGGAAAAATGATCGAATCGGGCACGTTAGGTGAATTACGGCATTTGACACGCGTCCATATGCTTGTGGAAACGAAACAACCACTGACCGATTTGAATGAATTAAAAGGCGTTCACGCCATAGAAGAAAAAGATCAAGCCGTCTCCTTTCAGGTTGACGCCGAAGCGTTGGATAACGTTATCAAGCATGTCAGTCAATTTGGCATCGTGAAATTGGAAAGTTCTCCGCCAACGTTGGAAGATTTATTTATGCGCCATTATGAACAAAAAGATGAATCCGAGGTGGGAGGTGCATCCTGATGGCTTTAAAAAAAACCGGTTCCCTTTTTAGATTTATGTTGAGGCGGGATCGCCTCCGTATGCCGTTATGGTTAATCGGGATCACCTTCTTCACTTTGGCTGTGCCTGTAGCCTTTGTTGACTTGTATGCTTCCCAGCAAGAAAGGGACGGAATGGCTGAAACAATGGCCAACCCTGCAATGACAGCGATGGTAGGGCCGGCGGATTTGGACAATTACACGATCGGTGTGATGTCGGCCCATCAAATGTTGCTATTAACAGCCGTGGTCGTCGGACTGATGAGCATATTGCTTGTGACTCGCCATACGCGTGCAGATGAAGAAGATGGGCGGCTTGAAATGATTCGCGCTCTCCCGGTTGGGCGTCTATCCAACTTAAATGCGACGTTACTCGTTTTGTGTGCCACACACGTTGTTTTGGCCCTCATAACGGGTTTTGGCTTATATGCTTTAGGGATCGATAGCATGGGTCTCGAAGGGTCTTTATTGTATGGTACGACTTTAGGTGCTACCGGTATTTTCTTCGCAGGTGTGACGGCGCTTTTCGCTCAACTCTTTGAGAATTCACGTGCGACGATCGGTTTTTCCATTGCCGTATTGCTCGTCGCTTACCTTGTTCGTGCGGTGGGTGATGTTGGCAATGAAACGATATCATGGTTCTCGCCATTAAATTGGGTGACACGGACAGAGGTGTATGCGAACAATCATTGGGAGCCTCTGGTCCTGATGCTCGGTGTGGCGGTCGTTTTGGGTGTATTGGCCAATTATCTAAACGCAATTCGCGATTTGGAAGCGGGCTTTTTTCCGGCAAGACCGGGAAGAAAAAATGCATCGGCATTTTTGCAAAGTCCGATGGGACTCGCTTTAAAACTGCAGCGCACCGGCATGATTGCCTGGGCAGTTGGCTTGTTCGTGATGGGTCTTTCTTATGGCTCTGTGTTAGGTGATCTGGAAGCTTTTTTTGAAGGCAATGAAATGATGGAGCAAATGCTCGTGGCTGAAGAAGGATATACACTGACCGAGCAATTTATTCCGACGCTTATGATTGCCATGGGGTTGCTCGCGACAGTTCCACCTGGTATGGCCATGTTGAAACTTTATGGCGAAGAGAAAAAGAACCGCGTTGAACATTTGCTTGGAAGGGCTGTGTCTCGGGCAAGACTGATGGGTAGTTATCTGCTTATCGCGATCGCGAATGGGTTTGTCATGCTATCTTTAACGGGTATCGGTCTTTGGGCAGCGGGCGATGCCGTCATGGAAGAAGGTCTTGATTTTGGCATGATCTACGGTGCAGCTTTGATCTATTATCCGGCCGTGCTCGTAATTATCGGTCTTGCTGTTCTGTTCATCGGCGTGCTTCCAAAGCTCGGCAGTATCATTTGGCTTTATGTTCTGTACTCTTTTATTGCCCTTTATTTCGGTGGTTTATTCGATTTCCCGGAATGGGTCGGGCAATTGTCCCCTTATGGATATATCCCTGAACTTCCGGTGGACGACATGGCATGGATGCCGGTAAGCATGCTGGTCATCGTCGCGATTATTCTCATGATTATCGGATTTGTCGGATATCGACGCCGTGATATAGAAGGTTAGATATAAAAAAGAACGCCGTATCACTTGATACGGTGTTTTATATGCTATAATGAGGGTAATAATCACCGATTTGAGGAGGAGTGAATTTCACACGAGTTCTTTGCAAGAACGGCTGGATTATTATAAACAGGAAAAACCACATATGGAATTTTATGATTAAAGGAGTTGACTGCATTGACGACATTTGGACTCATCAGGCACGGTATCACGGATTGGAATGAAAACGGCAGAGCACAGGGGATCACGGATATTCCCCTCAATATGACGGGAAAACAACAAGCTGATGCTGTGGCCAATCGACTGTTCCTGGAAGAAAAATGGGATGTGATCGTCGCCAGTGATTTATCTCGTGCCGCAGAAACAGCGGAAATTATCGCCGCTAAATTAAAATTGCCGGTTAGTCATGACGCCCGCATACGGGAAATGGACTGTGGTGAGATTGAAGGCACCAATGAAGAAGAAAGGGTGCAAAAATGGGGGAGTCATTGGCGGCAGCTGGATTTGGGCATCGAAACGGCGGAAGAACTGTCACAGCGAGGCTATGAATTTTTGGAAGAAGCCGCGACCGCAAATGAGAGCAAACGCGTATTGATCGTCAGCCACGGCGGGTTAATCAGCCGCACGATCCAGCGATTGTTGCCGGATAAATTCCCGCAGGCCCACCTCGAAAATACGTCGGTTACGAATCTCAGAAAGTGGGAAAACAACTGGGATTGTACATTGTACAATTGTACAAAGCATTTGGTGTAGTAAATGAATTTGGCAGCGATTAAAGAACAGCTTTCGTCTCTTCAAGACATCATTTATTTTGATCGGAATGATTATCTTCGCGAGAAAACAGCGGATCCTGTTCAGTTGAAGCAGTTCATTGTTGAGATCGAGCAATTATTGGAACGGGACATTGTCGATACGGATGAATTGTTTTTTCTTTATGGAACGATCGGTAACCTTCATAGAATATATGGGCAGCCACAAACGGCGGTTTATTATTTGGAGTTAGGTCTGGATCTTGCCGGGGATGAGTCCAAGGAAATCGCCGCCAACATTCGTCTCGGAGAAGCACTGAAATATGATCATAAACATTCCGAGGCATTGGCCAAATTTAACGAGGCCTTGGCTAAATGCCATGAATTTGGGCTAGATAAGTATGAAGATTTCGCCCTCCAGCACAAAGGCAAATGCTTATTGGAACTTGGGCGTTCGGCCGAAGCATTAGGGTGCTTTAAGAAAGCGTTAGAGTTGAGAAAAACTAAAGGTGACTCATCTTTAATCAAATCTACGCAACAAGCCATAGAGTTAGTTAATGAATGGTGAAGAAGCGACGGGACGAAGTCTTGTGTGAAATTTAAATATGTTACACTAATTATGTTATCCTTATATAAGCGATTAATATTTATGTATACAGCGCATACATTATTTTGGATGGTGATATAATTGGCCAGATTAATGGGAAACAGTCATTTAGAACAGATAGCGTATAATAAGATAAGAGAGTTAATTTTAAATGGTGATATTAAAAGTGGGGAAAAAATTGTTCAAGACCAGCTCGCTGAACAAATAGGGGTAAGTAGAACACCTTTACGCCAAGCTATTATAAACCTTGAAAGAGATTTTTTATTAGAGATAACAGGACAAGGTATATTTGTAAGAGAAATTAACAGTGATTTTATTCATTCTGTATGGGAGGTTCGTGCAGTTTTAGAGGGTTTAGCTTGTCGAATATGTGCAGATAAGATGGATTCTCCGACTATTGCTTATTTGAGAGCATTATTTGATGATGCGTATTTGAGATGGGGAGAAAATGGAGAAGATAAGTATTTTGAAGCAGATATGATTTTTCACTCGAAGTTAGTGGAAATTGCTAACAACCCAATTCTCGAAAAAAGTTTTAATACTACTCATGTTTTTAGTGTTCAATTTAAAATAGGATTACTTCGCTCACCTGAGATTACTCACCAAGAACATGCTTCAATATTAGACGCTCTTGAAGCAAGAGATGGAGAATTAGCAGAACAATTAATGGTAAATCATATTCGTAACGGGGCAGCTTATATTAAAAATAATGCGTTGCATTCTAAGCAATAGGCTCCTTGACTTTTGAAAAAATCCGTGACGATCATTGGCTGCCGTTGTTTCGCAGACTTTACAATACGTTTGCCCAGGCTGAGCATCTGCTAACATGTAAAAAGAAAGATCGGAAGAATTTTTTATAAATGGCAAAATGGCCGGTTTATTTTGTATACTAAAATACCAACATATGTGACCGTTTATTCCCCTTGATTGTTCGATGATTATTTGTGTTGTTTTTTAGGGCAATAACCGTTTAGCCCTTCCGCTCTTTCGGTTTTATCGTCATCAAATTTGTAATTTAATCAAAATGGTTCATCCAGTTTCACTTGCCATGGAATCAGGTATAAGTCAAAAAATTTAGATCTTGAAGATTAGAAATTGCTATAAAAATTCTCATTAAGGGAACAAACATGACGCTTGAAACATCCTTATCATCTTTCAAAGGGTGTCACTGTCACGAAGCGTCTGTTTTTTAGGTTTTCCCTTACGCTGAGCATTATAAAAAATTATTTTGAAAAATACCTTGACCATAAATTGATTACGATATATACTTTCACATACATTGTATACATTGCATACAAATACGTTTAACGTTAAACTCAAGATGAATCATTTCTTTGGAGAGTTGTAAAATGTAATTGTTTACTTTGCAATTTAAATTTACAACACTTTTGGAGGATGGGGGTGGTTTAGCAGGTAAGAAATGAGGCTTTAGATGAACACGAAAATGAAAACCCTTTCTAAAATGACAAACTTGGGGAATATTAGATTTTGACTTTTAAAAAAGCCTCTATACAGCAGAAGACTTGGCTCTCTTATCAACAATTACTGTTGGCACATTTATATGCAGCTAATGACCATAGAGCACTGAAGGTATTTCCGAGAATACTGTGTCCCATACGCCTTGACAAAGGTTGGCAGTAAAATAATTCGAGGAGGATTAGAAGAATGAAAATAAAACTAAACTGCTTAACTATGATGTTGTTTATGAGTTTATTAATTGGGTGCGGGCAGGAAACAGCATCTGAATCAAATGGAGATGAGGGGATAGATGAAAAAACATTACGTCTTTCCCATGTGGCATCTATGGATGACCCCACACATAGTGCAGCGGAATTCTATGCAGAACGAGTAGAAGAATTATCGGATGGTCAAATTACTATCGATGTTTTCCCTGACAATCAATTAGGGGAACCAGAAGAAGTTGCGGAACAGGTTCGAATGGGCAGTATAGACATGTCGATTGCAGCTAGTGGGCAAATGACACAGTGGGTTCCAGAATTTGCAGCAGTTCAATTGCCTTTTTTGTTTGAAGATACTGAACACGCTTACAACACTCTAGATGGTGAGGGAGGCGATATGTTGTATGAATTAGCTAGAGAGGAGAACTTCGAGATTTTATCACAATGGGAATTAGGATTCAGGGTCATTAGTAACAACCATAATCCAATTGAAACCCCTGAAGATATGGAAGGAGTGCAAATTAGAGTGCCTCCTGAAGTGACCATGGAAGCAGCTATGACTTCATTAGGTGCTGTTCCCGAGCAAGTTTCATTTGGAGAATTGTATATGTCACTTTCACAAGGTGTTATAGATGGACAAGAAAATCCTCTCCATTATATATATACTAATGCTTTTCATGAGGTGCAAGATTATATCACTGTAATGGGAGAAGGGTATATGTATTCAAGTTTTCCCCATATTGTTAATTTGGATTTATGGGAAGGAATGAATGATGAAGAGAGGGAAATATTAAAACAAGCAAGTGAAGAAGCTAGAGATTTTAATCGAGAAGAAGTTGGTCAAACGATGGATGAAGCTGCTGAAAATATGGAAGCAGAAGGAGTAGAAATAAACTATGTGGACGCTGGAGATTTTGAACAAGAAATGGAACCGGCCTGGAATGAGATTGCTGAATTTGCCGGAGAAGATTTCGTCGAAAATTGGTTGGAAGTAGTTGAAGAAAGTGCTAATTAAAAAGAATATCAGCCTTTAATTTTAGGTATATCTCCAATGTCTATGTTTGCTATCCGATGAGATAGTTCCAAAATCATCGGATAGTAGCTTAAAATTTATGCATAGAATTGGTGAGATACTTTGGGTGAAAAGAGGGAGAGAATGCTTGAAATAGGTATTTTTGTTATTGTTTTATTGTTTATTCTATTAATTATAGGTGTACCTGTAGCGTTTTCAATGATTTTAAGTGGGACGTTGGGTTTGGTAATTGGCACTTCGGGGTTAGAAATTATAAGCACGATTCCGCAGCGAATATACAGTGGCCTTGTCTCCTTTCAGTTATTAGCTATTCCTTTTTTCATAATGACAGGAATTGTTATGAATAAGAGTGGTATAACAGACATCTTGTTTAAATTCGTTGAATATATTATTGGGCGATTTAGAGGTGGGATGGGAAATGCGTGTGTTTTGACCAGTGTCGTCTTTGGGGGTATGTCTGGATCTGCTGTAGCAGATGCTTCAGGGCTTGGGTTGATTCAAACTAGAGTGATGGAAAGAGTAGGTTATGATCGAGGTTTTGCAGCTGCAGTTACAGCTTCCAGTTCGATTGTAGCCCCAATTATTCCTCCAAGTATTCCCTTGATTATCTACGGTTCTATGACAGGAATATCTATCACTCAACTGTTTATCGGTGGGATTGTCCCAGGTCTTTTAATTGGGATAAGTATGTTTATCGTTGTATATATTACCGCTAGGGTTCGTAATTACAGAACATCTACCCTTCCCAATCTCCAGCAATTCTTTCGTACAGGTATGAAATCTCTCCCGGGCCTCTTGACCCCAGTGATTCTAATAGGAGGGATTTTATCCGGGGTATTTACAGCAACTGAAACAGCGATTGTGGCAGCTGCCTATTCGTTATTCATTGGATTCGTAGTTTACCGTACATTAAATCTAAAGAAATTCCTTGAAGCGATGAATGAAACATTTCTGTTTACAGTTAAAGTGATGTTTATTGTAGGGGCTGCTGATCTCTTTGGTTGGGTTCTTACTTATTTTGGTGTGACGAACGCATTTACAGATCTCCTTCTCAATGTTACCGATTCAGCTATCGGAATACTGTTGATACTGTGCCTTATGTATTTAATTTTGGGAACATTTATGGAATCAATTGCTATATTAGTACTAACGGTTCCGATTGTTATGCCTATAGTTCAGCAGGCAGGAATTGATCCTCTTTTCTTTGGCATTATAGTGACGGTTGTATTGTCAATTGGTTTAATTACTCCACCAGTAGGAATGGTTCTTTTTCCAATATCAGATATAACTCGTATTCCTATTATGTCCTTAGCGAAACAGTGTATCCCTTTCTATGCTGCTCTTTTATTGGTCTTTATTGCATTATTGTGGCAGCCTGAAATTGTGATGTTTCTTCCCGAGCTATTTAGGTAACTATTCTTTTTATATTTTGGAGGTTACATTATGAAAATTTTAAAAGGGGTTATTCAGGGATCTAGGGTGATATGTCTCATCCTCTTGATTCTTATAGGAGTATTACTGTTGTTGAGTATTATTACAAGATTCTTTGGGATCAGTATTTCTTGGACTGATGAAGTGATTCAATTTTCAACTGTATGGATGATTTTTTTAGGTGCAGCTGTTGCGTTTTTTGATAAAGAACACATTTCACTCAATCTATTTAATGAAGACCGAATGAGAGTCTGGATAAAATTTGTGCGACAATTGGTGATTTCAGTGAGCGCAATAATTGTATGCCTAGTATTCATTATTGGGGGATGGGAGTTATTTCAACAAGGTCAATTCCAATCCTCACCTATTTTACAGTGGCCACGCTCTTATTGGTATTTATCGATACCCTTATGTGGCTTGTTAATAATTACTGTAGTATTTATTCGCTTTGGTGATTTAAAAAGAGAAAAAGAGGCAGCTTCCATCAGAAACCCATGAAATTTTGAGGAACAACGAGTATGTTGGAGAAAATCTTATTATATTGAGGGAGGTTTTGGAAGCGGAATTATCATAAACAATGAAAAATTACATTCGAAGAGGAGGTAACTACAAATGGTGGAAAGGAAAATAGCAGTTGTCACTGGTGCAGCCTCGGGTCTAGGGAAGGAAATTGCAATTCAGTTAGCTAACGCAGGTTCGACTATCATTGTTGCGGATGTAGATCGTGAACAAGGTTTGAAACTTGAAAAAGAATTGAAGAAAAAAGCCAAAGAAGCGTTTTATGTCCATGTTAACGTATTGGACGAGGAGAGTGTAAAGATAATGGTTGAGAAATCATTGGATAAATATGGGGGGGTGGATATTCTAGTTAATTGTGCGGGAATTACTCAAAGGGAGCCGCTTGAGAAGATTTCAATTGATGACTGGAATTTGATGCTAAATGTTAACTTGAGAGGTCCGTACTTGTGTACGAAGCATGTACTGCCAGTTATGAAAAAACAACATTTTGGAAGGGTTGTAAATGTTTCTTCGATAGCAGCGATGTCTGGGGGAGGATTTGTCGGGACTTCACATTACGCAGCAAGTAAGGCAGGAATTGTTGGATTTACGAAAGCGACAGCCAAAGAATCAGGTGAATATGGTATTACAGCAAATGTAGTTGCTCCGGGACCATGTCGGACTCGACTAAGCTCATCTTGGGTTGATGAACATGAAGCGCAGGTAGCAAATACAATTCCTATACAAAGAATTGGGGAACCCGAGGATATTGCCAATACCGTCCTCTTTTTAGCATCAGCTAAATCAAATTTTATTACGGGAGAAACAATTGCTGTGGACGGCGGAATTACAACAGTCGGTCTAGTACAAAAGTAATTAATTTTAGAGGAGGAATAATATAATGGAAAAGAATAATCGCATTTGGTCAACGGAAGGAACATCTAAGCGAATGATTGCTGTACGAGTGCTACCAGGTAGTGACGCCGTACAGGGATTAATTGATGCTTGTCAGAAACACGGAATCAAAGCAGGAGGAATTGCAAGTATGATTGGTAGTTTTCAGAACGCACAATTTATGTGCATTGAACCAGATCCTACATCAAAAACAGGAGCTAGCTTTACGGGGAAAATGGATGTGGAAGGTCCTGTAGAATTGTTAAGTGGACAGGGGTTAATTTGTGATCAAGACGGCGATATATTTATCCATTTACACGCTGTAATGGTCGATAAAAATCAGAAAGTATTTGGGGGGCATATTGAGCGTGGATATTGTACTGTTTTAAACACGTTGGAGGTCATTATTGTTGAGGGTGAAGATATGATTTTGAGCCGTGAAAATGATAGTGAAACAGGATTCATTCAAACTGTACCAAAAAGTACCATATAAAATATTCGATTACCAAGGGTTCAGAAGTTAATTTCTCCATAATATATAGAGGTGACTAAGATATGCAAAAAGTTGGCGTTGTGGGTCTAGGATCTATCGGATTTAATATGGCAAAAAACCTAGTGGAAGCTGGGTATGAGTTAAGTGTGTTTGATATTAATCCGCACCCCATGGATGAACTAGAGCGTTATGGGGCAAGAAAAACTAATAGTCCAAGAGAAGTTGGAGCAAGTGCACATATTGTTTTTTTGATGGTGCAAAACTTTTCGCAATGTGAAAGTTGTTTAACTGGTAATGATGGTATCATGCAAGGGATGGAAGATGGTGCAATTATTGTTACAAGTACAATTGCTCCTGATGAAGTTCGTGAGATAGAGGGTATTTGCTCTAAAAAAGGTATAGAGGTACTTGATTCCCCTGTTAGTGGGGGAGTCAAGGGAGCTGAATCAGGAAGCCTGACATTAATGGTAGCTGGAAAAAAAGAACTATATGATTTTTGTCTACCAGTGTTACATGTTGTGGGAAGCAACGTTCGCAAAGTCGGAGATGAGATCGGATTGGGTCAGGCTATCAAGGCAGTAAATCAACACCTTGTTTCCATTCATCTTGTCGCTATGGCTGAAGCCCTAGCATTAGGTGTGAAAGGTGGTCTTGATCCTGAGTTGATTTACGATGTTGTGAAAGATAGCGCAGGGAATTCTTGGATGTTTGAAGATAAGGTTCCAGGTATATTGGAACGAGATTTTTTACCACGGAGCTCATTGGATATTCAAAAGAAAGATCTTGATATTTGTATTCACACAGGAAACCAATTGCAAGTGCCACTCTTTTTGGGAAGTGCCTGTAAAGAAATATACAAACTAGCTGATGCAAAGAATCTTGATCAAGAAGATTCTTCAACATTAGTCAAAATATATGAAGAATTGGGAGACCTACTGGTAACTAAGGATGATTCAAAGAATCCTGAAAGGGGATGGAACTATGCAAAATAAAAGTATTTATTTAGCTGGAAAACATCAGCTTAAAACTATCAACAGAAATCTTGTGATAGAAGATGACGAGGTATTAGTTAAGACCACCCAAGCCTCTATTTGTGATGCTGATCTGAGAGCATGGTCAGGGATGTTTATGCCTGATGACCTTCCTAGTTTTGCATATATTGGCCATGAAGGAGGCGGTGAAGTTGTTGAGGTGGGTACGAAAGTAAAAGAATTTGTCGTTGGAGATAAGGTAATGGGATTTGGTCCTCTCAACACCTTCGCCGAATATTTCAAAGGTAAAGAGCAGAATCTATTTAAGATTCCTTATGGATTGGACATGGAAATTGCTAGTTTGGGAGAGCCTACATGTGTAGGAGTCTATGGTGTATTTCAAAGTGGTGTTCAACTAGGTGATACGGTTTTGGTGGCAGGGTTGAATTACCAAGGGTTAATTGCAGTTCAAGGACTCAAAAAAAGAGGCGCAGATAAAGTTATTGCTATTGATTATTCAGATGCACATTTGCAATTAGCTGAACAACTCGGAGCAGATATCGCTATTAATTCTACTGTAAATGATGTTCGTAAAGAAGTATTCGAAATAACAAGTGGACATGGTGCTGACGTTACTTATCATTCCTGTGGATATTGGAACCCCTACACTGAAGAATATTTCGATATATGCATTGATCTTACACGAGACGAAGGGATTATGAATTCAATTCCTGATATTATGTCGCCTATAAAAGTTAATCTACATCGGCTACATCACCATGCTATTGATATTCGATTTAGTGCTGTTATGCACCATGGACCAGAGTATTTGAAACGATGGGTTCCCTACTTGATGCGTCCAGTTATTCAAGGTGTTTTTGATATAAAATCACTAATTACTGCCTCCTATTCTTTGGACCAGGTAGATCAAGCCATGAAAGATTTTAGTGAGGATAAGGACCATGTGAAGATTGTATTACAACCATAAACCCCTGAAATTTTTTTGGCTAAAATGATCATTATAGAGACAACTGTTTAGGCTGCAAACAACTAGGGAGGTTTAGCTCATGAAATCATATGTAGTTTTTTTAAAAATGTTAGATCCTCAAAAGAGTGAGGAGTATAGACAACAACACTTGGATTTTTTGTCTCAAAAACGAAAGGAAAAAAAAGTTTTTGCAAATGGCAAGTTTTTGGATGGAAGCGGAGGAATGGTGATTTATATGGCTAATTCAGAAGAAGAAGTGCGAAATATGGTTACAGAAGATCCTTTAATAAATGAAAAAGCTAGAGACTTTGAGATTTATGAATGGGAAATGGTTACTAATGCAATCATACCTGATTAAATATATGGTTGGTACATTCCCCTATATAAACTTTCGAACTTTAACTGACCCAGTGTTTTGAAAGGTCCATATTGTAGTGTTGTAACCGATCACATTATTCCCGTACAAAACCCCACTATATTTTCAAATTATTTCAGATCGGGAAGTGAATTCTTCTGGAATAATGTGCTAAAGTTTAAGCAGATTATTTCGGAAGGATTTTTTTATGATTTTGTTTCACGATTTTGGAGCGGACTTGAAAACGTATGCCGAAAAAGGTCCGGCCAATGATTTCCCCACCTTTCATTCCTGTCCTGCTTGCTCTTCCATTAATACCCTTCATCGGCACGGGTTTTATTGGCGCTACGGGATTACTGAGGAGGGAGCCGAGTACATCCCGATTTGTCGGCTGCGCTGTCCGTCTTGTAAGAAGACGTTCTCTATTTTACCGGACTTCTTGATCCCCTATTACCAGCACACGTTACATACGGTCGTCGATCGAATAGCAACCGTTCTCCAAAAGGAAAAAGGGTCAGGATTTCGCCAGCTCGTGGCCTTTTATAAGCGACGGTTTCTTAAGCATCTCAAGTGGTTGCACAGCTTCTTCACGGATCACGGGGTTTCCGTTTCCTTTCCGTGCGAAAATAAAAATGCCACAAAATACCTGACAATGATCCGAGATTTTGGAGAATCCACCTTCCTAAGAAGGTCAAAGGGTCATTTATCAAGCTATTTTATGGCACCCCCAGTATAACATAATCACAATCTTTCGGCAGGGCTATCTAGCCGAATGATATTTTTGGCCACCCCACATAACGTTTGCGTATACACCCGGGGGAGCGATCGGTGGTTGAACAGGAGGGCGCCTGATGGAATACGGATACATGATTTGGTCTCCCTTTGACGAACAATGGGTCGTTCGGGTCGACCAAGACACACACGTGATGCAATTCAGCATGCCGTTTGACCTCCGGATTCATGGCCATTTTTATGAAGTTAACCTTTGGAAAGATTCGGTATGGCATGTCTTCCTCGGAGGTGTTCGGTTTAACCTTAGTTGTTCGGAAGTTTATCGCATTCGTTTAGACGAAAGCACCCTGTTTTTTCCGGATATTCCGGATGAAAACCTTCCCTTTTGAACCCGGCTGTAGTGTCTCTTTAGGAAGCATCATACACGAACGAACACCCCTTGTGAAGCGAAGGGGTGTTTGCTTTCCTTTATTCCGCTGGAATAATGTGAAAAGGCGAACCGAAATAGCGTGCAAAACGGGAATAATGTGCAAATATGCAGGGTGATAAGCCAGATTTCATCCGGTATTAATTTGCAAAAGTGGAACCGATTTAATGTGGTAATTTACCCATTTATGCTATAATACACTCAATGCAAAATCCCTCCTCAATCCTTCATTTTTGAACAACCCCGGTAAGGAGAATCCAAATGATCGAGCAAGCCCGGACCATTTTGAAAAACACTTTCGGTTATGATTCCTTTCGAAAAGGACAGGCTGAAGTCCTTGAGCTTCTCCTGCAAAAACAGGATACGGTTGGCATCATGCCGACGGGGGGCGGAAAATCGCTCTGCTATCAAATTCCCGCCTTATTATTACCGGGTGTTACCATGGTGATTTCTCCATTGATATCCTTAATGAAAGACCAAGTCGATGCCCTTGAAGAAGAGGGCGTTCCCGCAACATATATCAACAGCTCCCTGCCTGCTGAAGTCATACGACAACGTATGCAAGGCGCCGCGCGAGGGGAATATAAACTCATTTATATCGCACCGGAGCGCCTGGAATCCCCTGCCTTTATGAACTGGCTCGGGCAAATCGAGGTTTCGCTCGTCGCCATTGACGAGGCTCATTGTATTTCGCAATGGGGCCATGACTTTAGGCCAAGTTACCTCCTGATTGCAGAAATGATCAAGCAACTGGAAATCAAGCCGCTGATTGTGGCGTTAACCGCGACAGCTACGCCAACGGTGACGAGTGACATTTGCGCGTTGTTGAACATCGATAACAACGACGTGGTCACAGCCGGCTTCCGCCGTGAAAATCTTGTTTTTCGCGTCATCAAGGGACAAGACCGTGACGCCTTTCTTGAATCTTACATAAATAGAAACGCTTCACAACCGGGCATCGTTTACGCCGGTACGCGCAAGGAAGTCGAACGCTTGTATACAACGTTCAAGTCAAAAGGCTATAACATTGGTAAATACCATGCCGGGATGCCCGAAGACGAACGCACGCACAATCAGGAGCAGTTCCTTTACGATGATATCACCGTGATGGTTGCTACGAATGCTTTCGGGATGGGGATCGACAAATCCAACGTTCGCTATGTCATTCATTATAATATGCCGAAAAATATCGAGTCCTATTATCAGGAAGCCGGGCGCGCCGGACGTGACGGCGAGCAAAGCGAATGCATACTTCTTTTTGCGCCCCAGGACATCCGCCTCCCGAAATTCTTTATAGAAGAATCGGATATGGCGCCGGAACGAAAGCAATATGAATATGAAAAGCTGCAACAGATGATCGGCTATTGCCATGCAGAATCGTGCCTTGAACAGTATCTTTTAAACTATTTCGGAGAGACGGATGCTATAAAATGCGAGACCTGTGGCAACTGTACCGATGATCGCGCCTCCATCACGATTACACGTGAAGCGCAAATGGTGTTTTCCTGTGTCAAACGGATGCGTGAACGATTTGGTAAAACGATGATCGCCAAGGTGTTGACGGGCTCGGCCGATCAAAAAATCCAGTCCTTCGGCTTCGACAGTTTATCAACCCACGGCATCATGAAAGAAAAGTCGCAAAAACAAGTGATGGACTTGATTGATTTTTTGGCAGCTGAACAATACTTAACACCGACCAACGGGCAATATCAGGTTCTGACGTTAAGCCACACAGCCATCCAGGTGCTTCAGGGCAAACAAGACGTCCGGAAAAAAGAACACGTTCAGGCAGAACAATTTGTAGTCGAAGATCAATTGTTTACGCGCTTGCGGAATCTTCGCAAAGCAATCGCGGATGCCGATCAGGTTCCCCCTTATGTCGTTTTTTCCGATGCCACGTTGCGGGATATGTGTGCACAGTTGCCGGTAACCTCACAGACCATGTTAAATATCAAAGGCGTTGGGGAACGCAAGCTGGACTCGTTCGGCTCGGATTTCATTAAGGAAATCGCTGCCTATTGCGAGGAAAATGATATCAAGCCGAATAGACAACAACCGGATCACATACTTGCTTCTTCGAGAAAAAGCACAGGTGTTAGCCACCGTGTTACTTTTCAGCTATTTGCCGACGGTTATTCAATCGAAGAAATTACAAAAGAACGCGGCATGTCGCAGAGAACGATTGAAGGGCACCTCATTCGTTGCGGAGATGAAGGGTTCAACATTGACTGGGACAAATTCATCGCTTCAGAGTATGAACCGCTCATTGCCGAAGCGGTTGAAGAAGTTGGTACGGAAAGGCTTAGACCGATTAAAGAGCAGCTACCCGAAGACGTCGACTACTTTATGATCCAGGCCTATTTTCAGAAACAAAAACATTTATCAAGAACGGATTAGATGGGGCGGGGGCGCTCTTAAAAGTCGAAATATGTCCGGACATGGAAATTCCTTCAGATCACCTCCGTTTCTGATTCCTCTCGAGTTGGCTTCGTTGGCTTTAGGGGGATCACAGCGTGCTTCTGATCCCTCTCGAGTTGGTTCCATTGGGTTTAGAGGGATCAGACCGTGTTTCTGATCCCGCTCGAGTTGGTTCCATTGGCTTTAGAGGGATCACCTCGCGCTACTAATCCCTCTCAGGTCGTTTCACTCGGCTTTAGAGGGATTACATCGCTGTAGCGTAGGTTTGTAAGTCATAATATTAGTGTGTATACGGTCGAAGTGAGTACCAATATCGACACTACTCATGAGGGGAAGCTGTTCGAAGTAACGTAATGATAAACAATTTCCGAACGATATGACAAAACATCCTATCAATCATTCGTTTTTACATTGACATTTTTTTTTACACATACTACGATTATTGTAGAAAAGATAAACGATAACAAATGAAACCCTCATATAATTTCGGGAATATGGCTCGAACGTTTCTACCTGGTTGCCGTAAACGACCGGTCTATGAGGAAGCGTAGGATATGCGCAGATTGGCCCTGCTGTGTCTTCAGGCTTCCTCCTGGACAGTGGGCTATTTTTATGAGTTTGGGAGGTTGATCTATGGCTGTTGAGGTTGGCGTCATTATGGGGAGCACATCCGATGAGGCGACGATGACGCATGCTTGTCGGATTTTAAAAGAATTTGACGTGCCTTTCGAGAAAAAAATCGTCTCGGCGCATCGCACCCCGGATTTAATGTTTCAGTATGCGGAAGAAGCTCGTGAACGCGGCCTGAAAGTGATCATCGCGGGGGCGGGCGGTGCCGCCCACCTCCCCGGAATGGTGGCGGCGAAGACGACGCTTCCGGTGATTGGGGTGCCCGTGCAGTCGAAAGCATTAAGCGGTTGGGATTCCCTTCTTTCCATAGTGCAAATGCCGAAAGGGGTGCCGGTGGCGACCGTCGCGATCGGCGAGGCAGGTGCGGAGAACGCGGGACTATTAGCCGCACAAATATTATCGTCTTTCGATCAGACACTGGCTGAAAAATTACAGACACGGCGGGAAAACAAAGCCCGTGAAGTGCTGGCACAGGAGGAAGGAAACGAGCGATGATTACTCCCGGTCAAACGATAGGCATTCTCGGCGGCGGCCAGCTCGGCCGCATGATGGCGCTGGAAGCTAAAGCGATGGGGTATCGTATCGCCGTCCTTGAGCCGAAAGCGGACTCTCCCACGGCGCAAGTGGCGGATGAAGAGATCGTCGCCCCTTACGATGATGAAGAAGGGGTGCGCAAACTGGCTGACGTCAGTGATGTCGTCACTTTTGAGTTTGAAAATGTGGATGCAACGACGGCTGCGATTTTGGCTGAAGAAAATAAGCTACCGCAAGGTGCAGACCTTCTGCGCATCTGCCAGCACCGGTTGCGGGAAAAAGAAGCGCTTATCCAGGCCGATCTGGAAGTAGCCCCTTATGTAGAGGTCACCTCTGCCGAAACGTTGCAGGAAGGTATCGCCCAACTGGGTACACCGGCAGTGCTCAAAACGTGTCGCGGAGGCTACGACGGAAAAGGGCAGGTGGTGATTCATTCACCTGAAGGAGCCTCCGCCGCTTATGAGTCATTCAAGGACGCAGGTGATCTAGTTCTGGAAAAATGGATCCCTTTTGACAAGGAAATTTCTGTCATTGTCACGAGGACGGCAGGCGGTGAGATCTCCGTCTTTCCGGTTGCGGAAAATGAGCATGAGGATAATATTTTAAAGCGGACGACCGTTCCGGCGAGTATACGAGGGAACGCGAAGCAAGCTGCGATCGCAATGGCCGAGAGGTTCGCACACTCTATTTCACTCGTAGGCACCTTAGCGATGGAAATGTTTTATCACGAAGATGGAACCCTATACGTCAATGAACTCGCGCCGCGCCCTCATAATTCCGGGCACTACTCAATAGATGCCTGTAACGTATCCCAATTTCATTTACATGTTCGCGCGGTGTGCGGCTGGCCGCTCGTGACTCCGGAGTTAACAACGCCGGTTGTCATGGAGAACGTGCTCGGTGAACATGTGGAAAAAGCCGTTAAAACGATTCCTTTTTACACAAACGCTTTTCTGCATTTATATGGAAAACAAGAGGCAAGAACAGGTCGAAAAATGGGGCACGTGAATATCACCGGCAAAACGATGGATGATGCCATCACCAATGTAGAAAGATTAGCTATTCGATAAGAAGCGGAGGATATGAAGCGATGATTGATCGTTATACACGAGAGGAAATGGGCCGAATTTGGACGGAAGAGAACCGCTATCAGGCGTGGCTGGAAGTGGAAATCGCCGCTTGTGAAGCCTGGGCGGAGCTTGGCGATATACCGAAAGAAGATGTCGCGAAAATCAGGGCAAACGCGAGCTGTAATGTTGAGCGCATCCATGACATTGAAGCGGAAACGCGCCATGATGTCGTCGCTTTCACCCGCGCGGTTTCGGAGACGCTCGGCGAAGAGCGAAAATGGGTACATTACGGATTGACATCCACAGATGTGGTCGATACGGCCCAGTCTTACTTGTTAAAACAGGCCAATGACATCATTCGTGACGACTTGCACCGTTTTAAAGATGTCCTCGCCCGGAAAGCAAACGAGCACCGTTATACCCTGATGATGGGCCGGACCCACGGCGTCCATGCCGAGCCCACGACATTCGGACTCAAACTTGCTCTTTGGTACGCGGAAATCAAGCGACATATCGAACGATTTGAGGCGGCAGCCGAAGACGTCCGTGTCGGCAAAATGTCTGGAGCCGTCGGTACGTTCGCGAACATTCCTCCCGAGATCGAGACGTCCGTTTGCGAGCGCCTGGGGCTTCAACCGGCGCCGATTTCAACACAAACACTGCAGCGCGACCGCCACGCCAACTACGTATCCACGCTCGCGCTCATCGCCACATCCATTGAAAAAATGGCCGTCGAGATTCGCAACCTACAAAAAACGGAAAGCCGGGAAGTCGAAGAAGCCTTCGCCAAAGGCCAGAAGGGTTCCTCCGCGATGCCACACAAGCGCAATCCGGTTGGTTCGGAAAATATGACCGGCCTCTCCCGCGTCATCCGCGGACACGTGCAAACGGCCTTTGAAAACGTTCCGCTCTGGCACGAACGGGACATCTCCCATTCTTCGGCCGAACGCATCATTTTCCCGGACAGTACGATTTTACTCAATTACATGCTGAATCGCTTTACGTCTATTATCGATCAGCTCAACGTTTACCCTGAAAATATGCGTGCAAACATGGAAAAAACCTTTGGTCTCGTCTATTCGCAGCAAGTCCTTACAGCTCTTATTAATGAAGGCATGACAAGAGAAGAAGCCTATGACCTCGTGCAGCCGAAAGCGATGGAAGCGTGGGAGAAAAAAGTTTCGTTTCGAGCGCTCGTGGAGGCGGAAGATGCCATTATGCAAGTGCTTGATAAAGAAACGCTCGATCGTTGTTTCGATGAACGGCACCATTTGCAAAACGTCGATGTTTTATTTTCCAGAGTCGGTTTATGAAAGGATGTCAGCAGTATGACACTTTTATATGAAGGAAAAGCGAAGCAGCTATTTACGACTGAAAAAGACGATGAGCTACGGCTCGTGTATAAAAACGATGCGACGGCGTTTGACGGGGAAAAGCATGATGTTCTGGAAGGGAAAGGTCAATTAAACAACGCGATTTCCACACTCTTTTTCCAGGTGCTTGAAGCCGAAGGTGTTCAGACCCATTTTATCAAAAAAATCAGCGACACGGAGCAGCTCGTGCGCCCGACACAAATCATCCCCCTGGAAGTCGTCGTTCGCAACATAACGGCAGGGAGTCTGGCTCGCCGCCTTGGCTGGGAAGAAGGTCAAGCGCTACAAGATCCGATTGTGGAGTACTATTACAAAGACGATGAGCTCGGTGATCCTCTCGTCAACGATGATCATATTGCCGCTTTGCAGGTGGCAAAAGCGGCGGAATTGGAAGAAATGCGCATGCGCGCTTTACATGTCAATGACATTTTGCTGGAACTGTGCCAAAAGGCGAACATTTTGCTCGTTGACTTTAAATTGGAGTTTGGTATGCAGGACGATGGTACGCTGATTCTCGCCGATGAAGTGTCCCCGGACACTTGCCGCTTTTGGGACGCTCAGACGAAAGAGAAGATGGATAAAGATTTGTATCGATATGGGCTCGGGTCGTTGCAATCCGGGTATGAAAACATTCTCTCCCGCATAGGAGGCGTCATTCATGGTTAACGTTCACGTGTATATCACATTAAAAGAAGGCGTGCTTGATCCCCAGGGGCACGCCGTACAGAACTCATTGACCGCACTCGGATATGAAGAAGTCGAAAAGGTGAACGTCGGAAAATGGTTGAGGCTGGAAGTCGCTGATGGAAACAACTTGGATTCACGCGTCGAGAATATGTGTGAGCAGTTGCTCGCCAATCCGGTGATCGAGAATTATACGTACCATGTTGAACGGGAGGCGAAAGTATGAAAGCGGCGGTCATCGTGTTCCCGGGATCAAACTGTGATACGGATATGTCCTATGCGCTCAGTGATTTCACGGATGCGGAAACCGTAGACCTTGTGCCTTATACCGCGGAATCGGTGGCAGAGTATGATGCTATTTTCCTTCCGGGTGGCTTTTCCTATGGCGATTACTTGCGCTCGGGGGCGATCGCGCGCTTTGCTCCGGTCATGCAAAGCGTCATTGCCGAAGCCGAGCAGGGGAAAACGGTGCTCGGCATCTGCAACGGGTTTCAAATTTTACTGGAAGCGGGCTTGTTGCCGGGAGCGATGAAAAGAAACAAGGATCTTAAATACATCTGCCGGACAGTCGACGTGAAGGTAGAAAACGCCGATACACGATTTAGCGGCGAATATGAAAAAGGGGAAACGTTGCGGATCCCGATCGCCCACGGCGAAGGCAATTATGAGTGTGACGGGCAAACCTATGAAACCTTGAAAAAAAACAACCGGATCGTTTTCACGTACGAAGCGGATGTCAATGGATCGACAGGACAGATCGCGGGGATCACGAACGAAGCGGGTAATGTGCTCGGGATGATGCCCCATCCGGAACGCGCGATGGAAACGCTGCTTGGCAGCGAAGATGGGCGTCGCTTGTTCACGAGCGTATATCGCCATTGGAGGGACACACATGTCGTTACAACTTGAACCGACCGCCGAAGAGATTCACGCCGAGCGTTTGTATGCTGATATCGGGGTGAAAGACCACGAATACGAGCGTATCGTCCAGCTCATGGGAAGAAAACCGAACTACACGGAGATCGGTTTATTTTCCGTACTGTGGTCGGAACATTGCAGTTACAAACATTCGAAACCGTTGCTTAAACAATTCCCATCAACAGCTCCCCATGTACTGCAGGGGCCGGGAGAAGGCGCCGGTGTCGTGGATATTGGCGACGGGCAAGCGGTCGTCTTTAAAGTGGAAAGCCATAACCACCCTTCGGCGGTGGAGCCTTATCAAGGAGCCGCCACTGGGGTGGGCGGTATACTGCGGGATGTTTTTTCCATGGGTGCGCGACCGATCGCGTTGCTGAATTCGTTGCGTTTTGGGCCGTTGACGACGCCGCGGATGCGCTATTTGTTCGAAGAAGTCGTGGCCGGGATTTCCGGATATGGCAATTGTGTCGGCGTGCCGACGGTCGGCGGGGAAATCCAGTTTGATGACACCTATGATGGCAACCCCCTCGTGAACGCCATGTGTATCGGTCTTATCGATCAGAACGACTTGCAAAAAGGGATCGCTGCCGGTGTCGGGAATACGGTCATGTATGTAGGGGCGGCCACTGGTCGCGATGGCATACATGGGGCTACTTTTGCCTCCGAAGAGTTAAATGAAGACTCGGCGGACAAACGCCCGTCGGTGCAAGTGGGCGATCCGTTTACAGAAAAGCGCGTGCTGGAAGCGTGTCTGGAAGTGGCGAAATCGGATGCCCTCGTCGGCATTCAGGATATGGGGGCTGCCGGGCTGACATCTTCAGCGGCGGAAATGGCCAGCAAAGCCGGCACGGGCATCGCTATGAATCTCGATCTCGTTCCCCAGCGTGAGACTGGCATGACGCCATACGAAATGATGCTTTCGGAATCGCAGGAGCGGATGCTCCTCGTTGTGGAAAAGGGAAAAGAAACAGAAATCGAGGTGATCTGTGAAAAGTGGGATCTGGAAACGGCCGCTATCGGTACGGTCAAGGAAGACATGCGGTTGACCCTGACGTTTCATGGTGATGTGGTTGCTGACGTTCCCGTCACCGCGCTTACCGATGAAGCTCCGGTCTATGACGTCCCGTCGGAGGAACCGGCTGACTTTCGCGAACATCAACAACGCCCCGTTTGGCAACCGCAGAGCAGCGATTATAATGAAACGTTGCTCCAGTTACTCTCGCAGCCGACGATCGCGAACAAAGAGTGGGTGTATGACCAGTACGATCATATGGTGCAGACGAACACGGTGGTTATGCCGGGGTCAGACGCAGCCGTTTTGCGCATTCGCGGCACAGAAAAAGCGCTCGCCACATCCATGGACGGTAACAGCCGCTATATTGCCCTGGATCCGAAAGAAGGCGGGAAAATCGCTATTGCGGAAGCGGCCCGCAACATCATTTGCTCGGGTGCGCAACCTCTCGCCCTCACGGATTGCCTGAACTACGGAAGTCCGGAAGAGCCGAGCATTTACTGGCAGATGGAGCAATCGACTGCGGGCATGAGCGAGGCGTGCCGAACGTTTGACACGCCGGTCGTGAGCGGAAATGTTTCCCTTTATAATGAGACGAATGGAGAAGCGATTTATCCGACACCGGTCGTTGGGATGGTTGGACTCGTGGAACAGCTCGATCACGTGACGACACAACCTTTTAAGCAGGCAGGCGATGTCATTTATATCATCGGCGAAGCGGAGCCTGCCTGGGGTGGCAGCGAACTGCAACTCGTCGAAGACGGCAAGATCAGCGGTCAAGTCCCGACTATGGATCTTGAATTGGAACAAGCGCGGCAACAGCAAGTGCTCGCCGCGATTCGCGCAGGGCTCGTTCAGTCTGCCCATGACATTGCTGAAGGCGGCTTGGCGGTTGCACTTGCTGAGTGTGTGATGGGGACAGAGTTAGGCGCGGACGTGTCGATGAAAGATGACGTCGCGGAACTTTTTGCCGAAACGCAATCCCGCTATGTCATCAGCGTGGCAGTGGAAGATGCTGAAGCGTTTGAACAGGCGATTCCCGCGGCCAGATGTTATGGTACGGTGACAGATGAGAAGGTGCTGCGTATGAAAACAACGGAAGGGCAAAAGTTGATCGAACAGCCGACGGATGAATTACATCACGTTTGGAAGGGAGCGATTCCATGTTTCCTGAAGTCAAAGGCATAAATGAAGAGTGCGGGGTTTTCGCGATTTGGGGACACCCTGAAGCGGCGCAACTGACGTATTACGGGTTACACAGTCTGCAGCATCGCGGCCAGGACGGGGCAGGCATTGTGACGAGTGATGGAGAAAAATTCCACGGGCATAAAGGAACGGGCCTTCTCACCGAAGCTTTTCAAGCGGGTGACCTTGACGACCTGTACGGTCATCACGCCCTTGGACATGTGCGCTACGCCACCGCGGGCGGCGGGGGTTACGACAACGTTCAGCCCCTCCATTTCAAATCGGAAGACGGCGGTATGGCGATGGCTCATAATGGCAACCTCGTCAACTATCAGATTTTGAAAAGCGACCTTGAACGGAGCGGCAGTATTTTCCAAACGACGACGGATACGGAAGTTTTGGCGCATCTTCTCAAGCGCCAGGGCTCTAAGCATTTGCGAAAGCAGCTGCACGGGGCGTTGCCACAGATGATTGGTGCCTATGCGTTTACAGTGATGACGGAAAACGAAATCATCGTTGCCCTTGACCCGCACGGATTACGTCCGTTATCTCTCGGTAGGCTGGGCGATGCTTACGTCGTCGCTTCGGAAACGTGCGCCTTTGACATCATCGGCGCCGAATACGTGCGTGAAGTTGAGCCCGGTGAAATGATTATTTTTAACGATAGTGGCATGCACTCGGAACGCTTTATGGAAGCGGAAGAGCGCGCGCTTTGCAGCATGGAATATGTCTATCTTGCCAGACCCGATTCCAATCTCGACCGGATTAACGTGCATACAGCAAGAAAGCAGCTGGGCAAGCAACTCGCGCTCGAAGCTGATGTGGACGCCGACGTTGTCACCGGTGTGCCGGATTCATCGATATCCTCAGCGATCGGTTACGCGGAGCAGACGCAAATTCCCTATGAGCTTGGCTTGATCAAAAATCGCTACGTGGGACGCACGTTTATTCAGCCCTCGCAGGAATTGCGGGAACAAGGGGTGAAGATGAAGCTATCCGCGGTACGTGGCGTCGTCGAGGGCAAACGCGTTGTTATGGTTGATGATTCCATCGTGCGTGGAACGACGAGTAAACGTATCGTACGTCTTTTAAAAGAAGCGGGGGCCACCGAGGTCCACGTTCGCATTGGGTCACCGCCCATTATCCGCCCGTGTTTTTACGGCATTAATACGTCCACGACGGATGAGTTAGTCGCCGCCAATCATTCCATCGAAGAGATGCGCGACATGATGGAGGCGGATTCTTTAAGCTTTTTATCCGTTGAAGGCTTACAAGTTGGGATAGGGAGAGACGCTTCACAGCCGAATTGCGGCCAGTGCCTGGGATGCTTTACCGATCGATATCCGACGGCGATTCCCACTGAAAATAAAGCACTCATCGGTGCCGGGAAAGGATAGGAGGGTCTGGAATTGCGTGATGCATATAAAGAAGCGGGCGTAGACGTGGAAGCGGGCTATGAGACGGTCGCGCGGATGAAAAAACATGTGGAAAAGACGAAACGCCCCGGCGTACTCGGCGCTGTTGGTGGCTTTGGCGGCATGTTTGACCTTTCGTCCCTCGATTATAAGCAGCCGGTACTTGTCTCCGGCACCGATGGCGTCGGGACGAAATTGTTGCTCGCGTTTGCCGCCGATCGCCATGATACGATCGGCGAAGATGCCGTCGCCATGTGCGTCAACGATATTATCGTCCAGGGCGCGGAGCCGCTTTATTTTCTCGATTACATTGCCTCCGGCAAAGCTGATCCGGCTCGTATGGAAGCGGTCGTAAAAGGGATTAGTGACGGATGCCAGCAGGCAGGATGCGCGCTGATCGGCGGAGAAACAGCGGAGATGCCGGGGATGTATGACGACAATGAATATGACGTCGCCGGTTTCGCGGTCGGGGCCGTGGAAAAAGAAGACATCATCACGGGTGAACATGTGCAGGCAGAGGATAAATTAATCGCGCTGCCTTCTTCCGGTGTGCATAGCAACGGATTTTCCCTCGTGCGTAAAATTATCGAGGAGCGGCAATTGGTGTTGCAAGAGACGTATGCGCCGCTGGAAAAACCGCTCGTGGAAGAGCTGTTAACGCCGACAACCATTTACGTCCCGGCGGTTCGGGAATTGCTCGCGGCCACAGATGTCACCGGGATGGCGCACATTACCGGTGGTGGATTGCTTGAAAATGTGCCGCGGATGTTACCCGACGGACTGGGCGCTCATATTGATCCGGCACTTTGGGAGACATCCGCGATTTTTTCGTTTTTGCAACAGCAAGGCGATTTAAGCGACGCGGATATGTACGGAACGTTTAATATGGGGGCGGGTTTCGTGATCGCGGTGAGACCGGAGCGGGAGCAAGAGGCACTCGATGTTCTCAGCAGCGCGCGCTCGATTGGAACGGTTGACCAAAGCGGTAAGCTGTCGATAAAAGGGGTGCCGGTATGAGACTGGCCATGTTTGCCTCCGGGACGGGCAGCAATGTCGAGGCGATACTGCAGGCTGTGCGATCAGGTACGCTTGAAGCTGAACCTGCTCTTGTTTTCAGTGATCAACCGGAAGCGCCCGTTCTTGAAAAGGCGAGGGACTACGGTATCGACACGCACACATTCAAACCTCGGGATTTTGCCAGTAAGCAGCATTATGAAGAGGAACTTCTGCAGCTGCTTAAACAATATCATGTCGACTGGGTGGCGTTGGCGGGCTACATGCGCCTACTCGGGCCGACGCTCGTTACCGCTTATGATCAGCGAATCGTCAATATCCACCCTTCTCTATTGCCGGCGTTTCCCGGCCTTGATGCGATCGGACAAGCTCTGGAAGCCGAGGTCAATGAGACAGGCGTGACCATCCATTACGTTGACGATGGCATGGACACGGGTGCGGTGATTCGTCAAGAGACCGTGCCAATTGCCGAAGGAGATATGAAGGATTCATTAGCGAAAAAAGTACAAAGCGTCGAGCATCGTTTGTATCCGCAAACGTTACAGCAACTTTTAAAAGATCGTTCGGAAGGGGTTCATCATAAATGAAACGGGCATTGCTAAGCGTCAGTGATAAAACGGGGATCGTTGATTTTGCCAAGGAACTTGAAAAAAACGGCTATGAAATCATCTCGACGGGAGGCACCAAGCGCACGTTGGAAGCATCCGGCGTTCAAGTGGTCGGTATATCCGAGGTGACGAACTTTCCGGAAATATTGGAGGGACGTGTGAAAACACTGCACCCGGCCATTCACGGCGGATTGCTTGCCAAACCGGACCAGGCAGACCATCGGAAAGCGTTGGAAAAGCAAGCGATTCAGCCGATCGATCTTGTCGTCGTAAACCTTTATCCGTTTAAGGAAACGATGCAAAAGAAAGACGTGACCGAGGCGGAGGCGATTGAAAATATAGATATCGGCGGACCCGCTATGCTGCGGGCGGCCGCGAAAAACCATGCCTATGTAACGGTTGTAACGGATCCTGCCGATTACGACGAGGTATTGCAAGGGATCCAGGATGAAGGTGTCGAGCTGGAGAAGCGCAGGCAGTTAGCGGCGAAAGTTTTCCGCCATACCGCAGCTTATGACGTTTTAGTCGCTGATTATTTAACGGAGGAAGTGTATCCGGAGACGCTCACGCTTACGTATGAGAAAAAACAGGCGCTTCGTTACGGGGAAAATCCTCATCAAAGCGCTGCTTTTTATGAAACGCCAGTGCATGGAGCACCAACGCTTGCTGCTGCCGAGCAACTGCATGGCAAGGCCCTTTCGTATAACAATATCAATGATGCCGATGCCGCGTTAGCGTTAGTGTCAGAGTTCAGTGACACGAAAGCGGCCGTGGCGGTGAAACATACGAATCCGTGCGGGGTTGGTGTTGGTGATACGTTGACGGCTGCTTTTGCCGAAGCTTATGCGGCCGATTCGGTCTCCATTTTCGGCGGGATTGTCGCACTGAATGCCACCGTTGATGCCGAGACAGCCGAAGCATTGTCGAACATTTTCCTGGAAGTGCTTATCGCACCGGCATACAGCCATGATGCACTTGCGATCCTGCAACAAAAGAAAAATGTTCGGCTTTTGAAAGTTGATATGAACGAACATCGGGATACCTCCCGCGTCGTTAGCTCGGTCAGCGGCGGCATGCTCGTCCAGGATGAGGACCGCAAAGGACTCGCGGATGCAGAGGTAACCGTTGCGACGAAACGGGGACCGACGGCTGCTGAATGGAAAAGCCTTGCATTCGCCTGGCCTGTCGTTAAACATGTGAAATCGAACGCGATCGTGTTGGCGAAAGGTGAGCGGACGGTTGGCGTTGGCGCCGGTCAAATGAATCGCGTGGGCGCCGCGGAAATTGCCATTGAACAAGCCGGAACGGATGCTGAAGGCAGCGTGCTGGCGTCCGATGCCTTTTTTCCCATGGGCGATACCGTAGAAACGGCGGTAAAAGCCGGGGTGACTGCGATCATTCAACCCGGCGGTTCAAAGCGGGATCAGAAATCAATCGACGCCGCGGATGAAGCCGGCATCGCGATGGTTTTCACGGGCATGCGCCACTTCAGGCACGCGTAAGGGGAGGCAAAAAACATGAATGTATTGGTCGTTGGCAGCGGCGGACGGGAGCATGTCCTCGCCTGGAAGCTAAGCATCAGTCCGATCGTGGACCGCGTTTATGTAGCTCCGGGAAATCCGGGAATGGATCATGTGGCCGAGCGCCTGTCTGTTGATGCGGAAGATGGCGAAGCGTTAGCGGCCGCAGCAAAAAAACACGATGTCGACCTTACGGTCATTGGACCGGAAGCGTCGTTGCTTGCAGGTGTGGCCGATGTATTTGCACAGGAAGGGTTAAAAGTATTTGCACCAAAAAAGAATGCCGCACGCATCGAAGGAAGCAAATCCTTCGCAAAAGATATGATGAAAAGGTACGGCATCCCTACGGCAGACTATGCCGTGTTCACCGATTTTGACAGGGCAAAAGCCTATATATCCGAAAAAGGTGTTCCGATCGTCGTTAAAGCCGATGGTTTGGCAGCGGGAAAAGGGGTAACAGTCGCGAAGACGTGGTCGGAAGCCGAAGATGCCCTGGCAAATGTTTTGCAGAATGACGCGTTTGGGACGGGTGCGAAAGTGGTCCTCGAGGAGTACCTGGAAGGCGAAGAAATTTCCCTGATGGGGCTCGTCAATGGAGACACGGTCGTACCCCTGGCAGAATCGCAGGATCATAAACGGGTATATGATGGTGATCAAGGTCCGAACACCGGCGGGATGGGGGCCTATTCGCCCGTGCCCCATGTCGGGGAGGATGTGATGGAAACAGCGTTTGATGCGATCCTGCAACCGGCCGCTTCAGCGTTGGTCACCGAAGGAGCCCCTTTTACCGGCGTATTGTATGCAGGATTAGTACTTACCGACGCCGGACCGAAAGTGATTGAATTTAACGCTCGTTTCGGCGACCCGGAAGCCCAGGTGATTCTACCGCGAATGGAAGATGATCTCGCCGAAGTGCTGCTGGAAGTGCTCGACGGCCGTACGCCCGAACTCTCCTGGAAACGGGAAGCGCTCGTCGGAGTGGTAGGCGCGGCGGAAGGTTATCCCGGAGCTTATCAGAAAGGGTTGGAAGTGCCTGGCAACATTGCGTTCGATCCGGAAGACAGCATGATGTTTTACGCCGGTGTTGACGGTGATGCGCAAACGTTGCGGAGCAGCGGCGGCCGGGTATTTTTACTGACCTCGTTTGGCGAAACGGTCGCGAAAGCCCAGAAGCGTGTGTATAAGCAGATGAGAACCTTGAAGCTTGATGGTTATCATTATCGCACAGACATTGGCGCCCGTGGGCTTGGGAGCAAGGAGTAGAATGGCGCTCCCGATAATCCATAAGGAAAGGCTTCGGTTATTGTCCGAAGTCTTTTTTCGGCAGATAAGAAAGTAAAAAACTTTCTTATCATGCATAAGTGCAACTAAGGCTTTCGCCAGGCTTGGCGATAAGCCAAGTTTTCTTTACTGCCAATTGCCAGAACGCCCCTTATTTCAATAAGGGGATGAATGGCAAGGTCTTTTTTTTGAATACAACTTTGATAAATCTTTTCCATATGAGCCAAATCGAGGTGTGTCGTAGGCTCATCAGCTAGCATCAGCTCGGATTCACGCGCAAGCGTTTGATTAATGACAGCCTGAGAGATTTCTCCACCGCTTTTCTGTTCCATACGCGGCTTAATTTGCGGAAGCAGTGCGACGGATGCATTCTTCGTTATCGTTCCGGAAGCAGGTGGAATGTCTCCGTTAACCATCTGTAGCAAGGATGTTTTTCCTGAACCATTGCGGCCGATTAAGCCGATACGGTCTCCTTGATGAATGTTTAAATCATTAATATGGAATAACGTTCGATCTCTGACATTAAAGCGGATGTTTTGTAATTGGATCAATACCAATTAGATCATCTCCATTTCTTTTAAAGATGGAGACTAAAAAAAATAGCCCCCTATTCATAGACAGACGTTCAGAATAGGAGGCATATAGTTACATACCCGCAGGCTACACAATATGGATAACCAATCCTATTCCGAACGATGACGAAGAACATGCAAAATAAACCTTCCTATTGAAAGTCTATTGATACATATGTTCGTCTGTTCCGTAAAAATAGGATTAGTACTTCATCGTCCTACAGTTCACCCTCTTTTTGAATTGGATACCTTATCATATCTCTTGTTGTTAAGATAAATCAATACCACCACGCACCGTTATGATCCACAAAGGCAGGCAACCGCATCCGTTGGAACGTGAACGGCGGTGCTCAACCGAAAAAAGAGCTCCAACCGCCTGCTTTTTCTCCTTCTAATTTCCAACTTCCCACCTCTAGCAACTATAGCATCCAAACAGCCACAATCGAAGCAACAACAACCCCGATCAGAACAGGTACAAGGTTTTGTCTCACGAGTTCCGCAGGTTTAACCCCGGCGATTCCGGCATCTGCCGCAGCTCCGAATGCCCAGGCTGCGAGGGTTCCCCCTCCGACGAAAATCGTCACGACTTGCCCGAGTGAAGCGAGGACCGCGACGTCTATCCCCGTTGCCTGCCCGAGCGCTGCCGAAAGGCCGCCGACAAGCGGTAATCCGGAAAAACCGGACCCATCTAAACCAGCCAGTATGGCGATGACCACGATACCTATGACGAGCATGGCAGGACTGCCGTCAATATATTGCGAGAGCGACTCACCGATATCGAAGAGAAATCCGGGCGCGCCTTCTCCGAGCACGGCTTCTGCATGGTCCGGGTGTCCGAGGAAAAAGAACCCGGCCAACGGAATAATCGGCGCGAAGATTTTGAGTGCGAAGTAGAAGCCTTCCTTTATATATTCCACGATATTGCTCATCCCTTGGACCCCGCCTTTGACGAACGTCGCGATCATCATCAAAAAGACAGCGGTTCCGCCGAGCAAGGCGGTGGCATCCTGGCCCTGAATGGCCGCTTCCGGGTGAAAAACGGCCCGATACAACATAAGCCCGACAATCGTCAGCAATACAAGCGGGACGAATATTGCCATCGTTTTGGATATTTTCGGGCGTCCTTTATACGTGTCGGTCGTTTTGATATCGAGCGCAGCCTCATCTGCTTTCCATTTTCCTTTTTTCATGCCTCTTTTAATCGTGAAAAACGCGATGGGAATGGCCACAAAACCGACCACTAAAGAAAATAACGCTGTGTATGGCAAAATTTCACTTATATCCAGCCCCGCGGCACCTGCTGTTATATTTCCGGCACCCTGAACGACGAGATCCCCCGATAACGCCATTCCGTGTCCGAACAAATTCACCGCAACTGCCGCGCCAATGGCAGGCAATCCCGCTTTGACGGCAATCGGAATCAGCACGGTACCGACGAGTGCAATCGCGGGCGTCGGCCAAAAGAAGAGCGAGGCGAGATACATCGTAACCCCAAGGACGAAAAAGGACATCGTCGGATTGATCATTAATTTTTTAAGCGGTGAAAACATTAGCTCAGCAGCACCGACCGCCCGCAGCGCCTGCAACATCGCGACCATTAAAGTGATGATCAGCATAATGTCGAACAGTTCAATGCCGGCATTCATGAACGCGAGAAACACGGCTTGAGCCGAGGAAATCAGCCGATCCAGAACCGCGAGGTCTGTATAGTGGAAGAAAGCAAGTAAAAACGTTCCGAGAATCACCGGAAAAACGACATTTTTTCGCCAAAAGATGAATATAAACACTGTGGCAATGACGATGAGAAAAAATACATGTGTAAACGCCATGATAACCCCCGATCATTAGACGATTGTACAATTCTACGCCTATACCATAAGGTATGATAACGGGGGTTGAGTGTGTTATGCGCTAACGCCTATATTTTTTATCGGAGACAAGAGCGGTGATCGGACAATAGCGGAAGATGCCTGTGCCTATTTTTATACCGCCGCACATGGCGCACACAAGACCTGTGAAGCACAGGGGTTTTCGCACAAGTTTAGATGTTGCCCAAGCCAAAATGGTGGATCCGCAAGCAATCCTTATTATTGCGTTCATCGTACTGATATTCATAAAAACTATCCTTTCATATTTTTGTCGTAGTTTAAAGGGGTGCAGACGCTGAACTTGTGTTAAAATGAATGCAGAATTTAAAAACAGTAGGTGATGAACCATTCATCCTTCATTCTCATTATGGGATAAACAAGCAAAACGAAGGCAAATCGATGTCGTCCGCGGAGAACGGGCGCCGACGCTCGTCATTACAAACGCCACTTATCTGAATAGCGGACGCAAGCAGTGGACGAAAGCAAACATTTGGATTTATCAGGACCGGATCGTCTATGTCGGAGACAATTTACCGGGGAATACGACGGATACGGAGTTCTACGATGCCCGCGGGCAATTTGTCGTGCCCGGTTATATCGAACACCATGCCCATCCGTTCATGTTATATCATCCCCGCGCGTTCGCGGATTATGCGCTGAACAGAGGAACGAGCACCATCATCAATGATAACCTGATATTGCTCATGCACTTGGAGAAAAAGAAAGCGCTGTCATTCATAACCGAAATGGGCAAGGGCCCTTCGTCTCTCTATTGGTCCAGCCGGGTAGACGCGCAAACGGAAACGAACAGGGAAAATCGTCTGTTTACACCGCAAAATCTCGAAGATTGGATTAATCATCCGCTCGTGCTCCAGGGCGGAGAATTAAGCGGCTGGCCACGGGTGATTGCCGGTGACGATACGATGTTGCACTGGATAGAACAAATGAAAAAAGGAAATAAACCGATGGAAGGGCACTTGCCGGGGGCTTCGGAAAAAACATTGTCCCAGCTGGCGTTACTCGGGGTCATGAGCGATCATGAAGCGATCACGGGTGAGGAGATTTTACGTCGGCTTGACGCGGGATATACGACAACGTTGCGTCATTCATCGCTGCGCCCGGATTTGCCGCGACTGATCAAAGAGCTGGAGGAAGCAGGCATTGAAGATTACAGTCGCTTCCTGCTCACGACGGATGGAAGCAGCCCCACGTTCTATGAACCCGGCGTCATGGATGAGCTTTTACGGATTGTGCTCGAAGAAGGCGTTGATCCTCTGTCCGCTTATGAAATGGTGTCTTATAATGTCGCGCGCCATTACGGGATTGAGGACATGCACGGCATGATTGCTCCCGGTCGAGTGGCACATCTCAATTTTCTCATGGATATACAGGACCCCACCCCGATTTCAGTGTTGGCAAAAGGCGAGTGGATCGTGCAGGAGGGACGGGTCGTAAACGAGCCGGAACCCTTTGATTGGGGAGCGTACGCATCGACGCAGCAAGGCATAGACTGGGATTTACAGGAAGAAGATATGCATTTTTCCATGCCGATGGGTATTCACCTCGTTAACAATGTATTGCTGAAGCCTTATCATATTGATATCGACGGTACAAAAGAAGCCCTTAGCTACGATCATGATCAATGTTATTTTGCCATGATCGATCGAGAGGGAAAATGGCGTATGAATACGATACTGAAAGGCTTTGCCACTCAATTGGACGGTTTGGCGACGACCTTTTCGGTCACCGGCGATATCGTTCTGATCGGGAAGAAAAAGTCAGCGATGAAAGCAGCATTTGCAAAACTGAAGGCCAACGGTGGAGGTATCTTCATTGAAAATGAAGACGAGAACCGGCGTCTGGAGCTTCCACTCCCATATTTCGGGATGATGTCCGACCTTGAGATGGAAGGAGTTATAGACAGACACGCAGCTTTCGTCGATGTCCTGAAGAAAAGCGGGTATCCGCATGAGGACCCTCTCTATAGCATCTTCTTCTTCTCATCGACGCACTTGCCTTACGTAAGAACGACGGCCAAGGGAATTTACGATGTACACAAAAAAAGCATTCTCTTTCCTACGATCATGCGTTAAAATAAAGAAAACTTGGCTTATCGCCAAGCCTGGCGAAAGCCTTAGTTTCACTTATCTGCTAAAAAATGAAAGAGAGGTAGCTATGCAAATCGATAAGTTACGCGGTCAGGAAATGGATCAGTTGTTCCAGGCGATCCTTTCTTTGCGAGATATTGAGGAATGTTATCAATTTTTTGATGACCTTTGCACGATTAATGAAGTTCAGTCGCTGGCGCAACGCCTTGAAGTCGCGCGCATGCTGCAAGACGGAAAAACATATCATTCCATTGAAGTAGAGACGGGGGCGAGCACAGCCACGATTAGCCGGGTGAAACGTTGTTTGAATTACGGGAATGAAAGTTACCAAATGGCCCTAAGTCGTGTGCATGGAGAAAAAAGTCAACCCGAGTGAAGGCCATCTCGTGGCCCTCGGGTTATTTATTTTGTCTATGAAGACATGGTTTGACCGCCGTTCGCAGGGGCATGAAATAAGGTTTTTCCTCATTACCCTTAACGCTTGTCGAAATCCTCTTCTTCAAAGGTTTCATCGGTTGGAAATGATTCTTGCGACGGATGATACTTTTTTAAGAATGTCCCGCCCGACACGTCTTTGACCGTATACACGACGATAAAGGCGTTTTCATCGATCTCATAGATAAGTTGTTTTAAATGAAACAATCGTTGTTTTTCAATGACAATGTAGACCATGTAGTTCTTTTTATCCGAATAGGTTCCATACCCTTCATAGAGGGTGGCGCTGGATTGCATGAGGCGATTGACCGCGTCCGCGATTTCGTTTCCTTTTTCGGAAATGACATTAAGGGCTTTTCTGGACTGAAAGCCTTCCAGGACGTAATCGGTGATTTTCTTCCCGATATACAACGCGACAATCGTATACATGGTGAAAAGAGGCCCAATGATAAAAATGCCCACACCAACGATGATGGCGTCCAAAACAAAGTTGGCCCCGGTGAGTTCCCAGCCCAATTTATGATTCAGCATACGAGCGACCGTCGAAGTGCCTCCGGTTGTGCTTCCGGCCTGAAAGATGAAGCCAAAGCCCGCTCCGGTAAACACCCCTGTGAAAATGGCCGCCAACAGCGGATCGGCCATCGGCTGTCCCAAATCTTCCATTAAAAATACAAAAAACGAAAATAACGGTACATTAAAAAGGGATTTATAAACCATATGTCTCGGCAATATACGATAGCCGATCGCGAGCAAAACGGCATTAAAAACAAACGTGACTAGCGCCGGCGAGAATTCAAACGCGTAAAAAAGCAAAAGGGAAAGCCCCGCGATTCCTCCTTCCGCCAAGTTATTTGGCATCGCAAATTGTGTAATCGAGAAAGCGAACAAGAACGTTCCGAACGTTAAAAACAATATGCTTTTCATAACAACATCACCTTTTATAGGTATAACCTCTTTCGGTGATTGCTAATCTTAAAAATTGACAGGAACGAAGATGCTTGCCTTTTCCGGCTTAAGAATATCATCGATTTCTGCTATAATTAAAAGGTGAAGAGCTTGTTTTCACGAAGCGGAGGCTTTTTCAATGTTGGAAGAGATAAAATCCTGGCGGCACGCGTTTAAGATTGATCCGGCCAGGCCGTTATCCGAAAGATGGATCGCGGATATTTGTGAGTCGGGAACAGACGCAATTATCGTTGGAGGAACCGAGGGGGCGACGATAGACAATGTCACGGAATGCTTGGCGGCTGTCCGGCGGTTTTCCGTGCCGTGTGTGCTGGAAGTGACAGAACTCGAGTCACTTTCCCCGGGGTTTGATGCGTATTTCATTCCGGTTGTCTTGAATGCGCACAATCCAGCCTATATTAGCGGCCTCCATCAACAAGCTTTAAAAGCACACGGTCAATTTCTGAAAACGGCCGAGGTCATCGGAGAAGGATACTGCATCCTAAACCGTGATTCCAGTGCCGCCCGACGAACAAACGCGGACGCTGCCCTGGATTTGGATGATATCGTGGCCTTTTCCCGCTTTTCGGAAAGTGTTTTGCGTATGCCTATCTTTTATCTTGAATATAGCGGTACATATGGAAACGTAGATGTTTTGAAAAAAGTGAGTCAAATCCTTGAGGAGGCTCAACTGTTTTACGGCGGTGGTATCCAGACGCCGGAACAAGCCGCTGAAATAGCAACATGGGCCGATACGGTCATCGTGGGAAACGCGATTTATGAAGATAAGGAAGAAGCTTTAAAAACGGTGAATGTTGTCAAGGAAACGACCAGGCAAGGGAAATTGCGCTAAGGATGTGCGTACGATGCAACGAAAGATGATCGAGAAACTACTGGAAGGGTTAAATCCGGAACAAAAGCGGGCGGTAGAGACGACCGAAGGGCCGCTCCTCATTATGGCAGGTGCCGGAAGCGGGAAAACACGGGTGCTTACGCACCGCATCGCTTACTTGCTCCGGGAAAAAGGGATCGCGCCCTGGAACATACTCGCGATTACATTTACGAACAAGGCGGCCAGAGAAATGAAGAGCCGTGTCGGTGACCTCGTCAGCGGTGTTGCCGATAACATCTGGATGTCGACGTTTCACGCCTTATGTGTACGAATCCTGCGTCGGGATGCCGACCGCATCGGTATCAATCGTAATTTTTCCATTCTGGACGCCAGCGATCAGCAGTCCGTGATCAAACAAATTTTAAAGGACCAGAATCTCGATTCCAAAAAATTCCCGCCCCGAACGCTGCTCGGTATGATAAGCGGGGCGAAAAATGAATTGATCACGGCCGATGAATACGCGAAAAACGTGGATGGACCTTTAGAGGAAGTAGCCGCCGACGTTTATAAAGCATACGCCCGCCGGCTACGCGTCAATCATGCCCTTGATTTTGACGATTTGATCATGACGACGATCCGGCTTTTCCGGGAAGTGCCCGAGGTATTGGAATCCTATCAACGCAAGTTTCAATATATCCATGTGGATGAGTATCAGGATACGAACAGGGCGCAATATCTTCTCGTCCAGCAACTGGCTGCACGTTTTCACAATATCTGTGTCGTCGGCGATTCCGATCAGTCGATCTATAAATGGCGCGGGGCTGATATCGGCAATATCCTATCTTTTGAAGAGGATTATAAGGATGCTGAAGTGATTTTTCTCGAGCAGAATTACCGGTCTACGAAAACGATTTTAGCGGCGGCCAATGAAGTGATAAAAAATAACAGCGGCCGCAAGCCGAAGAATTTATGGACGGACAATGACGAGGGTACGAGCATTCATTTTTATGAAGCGGCGGATGAGCGGGAAGAAGCTTTTTACGTCGTGGAACAGATCAGGGAGGCTGTCCGGACGGGCGCGAAAAACTATCAGGATTTTGCCGTTCTGTACCGTACGAACGCCCAGTCCCGGGTGCTGGAAGAGATGTTCGTCAAATCAAATATCAACTATCAGATGATTGGCGGCACCAAATTCTATGATCGCAAAGAAATTAAAGACGTTCTCGCTTATTTGCGCGTCATCGCCAATCCCGATGATGATATCAGCCTCACGCGGATCATTAATGTCCCCAAAAGAGGCATTGGCGCCACAACGGTCGATAAGGTAGCGGCCTTCGCCAATGAACAGGGCCTCAGCTTACATGCGGCCCTTTTGGAAGCGGACCAGATCGGCTTATCGGCAACCGTCACGAAAAAGCTTTTCGGTTTTGCGGAGCTTCTCGATCGCTGGATACAGCAACAGGAGTATTTGTCGGTACTTGAAATCATTGAAGAAGTATTGGAGCAATCCAACTACCGGGAAACGCTTAAATCTGAACAAACGCTGGAGTCCCAAAGTCGGCTGGAAAATGTCGATGAGCTACTCACCGTCGCCCAGGAGTTTGAGAGGACACAGGAAGACAAGTCGTTAATTGCCTTCTTAACCGATTTGGCCCTCGTTGCTGATCTTGACCGCCTTGACGATGAAGAGGAAGCCGAGCAAGGAACGGTAACGATGATGACGTTACATGGCGCGAAAGGCCTGGAGTTTCCCACCGTATTCTTGATCGGCATGGAAGAAGGGATTTTTCCGCATAACCGCTCATTGTTTGAGAAAGAAGAAATGGAAGAGGAGCGTCGACTCGCGTATGTGGGCATGACCCGCGCGGAAGAACACTTGCATTTGACAAGAGCTGCGTCAAGGCGCCTGTATGGACGCCAGCAAATGAATCCCATCTCTCGTTTTATCAGTGAAGTACCGGGCCACTTATACGAAACGTCGCCGGAGGAGGACAAGAAACCTGCGGAGCGGCGCCGAAACATAGGCGCGACCACTCGTACAGGCGGAGAAACACACGCCTGGCAGGTGGGGGATAAAGCCGATCATCGAAAATGGGGAACAGGCACGGTCGTCGCTGTTAAGGGAGAAGACGAAAACCAGGAACTCGACATCGCGTTCCCCGAAGATGGCATTAAACGCCTCGTCGCCAAATTTGCGCCCATTACCCGTCAATGAAAGGAAGACTGCCATGGCCGAAGAAAAAGAAGTAGCCGCCCGCGTGGAGGAATTGCGGGAGAGGCTACATCGTTACAATTATCATTATCATGTGCTTGATGACCCGATCGTTCCCGATGCCAACTATGATGAAGACATGCGGGAACTCGTCAATCTCGAAGAAAACCATCCTTCCCTGAAAAGTGATGACTCCCCGACGATGCGGATCGGCGGAGAAGTGCTCTCCGGTTTCCAAAAAGTTCGCCATGACCGGCCGATGTTGAGTCTTGGCAACGCTTTTAACGAGCAGGACTTATGGGATTTCGACCGCCGTGTACGCCAGGGTCTGTCAGCCGAAGAAGCGGTCACTTATAACTGTGAACTGAAAATCGATGGTTTGGCTGTAGCCCTGACATATGAGAATGGCCGCTTCGTCCGGGGCGCGACGAGAGGAGACGGACAGATCGGCGAAGACATTACGACGAATCTGAAAACTGTCGGTTCCATTCCCTTGCGTCTCAATGAACCGGCGAGCGTCGAAGTGCGCGGAGAAGTCTTTATGCCGGAACGATCTTTTCGCCGTTTAAATGAGGAAAAAGAAAAGCGCGGGGAGGCGTTATTTGCCAATCCCCGAAATGCGGCGGCCGGTTCATTGCGCCAGTTGGACCCCAAAATTGCGGCCGGTCGCAATCTCGATATTTTTCTCTATGCGATTGCCAATGATCGGGGAAAAGGATTGGCTTCTCATCATGAAGCGCTTAACTATATGCAAGGGCTGGGTTTAAAGGTTAATCCGCAAAACGGGCATTACGATTCAATGGACGGGGTTATCCATTATGTGAACCAATGGCTCGATGAACGAGAGCAGCTCGCTTATGAGATCGATGGCATTGTCGTCAAGGTGGATAACCTCAGGCAGCAAGATGAGCTGGGCTTTACCGCCAAAAGCCCGCGCTGGGCGATTGCCTACAAGTTCCCGGCGGAAGAAAAAATGACGACGTTGACCGGTATTGAACTATCCGTCGGCAGGACCGGGGCAATAACGCCGACGGCTCACCTGGAGCCGGTAACGGTGGCCGGAACGACGGTAAAACGAGCCTCGCTTCATAATGAGGAGCTTATTCGCGAAAAAGACATCAAGATCGGTGATCAGGTGATTATTAAAAAAGCCGGTGACATCATTCCTGAAGTAGTGCGGGTGTTGGAAGATGCTCGTACTGGAGACGAAGAAGATTTTTCGATGCCTTCCGTCTGCCCTGAATGTGAAAGTGAGCTCGTCCACTTAGAGGATGAAGTGATCCTGCGCTGTATCAACCCTAAATGCCCCGCGCAAAAACGGGAAGGATTGATTCATTTTGTTTCCCGGAATGCCATGAATATTGACGGCCTGGGGGAGCGGGTGATCATTCAGCTGTTTGATCATGAACTCATCGCTGATATTGCCGATTTATATCGTCTCAAGTACGAGGATTTAATCGAGCTTGACCGTATGGGTGATAAATCGGTGAACAACTTACTCTCCGCCATTGAAACGTCAAAGGGGAATTCACTGGAGCATTTGCTATTCGGATTGGGGATCCGTTTCATCGGGGTCAAAGCCGCTGATACACTGGCGCGCCACTACGAATCGATGGAGGCGTTGCAATCCGCTTCGGCCGAAGACATACAAACGATTCCGGAAATCGGCGAGAAGATGGCTGAAGCCGTTGCGCAGTATTTTCAGCAACCCGAGGTGACCGAGATGCTCACCCGTTTACGGGAATCCGGAGTGAACATGTCTTTTCAGGGGAGTACCGAGGCCGCATCCGATAAGTTCCGGGAAAAAACATTTGTCCTAACGGGTAAACTCGAACGTTGGTCGCGGAATGATTTAAAAGCGAGGATTGAAGCGGGCGGCGGGAATGTAACTTCAAGTGTAAGCAAAAACACGGATGTCGTTATTGCCGGGGAAGACGCGGGTTCGAAGCTGGATAAAGCGAGGGAATTGGACGTAGAGATTTGGGACGAGCAGCGAGCGAGTGAAGAGATTGAATAACGAGTGTTCCGGAAAGGGGGGAGATGGATGAGGTGGATGATCGTATGCTTATGTACGGTTATCATCCTTTCGGGCTGCGCGGAACTATTTGAACAGGAAACGGCAGAGGAAACCGTAGACAGCGAGGAAGATGAGCAACAAGAAGAGACTGATGTAGGGGAGCCCGTGCCCACTTTGTCGGACTTTTACCGTAATATATTCCCGGATGGGCAGTATGACCCCGGGGAGGGCAGGGGATATCGATCAGGGGAGGGGTGTTATTCGGGAGCGGCTTATAATCGTGTCGATCTGGAAAGACTGGAAGTCGGCCTGAGTGAAATCTCTTCAGAGACGTTTCAACCGGAGGATTATTTTTTTCAGGAAGGGCAATTTATCGATAATAATGATTTAGATAACTGGTTGGCGCGCTACCAGGAACCGGACGATGATGACGAGGAAGAGGAAAACGCAGGGCTTGGCCTTAATCCCGAGCTGGGAGATGGGGATGGTTTTGAAGAGCAACATAGCAATAATCCATGTATTCTCTCCCATATCATCGAGCAGAATTATCACGTTGAAAATGATGACGGCGATTTGCAATTAGCAGGCGTCTCCGTCGCGCTCTCTTTAAACAGCATCTATTATTTCCGCGAGCAAAACGATGACGGTAGCTATGGGCCGTGGATGGATGAGACCATTTCTGAAGAAGAGGCCCTGGAAGCAGGTGAGGAAATGGGCGAAGAAGTTGTCTCCCGTCTGCGTGCCGAGGAACGGGAAGAAGGGATGTTGAATGATGTGCCGATCGTCGTGGCCCTGTTTCGGGAGGCGCCGCGTAACTCGACGACGCCGGGTGAATTCATCGCAACGGCAACGGCTGAGGCAGGAAGCGATCTTGGCGGTTGGGATTCGTTGAGCGAAGACTATTATTTTTTTCCATCTGATCAAGCATCTGATAGCGTCCCTGAAGATACCGAGCGCTTTACCCAGTTCGCCGATGCGTTAAACAGTTATTTTAGTAACCATATCGGCGTCACCGCCCGTGGGTATTATCAAAACAACGAGCTGAGCAGCCTGACGATTCAGGTACCCATTCGTTTCCAGAGTCAAATGGAGACGATCGCAGTGACCCAGCAAGCGGCAAGTGAGATGGAAGAACATTTTCAAACGGACATTGATATTTCCATCACGATTACCTCCAATGATCAACCGGAAGCGCTGATTACAAGAGATGCCGGTGAAGAGGCTAATGTGCATATTTATGAATGAAGGAGCGCGGGGGCGGGGGCTCAGCTTTTGGGGTATGAAAACCGGTCGAGTCATCCCTCGCGGAGTGATCCGCTTAGCTTTTGGGGTATGGAACCGGTCGAATCATCCCTCACGGAGCGGTCCGCTTAGCTTTTGGGGTATGAAACCGGTCGAGTCATCCCTCACGGAGTGATATGCTTAGCCTTTGGGGTATGAAACCGCCCGAATCATCCCTCGCGGAGTGGTCCGCTCAGCCTTTGGGGTATGAAACGGGCCGAATCATCCCTCACGGAGTGATCCGCTTAGCCTTTGGGGTATGAAAACGGTCGAATCTTAGCATGTTGCACCCTCTCATAAGGCGGAAGGACGACGCGCTGATTTTACCTAGGGGGCGCGGGAGGTTTTTTTTGCCCGCGCCTATCTGTTTTGATATGATTATCCAAGAGTTGAATGAGAGGTGAATAGAGTTGACCGAGGTTTCAAGAGAACAAGTTGAACACGTGGCGGACCTTGCCCGTTTAACGTTCACAGAAGAGGAAATGAAAACGTTCGCGAAACATATGGGGGAGATTATCACATACGCGGAGCGTCTCAACGAACTGAACACCGAAGACGTGGAGCCTACGACACACGTGATGGGTGTACGTAATGTCTTGCGTGAAGATGATGCGCGCCCGTCACTGGACCGAGAAGATGTGCTAAAAAATGCGCCAGCGTCAAAAGATGGACAAATCGAAGTGCCATCTGTCCTGGACTAGAGGAGTGAACGTCATGTCATTTATGGATGAAACGATCGCGTCTTTGCATACGAAGATTAAAAATAAAGACGTAAAGGTATCTGAGCTTACGGAAAATACCTATCAAAAAATTCGGGACGTCGATGATTCCGTGCAGGCTTTCCTCACCCTCGATGAAGAAAGAGCCATGGAAAAAGCCCGAGCACTTGATGAGCAGGTGGATCAAGGGAGCGAGCAACCGTTATTCGGCATCCCGGCGGGCATTAAGGACAATATTTTGACGGCAGGACTTAAAACGACATGCGCCAGTCAACTGCTCGACAATTTTGAGCCTGTACAGGATGCCACCGTTATGGAACGACTGAATGAACAAAACATCGTCACCGTCGGGAAGTTGAACATGGACGAGTTCGCAATGGGATCCTCCAACGAAAATTCCGGCTATTACAGTACGAAAAATCCTTGGGCTACCGACCGTGTTCCCGGCGGTTCAAGCGGGGGATCTGCGGCCGCGGTCGCCGCGGGCGAAGTGCCGTTTGCCCTGGGCTCGGACACCGGCGGCTCCATACGTCAACCCGCGTCTTTTTGCGGCGTTGTTGGCTTGAAACCTACATATGGGAGGGTGTCACGCTTCGGGCTCGTGGCGTTTGCTTCTTCGCTGGATCAAATCGGACCGCTCACCCGCACGGTGGAAGATAATGCCTATGTCCTGCAGGAGATTGCCGGCCATGATCCTCATGATTCGACATCCGTTGACGTCGATGTGCCGGATTATCTTTCCGCCCTGGAAGGCAATATTAACGGTATGAGAATCGCCGTGCCGAAAGAATTTATGGAAGAAGGCGTTGAAGCCGGTGTCAAAGAACAAATCCAATCGGCGATCCGTACGTTGGAAAGCCTGGGCGCTTCCTGTGAAGAAGTGTCTTTACCAAATGCAAACTACGCGGTGGCTGCCTATTATTTGCTGGCGTCATCGGAAGCGTCCGCGAACCTGGCGCGATTTGACGGCATTCGTTACGGTGTCCGCAAAGGTGACGGTGATTTAATGGACGTCTATAAGAAGTCGCGAAGTGAAGGCTTTGGTGACGAAGTCAAACGCCGCATTATGCTGGGTACGTTTGCCCTTAGTTCCGGCTATTACGACGCCTACTATAAAAAAGCGCAAAAGGTGCGGACGTTGATTCGCGAAGATTTCAATCACGTTTTGCACAGCTATGATGTCATTCTTGGGCCGACAGCACCGACGACCGCGTTTAAAATCGGGGAACAAAAGGATGATCCGCTTACGATGTATCTGAATGATGTCCTGACAATCCCAGTCAATCTGTCCGGAAACCCTTCCGTTTCCGTACCATGCGGCTTTTCAAACGGCTTGCCCGTCGGGATGCAATTGATCGGCAAACCGTTCGAAGAGCGAATTCTTTATCGTGTCGCCCACGCATATGAACAGGAAACAGGCCATTACAAGGAAAAACCGCTGTTATAAAGGGGGTCCAACCTATGGAATACGAGACGATTATCGGCCTGGAAGTGCACGCCGAACTAAAAACGGATACGAAGATTTTTTGCGCTTGTTCCACGTCTTTCGGAGAACCGCCGAATACCAAAACCTGTCCGATCTGCCTCGGACATCCGGGTGTTTTGCCGGTACTTAATAAACGCGCCGTCGATTATGCGGTTAAAGCAGGCTTGGCTACAAATTGTTCCATATCCGAACAGACGAAATTTGACCGCAAAAACTATTTTTATCCGGACAACCCGAAAGCGTACCAGATCTCGCAATTCGATCAACCCGTCGGCGAGCATGGTTCGATTGATATTGAAGTAGACGGCGAGATGAAATCGATCGGGATTACCCGTATTCATTTGGAAGAAGACGCGGGCAAACTGACGCATGATGAAGATGCCCATGCTTCGCTTGTGGATTTTAACCGCGTGGGAACGCCGCTCATCGAGATCGTCTCCGAGCCTGATATCCGCACGCCGGAAGAAGCACACGCTTATTTGGAAAAATTAAAAGCGATTCTGCAGTATACAGAAGTGTCCGATTGTAAAATGGAAGAAGGCTCGCTGCGTTGTGATGCGAACATTTCTTTACGACCGGTGGGTCAGGAAGAATTCGGCATCAAAACGGAACTGAAAAACCTGAATTCGTTTGCCAACGTACAAAAAGGCCTCGCTTTTGAAGAAAAAAGGCAAGCTGAAGAACTCCAGGCCGGCAAGGAACTATTGCAAGAGACGCGCCGCTGGAATGACGAACGCAAAGAAACAGTCCTCATGCGTGTCAAGGAAGGCTCCGATGATTATCGCTATTTTCCGGAACCGGATCTTGTGCATCTTTTCATCGACGAAGAATGGCAGGGAAGGATTGCAAGAGAGATCCCTGAACTCCCTGATGAAAGGCGCAGCCGTTATATTTCGGAATGGGAGATTCCTGAATATGATGCCGGTGTTCTAACGCAGGCAAAAGCGAGCGCGGACTTTTTCGAGGAGACCGTTGCCGAAGGGGCTGACGCGAAGCAGGCCGCCAACTGGATGATGGGGGAAGTGAATGCCCACTTGAACGCCAACCATTTAGAGCTCGAAGATGTGGCCATGACGCCGGCGGGACTGGCTGAGTTGATCGCCTTGATCGAAAAAGGAACGATCTCGAGTAAAATTGCCAAAACCGTGTTCAAGACGTTAATCGAAGAGGGCGGCAGCCCTGAGCAGATCGTCAAGGATCAAGGGCTCGTGCAAATTTCCGATGAAGATGAGCTGAAGTCCATCGTCGAGGGTATTTTAGATGAAAACCAGCAATCGATCGAAGACTTTAAAAACGGCAAGGATAAAGCTTTCGGTTTCCTCGTCGGACAGACGATGAAGGCGACAAAAGGAAAAGCCAATCCGCAAGTCGTGAACAAGCTGATTCAAGAAGGTATCGATGCTCGCTGAAAAGAAATAAGCCAACCCCATTCCTTAGCCTGGAGGGGTTGGCTTATTTAAAAAGGGCATGGCTTGCCGTTTCAACATCGGCGCCAACCATGATGGTTGCATACGCGGTCACGATGAACAAGGCAATATAGATCGGCGCTAACCAGAAGGGCCGCCCGCTTCCAACGCTATAGACGAAAAAGACAAGGATGGCGATGGCGGCGACGGCCAGTAAAACGGTTGGGACACTAGCGCTCCAGGTAACCACGTCACCGGGCAGCAAGTCTGCTGCGATCATTTGCGTCGCGATCCCCGATGGTTCGGTGAATGCCAATGTCGCTGCCACTTCATGGGGCGGCTCTTGCTCGGCCATAACTGCCGTGACGATGAAGACACTCGCAAGCACGGCACTTTCCATTTGTAGCGAAAAGCGCGGCGTACGTTTCTTTCCAGTTTCCAGTCTTTTTTTCATGATAAAGCCGTGGGCAAATCCATAAAAAACGAGCGGGATAAAAAGCAAATGCTTGAGTAATTGCCATTGCCCGTAGGAAAGCAGCCAGCTGTTCGTATACTCCGGAGTGATTAACGTCAGCATTCCCAGTCCGCTTGCGAATAACAGCAGTACCATCGTAAAAGCGAACGGGGTAAACCAATCCAGAAAACGGAGCCAGCGGTCTTCGCCGACGGAAAAAAAACCTACCACGAGCAAGACCCCTGTCCAGGACACAGCAGCCCCGACATGAATCACATCAAAGAGGTAACCTTGGTTCGAATAAGACGCCGCATGTGAACTCCATCCTGTTGCCAGAATCATGCCGAGGACAGGGAGCAAGAGCAGCCAGCGTCTTTTTTCCTTCAAGGTGAACCGGGCGACCAATGTGATCGCAAGGAACAGGACAAAAGCGATAAAACCTTGCCCGATGGTGAACTCAAACAGGACAGTGCCAAGTACCGTGGGAAAAGGATCGGAAAAATCGACCGCTGTCTGTTCGGCAATCATACCGAGGGGGATGAAGCTGAATACGATCAGCGCGATTGTAAGCGCCGGAATGAGAAAAGACGGAATACGTGACCGTGGCCGTTTGTCCGCTGGGATGGCCTCCAGAATATGAATGCCTGCAAAAAGGGAAAGCGCGAGAAAGAGGGCAGCATCGGCAAGGATGACCATTTTTTACGCTTTGTTCCTGCGAGATATAAAGAAGATTAACGCACCGATAATGATGAGAGCAAGACTGGCGGTAATGATCCAACCCGCACCGTCGTCTTCAGTCGTTTCACCGGCCGCGGTTTCTTCTTCTTGGGCGGAATCATCCTCGGTCGTTGTTGTCTCTTCTTCATTGGTTTCTTGCTCGATGGCTTCATCTTCAGTTGCGTCTTCATCAACGGCAACGGAAAAAGCAACTTCGCCTTCGGTTGTATGTCCATCATCCCCCAGGGCCTCCCATTCGATTATGTAATCACCAGAAGGCAGCGGTTCAGTGAGAGTAGCACTGTATTCCGGACTTTCCACACTTTCTTCGGCGATCTCATATTCTTCCCCTTCGTCATCGACAACAGTGGCCGTCGTTGCCGATTCGATACCCGCGTCAAAGTTGAGCGTGAGGGTGTCCACCTCTTCTTCGACCGTCGCATCTTCGGCAGGGTCAGAATCTTCGACATAAGAGTGCGCAGATGATGTCGACATAAATGATAGTGATAGGAGACCGGTAGTCATCAAAATAGTGAGATATTTTATAAAGATCAATATCTTTCCTCCTTCACAAAAGAAAAACACGAGAGTGATCACTCTTCGTGCTTTTTCTTAATTTTTTTCCACTATGAGATTATACGCAGACCATCCCACGACAATAAGTACGAGAACCGTTGTTAATATAGCCATCCAGTGTACATCCATTTTTTTGTCCCTCCTGCTAGCAGATAACGGTATCTAAAACTAGAATAAGGTTTTTTTTCGTTCACGTCAAGTTATCTAAAACGCTTTGTCGGGAAGATTATTCACAAGGCTTACCATAGAAAGGTTGTTTAGATTGAGCATGGATACGATTCTGGTCGTATTATTTGTATTGCTGTTATGCTTTATACTGCTGATGGCTTTAAACATCGCAGCCCATGCTTATATTATAAAATCAGGGGCTTCATATGGAAAAATATTAGCTCACACGCTGGTGATTATGGGGATCGCTCTTGTTATTGGGTTCGTTTTTTGGAGTTTGGTTTGGTGACGTTTCGTCCATATTGCCCGTATAATCAAATCATTGTATGCTTAAAGAAACGAACAAGGGGGCATTCCCATGGCAAACATTATCATCGCACCGGATTCTTTTAAAGAAAGCATGAGCGCGAGAGAAGCTGCGGAAGCGATTCAGACAGGCTTTCAACAAGCGGGTGACGAGCATGAATATCATTTAATCCCAATGGGAGATGGCGGAGAGGGAACGATGGAGGCGCTCGCCGCAAATTTGGCCGGCGTTTATCATACCTTGCAAGTGGAGGGGCCGAATGGCCGTCCGGTAGAAGCAACGTACGCGCTTTCGGCTGATGGGAAAACAGCAATTATGGAGATGGCGCAGGCCTCGGGTCTTGATCATGTGGCCGAGCACGATCGCAACGTTGGCGCGGCGTCAACCTACGGAACGGGCGAAATGATACGGGCAGCTCTTGATCAAGGCGCACGCAAAATTATTCTCGGCATCGGCGGCAGCGCGACGAATGATGGCGGTGCGGGGATGATTGAAGCTCTTGGGGGGCGTCTTTTGAATGAACAAGGTGAAGCGGTCGCAAAGGGCGGAGTTGGGCTTGAAGAACTGAGCTCCATTGATCTTTCGGGACTGGACGCTCGCCTGGAAAATACAGACATCGTTGTGGCCTGTGATGTCACCAATCCATTATTAGGTGAACAGGGGGCGAGCGCGATCTACGGCCCGCAAAAAGGAGCGAATGCGGATATGGTACATAGGCTTGATAACGCTATCGCTCATTTTCATACACTAACCGTAGAAACCACCGGCCATGATGTAAAGGATACACCCGGTGCCGGGGCAGCAGGCGGATTGGGTTACGCGCTTCTTGCTTATCTTAATGCTGAGCTCAAACCCGGCATTGATCTCGTGCTGGATGAGACCGGCTTCCGGGATTCCGCCCGTCATGCCGATGTAATCGTGACCGGCGAAGGTAAAATCGATGGCCAATCAGCATATGGAAAAACGCCGGTGGGCGTGGCGAAGGCAGGTAAGGAAACCGGTACATTTGTGATCGCGATGGCCGGCCAGCTCGGGGAAGGCTATGAAGAGGTGTATGAGCATGGCATAGACGCGGTCTTTAGTCTCGTTCCGGGTGTGATCAGCGTGCAAGACGCGATGGAAAATGGCCGGACGTATTTGCAGCAAGTCACGCGAAATATCGCTGTAATTTATAATGAGTAGTGAGGATTGGCGCAAGGAAAAGTGTGCAATGTGCCACTCCTGAATCAGAAGAGCGATCTGAACCCTCAGACGGAAGCGAAGAAGGTCCGAGAGGGATCAGAAGAGCAATCTGAACCCTCAGACGGAAGCGAAGAAGGTCCGAGAGGGATC
>NZ_FNEN01000038.1 GCF_900100185.1 Natribacillus halophilus | reverse complement strand
CTTTTGGCCAGACGTTCCAGGGAGGCGGCGTCGACTTGGTCGGTCCGCCCAAACGAGTAAATCACCTTCGCTTTCGCATATTTGGCCTTCGGATCCCATTCGTTGTGCGCCAGTTGCAGGTACGTGACTTGGCTACCATCTTTATTTGTGCGTTTCACTTTTCGTAAGTACATGCCTATATCATAGCACGTATATACCTGAAAGTAAAGATTAATTATCCACAAATGTGTGCCTATTAATAAGTGGGATTTTTACTCTGTCCACAGGGGATAAACGTTTGATATATCAGGATTCTGCATAAAAAAAGAGCACAAAATGTGCCCATGACTGTCGAAGACGAGTTAAAAAATCCGGCTGCCAAATTAAAAGAGCCGAAATTAGGCACACGAATTCCTAAGTTTCTTTCCGAACATGAAATTGAGCATCTTAGAGAAGGATGCCATACTTCGATGGAAAATGCCTTGTTTGAGTTTTTTTATTCAACAGGCTGTCGCATCGGAGAGGTAGCGAAGTTAGATCGAGATGATATTAATTTAACAAGAAACTCGGTAATTGTGCACGGAAAAGGTGACAAGGAAAGAGAAGTGTATTTTAATATACGCTGCGGGATTTGGTTGAAACGGTATTTGGATGAACGTGATGACGACGAACCCTGTTTGTTTGTAACAGAACGTAAACCGAGAAGGCGTATGAGTATAGACACCTTGAGATACACTGTTAAGCGTATTTCCAATCGTGTTGGAATCAAAAAAACGATTCATCCCCATCAATTACGCCACAGTTATGCTACACACATGGTAGACAATGGTGCACCTCTTGAAGTGATTCAAAGCCTTCTTGGCCATGAAAAGAGTGAGACAACAAGGATTTATGCTCATCTTAGTGGGAAATTAAGACATGATTTTTACAGCAAGTACTTCTGAATAGGGTCATTTAACGGAATAAGTATGTTGGTCTTTTATCGTGGAAATTGAGAAGGATATTAGAAATGTCGAAAAGCTTCATAGCTAACTTAAGGGAGGGGTTAGGAAATGAGTGAAACGAGTCAAACTAATAACATGCCCGTATTTTTTCCAATTATTATTGGATTAGTGGGAATTGGTGTTATTATAAGCTATTCTATAAATTTTAGTGAAAGTGATGGAGCAGCTTTTTTTATTATATTGGGTGTTGTTATTACAATCAGCAGCATTTATCGAATATACAGGATGTTAAATAAATAGAAAAAAGTTCTTCAAGAAACGAAGCGCGCTAATTGAATAACGATTGAAAAAAGGGAAGTGGGGACTTATGGGGGGAGACTACAATAAAAAGAACAAACCAATGACAAAAACACAAAAGCTGATTTATAGCATGCTTTGTCCTTTTATTGTAGGATTTGTGGTTTACCTTATTAACTTAATTGAAGGTGAACCATTCCAATTAGAGGTTGCTCTGCCTATTATGATTGGAGTATCAATACCTCAATGGGTTGGTATATGGTTCCTCCATGATTTTTATTGGAGGAAATCATCAAATAAAGAAGGATATGAAAAAAAGAATCAGGGTTTAAGGTATACAACATTTTGGCTTTTCATTATATCTATAGTCTTGTTTATCATTTTGTATTTTAGTTAGTTTATTATAAAAATATTGATGTGATGAAGATGTGAGTTGTAAAGCAAACGAAGCGCATTAGCGGAATAAGAATTGTGCTCGTTATTGGCTTATCGGGCCAGATCGTTAAAGATCGATTTATGTTTTGTTGAGGAGGTATCGATTATCAGTGATCATATCTCGGCCGATGAATATAAAAAATTAAAGAATAAATCATTGATTAATACGTTTATTACTATCCCAATATCCGTGGTTGTCCCTCTTTATTTCTTTGCTTCGCTTATTGAAGGCGAGTTAATTCCTTTTAACGATTTTTTGGGTCCGATCGCTGCGGTTTATATTGTATCGTCTCTAATATGGATCTTCACGAATACAGACAAGCGAATTAAAAGAGAAAAACGAATAGAATTTAAAAAGAAGAATAAAAGCAAAAAGCGTGTTGTTATCGAGAATAGTATATTTACCCTATTGTTTATCCTGCTCTTTGCTTACGCTATATTTTTAACTTAATGTTTAATGTCCAATTATTCTTTGAAGTGGGGATTCAGCAAACGAGCGCTATTCTCGAATAAGCATTCCTGCGTTATTTTATTTTTAAAGGGCCATTTAACGGAACAAATGTATTGTAAAACTGAGGGGGAATAAAGGGATGGTAAAAGTTTTACGACTAGATAGCACCGAAGAACAAATAGATGAAATATCCAATCTTTACAAAGAAATTTGGGAAACAGATGATTCAATAAAAACACGATTTCTTAGACATTCAACCTATGAAGATTATAAAGGCTTGGTGGCTCAAAATGATAAGGGTGAAGTTGTAGGATTTTCATATGGCTACATTTCGTTACCAGGACAATATTACAATGGCTTGTTGGACAGAGAATTTAGTTCCGAAGAGAAGATAAAATGGCTGACAGATTGCTTTGAATTTGTAGAATTAGCTGTTCTGCCGTCTTATAGGAAACAAGGCATTGGAAGTCAATTAATTACAGAATTATTGGAAGGTGTAGAGAATAAAACAGCATTGTTAACCACCCAAGTAAATAACAATTCAGCACGTAATTTGTATAAAAGTTTAAATTGGAAAGTCTTAAGAGAACCATTCTTTCCGCATGATAAAAATGATCCTTTTATTATTATGGGTAAAGAGTTATTATAACTTACTTCTATTACTTAAACGAGCGCAAGAAAGGCATAAAACTTGTGTCACTATTGCATATAAGGCCAGAAAGTTGAAAGGAATCAGTAATGTTAGGTGCCATCATACACGGATTCGTATTGTCCTTCGGATTAATTTTAGCTTTTGGAGCGCAAAATATATTCCTTTTTAATCAAGGGGCTGCTCACAAAAAGTTACGGCATACCATGCCTTCGGTTGTAACAGCTTCGATTTGCGACACCATTTTAATTGTTCTTGCGGTTTTAGGCGTATCTCTTATAGTCATGACTGTACCTGTTTTTCAAATCATCTTTTTTGCGGCTGGATTCCTTTTTCTTATTTACATTGGATGGTCGATTTGGTCAAGTGATCCAGTAGAGGTTAATAAACAACACGGAGCTATGAGTGCAAAAAAACAAATCCTATTCGCTATATCTGTTTCTCTTTTAAACCCACATGCTGTGCTTGATACGGTAGGCGTTATTGGAACCAACTCTCTAAGGTATTCTGCAACCTCCGAATTAATTGGATTTACAATAGCATGTATTGTTGTATCATGGGTGTCTTTTATCGGATTAGCGATGATTGGTAAAACCATTCGTACGATCGATAAAGAAGGAAAAATCGTCGTTCTTATTAATAAAATTTCAGCAGTAATCATTTGGGGGGTAGCTATCTTTCTAGTATATCAATTGTATTTGTTGATCCAATAGTGATTGCTTACGAGGAAAAGGTAGTTAAAATGATTTACCGCAAACGAGGCGCGAAAGAGGAATAAGACTTGTGCCTATCTTACATTTACAGAAAGAAGGAATAGAGAGGGTGTCATTAAATGCTGTATCAATTTATTGTGTATTCAAAGAAAGAAAACCTGATGTTGTTCGATACTCATAATGACAAAATATCTTTACCTTACTTTCAATCTAAGCCTTTTCATATTGCAGATACAAAACCAATAAATGAATATTTTTATAATCAGTATCATCTATGTATAAATGTATTAAAGTGCTGGACTGAAGAGGACTCAAGATTAGTTTATGAAGCCGAAGTTTTGAATGGCGAAATTCCATATGATAGCAAACGCATCATTTGGCTGAATCCATTCAACCGTAAAAATGTATATAAACTCCCCAAACAGGGGCAACGGATTTTGCAGCAGTGGACAAAGAATGAATCCTATCTAATGCCGTGGTTCCAATATGGTTTCCGGGATGAAATTGATAAATGGGTAGGAAGGCAATTAACGGGTAGCTTTGCCATTGAGCAGGTAAGAAGCTGGGAAAAAGGGTTATTACTAAAAGTTCGTGCCGATGACAACAATTATTATGTTAAAACGGTTCCGTCCATCTTTGATCATGAACCATTTGTACATAAAAGTATGCCGGAATTTGTACCAGAAGTTATTGCAACCGATGAGCGAAAGAATACATATATGATGAGAGAAATTAATGGGGAGCTCCTTGGTTATTCTAGAGACATTTATCAATGGGAAATAACTGCCTTACGAATCGCTAAACTTCAGAAGAAATATATGCATGGTGAAATACAGATAAAGAAAACGATACCTAAAAGGCCTATTGAACAGGTGCTTACTGAAAAGCAAATGAATAAAACGATAAGATCTCTACAAAATTATATTTCTAATGTGTCTTATCAGGCGTTATCAGAAAGCATACCTGATGTTCTGTCTTTAGTACAATCAGCCAAGTCGTTGCTATCCATCGATCATGGTGACTTATTTGGTGGCAACGTCATTGTGGAGAATGGTGAACCATTCATATTTGATTGGTCTAATAGCTCGATGACCCATCCTTTTCTAAGTGTCGTTCATCTAATGGAAGAGGTGGCTGATTTCTTTTCAGAAAATCTAAGTGAAGAATTATTAAACGTTTATTTATGTGAATGGACAGATTATGGACAAATCGATAAGTTGAGGGATGAATTTTCGATCGTTCGCTTACTTGAACCCATTTATTATCTTGGTGTACATATATTACATATTTTCCCTTCATTTCACTATAATGTTGATAAGGAAGAAATTATAGAAGCGTATGTAACCAAATGGTTAAGCAATAAAAATAAAATCAGCGAGCATGTTTGAGTTTACTCGATGTTTCTTTTTAAGCAAACGAGGCGCTTTAATTGAATAGTGTTCTTCATGAATTGTGCCAGATTGTTGCATAAATCATAAAGTTTTAAATCATACGCTATTCTTGAAAACGAGAAATGAAGGTGGAAGTCATTATGGTGATACAGGGAAGCTTTGTGTACCTAAGACCTATCAAAGATGAAGATATGGAAAGCATTCATCATTCTTGTCAGGATGAAGAGTTTCTCTATATGACTGGTACTCGGCAGTCATTTACTCTTAATGAAATTACAGAAAAATATAAACAGTTTAGTGAGAACCCTACACGTTATGATTTCGCCATTTGTCTGTTGGATAATTATCAATTAATAGGTCATTTAGCCATCTTAGAAATTGATCCAGACAATAAAAAAGCAGGTTTTAGAATATCGCTACATAGTCGAAGTGCTGTAAACAAAGGTTATGGTACTGAAGCAACTCAGCTTGCACAAAAATTTACTTTTGAGGAGCTTAAATT
>NZ_FNEN01000021.1 GCF_900100185.1 Natribacillus halophilus | reverse complement strand
CATCTTAGAAACGTCTCAAAACCTTCAAGGTCGTTGGTGAAATTGATGCGTTTCCCAAACTCGAAACCGCGATCATCAATGGCACGAGCAACATGTTTGTTCTTAGCAATGTCGACGCCAATGATAAGTGTTTCCGGGGTGATTTGAGCGAGCTTTTCATTTTGTGTATAATTCATGATGAGTCCTCCTTGGTTCCCTAAATTCGAGATTCGATGATCATTCATCGTCTACTCCGCACTATACCAAGGAGGCTCTTTTGTGTTCAAAGCCCAAAATTTCACCTAACAGGAATGCTTTCTTTTTCGGAATGCCCACCTTTGAATTGTCAGCGATTATAACGATGACCATTGTTGCCATCATTATTATGATCGAAAGTATTGGCGCCTTTTTTGCCCTTGGCGAAATTACTGATCGCAAGTTAACCGGTCATGACATTAAAAAAGGACTGAGAGCGGAAGGGGTTGGTGGGTTTATCAGTGGAATCTTTAATTCCTTCACCCATTCTACTTTTTCACAAAACGTAGGTTTAGTTGCCCTTACGGGCGTTAAAAGCCGCTATGTACTAATTGCGGCCGGCATCATTCTTCTGATATTGGGCCTTTTTCCCAAAGTATCCGCTCTCGCTTCCATGATCCCCAGGCCGGTCCTTGGAGGCGCGATGATCCCCATGTTCGGAATGTTGATTGCTACCTCACTGCGGATGATCAACCGATCAGATTTGACAAAGGGAACGAATCAACTCGTTATTGCTGTCGGTTTAGGAATCGCTTTAGCGATCGAAGGCGCGGAAGAGGTTTTAGCCGCTTACCCTGATAATATTACGCTCATTGTCGGAAACGGTATCGTCATGGGAACCATCACGTTGTTCACTTTGAATTTATTGCTTAATGGTCCCGACAAAACGGAACACGCAACAAATGATCCTCCCACATCAACAAAGGCCGGCGGATAACGCCTATGAGTCCCAGTTTGAATATAATTCACATTCTCCCCCAGAGAGACAAGCGTCTCTTTGGAGGAGTTTTAATGGCAATTCAAGGTATTATACATTTTTTACAACCTATATGTTCACGCATAACTTTTTTCCTTTTTGATCATATACAACAATTGTTCAGTATACATTTAGTCAATTACTGGTTCTCACCCAAAAAGGTCCAGATTTTCCACCAATTAGACCGAAAAATCGATTATAATAGAGACAGACTACGATGTTGGAGGTTCTACCATGTTCAAGCCAGGAGACAAACATGTACAAAAAACACTCTTCGATCAGGATCAAGCATTTCCGGACTATGTTGTTGAAATCCTAAAAAAAAGCTAGGCCGAGGATTTTTATCGTCTTATTCTTACGCAAATTGATGAAGAACGTTTTTCCGTATTATATAGCGAAAGGCCAGCCCCCAAACAAGCCAGTGAATGTACTGGTTGGTTTGCTTATCCTCAAGCAACAGAACTTGCTTTCTGACGAAGAGTTGATTGGATCTCTTTATTTTGATTATCGGTTTCAATATGCTTTGGGTCTGGAGGCAAATGCAGATAAGGAACGTCTCTGTGTCAATACCATATCTAACTTTAGATGTCGCCTGGTTGAACATGAACTCCAAACGGGAGAAAACCTCCTCCAACAAGAAATGGAATCGCTCGCTGAAAAGATGGCCGATTTTCTGTCTTTAAATAAATCGCTGGCACGCATGGATTCCACGATGCTCGACAGTTCCTGCAAGAAAATGACACGCATTGAGTTGGTTTATACGGTGATTCGTAACATGGTCAAGGAAGTAAACAAGGTTCCGGGATTGGATATCCCTGAGTCTTATTTGGCATACCTTGAGAAAGGCCATAAGAACCAAACCATATATAAAACCAAATCGGCAGAGGAAGCATCTAAACTGGAATCCCTCATTTATCAGGCGTATGACTTGCACGCGTGGGTTAAAGATACATCCGTAGCTCTTGATACGGATGCTTTTGCGCACCTGTCGCGACTCCTTCAAGAACAATCCATTGAGACAGAGGACGGTGTCGCTGTTCCGATCGAGGGATCAAAATTATCTTCTCGTGTCCTTCAAAACCCATCGGACCCTGACGCAACCTTTCGTCATAAAGGCGGCGACCATCATATCGGGCAATAGCCTAAATCTTGTCGAAGTTCATGACCCTGAACAAGAAACAGGGCTTATTATGCATGCCGACTTGAAAGAGAACACCCATAGTGATGCCCAATTTGGCGAGGACTTTGTCAAAGAGCACCCTTTGGCCGACGAGATTGACACACTAGCTGTTGACGGCGCTTACTATCGCCAGGAAACGGTGAAGCACGCAGATGGAAAAGACCTTGAAATCAACTTTTCAAAGATGACAGGTGGTCCTGTTTCCGATGACTATATAGGGGTCGATCAATTTGAGATTGATCCCGAAACAGGTGAGATCACAAGATGTCCACAAGGCTATGAGCCAACCTTTGCCATCTACGATGCCGAGAAAGAGATATACACAGCCAAATTTTACAAAGACCATTGCGAGCAATGCCCTCTACTCAACCAGTGCCAAGTCAAAGAGCAAAAGAAAGCCTACCACGTTTCGTTTAGCGAAACCAAAAGACGGACCGACCAAACGCGCGCCAAAATTGGAACAAAAAGGCACCAGGATCTTTCCAACTTTCAGGCGAGTGTCGAAGGTGTGCCATCTGTATTAAAATGGGCCTATCGATTGGAGGATTTGCCTGTCAGGGGACGCGTACGTCCAAAAATCTGGTTATATGCCTCAATCATTGCCCAAAACTTCAAAAGATGCACGAAACACCTTAAAAAGATGGCTCCAGCCACCATATAGAGGGGATGGGGTGATTTTTTTCAAAGAAAAAATACCCTTTTGAACTCTAAAACGCGGCTCACTTTTGTTGGAAAAGACTTTGAGTGAACCTTAAAACCATAGTTTTTGGGTGCTAACCTATTGTTAAATACGTAGAATATGTTCCGAAAATGACAAATTTCCCTGATTACAACGAAACCCTCTATGCCTATTATGACGTTGTTGGGGGAAGTTTATTTACACCATTCTCTCAACTTTCATATACCAAAGGTTTTGAGATAGCACAAGTAGCTCGGGCTGAGACCCGAGCTAAGGACAATACCGTTTAGTTAGGTGTTTGTATCGTCGTGAGTGCGGTGGTTCTCGGCGCGGTTGGGGCCAGCTGGCGTGTTGGGGCCGTTTGAGTAGCCATAGGGCGATTTTTGTGTTTGACCACCCGCGGCCTGGATCGCCACCTTCGTCTTCACTGGCGTGGTAGGGACACACTCACCAATTTGCTTGGCACCGACGACCTGACCTGGCAAGGTGTCGTTGGAATTCAACGTGGAGACAGGGTTGTGCGTTCTGGCATTCCTGTGGGCGCAGTTGATACTCACGCTTATCGGCCAACAACTGGGCCAGGAAGATAGCCAATTCCCTCGAGACGTCGAGCGTGGCACCATAGGTAAGCAGTGGAGCCTCGTAGTGGAGATGATCTTTGACGCGATACATCTTCTACAAGGGGACTCCATGACTGTCCTTACTGGGCACCCGTACACATCACCAGTCCCGACAGCACACGAGATCTTCTTGAGACCACCTCATTGTGTTATGGAGCTGAAGGAACTATACCTATTCTGTCTCGTTGACGACGTCGAGCGCTTCATCAGTTGCCGCGATGACAGGGACCACCAAAGGCTCCTCGAATTCCTCCTCTATTCTGAGAGCAGGCTCCGACAGCGGCCCGCCACCCATGATTACCGCTTCGGCGCCTTCCGAACTGATGGACTCCTGTACCGCTTCAGTTAGCGCCGCGTCAAGTTCTTCCGGTGACTCATCCAGTTCATCAGGGTCCCCGGGCGTGACCCTGACACCCTGATACAGATGCGAATAACCAAACGACTCGGCTCTCTCCTGGAACGACTCGACCAAGTCCTCGTCCGGCGTGATAGTTGCGATGCTGAACTTCCGGTCGTCCTGCGCGGCGGCATGAAATGACTCTTCACCGATGCCGAACACCGGGACATCGACCTCCTCGCGCAATTCCTCAAGCCCTGGATCGCTGAAGGCTGAGACGATAATGGCGGCAACGTTCTCATCTTCCGCGGCTTCTACGCCGAGCTCCACTACGCCAGGCGCCGCTTCTTCCATATCCTGAGGTGTCTCCAGCAGCGGTGGAGCATCTTCATTACTGACTCCCTCAACATTTGCGACGCCGTCGGCCTCCGCCTCGGCGAGGTCGGCCATCGAGCGGGTCGAGTCTTCATTGGAGTTCGGATTGATGAGAACGATGGTGTTAGCTGTTTCGGAAGTGCTCGACTGTGTACTGTCGCCCTGTGTACTGTCGTCGGCACCTGCGCAGCTGGTCAGCAAAAACACGAGCATGGTCAAACCAGCCAGGACTCGGCGACCAGCTGAGAACTTCGGTCGAGAAGATCGATATGGACGGTAGCTCACGAAAATTCCTCCTAAAAGGTAACCGAACAGGTACTGATGTAGCTTATAACCGCTGTCACCGTGTTTTGAGTTTAGGGATTTCAATTTTGGAATAATAGTTCCATATTTTTGGGGTGTGACCTTCGATGGGGACAGGTCTCTATCATATTGATGAAAAGCATTGCGAACACTGTTTAAGGCGTCAATACACCGATAAAGACGGCGAAAAAATCGGTGCTAGGTTTTAGCAAGTGTTACCATCATTCCTTACCTCATGCGCAAAGCTTCATTTTGTTTTTTCCTTTTTGCAATTGTTTTTAAATTTTTATCTTTAACAGAACAATATCGTTATAAAGGTTGCAATTAATTCTCGTTCTCCCTCATTACGCATGGCTCATAAGCCTTCCACTTCATATTTTGTATCCTTTAAATATTATGAATATAAATTCTTTCTTTGGGATGAGGTTTCCGGCTCAATATGTTCACCTCCTCGTATTTATATAGCCTCTCGGCATTCGCCGAGGCTGATGCTTTCATCGATTTGAACAAACGAAGCAAGACGAACATCGAAACGGGCAGTGATATTCAAATTTCTCCGAGGATATTCCCATCTGTCCAAACGGGAAGAAAATGAAATCGAATGGCTTTGACAAATCCCAGAACCGTCGGAAGTTGCGGGTGTTCGGACGCGACATATGGTCGAACCTATCATACGAAATCAAGCGACAACCTGCGCAATAGGTGTTACGACAATGATTCCTGTCACCCCCTTAAAAGGATACACACTAGTAAGTAAATATACGATTATGATAGCGCTATCTGATAAGTCTGTCATTATGATCATTGGCTAAAAATGAAGCTTTATATTATCTAATATGACCATATAATGTATGAAATAAATACGACATACAAACCTGAATTATTCATACCTCCAAGTAAAAGCATGCATGAATAAGCATCAAAGCTCATGATTTTTTCGTTTTGTGCTCAAAAAATGTGGTGTGATAACTAACATTGTGATAACGCATAGCGTCAAACGCTGAAAAATGGCCTTTTTTGGACATACGTCTCCCTTAGTCTTGAAATGGCTTTTAAAAAATGTGGAGCGATCGCATGTCATTCTAGTTTTAGCCTTTGAATACGATTGAGCACATTCCAGAAAAAGGTTTCATAGACAAAACTTGAAGACAATTTAAAGTAAAACGAACGGCCCTGATTTCACTAGTTTGCTTGCCACTTTAATGACTTTTGATCGTATGGTTTGGATTTGCATGCTTTTGTTCTTCCGGAAAACAAAGCGTGAGCAGCCAACCTCCGAGTCTATTATCAAAATTAACAAATAAAAATCATATATTTAGCCAGATGTAATAATGACATACGCTTTGGATAGAGTTAATATACTCACTATCTATATAAACAGATGAGCATTAGAATACAGTCATATTTTTAGGAGGTGAAGTGATTAACGTCTTAAGATACTATTTCCTACGAGGCACTCTTACTCAAATGCTACAATGCTATGCAGGAAAGAGTTGAAATCGCCTTCAAATTAAAGCTATATAATCGCGCATTTTGTTTATAGGATGCATTCAAAAGCCTGTTATGGAGAAGAAAAGGTATTGTTTTGTCTTAGTTTTATGAACCTAGCCACTACGTTTTCAAATTAAATTTTTGAAAACTCAAAATCAAATCCGAAAATCATCAATCTACCCCAAAGTCAAATGTAGCATAAAGCAAAGGTGCTAAAATTGGCAAGGAGGTTTTAACATGCAAACATCACCGAAACCGGAAGAACAGCATCAAGTCAAAAAGAAAAGAACAATGAAACTGCCTCACATTTATGTAATATTATTTATCTTAGCTGCCGCAGGAGCCATTATGTCTTACATTATTCCTGCGGGCGAATATGACCGAGTTCCAGGTCCAAACGGACAAGAGGCCATCGACCCGGACTCCTTCACACAAGTCGAAGCTTCACCTGTCACACTGACGGACTTTATGTTCGCAATCCCTAGAGGTTTGATTGACGCGAGCGAAATTGTATTCTTTACATTTATTATCGGCGGTGCTTTCATGGTTCTCCGGCATACCGGCATCATTGAGATTGGAGTCGAACGTCTAGCACGTAAATTTCAGACAAAGAGTCTCATGATAGTTCCCGTTTTGATAACAATCTTTGCCATGATTGCAACAATAATTGGAACACCTGAACTTTCACTCGTATATATTCCTGTCTTGATACCACTGATGATCTCACTTGGTTATGATTCCATGACAGCGGCAGCCATTGCGTTGGTATCAACTTGTCTAGGCTTCACTGCCGGTTTAACGAATCCGGGGACGGTAGGATTACCCCAACAAGTATCAGGCCTTGAGTTGTATTCCGGAATAGGCATGCGAGTTGTTGTCTTCGTTGTTATTGTCATCATAGGTTGTTGGTATATCGCACGCTATGCTAAAAAGGTTCGAGCAAACCCTCAGTCAAGCCTTGTATATGACGATGATAAGGAAAAGCGTGAACTTTATAAAGATGAACTAACAAAAGAGCCTAAAACCTTGTCAAAGCGGCAGAAGGTAGCCATATGGACATTACCCATTTTCTTTGGGATACTTGTTTTCGGGATTCTGCAATTTGGTTGGTTTATGATGGAAATATCCGGGTTATTTATATTTATAGGGGTCATTGTGGGGTTAATCGCCGGTCTTTCTATCACGAATATTTGCGAAGCATTTACCGAAGGTTTCCGTGAAATACTGGTGGGGGCGATTGTTATAGGGCTCGCTCGTGCTATTTCCGTAGTAATGGAAGATGGCCAAATCCTGGACACGATTGTTTTTGGTTTAGGCGGAATTGTAGGGCAATTGCCGGGAGCATTTTCAGCAGTAAGCATGCAGTACGTACAAATGACCATAAATTTCTTTATTCCATCCGGCAGTGGCCAAGCCCTTGTTACTATGCCAATCATGGCACCACTGTCCGACATTGCAGGAGTTACCAGGCAAACAGCTGTCTTAGCTTACCAATTCGGCGACGGCTTTGCACAAATTCTATTTCCGACTTCCGGTCATTTCATGGCCGCCCTCGTTATTGCTGGAGTTAGCTGGGGAAAATGGGTTCGTTTCTTTTTCCCACTCTTCCTTATTTATATGGCAGTAGCTAGTGCTTTTCTCATTTTTGCTTACATGATTCAGTGGACTGGGTGATATTTAACATCATGTGAAACGGCTAGTATTAAAAACTAGCCGTTTTGTTTATCTTCATAATTCTTCATGTATACTGGCATTTTTCAGCAACTTCTCCACCAATAAAGCAGTTCGGATACGCAATGAATCAGAAGGGTCCCTTAAGGAACAGTCAAGAATCGATTCAATTTTCTCAATTCGGTATTTCACCGTATTGCGATGAACAAAAAGTTTACGAGACGTTTCAGAGATCTCGCATTGGGTATCCAGGTAAACCTTCGTTGTTTTCATTAATTCATTCACTTCTTTCGTATCTTCTGTTGCGAATGCTTTTAGCGTATGGCGGTAAAACTCATGAAGATTTTTTAGGGGAACCATTTGAAACAACTCCAACAACTCCCGAACTTTATAAACGTGAATAAATGGTTCGTTTTCGTTCATATAACCGCTTTGCAGCGCATCAGATGCTTCATGATACGCATTTGGGAGTGCTTGCAATTTTTGTACGTAATTACTAACCCCGAAAGAAAGATTAATCCCTTGTTGTAAAACGTGGTTTTGTATATTTCGTAAAAAACCCTTCACGTTCCCGAGGACGTCGTCGTTATATGTGTCAAATTGAAGGACAGTCGCTACATAGGATTCTTGTGAAAATAAAACGCCGTCAAATGCGTAAGAAAGCATTGCATCTTCCATGTTTTCAAAAATCAGTTGTTGTATTTCCGCGATTTCTTTTTCCCTCTGCAAGGACCAATGCGCTTTTTTCTCTCCGTTCGCTTGACATAAAATCATAAGATAAAAAGCATCTTGACGCAATCCATAATATGCACAACGACTTTCAATCTCTGAGTCAGTGTCGAATCGTTTTTCGATGAGATCCGTAAAAAAATTGTTTTTTATAATTTGCAAATTTTCTTCAATGGCATGGTCTTTTAAAATCGTAAAAGAAATTACATTTGCCGCTTGTTCAATGGCGGTCTCCGATAATGGGTATGCCAACGTGACCGCATCTGAAATAATCAACATATTCGGCTGAAGTCTTTTTGTCTGAATCGGAAACGTCGTGATACTGCCGATGTTATTCTCTTCTATGAAAAATGTCGCCCCTTTTCGAGCAAGCGCCAGATCTTGTTTTATCGTATTCGTTATCGTCGTTTGTTTAGGCTTATCCAAGCGAACTTCTTCCGATGAAGCGTAGGGTTGACTGAGGCATTTTATTTCCCCACGGTGATCAGCGAGTAATAAAGGCCTCTTAATATAATAGCTGACTTGTTTGATAAGCGATTGAAGGGTATAGCCTTTAATCATCATATCTGAAAATTTTTGATGTAAATCCATGGCGTAGTATAATTGCTCTGCTCGTGCATCATTCAATAAGTTTAAAACGTTTTGAGATAGCTCCCCTAACTTATAATCCAACGGCAAATGAATAACGGGTAATGAAAGCGAATCGGCCACGATTTTTGCTTCTTCCGGTAAAGTATATAAGTATCGATCAAGTTTAACGATGATACCAGAACAGTTCCGGTCATTCATTTGTTCAATCAGACGGCAAAGCGCCTCCGGCTCCCCCTTGAAAGCGTATCCGGTCGTCAGCAAAAGTTCATGTTCATTTAAGTGATCGATGGCATCCGGGGTGTCCGAAATATTGACCGATTGTACGCTTCTCGTCAGACCGCGATGTCCTGCCATGACGGTGCTGTTTTTTAAACTTTCGATCAAAAATAAATCGTTAACGCTCTTCATACGAAAGCACCTTTCATCAGAGTTTGTTTAATCTATACAATAAATTATACATTTTTTAGTAGAAGACAACAATGTTTTTTTTCGGTCATCCAGTTACGCTAGAATTGCAAAATTATCAAGAAATTTATACTTTTATCGCTGTCTTTAAAAAGAAATGAGGCAATGATGTGGCACAATTTATGAAATTAAGACCTTGGGTGTCAGGGGTTCAATGGCTTTTTTTCATGTTTACAAACACAGTCGTTATCCCAATCACCATCGGCGCTGCTTTCTCTCTATCGCAAGAAAGTATAGTGACGTTGATGCAGTATTCCTTTATCGTGACAGGGATTGCTTGCATGATCCAGGCCGGCATCGGACATAAACGCGCGATTATGGAAGGGCAATCGGGGTTATGGTGGGGCGTAATGTTGTCTCTTGCGGCCATTGCCCCGGCTCAAGGGATTCCAATTGCAACTGTCGGAGGTAGCCTTATTGTCGGGATTATAATTTCCGGTATACTCACATTGATGATTGGTATTACCGGTTTGGGACCGCTCCTATCGAGAATGTTCACCCCAAATGTTATGGGCGTTTTTATGTTCCTTTTTGGTTGCCAAATTCTTGGAATCTTCCTTCAAGGTATGCTCGGGGTTCCCTTTGGAAACGAGACATCAGACTCCGAAGTGGCTATCAATCTTCCTGTTTCGCTGTTATCCATAATCATCGTTCTGATCGTCATTTTCATAAGCGTCAAAGCACCGGCAAAATATCGACCGTACGGATTATTAATCGGTATACTGATTGGTTGGTTCGCCTATAATATGATTTTTTCGACGGAAGCAACGATGACAAATATAACCGGGTTTCAATTTGATATCTTTATTCTTGGTACACCGGACTTTCATTGGGGAATCATTTTAACGGCTGTTGTTACCGGTATCTTAAATCTCGCCAATACGTTTGGTTCTCTTAAAGGGACGGAGCCGATGTACGATATCAGCACTACCAAAAGTGACTATAGGCGTTCTTTTTCAATTACAGGCGTTACTACCACGATAGCGGGCATAATTGGTCTCATTCCATACGCCCCATATGTCTCTTCTATTGGTTTTTTAAGCCAGACTAGAATATTGCAAAGGCTGCCGTTTGTGCTTGCTGGTATTATGTTTGTTTCCGTCGGTGTTGTCCCTTTATTCGCGAGCATCTTTGCAACCATCCCGTTAAGCATTGGAAGTGCAGTGTTATTTGTCGCGTATTTACAATTGTTTTTGTCTGCCTTTGGTTTCTTCAAACAAATGAACTTTACAAGCACAAACGTTTACCGAACGGCTATCCCTGTATTTACGGGTGTGATCATAATGACCATGCCGGGAACTTATTTTTCATCACTGCCTGAACTATGGCAACCTTTATTATCCAATGGGCTCCTTGTTGGACTCATGCTTGCCATTGTTTTGGAAATGGCCATTCCTTGGGACCGAATTTAACTCGATATCAAAAAACCCACTTTTAACGAGTGGGTTTTTTATGAAGAAACTCTTTCGCCGGAATGAAGGATCACTTTTGCGTCCTCCATTAAACCAACAATTTTCGCATATAGTATTGGCATTCGCCTGCGATCGGATACCCGTCCAGCTTTCCAACGATCTCAAATCCGTGCTTTTTGTAGAAATCCGGTGCTTGCCAACTTAACGTTTCCAGGTACATCATGCGGCAAGAATGGTTCACCGCTTCCGCTTCCATTTTTTGCAATAATTGGCTCCCGCACCCGCGACCACGGTAGGACGCGTGCACGGAGAAAAGCGAGATGTGCATATTGTGCCAAAAGATCTCACCGTTGATGCCAGCTACGATCTCACCCTCATCTTTGATTACAAAACAGACGAGGGTTTTCTCGCGGCTGGCGAACGCCGGTCGCTTCGCTTCCGTATCGGCTTGCAAATGAGTAGTCATTGCTTTTTTGGCCTCTTCGTAGTCGATGCGTTCGACGGGCATAAATTATTTTCCTATCTCTTGTGACATCCGCTCCACAAACGCGTCCAGCGATTCCGTGTTCGTTTCTTTTTCTCCGTATTTGCGGATGTTCACCGAACCGGCTTTCCTTTCATCATCCCCGAGCACGAGGGTATAAGGAATTTTTTGCGTTTGCGCTTCGCGGATTTTGTAGCCGAGTTTTTCGTCGCGGAGATCAGCTTCCACTCGCACGCCGGCAAATTGCAGTTTTTCTTTTACCTGTTGGATATATCCGCCATGAACATCCGGCGATACCGGTATCAGTTGCACTTGCACAGGCGCAAGCCAAGTCGGGAACGCGCCTTTGTATTCTTCAATTAGAAAAGCAACAAACCGTTCCATCGTCGAGACGACCCCGCGGTGAATGACGACCGGCCGGTGTTCTTTGCCGTCTTCGCCGATATAGGTGAGATCGAACTGGTTCGGCAAGTGAAAATCAAGTTGAACCGTCGCCAACGTCTCCTCTTTCCCGAGGGCTGTTTTTACTTGCAGGTCAAGCTTCGGACCGTAGAACGCCGCTTCTCCGGTAGCTTCGACATAATCCACGCTGTTCTCGTCCATTGCTTCTTTTAAAAGAACCTGTGCTTTCTCCCACATTTCATCGTTATCGACATATTTTTCCTTATCGTCCGGATCCCGATAAGAAAGGCGGAAATAGTAGTCGTTGATACCAAAATCTTTATAGACATATTGAACGAGTTCAACAACGCGTAAAAACTCGTCTTTCATTTGATCGGGACGACAGAAAATATGGGCGTCATTCAATGTCATGGCCCGAACACGCTGCAACCCGGCCAAAGCGCCCGACATTTCATGGCGATGCATCGTACCGAGTTCGGCAATGCGAAGCGGCAGTTCACGGTAACTATGCAAATCGTTCTTATAGACCATCATATGGTGCGGGCAATTCATGGGACGCAAAACGAGGTCTTCATTATCCATCTCCATGGCGGGAAACATGTCGTCATGGTAGTGCTCCCAGTGACCGGATGTTTTATAAAGATCCACACTTCCAAGCAGCGGGGTGTAGACATGATCGTAGCCAAGACGCTCTTCCAGGTCCACGATGTAGCGTTCAATCGTACGGCGGATGGTCGCGCCTTTAGGCAGCCACAGCGGCAGTCCCTGGCCGACTTGTTGATCAATGGTAAAAAGATCCAATTCCTTCCCTAGCTTGCGGTGGTCCCGTTCTTTCCTTTCCTGCAAAAGGTGCAAGTATTCATCGAGTTCACCTTGTTTCTGGAAGGCCGTCCCGTAAATCCGTTGCAGCATCTGGTTGTCACTGTCGCCACGCCAATAAGCACCGGAAATGTTCATGAGCTTGAATTTTTTCAGATCACTCGTTGCCGGCACGTGAACACCGCGGCAAAGGTCCACGAATTCCCCTTGTTCATATAGCGATACGGTTTCTCCTTCGGGGATATCATCGAGAAGTTCGAGTTTCAGCTCATCGCCCTGTTTTTCGAAAAAGGCTTTTGCTTCTTCCCGGGACACTTCCTTGCGGACGATCTCATGGTTTTCATCGATAATCTTTTGCATCTCTTTTTCGATTTTCGGCAAATCTTCCGGTGAAATCGTCGAGGCCGCTTCGATGTCATAATAAAAGCCCTCTTCAATGACCGGGCCGACGCCGAACTGGGCATCCGGATACAGGCGCTTGACCGCTTGCGCCAACAAGTGAGCCGTGCTGTGGCGGAGCACTTCCAATCCTTCCTGATCTTTGTACGTCAAAATTTCGACTTTGCCGTCATCGTTTAACGGCGCACGTAAATCGAAGTGTTCGCCATTTAATTTTCCGGCTACGGCTTGTTTTTTTAAGCCTGGACTTATGGAAGCCGCCACATCTTCCAGCGTCGCTCCCTGAGTAAATTCCTGTACGGATCCGTCTGGAAACATTAATTCCGGCATGTTGTCATCTCCTTTGTATTTTCACGAAAGAGCGTAAAAAAGCCCGCCCCAAAAAGGGACGAGCTTAACCCGCGGTTCCACCCTCGTGCCTTGCCGAGAGTGATCAGCAAGACGCTTGGACCGGTTAACGCCCGGGGACGGCAACGAATACTCTTCGTTCATCGTTGCAGCTCCGAGGGGGTAAACATCAGAACCGTCGATAAAAAGCTTTCAGCCGCGGGCTTTTCTCTCTGTCATTCGTATCCTGATATTCGCGTCCTCTTCCGTGCTATTGTTCGTTGTCCATATTATAAGGAGGTTTATCGGAAAATGCAAGTGCAGCATAGTTATTGACAGAGAAGGTTGATGCCCTAACCAGTGATCGTGCTTGCCGTTAGGTCGTCATCAGGGGCGTTTGGCGCCCTAACTGGTGAACGCACATGCCGTTAGGTCGTCAACCGAGTAGATTGACGCCCTAACTAATGATCACGCATGCCGTTAGGTCGTCATCAGAGCACCGGACTGCTACACCATCCCGAGCAACGTATGCGAGATATTCACCGAGTGCTGATGGATCCTCAGCATCCCGTTCATCAAGTCGGAAAATACGACGCTTACGGTGCTGCTCGAGCTTGCCCCCTGGTGGAAATGTTGATAGCGAAGCTCTCGTTCCATGCGCAAAATTTTCGGGTTGCTGTGGATGACGCGGAGCGCCACCTCTTCATCCTGATTCTGAAACCCTTGAATAGCATCGTTGAAGCTTTGCATGACTTCCTCATATAATTCCGCGACCTTCGTTCTTTCCCACTCGCTCAATGCTTTCCCGCCACGATCAAGTTTAGCGATCACCCGGGTCATATCCTTTACGGTATTGGCCATTCGTTCCAAATCGTTGTTAAAATAAAGCAGCTTTAACGCTTCTTCCGATTCCCGGTCGTTCAAGTCCTGTTCCATCATTTGTTGCAGATGATGATAAATCGCCTTATATAGATGATCGATTACTTTTTCTTCTTCAACGACGGCTGCCCGGGTTTTCTCGTCCCGGATCATCGTGATTAAATGCGGAAACATATCGTCACGGATTTTGCCCGACATGCGTTCAAGTTCCTTGCGCGCCTGCAATAAACCGACTGCAGGAAATTGCACGGTGTCCCGGTCAATATGTTTCACGTGTTTCGATGGTTCCATTTTTTCAGGCAACAACCGCACCATCCAATCCGCGAAACGATTGCAGAAAGGAAGAAGCAACAGCATGTTTACGATATTAAATATCGTGTGTGCATTCGCGATCTGACGCTCGACATCCCCGCCCAGCAGCGGGAGAACTTGCACAAACATTTGCGTAAAGGGTATAAAAATCGCAACACCAATCGCTTTAAAAATAGCGTGGGCGAGCGCTGCTCTTTGGGCATCTTTAGATGTTTTCAAACTGGCGATCATCGCGGTAACGACCGTACCCAAATTAGCGCCATAAACCGCATACACCGCTGCTTCCAGCGAAATCAATCCACTGCTTGTCAAGGCGAATAAAAGGGCTATCGTGGCTGCACTATTTTGAATGATAGCGGTAAAAACGGCAGCTACAAGTACAAAAAGCAATGGATAATCAGAGATAAACACCAACGATTCCCTGAAGAGTTCACTCGACTGCAGCGGCTCCATAGCCCCTGTCATCAAGTCCAAACCGAAAAAGACGAAGCCAAAACCCAATACGATCGAACCATAAGACCGAAATCGCGAATCAAAAAGAAACAAGAGCACACCGAGAATGACAAATACGAGAGCATAATCCGTAATCGCAAAAGCGATGAGTTGCACGGTAAACGTCGTTCCCACCGCTGAACCGAGCAGAACCCCCATCGCCCGGCGCAAACTGATCAACCCCGCATTCACAAAACCGACGATCATGACCGTAGCCGCGGTCGAAGACTGTAATATCGCCGCGAGCACTATACCGGCAAGAGCCCCGTACCATTGATTTTTCGTCACTTTTCGCAGAAATAGGTTAAGTTGATAGGACGATGACTTTCTCAGACCGTCACTCGCGATATGCATCCCATATAAGAAAATAGCGAGGCCGCCGAGCAGTTGCAGGCTAACTTCGATCCAATTCATCGTATCCATCCAGCCTGCGGTTAATATTCACGACATGATCGGCGATTCGTTCCACGTAGCGAATCGCGAGAAAAAGGGGCGCAACTTTTTCAAGCTGTTGCGGATTGGCTTTCATATCCCGGATTACTTGTTGTTGCAAGTCAGAAAATAACTCATCAACGTTCTCGTCCATCTGTTCAACCCTTTCATCCGCGCTATATGTTTGCGACTGCATCCCTTCCAGCGTCCTTGCCAACATATCCATGCTCACTTGCTGCATACGCATGTATCCATCGGCGAATGTCGCGCTTACATGGTGTTTTAACGCCTCCACGCCTGTTTCGGTTTTGAGTTCCGCAATGTTGACGACCTGGTCCCCAATCCGCTCAAATTCCCGAGCCATACGCATCATCGTTGTTAGGGCTTGCAGTTCTTCCGGTAGAGGAGGCTGCAGGCTGATTAAATGGAGAATGGATGTATGAATATGACGGTCGAACGCGTCGATGTCATTGTCTTTTTCAAGCAAGCGCTGGACATCCGGTCCTGTATGCTCTTCGAGAAGAATATCTTTTACCTGTTCCAACTGACCGGCGACTGCTTCTCCCATTTTGACGAGATCAGCTTCGATGTTTTTTAATTCTCTGCTAAAATTTGTCATTTCATACATCCTGTTACCCCCTTGTAATTATTCCTACACTAAAAAGAGGCTCTCAACAAGCCCCTCATTTCAATTCCTTTTATTTTGCAAGTTTAGTTTACATATAAGGATTATTTCCCGGGAAATGTGCCTGCACTCTTTAAAAGCCCCATTGTTCAAAAGGGCGGACATTCAACCTCTCCTGAAAAATCGCACGCAAAGTCTGAATCACACCATCATCCTGGGCCGTATAAATATAGAGATGTTGGGGCGCAATACTTGCAATCGGGCTGACAATCATTTCCATTGGTTGTAAACCGTCTTCGAAAATAAGGGCGGACTCTGTATGTTTCATTCTTTTCTCCGGCCCCCATTCATGACCATTAGCATCCACCAGCCAAAAGTATTCACTATTCTCATACCATAAATGAAGGTGTTTTGTGGCAGGGGCGGTCCTTTCCACATAGGAACGAAGTGTGTCCACGACTGTCTGATATTCCTGTTCCATCTGATACTCGTCGATCACGACTTCAGCAAGGCGCGCCAAATAGCGCTCATAATTTCCTGTACAAAAGGTAAGAAATGGGTTCCAGTAAAAAACAGAACTATCGCTCAGATACTCATTAATCGCCTGGTATAAAGAAGTCTTTCTCTCCGCAGCATTTCGTGTTTCCGGAATTTCAGGCCTTTCCCCGGCAAGCAACTCCCTGGCCAGTTCCATGACTTGCTCTCGTTCATCAGGATCCCGAAATTGAAAACGCTTCTTAATGAGTTTTTCAAGTAAGGATATTTCGTATCTTTGCATAATGTCTTCGGTTAAAACCGCCGCCATATACGGTCTTATTCCATGCTCCCACTCCATGTCGGAACCATCATGCCTACAATGAATCACATCTTCGTTTTGCTGCAATTGCAATGAAAAGGATGGAAACGCTGTTAATTTTGCCAACTCCTTCTCTACACGGGCGTATACACGTGCACAATCATGATCGTGATTAAACTCAATTGCCAACAAACTTAGCCCTCCTCCGAACTCTGCTCTATTTGATGCCGCATCCATGCACGTCATTCACTCTGCTAACATGTGTATGGGCAGGCTCCTGGTTTCATGCAGGGTTTTTCGGAGAAGTCACTGCGGTAACTGACAAATAAATCCCGCAAGCACCTGCTCACGGGAATGCCTATCCTTCTAGTTTTGCATCACGAAGTCTTTCTTGACGCGTTCATCTTCGGCGAACACGTGAAGGGTATTGTACTTCGTATCACGCACCGCCGGCGTTTTCCCGGCTTCGCGAATGATATCGAGCGCACGATTATTGTTCACTTTATAGGTGGCGCCTGCAGAGGAGACGACATTTTCCTCAATCATCGTGCTGCCGAAGTCGTTGCAACCGAAATGCAGCGAACGCTTGCCGGTTTCCGGTCCCATCGTGACCCAGGATGACTGGAAATTCGGCACATTATCGAGGAAGAGCCGGGAAATCGCCACGTTTTTCAAATAGCCGTTCGGTGAAATGCGTTCACCTTTCATGCGGGTATTATCCGGCTGGAAGGTCCAGGAAATAAACGCTAAAAACGGATTCACCTCATCCTGGGCATCACGAACCCGTTGCAAATGCAGAGCCCGCTCATGATAGGATTCACCGAAGCCGATCACCATCGTGGCTGTGCCATGCATGCCGGTTTTTTTGGCCAGTTTCATACAGTCAATCCATTCAGTCCATGTATCTTTCAGGCGGCTCACTTTTTTGCGGTTGGATTCCGTTAAAATTTCCGCACCCCCGCCGGGAAGAGAATCAAGACCGGCGTCTTTTAGTTCCTGGAGCACTTGCTCCAATGATAATCCCGACACTTCCACCATCTTGTAGATCTCTGTCGGAGAAAAGGAGTGCATCGTAATGCCCGGGAAGCGTTCCTTAATCTTTCTCAGTAAATTAGTATAGTAACTAAAAGGGAGATCCGGGTTCGTCCCTCCCTGCATCAAAATTTCTGTCCCGCCTACATCAACGGTTTGCTGAATTTTGTCCAGGACTTCCTCATCCGAAAGGACATACCCTTCTTCATGGCCCGGCGGGCGGTAAAAAGCACAAAATCTGCAATAAGTATCACAAAGGTTTGTATGGTTAACATTACGGCCGATCACAAAAGTCGTGATGGGATCCGGATGCCATTTTTTCATGACCTCGTTGGCTGCAGCTCCGATCTTCTCCAGCTCACTCTCGTCACTCTCATATAAGGCAACAGCATCGTCCATCGTCAGCCGTTCACCGGCGACGGCCTTATCCAATATCGCGTCGACGCTCATGGAATATCCTCCTTCACACATCGTCTTACATTTATATACTATCAAAAAAATGAACAAATGACGAATTTCAGAGATTGATATTATGTCTCCCGACGATTTCGTCCCGATAAATACAATTCCGTCGTAAACGGTCGAATGCGTTCCATAATACGCTTCGCTTTCATCCTTTCTTCCCCGCCTTTATTGGAATAGGAAAAATGCGCTTCAAGTTCTTCATAATCCCAATTCGACGTATAAACCGTCGGCAGTTTTTCCGTCATCCGGTGCTGTAAAATCGCTCCGAGAACATCGTCTCGAATCCAGTTCGACATCGTTTCCGCACCGATATCATCGAGCATGAGCACAGGTACACGTTTGACGGCATCGATTTTTTCATCGACGCTGCCTTCTCCGATGGCTTGTCGCATTTCCCGGAAAAACTCAGGGGCGTAGACGAGCATCGACTGAATCTGCCGGTCCGCCAGGGCGTTCGCGATCGCGGCCATCATATACGTTTTTCCGACACCGAACATGCCATGCAAATACAGCCCTTGTCCCTCTTCACCGGGTACGACCTCATGGGCAAAGGCAATCGCCTTTTTCAAGGCGGTCGACCGGCGGTCATCCGTATCATCGATGTCGACATTTTCCAGCGTTGCTTTCTTGAATTCAGCCGATACATACAAGCTTTTGACGAGTGCTTCCTGTTTTCTGCGGCGGGTGGCCGCTTTTTGCAAAGGACAGGGATGATAGCGCATGTGAATTTGTCCATGTTCAGGATACAGCTCCGGTTGGTGGCCTGTCATGGGGTTCGGGCACTTATCCAGGCCAGGACACTGGTCACAATTCTGCCAGGAATTTTTATACTCAAGGAGGGCCGTCATTCCCTGTTCAACGGCCCCTGCACTCAACGCTTCGCCATTTGCAAAAAGCCAGTCATGGACGCGCTTTTCTGTAAGCACATCCTGTCGGACCCGCTGTAACGCCTCTTCCCAGCCGGACTCCTGCATATATTTTTTTAATGACGACTGTATAGGTTCCATCGGTGCGTCATCCCTTTCGATACTGTTGCAAGAGCGTCTGGATTTGTTCACGATCCTCACTTACGCGCTTGCGCTTCTCTTCGTCACTGGCTTCCGTGACATCGCCGGTTAGCCACTTCGGCAGACGTTCCTTATGCTGGGAACGATTTTTCGATTGATTGCCCTGTTTGGACTTTTTCTTTCCTTGCTGATTTTGTTTTTGGTTGTTGGACCATTGTTTTTTCTTATTTTCATGTTTTGCCAGTTCCATGGCATCTTCGACTGTTTTCAGGTTCATTCGCGACCAATGACCTGCGATTGTCTCCACATATCTCGCATTTAATTTACGATTATTAGTACGCATCACATAATCGATGAGCACATTCGCCACACCTGGCTGCAACTGATAATCAAAGAGCAGCGACTCAACCAACCTGGCATCAGAAGGTGAAACCTCTGCACCATGTTCCGAAAAACTTTCCAGCAATGTTAACGGTGCGATCATCTCAAAATAACGAATAGTGGCTTTTTCATCATCTACCGGTTCCGTTGAGGAGGTGTTCTCCTGAGTCTGCGGCTTGTCCACTCGTAACCCGAGTTTCGGCGGTGTTTGCCCGAACGACATCCGGTACCACTCCTGCACCTTTTTCCTCAGCATACCAATATCCACTTCCTCGTCTCCAACCAGTGCTTGCTGAATGAGTTGACTCATGGATGCCGGATCGATCCGATACACAAACGCAAGCCGCCCTACAGCCTTTTTCACCTTATCCGTCAGAAGCTGATCCCGGTTAAAAAAAGAAGGTAAACGCTGATATAAAAGCTCAAAATCGAAGACATCTTCCTGTATGAATACGCCATTGGTCTGGGCGTTTGTCACCAGCTGTCCATCGGCTTGTCCTTCTAACTGTTCAGAGGTTGGAACGAGCTCCGACGGATGCAGAGAGGTGAACACGTCGTTAAAGGAAGCGGTCATTTCCGTCCAGCCGCTTCCCATTTCAGGGACGAGAAACTGTTGGCGCAAGCGACGGTATTTACTTTTTCCGATGCGATTGTATAGAAAAACGCTTAGGACATCATCTTCAAAAAATTGCCGGGGAGACATCGGCGGAAGGATTTCATAGATGAATTGACGATCCTCGCTCCCGGTGCCTGCCTTCACATATGTTTTCAGGAGCCCAACCGCTTCGAGTTTCCGACGAGCTTCCAGCAACGTCGTCAATGTTTCCCCGATGATAATCATGAGCTCGTGATGGGTGGACCCTTCACTTTGATAAACCCCGTGCGGTAACCGATGATACAGCGTCTGGTAAAAATTAGTGGCCTGGGCTCCGATCAAAGGTTGATAGAGTTGTGTAAGCACTTGCCTGTCCGTATCTGCCGGATACTGTGTCATACGCACACGAAAACCATCCACAGGCAGTACTTGTTTCCACGACACATCCACGTGCATCACCTCTATTCATCCTCTCTCGACCCATTGTCCTCATTTTGGTTCATCAAATCTTCCAATTCACTTATAAAAACATTGATATCCTTAAACTGCCGATAAACCGAGGCAAAACGGACGTACGCCACATCATCAATTTTCGCCAAATGCTTCATGACTTGTTCCCCCACCGCGTGGCTTGGTACTTCGGCCTCACCGTCACTTCTCAATTCGGTCTCCACCTTATTAACCACATTTTCCAGTGTCTCTAGCGCCACCGGACGTTTTTCGCACGCGCGAATCAGTCCGCGCAGCATTTTTTCCCGACTAAATTCTTCCCGGTTGCCATCTTTTTTGACAATGATGAGCGGGGTGACTTCCACGACCTCGAAAGTGGTAAATCGATGAGCACATGACTCGCATTCCCTGCGTCGGCGAATCGACTTGTGATCGTCATGGGGTCTCGAGTCAAGGACACGGCTTCCATTGTATTGACAGACCGGACAGCGCATCGAATCATCTCCATCGGGTGAATGTTGTTTTATCATACCATTTTGGATCCCTACTTTGGAAGTGGACGCATAAAAAAGACGTTCAACACCATCGCTGAACGTCCAATGACTTTTATCCTTTGACAGTGGAAGTTCGCGCTGACTTTTCAGCGACGAGGCGAACGAGGTCCACAACTCGGCACGCGTAGCCCCATTCATTGTCGTACCAGGCAAGCACTTTCACCTGGCGGTCGTTGATGACCATCGTCGATAATGTATCGATAATCGAAGAGCGCTCATCGCCGTTGTAATCAACCGAAACGAAAGGTTCATCGGAACAGCCCAAAATGCCTTTTAATTCTTTGTTCGAGGCCGAACGCAAGGCATCGTTGACATCTGTTTCCGTCACATCCGTGTTCAAATCGCAGACGAGATCAACCAACGATACATTCGGTGTCGGTACCCGTAAGGCTGTTCCATTCAATTTACCTTCAAGATGGGGCAGAACGAGTGAGATGGCTTTCGCGGCTCCTGTCGTTGTCGGAATAATCGATTGTCCGCAGGAACGTGCCCGCCGCAAATCTTTATGTGGATTGTCGATATTGTTTTGATCGTTCGTATATGAATGAACGGTCGTCATTAACCCGCTCTCGATGCCAAACGCTTCATCCAGCGTTTTAACGACAGGTGCGAGACTATTCGTCGTGCACGAGGCATTGGAAATAATATGATGTTGTTCGTCATCATAATCGCTGTCGTTAACACCGATGACGATCGTCGCGTCTTCGTTCTTCGCGGGCGCGGTAATCACCACTTTTTTGGCTCCTGCATCCAGATGGGCACTCGCGGCTTCCCTCGACTTGAATTTGCCGGTGGCTTCAATCACCACATCGATGTCCAACGCTTCCCAGGGCAATTCCCGCGGCTCCCGCGATTGCACGATTTTTATTTCCCGGCCATTTACAATCATGGCTTCTTCATTGGCTTCAACCGTCGCATCAAACCGTCCGTGTACGCTATCATGCTTGAGTAAATGTGCGAGTGTCTCGGGCGGGTATAACGCATTTACCGCGACGATGTTCAACTTATCATCAAAAAAAGCCCGGCGGAATGCCATTCTTCCTATACGACCGAAACCATTAATCGCCACTGTTGCACTCATCTTCGATTGCCTCCCATTTATGATATACTAATTACCTTCATTATATTGATTAGTATATCATATAACGATGGCTTGTACGATGTTTATGATTTACGCGGATCAATATTCCACTCTGCTAGTATGTACGCCAATTGTTCACTTGATTCATCACGACTGCCGTTATTATCGACAATCGCGTCCGCATAATCCTTTTTTTCTTTTAATGGCATTTGTGAGCGAATGCGATCGAGCGCTTCTTCTTCACTGCTCCCGTCCCGTTCCATCAGGCGCTTGAGCTGCACATCTTCATCCACATATGCCAGTAACACGCGATCAACCGTGTTCATCCGGTTATTTTCTATAAGCAGGGGAATGTCGAAAACAAGTGTATGATGCCCTTGTTCAAAAAGGGCATCTTTTTTCGCCATCATTTCTTCGCTGATCGCCGGGTGCATCGTACTATTAAGCCATTGCCGTTTCTCTTCATCGGCAAAAATGATACGGCCGAGCGCTTTACGATCCAGCGTCCCGTCTTCGTGAAAAACACGAGCGCCGAAAAAGGCTTTTATTTTTTCGTAGACAGGTTTGCCGGGCTCGACGACTTCCCTGGCAATCGCATCCGCGTCGATAATCGGCAACCCCCGGGAACGCATATCGTCAGCGAGCAAACTTTTCCCGCTGGCAATGCCGCCGGTGAGCCCTATGATCATAACTAACCACCTCTATATAAAGTTAAAAATGCCGATGCATACGATGAGTAAACCTGGCAAAAACACGAGTTTATCAATGGTTTTGCGATCCGCGAGCCGGAAGCCGCCTTTTTTCCCAAGCACTAAAAAGACTGAGCACATCACGAATACGAACACCGCAAAGACGATAACCGGATAACCGAGCATCGCCGCTCCGAAGCCGGCGCCAAAGGCATCCAATGCGAGGGCAAAGCCGAGGAGCATCGCTTCTTTTACGGAAATCGTTCCGGAGCCATCCATATCAGCGGCCGTTGGTTTTCGCAACACTTTGATCACGAGCCCCAATTTCTTGATTTCCCAGTTCACCATCGTTCCTTCCTGCTTTTTGCGAACAGGGGCGGAAGGCTGTTCCTTCGGCTGCATCGCTTGATAAATGGCCCATAACCCAATGCCGATCAAAATCGCTCCCCCGAGATAATCCGCGAATTGGGGAGGGATATAGTTAAAAAGCACTTGCGCAAACAATCCCGCCAGCAAGACGGATATGAATGAACAAAAACCTATAAGAACAACCGGCAATACGGAAATTTTGAGCTTTCGCATCCCATACGTCATCCCGACCCCAAAGGCATCGAGACTGACCGCGAAGGCCAGAACGAGTAAAGCCATCCAGCTTTCCATGAGATCTGCTCCCTCCAGCTATCTATTTAAAATAGCCTATGACAGGAGCCTATCCAATGTACTTCATTACGAACACTGACAGCTCGGACAATAATGCGTGCCCCGGCCTGCGACGACCGCGCGCTCAATCTCACTTCCGCACCTTTTGCAAGGATGTCCTTTACTTCCGTATACATACAGTTGTTGTTGAAAATAACCCATTTCACCGTTTCCGTTCAAATAGGAACGAATGGAGGTCCCGCCGGCTTCGATAGCGGCGCCCAACGTTTCGATCGTTTCCCGGTGAACACGTGCTACAGCCCGCCTATCGAGAGAAGCGGCCGCTATCCCCGGGAAAATGCCGGCTCTAAACAGCGCCTCATCGACGTAAATGTTACCGAGACCGGCCACCGCTGCTTGATCGAGCAAGACCGCTTTCACATTGCGGGTCGTTTTGGCAAATATACGCTGTAAATACTCGGGGGTAAATGACCCCTCCATCGGTTCCGGTCCCAGCTTGGCCAAAGGCGCGACATCATACTCCGTTCCCGCCGGAAACAGGTGCATCGTTCCGAATTTGCGCACGTCACGGTAATGAAGTTCCCGGTGATCATCAAGAAAAAAACGCACATGGGTATGTTTATCCGCTTCGCCTCCGCCAATGCTGTATTTACCTTCCATACGCAAATGAGAAACGAGGGCGTAATCATCCAGGTTAAAAATCAGAAACTTCCCCTTGCGGCTGATGTTTCTTATCGTCTGGCCGGCGAGTAAGAACCGAAATGCTTCCACATCATCCGGTTTCTTAATCATTCGCGGCCAGCTCACTTCGCTATCGACAATTTGCCTGTCCTGGACAAGCTGGACTAACGTTTTCCTGACAGTTTCCACTTCCGGCAATTCTGGCATAACATCTGCTTCCCCTTATTTTGCTTCATACCATGTTTTTCCATACTCCACATCGACGATGAGCGGCACGTCAAGCGCGATCGTCTCCGTCATCGTATCGGCAGCCAACTTTTGCATATGTTCGATTTCCGTTGGGGGTACTTCAAATATCAGTTCATCATGGACTTGCAGCAATAAACGGCTGCGCAAATCTTGATCGTACAAACGCTCTGCAACGTCGATCATCGCTTTTTTGATGATATCAGCAGCCGTTCCCTGAATCGGCGTGTTCATCGCTGTTCGTTCCGCGAAGCTGCGCAGATTAAAATTGCGGTTATTAATATCCGAGAGGTAGCGCCGACGGTTTAACAGCGTAGTGACGAACCCTTCGTCCCGAGCTTGCAGGATCGCTTCATTCATATATGCCTTCACCTTCGGATAGCTTTCAAAATAACGATCGATAAACGAGCGTGCTTCCTTCCGCGTGATGCCGAGACTTTGCGACAATCCGTAATCGCTAATCCCGTACACGATCCCAAAGTTTACTGCCTTGGCGTGACGCCGCATCGTATCGGTGATGTCATCTCTTTCGACATCGAAAACATCCATCGCGGTTTTCGTATGAATATCCTGACCTTCATGAAAGGCTGTTTTTAGCTTTTCATCGCCGGATATATGGGCGAGGACCCTGAGTTCAATTTGCGAATAATCAGCAGCCATAATAACCCAGTCGGGTTCAGAAGGCACAAAGGCCTTGCGAATTTTTCTCCCTTCTTCCAGGCGGACGGGGATATTTTGCAAGTTTGGTTCCGCCGAACTTAAACGCCCGGTTTGCGTGATGGCCTGATTGAAGCGCGTGTGGATTTTCTTCGTATCTTCATGAATGACTTTGAGCAAGCCGTCGATATAGGTGGATTTCAACTTCATAACTTGACGATAGTGCAGGAGTTTCGGGATGATCTCGTGTTCATCTGCAAGTTTTTCGAGAACGTCAGCAGCGGTGGAATACCCGGTTTTCGTTTTTTTGATCACCGGGAGTTCAAGCTTTTCGAAAAGAATCGGACCCAATTGTTTCGGCGAGTTGATATTAAACGATTCGCCGGCGAGGGAATGGATGTCTTTTTCAAGCGTGTCTAGACGTTCGTCGAGTTCCTCACCCATATCAACGAGTTGTTGTTCATCCGCGGAGATCCCCTGGAGTTCCATCTCCGCGAGCACCAACGTTAACGGCAACTCCAATGTAGAAAACAGTTCGCTTTGTTCATTCTCACCGAGTTCTAAAACGAGTCCCTCTTTTAATTTCCAGAGCGTGGCTGCCTTGCGGGCAAGATGATCATTCAACGTTGCCGTATCCGGTTTTGCAAACTTCGCGCCTTTGCCATACACACTCTCATCAGCCAGGACGGTGTGCATATCCCGGCGCTCGGCAATATCCGCCATATCATGGGCTGATAAAGAAGGATCCCACAGATAGGAGGCAATGAGGCCATCAAAAGAAACGCCCTTGATTTCGATATCTTTCCATCCGCAAGCGACGAGGACCCGTTTGGCATCAAATAAGTATTTTTCTTTTGTTTCATCAGCGAGCCAATCGCGAAACGACTCGGACGCTAATGCCTTGGCAGCGGGGACCGTGAATGAGCCATTCTTATTGGCGATGGCAACGCCCCACACTTCGGCATTGTGATAATTCTCCACTGGCACCTCCACGATGAGGGCGGCAGGCGAGACGAGCATCTCGTCTGTTATATTTTCTTCGTGTTGGAACTCAAAGTCTTCCAGGGCAGCTTCCTCTTCTTCTATATCCTCATCGGTTGTAATCTGATTCATTAAGGAGTTAAAGCCATATTCCTTGAAAAGCTGACGTACCTGTTTACTGTCATATCCGTTGTAGGCGAGCTTATCCAGCTCCAGTTCAACCGGCGCTTCGCGGTTAATCACCGCCAATTGTTTACTCATGAGTGCCTGCTCCCGGTATTCTTTGAGACGTTCGCGCATCTTTGGGCCGGACACATCATCGGCATGGTCAAGGACGTTTTCAATCGCGCCATATTCACCTAACAATTTCAGGGCTGTTTTTTCGCCGATGTTAGGCACACCGGGGATATTATCCGAAGAATCTCCGCCAAGCCCCTTCATATCGGGAATGTGCGTGGCCGGAATGCCGTATCGTTCATCGATGGCTTTCGGATCATACCATTCGACATTCGTGATTCCCTTTTTCGTGATGGCAATGTGGGTTTCATCGGTAACGAGCTGCAGCAAATCCTTGTCCCCGGTGTAAACGCGAACTTGCCAGTTTTTTTCTTCGGCACGACTGGCAAGCGTCCCGATGATATCATCGGCCTCATATAACTCGACTTGTACCGCGGCTATGGTGAATGACTGCAGCACTTCCTGAATAATCGGCAACTGCTCCGAGAGCTCCGGCGGTGTTTTCTGTCGGTCGCTTTTATAGTCTTCGAATTGTTCATGGCGAAAGGTCGTTTTGCCGGCGTCAAAAGCGATGAGCATATGCGTCGGTTGTTCTTCCTCTAAAATTTTAAGTAGCATCGTTGTAAAACCGTAGACGGCGTTCGTATAAATCCCTTTATCATTCGATAAAAGCGGCAAAGCATAAAAAGCGCGGTATGCCACGCTGTTGCCGTCTACAAGCACGAGTTTATTCATAAATCGCAAGGCTCCTTTCGGCCAACCTGTATGTCTTGTTTTTATTCTATCATAATTGTCACTCGTGAACCTAAATAACATCCCCCGGGATACAATGGGGGATGTTTATTGATAAATTCGTATAAAATCGAGCTACATACGCAGGATGGGGCGGTGGAACCTTGCCGACCGTTACTAAACATGGACATGTCGTAACGAATTTTGCAATATATCAGCCAAAACAAACGGTTTATCAGCCATTCCAATCTTTCGGAAGGCGAATCGTAAACGTTGTGCCTACGTTCGGCTCGCTTTCAGCTTCGATCGTACCGGCATGCGCCTCCAATAAATGTTTAACAATGGCGAGACCAAGGCCTGTGCCGCCCAAGTCGCGACTCCGTGCCCGGTCAACGCGATAAAAGCGTTCGAATATGCGCGGGAGGTCCTGTTCTTCAATACCTATCCCGGTATCACTGATGCGGCAAGCGACGAAGTTGTCTTCCTCATAAATATGCAGCTCCACTTCTCCATCCTCGGGGGTGTAAGCGATGGCGTTTGTCAGCAAATTCACGAGCATCTGCTTTATACGAGCCGCATCGCCGATCATTTCCGTGTTCCCCTCATTTGAAACGTTAAATGCTATCGATTTGTCACCCGCTTTTTTTCTTAATAAACGCTTTGTTTCTGCTCCGATTTCCGCAAGATCGATCGGTTGTAAATCCAATTGAAAATTGTGGGTTTCAATGCGTGACAACTCGAGCAAATCGCTCACCAAATCTTGAAGGCGATCACTTTCCTTCCAGATAATTTCCAAAAACTGTCGTTGCAAGTCATGATGATCCATCGGTTCGCTGAGTAACGTTTCCGCAAAACCTTTGAGTGAAGTGACCGGGGTCTTTAATTCATGGGAAACATTGGCGACAAAATCTTTCCGAATCTCTTCCAATCGTTTCAGACCTGTAATATCGTGAAGGACAATGACCACGCCATGTAACTGACCTTTGTCATTCATAACCGGCGTTCCGTATGCTTCATAGTGCTTTACAGTCCAACCATCGTCAAACTGCAACGGTTCGTGAGCATGCGCTTCGGTTAGAAAGACACGCTGAATGAATTGAACAAAATTGTGATCATGAATACGTTCATAGTAAAGGTCTTCCAGCCATTCATTCGTATCTGTGTGAAAAATATCATCGCACATGCGATTCGCAAGCGTTATACGCCCTCTGCCATCAATGAACAAAAGACCGCTACCCATGTTATCGATTAACGCTTCCAGGTTTTCTTGCTGGCGCTGATAGTTTGACGTTGTTTTTTGCAGATTATAGGCCAAAGTATTAATGGAACGAGTTAATTGTCCCAGTTCATCACTCGTCTCATCATGGGTCCGCGCTCGATAGTTTCCTTTCGCGAGTTCATTCGCCATGGCCGTCACATCGTCAATGGGACGAGTCAGCCTTCGCGTCACCCGATAACCTAAGACGACAATAACAAAAAGAGCAGTCAGAAAACCGACAGTAATGATCATCCACATCTGACTGGTTGCATCCTGGACAGCATCAATGGGAAGCGCGAGTCTTACGTAGCCTTCATTCGTATCACCTTCACCCATTGGGTGGGCATAATAGAGAAGGCTTGTTCCGAGGGTCTCACTCTCACGAATCGTTGCCCCCTCGGGATTCCCGGCCGATTGAACTTCTTCCCGACCCAGGTGGTTTTCCATGTCGTCGCTGTCAACGTCTGACGACTCCGCGATGACCTCCCCATTTTCAGCAAGGAATGTGATGCGTAAATCAAGCTGCATACCGATCTCTTCACTGAGTGTTTGGGGATCATCGTCGCTTTCTTCTACAAAAGAGGCGATCATTTGCGCTTCTTTTTGCAGACGATCCACCGTTTCATCTATATACAAATTGTTGATCAGTTGACCAATTAGAAAGCCTAGGGCCACAAGCGTAAGCAAAATAATGACCAACAAAGAAACCATCAAGCGGGAACGAAAGGCATTCATGGTTTATCAGGACTTTCCATTTTATAGCCAATGCCCCTTACCGTTTTAATGTAAGCGGGCTTTTTTGTTTCCGGCTCTATTTTTTCACGCAGATGACTGATGTGTACATCAACAATACGTGTATCTCCCACAAATTCATAATTCCAAACCGCGTTCAGTAATTGGTCCCGCGTCAACACCCGTCCACGGTGGTTCATTAAGTAAAGCAGCAATTCGAACTCCTTTGGCGTGAGTTCGAGTTGATCTCCATTGACGTAGGCTTCATAATAATCCGGATAAATGTCAATGTCACCGAGGGTTTTTTTCTCCTGATCTGCCCGCATGTCCGGGGATGTCGTTGCCCCCGCCTGTTCCACCCGGCGAATGATCGCCCGCACCCGCGCAATAAGTTCCCTGGGGCTGAACGGTTTCGTCATATAATCGTCAGCACCGAGTTCCAATCCTAAAACTTTATCGAATTCTTCATCTTTAGCCGTTAACATGAGAATGGGGGCGTTCACCTTCTGTTCCCGCAGATGTCGGCAAACTTCTAGTCCATCCATCCCGGGAAGCATCAAGTCGAGCACAATGAGATCGTACGCGTGCGTCATGGCCAAATCGACTGCCGCTTGCCCGTCACCAGCGCTGTCAACGGTATATCCTTCTTTTTCAAGGTTGTAGGTTAATAGTGTGATGATGGATTCTTCATCATCCACGATCAACAATTTGTAAGCCATAGCTTCGCTCCTTCGTTCGCCATCTATCTATATCTTACTATAACTACGAATTGAGATCATAACGTTCACCTTTTTCAACAAACAATACTTGCTCGGAAATATTTGTACAGTGATCGCCTATACGTTCAATCGACCGCGCAATATAGGCCAACTGTAGCAATTGCGGGGCCGTCGCTTGATCCGCACCGGCATGTTTCATCAACGTGTGAATCATTTGTTTATATTGTTGGTCTAACTGATTATCCATTGTCTCCAATTCCAACGCTTCGGTGACGTCCAATGTCCGAAAGGAATGCAATGCTTGCACAATCATGGCAAGCGCATCTTGTCCCATCTTCTCCAACGCTTCCCCTTCATTAGCAAGATCCTGGCCCTCAATGTGTGTGACAGATTTCGCCACCTCTACAGCGAGATCCCCGATCCGTTCCAAATCCACGGCGACTTTGATAAAAGCAAGCACTTGTCGTAGATCGGTGGCAACCGGTTGTTGCGTCGCGATGACGTTCACGGCCCATTCATCGACGTTCGCTTCGTTTTGATTGAGATTTTGATCGCGCTCGATGACAGAGTCCGCTAAATCCAAATCTTGCCTATTCAACGCTTGCAAAGATTGATCCACTGCGTCATACGCAAGTTTGCCCATAGTTTTGATTTCAATATTTAAACGCTCGAGTTCTGTCGTTAAAGTTTGTCTAGGCGTCATCCCTTATCCCCCCTATCCGAACTTTCCTGTAATATAGTCTTCCGTTTGCTTCTCTGTAGGATTGGAAAACAACTGGCTCGTTTTGTTCGTTTCGATTAATTCACCCATGTATAGAAAAGCCGTTGTATCAGATACCCGCGCCGCTTGTTCCATCTGATGGGTCACCAGGATCACGCTGTATTGGCCTTCCAGTTTCCTGATCAATTCCTCAATCCCCAGTGTGGAGATAGGATCAAGGGCAGACGTTGGTTCATCCATCAGCAACACATCCGGCTTGGTGGCAAGCGCCCGTGCGATACACAGCCTCTGTTGCTGACCGCCGGAGAGGCCGAGGGCAGAATCTTCAAGACGATCTTTGACTTCATCCCATAAATACGCCTCGATCAATGTTTGCTCGACAATCTCTTGCAACTCCCGTTTCTTTTTAACCCCATGGATACGCGGACCATAGGCTACATTTTCGAAAATGCTCTTGGGAAAAGGGTTGGGTTGTTGAAAAACCATGCCAATTTGTTTTCGCAAGTCAATCGCGTCGATTTTATCATTGAGAATATTCTTTCCGGAAAATGTAATGGACCCGCTTAATTTCACATCGTCAGACATGGAACGAACCAGGAGGTTGAGTGTTTTTAAAAAGGTCGACTTCCCGCACCCGGACGGCCCAATGAGCGCGGTCACCTCCCCTTCGATAATATCCCAGTCAATGCCGTGAATGACCTGGTTTTTTCCGTAAGCAATTTTCAGGTTTTCCGTTTTAAAAATGGCCTCAGTCAATAGTTCTCCCTCCGTTAACCAAAACGTCCCGATATATAGTCTTCACTGCGCTTTTCTTTCGGGTTTGAAAAAAATTGCTCAGTGTCCGTATGCTCAACGACTTCCCCTTGATAGAAAAAGGCAGTCGAATCGGCCACTCGTGCTGCCTGTTGGAGATTATGGGTGACGAGGATTATCGTGTAGTGGTCCTTTAAGTGTAAAAGCAGGTCTTCGATTTTCGCCGTTGCGATCGGATCCAGGGCAGACGCCGGTTCGTCGAGCAACAAAACTTCCGGGTGGATACATAACGCCCGCGCGATGCACAGACGTTGCTGCTGGCCGCCGGAAAGGGAATAGGCGGATGTATCGAGCCGATCTCGAACTTCATCCCAAAGCCCCACTCGTCTAAGGTTCGTTTCTACTTGTTCAGTCAGCTTCCGTTTAGATCTTATTCCGTGCTCTTTTAATGGCTGCGTGATGTTTTTCGCGATTGATTTTGGGAACGGATTGGGATTTTGAAAGACCATGCCGATTTCTTTTCTAAGCGCGACCGTGTCGATATTGTCAGTCAACAAATTGATATCATCGTATTGAATGAGGCCTTCGGCACGAAAACCCGGAACATCATCATTCATCCGGTTAATCGAACGCAAAAACGTTGATTTCCCACAACCCGATGGTCCGATTAACGCTGTTATTTCGTGTTTTTTTATCGATAAATCTATATCATTAATGGCTTGCTTAGCTCCGTAAAAAATATTGAGTCCTTGAACGTCGAACGCCGTTTCTATCGTTTCAGGCAAAGCTACTGTAACCAAACCAATCTCTCCTTATTTTGAGGTTAATTTTCGATGAATCCATGAACCAAGCAGGCGGGCACTAATGTTGAAAATCAGGTTCGCGGTGACAAGCACGGCTGCCCCACCGTCAGCGACGTCACGGATGTCCGGAATAATGCCCTCGCTATTCACTTTCCAGACATGCACGGAAAGGGTTTCCGCGGGACGCATAATATTTAAGGGCGACGTCTCCGCGAACGGATTCCAATTGCCAAAATCAAGGTTCGGCGTTGTCATCCCTGCGCTATACAGCAAAGCGGCCGCTTCGCCGAACACAAGACCACAGGATAATATAATGCCGGTCAGAATCGATGGAAAAGCGCTCGGCAATAAGACGGTCGTTATGGTGCGCCAATGCGTGTATCCAAGCGCCAGTCCCGCTTCCTTTTGTTGCGGCGACACGGAACGGATAGCATTTTCACACGTTCTGATCATAATCGGCATATTAAAAATGGTAAGCGTCAATGCCCCCGACAACACGGAATATCCAATGTCGAACGTGTTGACGAAAACGAGCAACCCGAACATGCCAAGGACAATGGAAGGCAAAGAAGCAAGTGTCTCAATACAAACACGTATGATTGCTGTCAATTTATTGTCTTCGGCATATTCCGCCATATAAATCCCGCCGGCAAGACCGAGCGGTATCGTGAAAATCATCGTCCATAAAAGAATATAAAAGGAATTAAATAATTGATCCTGAATGCCGCCCCCTGCTCTGAAATTGCTCGATTTACTCGTGAGAAAATCCCAACTGACTTGTTGAATGCCAAGATAAAGCACATAGCTGAGCAAAGCAGCAAGGACAAGGACAATCACAGCCGCAAAAAGTGTAAAGATGAGTGTCGCCAATTTGTCGGTGAGTTTTCGATTCATCAAATCTTCCTCCTGGCACCCAAAAAACGCACGGCCATAACCAACAAGTAAGATATCGCAAGGAGGATCAGTCCTAATGTCCACAGGACATTGTTTTCTGCACTTCCAAACGTTGTATGCCCCATATTGAGTGTAATAATCGTTGTCATCGTTGCCGTCGGATCAAGGAGCGATCCGGGAAGAAGCTCAGTGTTACCAATGACCATTTGAATGGCAAGTGCTTCACCGATCGCACGCGCCATACCGAGAATGACCGCTGTTAAAAGTCCGGGGATTGCCGCCGGCAGCAAAACACGACGGATCGTTTGCCAACGTGTGGCCCCCAACGCATACGAGGAACTCCTAAGGCCATTGGGCAAACGATTAAGCGCATCTGCCGATAAAGTTGTGACCGTTGGCAATATCATGACGGAGACAACTACAATGCCGGCCATCAAACTGTAGCCGCTCCCTCCGACTTGTTCCCTAATGAACGGAACGAGAACGGTTAAACCGATATAACCGTAAATAACGGAAGGAATGCCGACAAGGATTTCTATCACAGGCTGAAGCACTTTCTTCCCCCAGGAAGGGGCGATTTCCGTCATAAAAATAGCCGCTCCAATCCCAAGGGGAGCAACAATGACCGCTGACGCTAACGTCACCGCCAATGAACCGAAGATGAATATGAGTGCGCCATAGGTCGGGTTGTCACCGCTCGGATTCCAGTTTGTTGACGTAAAAAACTCCAGTGGATTTATGTCGCTCATATAGAATGATTGCAGTCCCCGCTGTGCCAGAAATACTGTCACAGCGAGGGTGGCAACTACGGTTAGAAAAGCAGCGGTATAAACAACAATTTTTCCGTTTCGTTCCGGATTTTTCAAAGATAATTTTCTGGACTTGCGAACGAGCCGTTCACTCGCTCTCAGATTCGTCTCCATAACCGTTATCACCTGTTCCCTATTCTACCGGTGTCTCTTCACCTTCTGCATCACGTTCCACTTCCATTTGCGTCACGGGAATATACCCTTGTTCCGGAACCAAGGTGTCCTGAATCTCATCCGACATCATAAAATCCAGAAAATCTTGCGCTAAACCTTCAGTTTCCCCGTTTGTATAAGAGTGTTGATAAGCCCAAATCGGGAAGTCGCCTGTTTGCACATTTTCCGGTGTAGGTTCAACACCATCCACACTCATGGACGAGATGCTGTCATCAAAATAAGAGAATGCCAGGTATCCGATGGCGCCCGGTGTTTCCGAAACAATCTGTCTTACGGTATTTGAAGAGTCTTCCGTAATCCCTTCAGCCGGCTCTTCACCTTCAAGGGCAAAATCAACAAACGTTGCACGTGTCCCGGAGGAGTCAGGGCGATTTACGAGTGTAATCTCCTGATCTTCACCACCGAGTTCAGACCAATTGGTGATTTCTCCTCTCCATACATCGATCAATTCATCTTGGCTTAAATCTTCTACCCCGGCATCAGGATGCACGACAGGCCCCATACCGACAACCGCTACGCGATGGTCAACGAGCTCGTCTGCATTGATCTCATCTTCTTCCTCAGCAAACAAGTCAGAATTGCCAATGTCCACTTGTCCTTCCGACACTTGACTTAACCCTGCACCCGAACCTCCGGCTTGCACGTCAATGCTGGCATCCGGATTTTCTTCCTGATAAACTTCTGCCACAGCACCGACCAACGGCTGCATCGCGCTGGAACCGGCAATTGTAAGTGAATCCGAGTCACCGCCGGTTGCCTCGGCATCTTCATCATTCGTACTATCGACTTCTCCGGAAGCTTCTTCACCATTGCCTCCGCCACAAGCCGCTAAAACGGTCAGCATTACAACGCCCACTAACATCATGAATGCGTGCTTTTTCATCTCCATCTCCCCTTTTATGTCTTCTTTGTTGTACAATTTCACTATAATTGATGAATGTTGAGGAGATATGGACGCTATGTAAAGATTGTGTAAAGATAGCATAAAAAAAGCAGAAACGAGTGATTTCCCCGCTTCTGCGCGCTTTCTACTATAATAGGGTGGCTTCCAGTCAATGTTTTCATCCCACACTTCAACAGGAATCAGAATAGGGCCTACAATTCTCTTAGCATGGTCTTAACCCTTTCTTCCTCTCCGCTGCCATCCGTACGCAGACGCAGAAGCGGGATGTTGGCTTTATCTAGAATACGCTCTTTTAATCGATCTCTTTTCTTAGTTTCACCGTCATAATCATGATGACTGCCGTCCACTTCAATTGCAGCAACAGGATCTTTCCCTACTTTATAAAAAATAAGCAAATCAATGTGAGCAGCTTGGTCCACATATTCCTGTTCACGGTTTGTTAACGACAGTTTATTGTGCAATTTCTGATTCGCTTAAAAAGGTTCGGAATGTTTTACCGGAAGAAAAGTGGACAATTACCATAGTTTTTCCGTTCTGTACACTCATCTCCCAGTCCCGAAAGCTTGGTAATGATGATTTCTCTTCCCCCTTTTGTAATAAACGAAAAGAATCAGTCATGTCTGTTTCTCCTCCTTGGCAGCCAATAGTTAATCAATAAGGTTTTTCCATTATAATCCATATTATGATAATTATCGCTTAAAGGAGAAAGAACCTTCAATCGCTAGGATCGTTTATGAGTTTAGGGCTGTGACAGAAGTTGAAAAATTAAACTGATTTTCATGCGATCTATTTTAGGAAGGGTTCGCGAGTTATGACGACGTATAATCCCCACCGTTAATGTGAATCGCCTGCCCGGTCATATAAGAAGACTCGTCAGCAGCGAGCATCACATAAGGCCAGGCATGTTCCGATGGTTGGCCCGGTCGGTTGATCAAGCCGCCTTGACCGAAATTTTCTACGCCGGCTTCATCAAACGAAGATGGGATCAGCGGTGTCCACACCGGTCCGGGCGCCACTGAATTCGCGCGAATCCCTTTATCGGCAAGGCTTTGAGCAATGCTACGGATAAATGAAGTTACGGCCCCTTTAGTTGCCGAATAATCCATAAAAATCGGATTTCCGCGGTAAGCGTTAATGGAGGAAGTGGCAATAATGGAGTCACCTGCCTGCATGTGACGAACCGCGGCTTTTGTTAAATAAAACTGGGAAAAGAAGTTCACCCGAAAGACGTCTTCAAACTGTTCACTGGAAATATCAAGCACATCATCGCGGACATATTGAATCGCCGCGTTGTTTACAAGAATATTAAGCTTCCCGAACTCGGCAACCGTCTTCTCAACAAGGTCCTGACAATGGGATTCTTCCTTAATGTCTCCGGGTAGAAGTAAACATTTGCGCCCTTCTGCCTCGACCATTTTTTGCGTTTCTTCTGCATCGCCATGTTCATCCAAATAGGAAATCGCCACATCGGCCCCTTCTTTTGCATAAAGAATAGCCACCGCGCGTCCGATCCCGCTGTCACCGCCGGTAATCAGCGAAGCCTTACCTGTTAATTTGCCCGTTCCTTTATAATCCGTAGGTTGAGCCGGTTTTGGCTGCATCTCTGATTCAATGCCCGGTTGCTTATCCTGGCGTTGACGGGGCGTACTTCCGACTTGCATGTCTCTCGGATCGATAGAACAGACCTCCCTCATTAATTTTAGCGTATTATGTTTGTACCACTACATGGGAAGGTTGAAACTTCACTTCCGGTTTTTATTCCCTTTTTTGGCATCAGACTTCACATCCATGTCTGAACCGAATTCAGTCTGCAAATGTTTCGATGATGTATCATTCGAAGTTGAATCCTCGTCAGTCAAAACGATTTTCTCCATGTAAATGTGGAAAAATGCTTCAAATACCGCAATCGTCGCCGCAGTGAGCAATGCCAGCCAAAAAAGACCCCAATTCGGAAATAACGCATTGCCCAGCGCCCAGATCCCTAACCACGCGATCACCACATCAGCGATTGTCGCCGCTGTATTGCCAAAGTTGGATAATACATACAGATCACCAACGAGATATGATACACCGGTTAAAACAACACTGATCAACAAAATATTTGCAAAAGAAACATCGCCAAATAGACCGAAAATAAACCACAACACGAAGGTCATCATCAGGAATTTAATAATCACTGCCCCAACATGTTTCATATCCATCAGCCCCTTTCTCATCCACCCATTATCCTGTCCTGTTTTTGTCTGTTTAACCACAAACGGACAGATGGATTGATCAGGGTAATGTCTACTTCCAAAGGTCATGGCGCGACGTCGTTACTGCTCGTGCCCCGGCCTCGATGGCTTGTCTTACGTCTCTTTCGATTTCAATCAGCCCGCCTGCAACAATGTCAATGCCTGTTTCCTCGTGCACTTTCCGTATGTAGGACGGGATGATGCCCGGCAGCAACTCGATCACATCCGGTTCTACGCTCCGGGCCAGTTGATAACTCGTGTGAAGGGCGATCGTGTCGAGCAGAAACATCCGTTGGATCGCCAAGACGCTATTCTTTTTGGCGGTTCTAAGCATATCAGCCCGGGTAGAAATAATGCCCGCGGGTTTAATGGTCTGGGAGAGAAATTCCGCCGCGTGTCGATCGCTTTTCAGTCCCTGCACAAGATCCGCATGAAGAATCATCTTTTTATTCGCTTCCCGTGCCGCTTTTCTCATTCTCGCCAGTTGGGAGATGTGAACTTCCAGGACGACAAAATAGGCTTCCTCTCGCTTTAGTACACGTTCAAAATCCTTCATCTCTTTCACAGCTGGAATGATTTTCTGTCCATTAAACACACCCATCACCTTTCAAACGTCATGATTTTCCACATATTATTGAGTTCCCTCATACGTCTTTCTTTTTCATGCGTTGTCCACTGAAGCTTCACGGCCATCGCTTCGACAACCGCATCTTTATTTTTCCGCGCCGTATCGATATCAAACAAGAGAAATGACGTGCGACGAAGCAGAAAATCAACCGGTGTTAACGTCATTTCATGTTCTAAAGCATAACGTAACGACGCCCAAACAGCCTTCGGAAGTTGAAACGTTTCGGCTTCGTCATCTTCAAGATACATGAATACTTGCGAGACGTTGGACCCATAACGTTCCACCAACTCCCTGGCCGTTTTCTCATCTAAACCAAGTTTTATGCCGGCGTTAACGAGCGTTTCGTTAAAAGAAACAAGTTCCTGCGATCCGCCGACATCACCGCCGGAGAGGACAAGGTTTTTCGTTTGGCAAGCCGGGTAGGATGCCCCTGTTTCTTTTTCCAACTCCTCGGCGACCATGGAGACAATGGAGTCGGCCATTTTGCGGTAGCCGGTTAATTTTCCGCCGGCGATAGTCATGAGGCCACTTTTCGAATGAAAAACTTCGTCTTTACGGGAAATATCCGATGGGTCCTTTCCTTCTTCATGAATAAGCGGCCTCAAGCCCGACCAACTCGATTCCACATCATCTGTAGCGATATGATAACCCGGAAACATGGCATTGGTCGCTTTAATAATATACGCGACATCATCATCCGTCACGCCCGGTTCACGTTCATCCCCATCATAATCCGTTTCCGTTGTTCCCACGTAGACTTTCTCACCCCGCGGTATCGCAAACATCATCCGTCCGTCCTTAAAGGGTGTGTCAAAATAAATCGCCTGTTGCAAAGGCAAGCGCTTTTTGGAAAAGACGAGGTGAACACCTTTCGATAAATGAATCGTTTTTCCGGTTTTTGAACGATCCTGCTCCCGCAGGTGATCAACCCAGGGACCGGTGGCATTAACAATTTTCCGCGCGTAAATTTTGATCGCTTTATCGGTGATTACGTCCCGGGCAACAACGCCAATCACTTTGTCATTATCATAAATAAACGATTCCGCCTGTACATAGTTGGCAAGATGCGCGCCCTTTTCAGCCGCTGTTTTCGCGACTTCCAGCGTTAAGCGGGCATCGTCGGTGCGATATTCCACGTACATGCCAGCCCCGCGCAAATGTTTATCCGCTAATATCGGTTCTTGTTGCCTCGCGTCTTTCACGTTCATCATCGTACGACGTTCCGCTTTTTTAACCCCGGCGAGTCGATCGTAGATCGATAACCCCATCGACGTCGTAAACGAGCCAAATGTTCCTCCCTTATAAAATGGCAGCATCATACGAAGCGGCGTTGTCACGTGCGGCGCATTCTCATAAACGATCGAACGCTCTTTTCCAACTTCCGCCACCATTTTAAATTCTAAATTCTTCAGGTACCTGAGACCGCCATGAATAAGCTTCGTGGAACGACTCGAGGTTCCCGCTGCAAAATCCTGCATTTCAATCAGACCTGTTTCCATCCCGCGCGTTTGCGAATCAAGTGCGATTCCCACGCCTGTGATGCCTCCGCCGATGATCAATACATCAAGGTTCGTCTCACTCATATGCTCAATGGCCACATCCCTTGTTTGGGCAGAAAAAGTCAATTCAATCCCTCCATTTGCATTTAAAACGTAAAAAAGATCACAGGCCTCTCAAAATGGACGTATCCCCATCCTCTTGATTGCTGTGATCTTCTCATTGACTCCGATCAGTGGTTATTAACTTACTTCTATCATATCAAAATCATGTTTAAGGTTAAAGTAAAGCGATGCGGATGATTTGTGGATGATACTCCAGGAATGGGAATAGGGAATGGTTATTTATTTTCTGCCTGCTCAATGATCACCTGTGCGTGCTCCAAAGTTTCCGCGGAGAGAAGTTGCTTTAGCAAGTCATCAAGCGATTCTAAATGATCGATAGAGCGAATTTTCTCTTGTTCTGCATCGGTAGACGACTCGAACTTTTCTTCCAAAACCGTACAAATGGCATCTTGTTTTCCTTTTTCAAGCCCTCTTCGTTCATAAGACGTCATCAGTTCCATCACTTTCGCCTCCTCCTCGGGTTAATTGCAAGTGATTTTATTTGATATAGATACTTATTACTCATGCATTAATAAAGACCGTGATCGACCCACTCGCGATATCATCTTTGCTGTTCCAATCACCAACCTCTAAACCGGCTAAGTAAGCGGCCCCAAGCGTTTTCACTAGCAGTCGGTCGTTTCACCGGTGAGGCGAGGAGGGCACTCTGGAATTGCATGAGGAAATTGTTTCGGCAGCAACCGTCCGCTCGTAATTTTGTACAAGCTTGCTTTTTTCTCCCGATGTGCTCATTGTCGATACGCCTCCACTACCTGAATGACACGTTCTATGGCGTCAACTGCCGCTTTATGATCCTGTGAAAAGTTGATACGGAAGGTATCACTAAACTGTGGACCGAATTCTGTCCCAGGGGTTACCGTAACACCGGCCTGAAAGCGAAGCACCTTCACGAATTCATTTATCGATACACCTAATTCGGGAATACTTGGGAACAGATAGCTGCCTGCGTCAGTAGCTCTTACTTTAAACTCTTTTGCAGCGCGCAATTTTGCGACGAGATCATCCCGGATTGCCTGGTGCTGGGCAACTCGTTCGGTCATCCAACCGTTCGGTTCCGAAAACCAAGATTTCAAGACAGCTTGGCTATATCCACCGGCACGTAGAGAGACGATGGCTTGCAGTTTTTCCATGCGGTCAATAATTTTGGCTGATCCGAATCCTACACCCAGCCTATATCCGCTGAGTGACTCTGTCTTCGATGGTGCCATAATCGTAATTACATTTTCGGAATCTATAATATCCTGTGCACATAGATGTGTATAGATCCGTCCCTCAAAGATAAGACGAAAGTACAGTTGATCAACGATAACCGTTGCCCCGTACTGCTTTGCAAGTTCTGCAATTGTACGAATTTCCTCCCGTGAATAAATAACGCCTGTAGGGTTATTTGGATTCGAAAACAAAAAGAGTTTCACACCAGATTTAAAAGCATCCTCCAGCTGAGTTAAATCCAAACCAGCGGAAGTGTCTGTCCCTAAATAATCCATCTGTATAGGTACGATTTCTCCATCAAAAAAATCAACCAGTTTTCGGTTGGCAAAATAGTCCGGCTCCACGATAGCAACCTTGTCGCCCCTGGAAACAGTAGATCCCATAGCAAGAAATAGTGCCCCCTGTGTTCCTGGCGTAATGATAAAATTCGGTCAACGTCAATTGTTGTACCCGTAAAATAAGAAAGCTTTTCAACTACATCTTTCCTGATATCTTTATTTCCACGATACTGAGTGTAGGCCTGCTTATCACCTCGATTGACTCCTTCAACAAAGACATCTTTCGATCCAGGAATTGGCTCGAAAGCATCTACATCACCGTGAGAAAAATCAACCGGCGTTCCAGAAAATTTCTCATATTTTAGTTTAAGCTCATCTGTATTCTGTCGAACTTCTTGTCCAGGTGCATATTCAGCACCAAGTTTTAAAAACTTTTTTCTATTGCATCCATGATAAGTCACCCATTCTTGTTTTTTAAAAAAGAACTAACACTACCATATGAAACGTCAACCAGATACCAGGAATTTTCTCACATTGCAGTTTAAAAACTAAACGGTTCATCGTTTTGATTCGTTGGGGGACCCCCACAAATTTGAGATTCTCGTGATCAGTAAAATGATTAAACCAATATTTTTCATCCTTGAAGGACTGATCCTGAGGAACAAGGGGCAGTGTATTATGATGATTACTACCCCTCTGTACTATCTAATTCTCCGGCTTAAACACCATCGTCGCTTCCACGGCTTTTTTCCAACCATTGTAGAGTTTCCGTCGCTCGGATGTTTCCATTGCCGGCTCGAACGATCGATCCACTTTCCATTTCTTCGCGATGTCTTCTTTGCTGTTCCAGACACCGACTGCTAACCCGGCCAAATAAGCAGCCCCTAAAGCTGTTGTTTCACTGGCAGTTGGCCGTTCCACCGGTGCAGCGAGGAGATCACTCTGGAATTGCATGAGAAAATTGTTTTCGGCGGCCCCTCCGTCGGCACGCAATTTTGTCGAGGGGATACCTGCGTCTTTTTCCATCGCCGCCATAACATCTTTCGTTTGATAGGCCAGGGATTCAAGCGTTGCCCGCACGAGATGCGCTTTTTCCGTTCCTCTCGTGATCCCGAACATTGCCCCGCGCGCAGCGCTATCCCAGTAAGGCGTACCCAATCCGACGAAAGCAGGTACGAAATAAACACCTTCAGACGAGGTTACTCGCGTGGCAAGATCCTCGCTATCCGGCGATTGGTCGATCATATTTATGCCATCTCGAAGCCATTGCACCGCAGATCCTGCCACGAAAATACTGCCTTCCAACGCGTATTCGACTTTGCCATCGAGCCCCCAGGCAATCGTCGTTAACAACCCATTTTCGGAGGTGACCGCTTCTTCGCCGGTATTCATCAAAATAAAACAACCCGTGCCGTACGTGTTTTTCACCATGCCTTTTTCAAAACACGCCTGCCCGAATAAAGCCGCGTGCTGATCACCGGCTACACCCGCTATGGGCACTTTTTCGCCAAAGAAATGATACTCGACCGTTTCCGCGTAGATTTCGGAAGAAGATTTCACTTCCGGAAGCATCTGTTTAGGGACATCTAAAATATCTAGCAGCTCTTCATCCCATTTTAAATCATGAATATTGAACATCAGCGTACGTCCCGCATTCGTATAATCCGTCACATGAGCCGTCCCACCGCTCAATTTCCAGATCAACCACGTATCTATCGTTCCGAATAACAAGTCCCCGTTCTCAGCTTTTTCCCGCGCGCCATCGACATTATCCAAGATCCATTTCACTTTTGTTCCGGAAAAATAAGGGTCGAGCAAAAGGCCGGTTTTCTGTCGAAACGTTTCATTAAGTCCATCCTCTTTTAGCTGATTTACGATCGGTTCCGTTTGACGGGACTGCCATACAAGAGCATGATAAATCGGCCGACCTGTATGTTTATCCCAGATCACCGTTGTCTCCCGTTGATTCGTAATCCCGATACCGGCAATATCTGCAGGTTCAATCTCAACTTCCGTAAAAAGACCGGCGATCACCGATAGCACCGAGCCCCAAATTTCATTCGCGTCATGTTCGACCCAACTGGGGTGTGGAAAGTGTTGGGTAAATTCTCTTTGTACCGTATGAACCGGTTGTCCTTCTCCATCAAACAAAATCGCCCGTGTACTCGTTGTTCCTTGATCAATCGCCAGGATGTGATTGTTTGCCATGATTAAAACCTCCTTCATTTTTTATCCTAACAGCAATACATACAGCGCTGCACCAAGAACAGCACCAACGACCGGGCCGAACACGGGAATCCACGCGTACTCCCAGTTAGACGGACCTTTGCCGTAGATCGGCAAAACAAAATGAGCAAGCCGTGGTCCGAAATCACGAGCCGGGTTAATGGCATATCCTGTTGTTCCGCCGAGTGATAACCCAATCGCGACGATTAAGAGACCAGTCGAAATCGGCTCCAATCCATCTGTAAATGTATGTGCCCCCATACCAAGGAGCCCAAACAACAACATACCCGTACCAATCACTTCACTCACAAAGTTGGAAGGATAATGTTTAATCGCCGGATCTGTCGCGAATGTGCCTAATTTCGCCCCTGGGTCATCTGTCGCTTTCCAATGGGGAAGGTAGTGAAAATAGATGATGACCGCGCCGATAAAGGCGCCGAAGACTTGACCGATAATGTAAAAAGGCACTTGCGACCACGGAAAATCTCCAATTGCCGCAAATCCAAGCGTAACAGCAGGGTTAATGTGACCGTCACTCACAGTTCCGGAAACAAATACACCGAGAGAAACACCAAGCCCCCACCCGATGGATATTCCGATCCAGCCCATCCCTTCGGATTTGGTGTGCTTCAAAACGTTGCCGCCCACAACCCCGGCACCAAAAATAACCAGTGTCATTGTACCGAGAAGCTCCGCTAACATTTCGTACATATCGCTTATCCCCTCCCACTCGAGTTCAACAGTCGCTAGGCAAACAAAATCCCGCAGATGGGCATAGGAATGCCGGTTTGCAGGATTTTTGGACATAGGTGGCGTGTAACTATGTTTTAGCCCGAATGTCGAAAACTTTGGGAGGGGTCTCAACCCCTAGTATGCGTAGGGTTTGACGTTGTTCATGAGTGAGTTCTGTGCGCTGCTGAAAGTCTCCTTTTTTAGAAGAATAATGGCCGAGATGCATCTGCTCCATCGTTTTCCGGATGGTTCGCCACGTTTGTTTGGTTTCGACTTCCGCGACTCGAATCAATAAGAGTGCTAACCAATTGATTAGGATATGAGATTGAATCCGTTCCTCT
>NZ_FNEN01000001.1:366857-433240 GCF_900100185.1 Natribacillus halophilus | reverse complement strand
GAGGAGAAGCCTCGGTCGACGACGCTGATGACACGGCCTAATTTCCAGCCGACAAGATCATTCTTAACTTCTTCGATGACACTCATGTCCGACGTGTTGCCCGGCCAAGCCCAACAGCGTATTGGGATGCCTTCGCGAGTGACCGCCAGGCCGATCACGGTTTGAAGCAAATCCGGCCGATGATCTTTGGAATGCCCGAGCTGACGGAACGTTTCCCCTTCCGGGGCTTCCTGCGGCTCCACTTCAAAATAGGAGGATGTGGTATCGAAATAGATGAGATCAACCTCCAGATTCAACAGATTGGCGACCGAAAAATACACCTGCTTCTCCAATCCTTCTCGGACCGCCAGAAGCATATCCATGGCGCGATAGAGCTGCTGAGAGGTAACGTCTTCAAGATTCGGGATCGCCACGTCATCGCGCACCCAATCTTCCATAGCCAACTTGCTGGAAGGGGCTAACGCTCGATTGGCCACCATGGCAAAAAGGAGGCGTTCGATATCTGTTTCATGATGCCGGTCGCGAAGCAGATTTTTGAAAATGTCATCCAGCTCCAGCTTGTTCCACCTCCCAGGCGTTTGCTGGATTCGAACCGAAAATCGATGGCTTCACCGATATCCTCTTGGGGCTTTTAACGCTTCTTCCGGCGACAGGAACCGCGTGATGCTTTTGGCCAGACGTTCCAGGGAGGCGGCGTCGACTTGGTCGGTCCGCCCAAACGAGTAAATCACCTTCGCTTTCGCATATTTGGCCTTCGGATCCCATTCATTATGCGCCAGTTGCAGGTATGTGACTTGGCTACCATCTTTATTTGTGCGTTTCACTTTTCGTAAGTACATGCCTATATAATATCACGGTTATCACCGTAAGTAGTATACACATATGTGTGCCTATGGATAAATGACCACACCGCATAGAGCCGCCATGTATACCTGAAAAGTGGAGACGCATAATGGCGAAAGACAGAGAGCACGGATGAGACATTATCCGTGTATCAATGTCCAGGTAACTTATATAGTTGAAAACGCTTTTTCATTTCTTCAACATCCAAATCCAGTTTTTCACAGTGCTCTTCAAACCTTTCAAAAAAATCTTCAGTATCTTTATCAACGGGAAGATCGCGTTTGATGGAAAAAAGTTCAATTAAATGGTAAAGTTCCACGAACGAATCTACACGAGGGTAATGTGTCATGTAGGCACCTCTCTTTTTTGTTTTTGTACTGTTGCCTTTACTTTAACAAAAATTACTAGCGTTGCATAAGAATTTTTTGGGCTTTTGCTCAGTAAAAAATAAGAAAATAATATAAACTAAAAATACTACCCGGAGTGTGCGGAGTGTGTTGAACATTTTCATAACAGCTCTTATAATGTAATCAATCTATGGAACTATTTAAACTTATAATTATACTATTCCAAAAAGATGATTCTTAGCTAGTTCTACAGCGAAAGATATAAGCTAATTGGTAGATTTCTTATAATCTAAAAAGCCGATATATTGAGGATTATGTATGAAGGATATTACAAGTTTCGCTATAGCACTAGTGTAAAAGTGACTTTACTTCTCCCATTTTGGGATATAAGGGTGATGAACATGGAAGTGAATGTGCAAGATTTGATGAAGATTGGCGGTTTAAGAAATTGTAAGGTGATAGCAGGTGAGAATGGCTTAAATAATGAAGTTAATCACGTAACAATAATGGAAGTGCCGGATATTGTTCAATGGTTGAAAGGCAAGGAACTCCTTTTGACAAGCTTATACGCAGTAAAAGATGATTTACAAGCCCAGATAGATTTAATTAGAGAATTATCAAGTTTAGGTACTTCAGCTGTAGCCATTAAACCGCATCGGTTTGTAGATCAAATCGACCAGAACCTATTGAATGAAGCGAATAGATACAACCTTCCAATTATTGAGATTCCTGAACACATCAGTTACCTGGACATAGTTTCTCCAGTTTCTGAAGAAATCTTCAGTAATAAAGAGATTCTCCAAGAGGATTTAGAACAAGCTAATCAACTATTAAATGAAGCAGCGATAAGTGCTCAAGGATTTGAAGAATTTATTACCATTATCTCACAACTCACTAAAAACAAGATTACAATTGAAAGCCTTGTACCTCAGATTACAACGCCTGAATTTAATCTTACATTTAAATCCTTGGATACGAAACAAAGGCAAGAACTTGAACACGTAAAACACCCTGTCCGTATGACAAGGGTTATGGAAAAGGGGGAGGCGCAGTGTGTGGTTGCCCCAATCATTATTGATGCACAAGTGGCTGGATATCTTACTAGTTGGGGTATTAACACCCAACATATGAAAATGGATCTAGCCATTTTAGAAAAAGCTTCTACTTTGCTAGCACTAGAATTTTTGAAGATAAAAGTGAAGTTTGACGTAGAACAGCAGTATAAAAACGAATTTTTGCGAGATATATTGTTAAATGAAAAAATGGATGAATATGATTTAGTAGAGAGAGGCAAACTTTATCGATTTTCTTTAGATTCTCGTTATGTTTGTATAGCTTTACATTTTGTAAATAATGGACAATTTAGTTTTTTGGATGCGGTGAATAGAGTTGATAATTATTTGAAATCAAAATATAAGCATGCTCTTGTTGGGCATATATCAAATTTTATTTTAGTTTTAATCCCTACCAAAGATATTTCAGAGATCGAATTTGAAAAACAAATGCATTCTTTAAGTCGATACCTCCACAAGGATGATAAAACAAAAGAACATCTATTGGCTATGGGAATAGGCAGGCATTACCCGGGTGTTAAAGGAATGCAAAATAGTTATTATGAGGCCAAAAAAGCAGGGTTGTTGGCAACTGATATTCGAGACTCATTCTCTATTTTATACTATGAAGATTTAGGTATTTATCGTTTATTTGACCAGATTAGAGATGGAGTGGAAATGAAGCAATTCTATCAAGATACCATTGGCAAACTAATAAGTTCAGATCAAGAAAATCAAGTGCAATTACTTGAAACATTGGATGCTTATTTTGCGCAAGATGAAAAATTACAGGAAACTGCTAACAATCTATATATCCATGTTAACACATTAAAATACCGATTAAACAAAATAGAAAAAATCACAGGCTATAACCTTAAGGCTACCGAGGAGAAAATCATGTTAGCGTTAGGTTTGAAAATTTCCAGATACTTGAAGATTAATCAAAATATTTAATATGCTTCATCTATTGAGACAAAAAAGAGGGGGATAATTTAGCTATTCAGCTAACCTTTTTGCGGTAGTATTTTATTATAATAAAACATAATTTATTTAAACAATTTTATGGACTATGAAAAGGGACAAAAGGATAAAACCTTTTAATTTTTAACCATTTAACATATTTGAAGGAGTGATGTTTATTTTCTGATTTTGTGTATACTAACCCTTTATTTTTGATAGTGTAAAAAGGTAGTACAAAACGGATTGCTAGGTATGTGCTGAAAATAGGTCTATTTATCAAATTTCCAGTACGAGTGATTCGTCATTATAAATCACAAGTACATTTGTAAGGGCTTATTTTGGAAATTTATTCTAGCGCGAGGGGGAAAATTAAATGGGCTACACTAGGAAGAATTTTTTTATTATGATTTATCTTATAAGTATAATGGCTTTAACAGCCGCTTGTGGTGAATCTACAGAAGAAGTTAATGAAGGAGATGCTATTGGAGAGGGAGGTATTGATGAGGGAGAAGCGGGAGAAGAAAGTGAAGCCCCGGATGATGCAGAACACGTTATTACCTTCAGTCATAACCAGCCACTTGAAAGTCCGGAGCACATAGGTGCAGAAGAATTTAAAGAATATATTGAAGAAGCTTCAGATGGGGAAGTACATGTTGATTTATATCCCGATTCGCAATTGGGAAGTTTAAGAGAACAAGTGGAAAGTACACAACTCGGGGAAATTGATATTACGATGCAACCATCTGCGGTTGTTTCACCCTTTGTTGACGATGTGAAAGTAGTAGACTTGCCTTATTTATTGCCGAATGATTATGATGCGATTTTTGAAATATTCGATGGAGAACTTGGTGATGAGTTGTTAGAAAGACTTGAGCAAGGTCAATTCAAAGGGTTGGGTTATTGGTTCGGTGGATTTAAGCTATTAACAACAGACGGTGTCGAGATACGAGAACCGGATGACATGCAAGGTTTAGATATGAGATCAATGGAAGCTGAAGTTTTGTTAGCTCAATATGAACAATGGGGAGCTAATCCTGTAGGGGTACCTTACGCTGAAGTCTATAACTCCTTGCAACAAGGGGTTGTAGATGGGCAGGAAAATCCTCTGCAAACGGTTATTCTTCAAAATTTCTATGAAGTACAGGACCAAGCTATCAATAGTTACCATGGGACCATGACTTATCTATTGATGACTAATTTGGATTGGTTTGAAGGATTGCCAGATGATATTCAACAATTAGTAGTTGAAGCAGAAGAGGAAGCTCGAATGGTAGCAAGAGAGGCAAAAATTGATATGGAAGATGAGTATATAGAAGAACTGGAAAACATGGAAGATATCAATTACTATGAGTTGACTGATGAGGAAATAGAAGTTTTCCGGGAAGCGTCTCTCCCCGTTCATGAGGAAGAATATGATGAAGAGTGGCAACAAGATTATTTGCAAAGACTTTATGATGCAATTGAAGAATCCACAGGTGAGGATCTTTTCTAAATATGAGAAAAACAAAGGGAAGCGTTGTCTTCTCTTTGTTTCCCTTTTGGGAGGATGATTGGAAAATGAAATGGGTAGCAAAGATTGAAGAAAATCTTGTAGGCATAATGTTACTCTCTGTGACCGCAGTTTTATTTGTAAATATAACCCTTCGTTTTGTTTTTAGTAATAGCTTCGTATGGGCAGAAGAATTTATTAGATATGGAATTATATGGATAACTTTTATAGGTGTTGCCGTATGCTTTAGAAGAGGGATGCATGTTGGTATTGATTTTATATTTACAATATTACCCCATAAAGGGGGACGATACTTGAAGTTATTCATTACATTATTATCTATGTTATTTATGGGACTTCTTTTAAAGTTTGGATATGATCTTGTTGTTTTTAGTTTTAATGCGAATCAAATGGCAGCGGCATTGGGAATCCAATTAGCTTGGGTATACTTAGCTATTCCAATTGGAGCCTTTTTATCACTTGTACATCTTGTTTTTGTATTTATAGATTTGTTAAAAGATAACGATACAGATGAAAAACCTATGGAAGAAACTACGAACTATGGATAGAGAAGCTTATTAGATAAGGGGGTAAATTTATGTTCATATTAACAATACTACTTATTTTCTTATTGGTTCTTCTTTTTCTTGGTGCTCCCATTTTTGTTTCTTTAAGTCTCTCAACTTTTTTGGTAGCTATCTTTATGACTGATACCAATGTAATGGTATTAGTGCAAAGTCTTTTTGGCGGTATTGATCAATTTGCATTGATGGCTCTGCCTTTTTTTATACTGGCGGCTAATTTTATGGACGTAGGGGGGCTATCAAAAAGGATAATGGACTTGGCAAGAACATTGGTAGGCCATTTGACGGGCGGTTTGGCAATGACAACCCAAGTATCCAGTATGATGTTTGGCGCTTTGTCTGGTTCTGGCCCTGCAACAGTTGTAGCGATAGGAAAAGTTATGTATCCAGAGATGACAAATAGAAATTATCCTGCACCTTTTGCTGCAGGGCTTTTAGCGTCAGCTGGAGCAGTTGCGCTGATTATCCCTCCAAGTATTACCCTTATCGTTTATGGTGCGGTAACAGGTGTTTCGGTAGGCAATTTGTTTATGGCCGGGATAACTGCAGGGATTATCATTGGGTTAAGTTCTATGGTTTACATTTATATTTATGCGAAAAGGCAAGGAATACCCCGAGACCCTAAATCAACCTGGCCACAGCTTGGTAAAGCCCTTAAAAATGCCAGCTGGGCCATACTGGTTCCTGTCATTATTTTAGGAGGTATTTATTCTGGAATATTTACTCCTACTGAAGCAGCCGGCATTTCTGCTGTGTATGCATTGCTTATTGGTATGTTTGTCTATAGGGAAATTAACATAACTAAGTTGATTAGTATTTGTCGAGAATCAGCCATTACTTCTGCCCAAATTCTAATTATGGTAGCATCGGCTCAGTTACTAGGGTGGTTTTTAACTCGGTTACAAGTGCCTCAAATGATGACAGAGATATTCCTAGATAATATTACGACTGCTTTTTTCTTCTTGCTAATGCTTAATATTATTTTATTAGTAATGGGAATGTTTATGGAGGGAATGGCAGCTATCGTTATTTTAGCTCCATTGATTTTACCCGCCTCTCAAGTGTTGGGTATTGATCCGGTACATTTAGGAATCGTTATGGTTTCTAATTTGGCTATAGGAATGTTTACTCCGCCTTTTGGACTGAATATATTTGTGTCAAGTAGTGTTACAGAAGTTGGAATGGTGAAGATGTTGCCTACCGTGTTGAAGTTCTTTCTCTTTAATTTAGTGGCGTTGCTTATCATCACATACGTTCCTCAGATTGTACTTTTCTTACCAAGCTTATAATGAATAAACAATTAAAAAGACTGGGGCCATTATCTTTACCGATAATGCTCCTCCTTTTTTTTTGTCTTTTTTAACTAACAAATTTTCAGATCATAAGTGTATCATAAATTATATAATCCTTGAATTTCGAATGGCTTTGGCGGCCTATCCTTTATGAGGGGAGTTATATAATGTCTGATTATTCGATTCGATCAAATTTAAATACTTTGAATGAATTTAGCCGAACGGACAATGGAGTTACAAGATTGGCTTTCTCTACAGAAGAGCAAAAAGGAAAAAAGTTTATGAGGACTTTATTCCAAAATGAAGGGCTGGCGGTTCGTGAAGATGAAATAGGAAATATGATTGCCCGCAGAGAAGGAATTAACCCCCAAGCACCAGCTGTTGCCATCGGTTCTCATATAGATAGTGTGATTGAAGGTGGCGAGTATGATGGTACGATTGGAGTATTGAGTGGACTTGAGGTGGTGAAACGGTTAAATAAGAAACAGATCGTAACTACGAATCCTGTTGAAATTATTGTCTTTACCTGTGAAGAATCTACTCGGTTTGGTGTTTCCACAATTGGTAGTAAAGTCATGACAGGATTGTCCAAAACAGAGGGTTTGGGTAATTTGAAAGATTTTGATGGAAAAACATTTGCAGAAGTTCTAGAAGAAGTTGGCCTGGATATAACAAAAATCAGTCGAGCCAAGAGAAGTTCTTATGACTTAAAGCTTTTTTTGGAAATGCATATTGAACAGGGCCCATTACTCCAGCAGTTAGGAAAAAAAATAGGTGTTGTAACTGGAATTGCATCACCTACCCGCTTGCAACTACGAGTACAAGGAAAAGCTTCTCATTCAGGGACGACACAGATGCACAATAGAAAAGACGCCTTGACAGGGGCAAGTGAAATCGCCTTGGAAGTGGAGAAATTAGGTCGGAGTGAGGCGAACAACGACACCGTGGCGACAACTGGTGTATTTGGAGTCGGTCCGGGGGTGATGAATGTAGTACCTGGATCAGTGGAAATGAAAATAGATATTCGCAGCACATCTCCTACTTCAAAACAATATGTACTGGAGCAGGTTATTAAAAAAATAGGACAAATCAAAACAGAGCGCGACTTGTCTATAGAGTGGAACTTATTAAGTGATGAAAAGCCGGTTCATTTAAGTTCAGAAGTGATTACCTCCTTGTCTAGGAACTGTAAAGAACTTAGTATACCTTATACAGCTATGTCGAGTGGTGCTGGCCATGATGCTATGAATATGTCTTATATCTGTCCCACCGGCCTTATATTTGTACCTTCTTGTGACGGCATTAGTCACCACCCGGACGAATATACGGAAGTCGAAGATATGATTCTTGGAATTGATGTTTTGGAAAAGACTATGTTGGAATGGGCAGGTGTTTCTGGAAGACCTATTCCTACTGGGGGTGAGGGTTGTGAAAGATCAAGAGGTTAAAATTTTATCAAATATTCAGGTTAGTGAGCGGTACTGGCACATGGTAGTCGATGCCTCAGGGCTTGCCTCTGATGTAGAACCCGGTCAATTTTTCTATATAGATTGCGGTCAAGAAAATGAATCTTTCTTGAGGAGGCCATTTAGTGTATATCGTATCAACCAAGATGACCAAACACTGGAATTTTTATATTTAACAAAAGGTTTGGGAACTCAGGCTTTAACAAAATTAAAGCAGGGAGAGACGGTTCGGAGTTTTGGTCCATTAGGGCAAGGATTTTCGCTTCAAGAAGACGCACAGAAGATTCTGCTTTTGGCTCGAGGAGTAGGTATTGCTACTTTGGCAGCCTTAGCTCAAGAAGCCTCTAAAAAAGGGGTGCAATGTGCAGCAATCTTGAGTGCTCGTTCGCATAATGATTTGCTGGCGGCCGAAATGTTGCAGGGATTTGGGGCTGAAGTGCATAAAGTAACGGAAGAAGACGGAACGAGTGATGTAGAAAATGTGCGGGATATTATAGAAGACATTACAGCCAGACACAACATTGATGCGGCCTACACTTGTGGTTCTCGGCGACTTTCCCGGCTGTTGCAAGATATTACCTCGAAAAAGGATATTCCCGCTGAAATCGCTTTAGAAGAGCATATGGGTTGTGCGATGGGCGTATGCTATGCCTGCGTGTGTGATGTCGTAGAAGACGATGAGATTCGAACCGTTCGCGTCTGCCTGGAAGGACCAGTATTTCCCTTACAGAAAGTGATGATGCAACCATGAGTACACTTGAGCAAAAATCAGCCAATCAGGGCTGCCATTTACGAGTAAACATCGGGGGATTGGAACTCAAAAATCCCATTATGCCAGCTTCAGGTGCTTTTGGGGAAAGTATGGAAAAAGTGTTGGATTTCAACCACCTGGGAGCAGTGTTACCTAAAAGTATTACCAAATATCCGCGCAAAGGAAATGATACTCCCCGGGTTTGTGAAGTACCGGCGGGGATGATTAATTCCATCGGTATCCAAAGTAAGGGGCTACAGTATTACTTGAAAAATATTGTACCTTATTATCAACAATACGATACACCATTAATTGCCAGCATTTCAGCAGACTCTGTAGAGGAATTTGTGGAAATGGCTGATATTTTGGGGAACAATCCAGGGGTGGATGCCTTGGAACTAAACATTTCCTGCCCTAATTTAAAAGGGGATGGCCTGGCCTTTGGCATGGATGCTGATGTGACGTATGAATTAACGAAAAAAGTGAGAGGGATTACGGATGTTCCCCTATTCAACAAACTAACACCGAATGTGACACGTATTCAGGATATTGCTCTCGCTTCCGAAGAAGGAGGAGCCGATGCTCTTACCGTTGTCAATACGTTTTTGGCCATGTCTATCAATGTGCATACTTGGAAGCCCGAGCTTGGAAATGTTATGGGCGGCATATCAGGTCCTGGCGTAAAACCGATTATCGTGCGCATGATTTATCAAGTTTACCAGGCGTCAAAGTTGCCGATTATCGGTTGTGGCGGAGTGATGAACGGAGAAGACGCCATCGAAATGATGTTAGCTGGAGCTAGCGCAGTGCAGGTAGGCACAGCAAGTTTTATCAAACCTGCAGCCATGTTAGATGTTCTGGAAGAAATCAAATCTTATATGCAACAATACGGAATTAATGACATTTACGATATAATAGGTAAAGTTCACTTCAATCAATACGAGGAGGGATAATGTGCATTGGGATCATATTATTAAAAATGGCACCATTGTGCAGGAAGAAGAGCTGTTTGAGGGAAACATTTATATTAAAGATGGAAAAATCGCCGCTATTTCTAGTACAGAATTAGCCGGTGAAACGGTTGAAGAAACAGACGCGACCGGCTTGCATGTATTCCCCGGATTTATGGATGTGCATATTCATTCTCGTGACCCGGGTGCCACGCATAAAGAAGACTTTTATCATTCCACCTGGGCCGCGGCAGCCGGAGGGCTGACAACCGTTTTCGAGATGCCGAATACGAATCCTCCTGTCAATCATGTAGAAAACTTTCATAAACAAGTAGAAAACCTACAGCCGAAAGCGCATGTTGACTTTGCATTATGGGCGATCTGTCTGGGTCATCTGAATATAAATGAGATCCAATCTTTACATGAAGCAGGGGCGGTCGCTTTTAAATTTTTCTGGGGTTACGCGGTCCATAAAAAAACCTACCAATTGATGTATAACTATAAGCCGGAAATGGAGGATGTCATCCCTCCATTTCAAGATGGAGAGGTATACGATATGTTCCAGGAAGTGGCCAAAACCGGCAAGCCTTTTGCTATTCATGCCGAAAACAATGAATTGATTCAACATTTGACGCAGAAAGTAGAAGAAAGCGGCAGAAGGGACTATGGGGCGTTACTGCAAGGAAGACCTAATTTGGCGGAAGCAACGACGATTCAAACCGGTATTTCTTTCGCCAAAGACGCTGGTACAAGGCTACATGTGCTTCATGTTAGTACCGAAGAAGGTGTGGAGCTAATACGTCAGGCCCAACAAGAAGGCTATCCAATCACATCGGAAACTTGTCCCCACTTTTTATATTTGAGCAATAAAGATTTTGAAAAAATCGGACCTCATATGAAAGTTTATCCACCAGTGAAATATGAGAAGGATCAGAATGGGTTGTGGAAAGGGATTGCAGATGGCGTCGTTTCAGTCGCCTGTTCGGATCATGCTCCCCATACTGAAGAAGAAAAAGACGGGGATTTATGGTCCATTCCTGCCGGGATGTGCGGGGTAGAGACATTAGCTCCTTTGATGATTCATGCTGTCAGTGAAGGAAGAATTACTCCATATGAACTTGGTAAACTTCTCTCCAGCCAACCGGCCAGGTTGTTTGGCATCTATCCACAGAAAGGTTCATTGCAAATAGGAACAGACGCTGATTTGACCCTTGTAGATTTTAAACGCCAGAAGACCATTCATAAGCATGAATTGCATAGTAAGAGTAAAGTGACCCCATACGACGGATTTCAATTGCAGGGGGCCCCTGTGGCTACTATTGTCAGAGGAACGACCATGATGAAAGACGGGGCTGTCACCGAAGAACCTGCAGGGCGAGTAGTAAAGCCTTAGGTAAGATTTAGTCAGGAGGAGTGACATTGACAGACATGAGCAAAAAGAGTGTCACAGAAACCATTCAAGAACATCGCTCCATACGAAAATTTACTTCAACACCCATTGAGGATGATATTTTGCAAGATTTGTTTACATCCGCCCAATGGGCCCCTTCTTCCCATAATGTGCAAGCTTACAGTATCATCGTTGTCAAAAGGCCAACCTCTAAACAAAAGTTGGCTGAATGTTGCGGAGGGCAGAGATGGGTCAAAGAGTGTCCTGTATTTCTTGTTTTTTGTGCGGATTTTTATCGCCTGGAAATGACGACGGAAATGCATGGCACATCTTTTGAAATCGATGAAGCAGAAAACCTGGTTGTTGGTACCGTGGATACTGCTCTCGCTGCTCAGAATGTGTTTTTGACAGCGAAATCTTACGGTCTTGGGGGAGTCATGATCGGGGGGGTTCGCAATCATCCTGGACAAGTCGCTGATTTGTTGAATCTTCCGGAGTTAACCATCCCAATTATGGGCATGTGTCTTGGTTATCCGGATCAACATCCATGGCAAAAACCACGTTTACCTCAGGAAACGGTTGTTCATTATGAGTCTTATCATACAGGCCGATTGAAGAAGCATCTCCAAGATTATGAACAGATTTCAGCTGACTATTATACGCGCAGGACACAAGGCCGGAAAACGATTGGCTGGACAAAACAAATGGCGGAATATTTAAGTGAGCCGAGAAGAGAAGAACTGTCCTATTTTATAAAAAATCAGGGGATTCAAATCAAATAAAACGGTATCAGAGTGTAAATAGGAGGGGAATCCAATTAGTGAGAATATGACATTTATTGCTACGGGTGATAGCTTTATTAGCCGGCCATTACCAGCGAAAGGGAATGTTGGATTCAATGAGCTAACTGCTTTATTTGGACAATCAGAAGTGAAATTTACAAACTTGGAAACGACGATACATGAGAAAGAAGGATATCCCTCCGCCGTTAGTGGCGGAACATGGGCTATGGCTTCTCCACAAGTTTTGAACGACTTAAAAACATATGGATTCAATATGATGAATTGGGCTACAAACCATACATTAGATTATTCTCATGGTGGACTTATGGCAACAAAAAAGTATTTGGAAAAGCAAGAGCTTGTTCATGCAGGAGCAGGCCTTAATATGGCAGAGGCATGTGCTCCAAAATATTTAGAAACATCACAGGGTAGAGTAGCGCTTATTGCCGCTACTTCCACTTTTCACACATCTTGGGTGGCTGGAGATCAAAGACCAGATATGCCAGGACGGCCCGGGATTAACCCTTTACATTATAAAAGTAAATATATTGTTACTCAAGAGAAAATGGATCAATTAAGATCAATTGCAGAAGTAACGGAAATAAATTCGGAACGTGAACTTGCTATTAAAGAAGGTTTTGAAATAGAAAGTGAAGAAAAAAACACATTCAAATTTGGGGACTATTTGTTCAAAGTAGGGCAGGAAGAGGGGAAAGAAACCGTACCACAGGAAATGGATATGCAACGTATTAGAAAATCTGTTTTAGAAGCCAAACGTCAGGCAGACTATGTACTGATTAGTATTCATTCTCATGAAATGAAAGGGATGGACAAGAGTCAGCCTGCAGATTTTTTGATAAATTTTTCCCGTAAGTGCATTGACTGGGGAGCTCACGCGGTAATCGGTCATGGCCCTCACATTTTAAGAGGAATTGAAATATATAAGAATCGCCCTATTTTTTATAGCTTAGGGAACTTTATTTTTCAGAATGAAACGATATCTCATCTTCCTGCAGATTTTTACGAAAAGTACGATTTAGATGATACTCATAATGTAGCTGATGCTTTGGATAAACGAAGCAAAGAAGGCACTATTGGCCTGGGAACAAATCCAAATATATGGGAATCCGTGATTCCTATTTGGAAAATGAAGGGCGGTAAATTGGTAGAGCTTAAGTTATACCCAATTGAATTGGGATATGGGCTTCCTAGGTACAAAAAAGGGTGGCCATCATTAAGTCATAATGAAAGAATTTTAGAAAAGCTGAATGATTTAAGCTATCCATTCGGGACGACTATACACATTGAAAACGGAATGGGAAGGATATATTGATTAGAGGTTATGTACCCCTTGTACAGCAAATTAGAAGCTATTTTAATTGTTTTAATAGAGGCTTGTTGGCGTTTCACTTCCTTTACCCGGTAAAATTCAGCTCTTTTAATGAGTACGGTGGACGGTTTTTACCACTAGCGCGGTCTTTTCTACCACCATTTGCAGAGGAATGTACCACTCATTGCGTATTCCTTTACCACATTTGAAAAGATGGATTGAACACCAAGGGTTAAAGACAACTGTGCCATTTATAGAGCTACTAATGACATAAAAGAAATCTACCTATGACATAGCTGAGCCACTCTAAAATCTGAAATAAGTGCCTTATGTTTTCTCTAAATAGGGGTCGCTGAACAACCTAGCGTTCAATCAAGCAATCTCGGGCTGCCTTTTGAATATTGAACGCCTCGATCCAAATACATGAAAAAAATAAAAAAAGAATGCTCCCGAAGGGCTTTCGAGAGATTCATGACGAGCACTTGAAGGGAAATCACCGTTTCACTGGTGTTTCGAAGGCATGCTCGAATAAGACCGAGGCCATAGGTGCGCTTGCCTTCACCGAATTTTCCTTCGATGGCATTTCGTTCTGCGGCATCCTGCTTCTCGATCTGCTTTTGCTCTTTGGATTTTTGTTTGGAAGGGCGTCCCAGCTTCGGACCCGTAAGGCGTATCCCGCGTTCCTTGCAGCACTTTCGATTTTCTCGTGTGAGATAAATCTTGTCCGCCAAAACAGCATCGGGGTAGACACCCTTGCGTTGCACATAGGCTTCTACCGCACCTGGAAGATCAGTGGCTTCGTGATACGCATCCCACTGCAAGTTGTCGAGAAACGCCCATCCGTCTACCAGACTCATGGACAACTTGGCGCCGAACTCCACGTTCATATGGGCTTTTCCACGAACAATTGGCCGAACATGGGGTTGATGAATGCTAACGCCCCGGTCTTCAATGCGATTGGTCTTCGTTTCAAACATCTGTCTTTGTTGGCGGTACAATTCCTGAATGACAAGAAGTTCACGGTACTGTTTGCGGCTTAGGCGTTCGATCCCGGATTGACGGGACAGCTCTTCCAGGTGGTTGAGGTCTCTTTTCACGTAACCCAGCTGCTTGCGAATCGCTTTCCGTACCTTTTTGCGTTTCGGGCTTTTCTGCTTAGCAATGGACAGGTATGACTGTCGGGCTTGATTCCGATAGGTTCGTGGCTTCTTCTGTGTTCCGCGAAACGGTTCGTGCAACGCGTCAATCATCGCTTCCAACTTTTCACGGGCTTCATTCAAAAGTTTCAAGTCCGTTGGGTATGTGATATCTGCAGGCGCGCACGTCGCATCGATTAAGAGCTTACCTTGATGTGTCTCTGAGACGTCTTTCTTCTCCTCTTTTTCTTCAGAGGGCGCAGGAGACGAAGGCGTTTCGTGATGATCATCATCGTCATCGCCACTATCTTTTTGAGATTGCTGGTTTTCCACGATCCACGCATTGACTTGATCGATCATCTCACGGGAAATACGTTTGCGAAAGTGCGTCATGGAAGAACCGTCGAAGGGCGCTGTTTCCGTGAATTCAGGCAGACCTAGGAAGTATTGAAGATACGGATTCTCGGTGATCTGTTCGACGGTTTCGCGATCACTCGTGTCTAGTTTTTCCTTGATAATCAAAGCACCCAGAGCCATTCGGACCGAATACGCTTGGTTCCCTTGGGTCAGGTCTTTCAGGGTTTCCATATAGGCTTCTTCTACTTTCCACCAAGGGATCATGCTTGCCAGTACAACCCAACGGTTATCCGGGTTCAGTTTGCCTCCGAACGGTAGAAAAAAGTCATAGGGTAAAAGCATTTGCTGTTCCGAATGGTGATACATGATTTCGTCCTCCAGGTGCAAGGTTTCTTCGTCTCTTTGTAGACTTTCCTGTGTAATTTACTTCGACAAAAATAGCGAAAATCCTTGTTAATAAGGGAAATTTTATTTATTCAGCAGCACCTAAATAAAAGCGCATGCCAAACAAGCCATCACTGGAAGAACATCGGCTTTCTGATACAAATCCGGGTTGTAAGGTTCTTTCTTCTTGAGAATATGGTAAATGGCTGTTAATAACATTCGTGCGATGGCTATAATGGCACGCTTGTGACCGCGACGCTTTTTGAGTCTCAAATAGCGGTTTCGAATTTCTGGATGTTTATCGCTTTTGACCACAGCGGTCGCACATTGCACTAAAAGGGGCTTGATATAGCCCCCTGCTCTCGACACTCTGACTGACTTTTTCTTGCCGGCACTTTCGTTATTTGTCGGGTTAACCCTGACCAGGAACATAAATGCTTAGCTGTCGGGAACACGTCCATATCAATACCTATTTCAGAAACCACGGCAATGGCTAAAAAGATGTTTTTAAAGGACAGAACAGTTAAGATCAAGTTGATTTCTTCTGTGTAGGGCTTGGCAAGGGAACGGACCAGTTCCTCAAGGTCAGATTTTCGTGCGTTAAGGTTTTCATAATGTTTCTTGATAACAGCCAATTTGCCTGATTGTTCTGGTGTAATGAAACTAAAAATGGCAAGTTTCAGTTCTGGAATTTTATGATCCATGGAGCCGTGAATCAGAGGCTCAATGTCAAAATTGGTGTCCGTTGGATCTTCCAACAGCTTGCCAATGATATTCATGGAACTTTTTCCAAAGGTATCAGACACCACATTTCCAAGCTGGATGTTCGAAACCGTAAGGCTGTTTTGAAATCGATTCTTCTCACTTGACGTGAAATTTGTGAGTTTAAACCGATAACGCATCAAGTCACGAAGCTGTCGAATCGCGAGTGGAGGCATGAAACTTCCGGGTACAAGATCGTGTTTGAATAAATCGGCGATCCATTTGGCATCCTTTTTATCCGTTTTCTTGCCTTTGATAGCTCTGACTTATTTCGGATGATCCAAGGTAATGTTGCAGGAATGTTCCAAGACATTGAACACGGGGATCCAGTACTTTCCGGTCGATTCCATGCAGACATCCTTGCAATGGTATTCACAAAGACACTGTGACAGCTCTTTCAACCCTTTGGTATAGGTTGAAAAGCGATGGCGTTTGTAAGTCGTGACGCCTTTGTCAGTAGAAGCAATACAAGCAACAACAAAGGTTTTGTGGTTTGCTTTTCCTCAAGCAACAGAACTTGCTCTCTGAAGAGAGAGAAGTTCCGGCGCCTTACGCTACTCGCTCAACATGCAGTGGACACGCTCGGTGGGGGAAACGGGGTTTTACTAGCGAATCATGGCGTTGTGGCCGTAGGAGTACCCTGGAAGATGCTTACCGACGAGCAAAGGTGATTGAGGCAGTCGCCGAACTGGTTTACGGGACCTTTACTTTAAAAAGTGTTCATCCATAAAGCCATTCAGATTTAGATGATGTATTAGAAAGCTTTAAAACGTACATTAGTGACCAATGATAGATTTATGTAAGCGCCGGTGAAAAATGAGGCACGGAGCATGATACTCCTGGCCTCATTCATGCTGTTTGGTGTATCAATCCTTCCGTCACTCTTAGATTGTTAATCCAAATTCACCCAAACACTCTTAACTTCGGTATAATTATCCAAAGCGTAAGACCCCATTTCGCGGCCGAAACCGGATTGTTTGTACCCACCGAACGGCATGGCAGGATCGGTGTTGTTATAGCAATTGACCCATACCGTGCCTGTTTTTAGACGGTTGGCAATGTAGTGGGCGTTTTTGAGGTTCTCCGTCCAGACACCGGCGGCTAAACCAAACTCACTGTTATTGGCTCGGTTAATCAGTTCATCGATATCATCATAGGGCATGGCAACGACCACAGGTCCAAAGATTTCTTCTCGGGCGATCGTCATTTCATCGCTGACATCGGTGAAGACGGTGGGTTCGACGAAGAATCCGTTCCCATCGTAAGGGGCGCCTGATGTTTTCTTCGCGCCTTCGGATTCACCTGTTTCAATGTAGGATCGAACACGGTCTTGTTGTTGCTTGGAAACGAGAGGCCCCATTTCCGTATCAGCGTTCAAACCGTTTCCAAGCTTGACGTTGCCGGCGTAATCGGACAGATCACTCACGACATTATCGAACGATTGCTTCGGTATGAATACCCGGGATCCGGCGCAACAAACTTCTCCCTGGTTGGCCATGATTCCTCCGAACACCCCGGGGGTTGCTTTTGACAGGTCTGCATCAGGAAGAACGATGTTTGGGGATTTCCCGCCTAATTCAAGGGTCACTCGTTTTAACGTGTCCGTCGCTTGCCTCATAATGTGTTTTCCGACGGGGACGGACCCTGTAAAAGCAATTTTGTCCACGTCCGGATGTTGAACGAGCGCTTCTCCGGCTTTTTTTCCAAAACCGGAAACAATGTTTACGACCCCGTCAGGAACACCTGCTTCCTGGATGAGCTTCCCGAGATAAAGAGCGGAAAGCGGGGTTTGCTCAGCCGGTTTCAAAACGACCGTACACCCGGTGGCCAGCGCGGGTGCGATTTTCCATGCCGCCATCATCAGCGGAAAGTTCCATGGAATGATTTGCCCGACAACGCCAACGGGTTCATGACGCGTATAGGTTAACAAAGAATCGGAAACCGGGATATTTTGCCCGCTGTTTTTCGTAGCCCATCCTGAAAAGTAGCGAAATTGACCGATAGCGTTCGGAATATCGTTTCCACGCATATCCCCAATGGGCTTGCCATTGTCAAGGGTATCAAGTTGGGCTAACACTTCTGTATTTTCTTCGATTAAATTAGCGATCTTGTAAATGATATGGGCACGATCCGCAGCGCTCATCTTCTTCCAAGGGTTGCCATCTTCAAACGCCTTTTTGGCCGCTGTTACCGCGTCGTCAATGTCGGCTTCTCCCGCTTCCCAGAGATGGGCAAGCACTTCACCATTCGCAGGATTTAGCGTTTCAAACGTTTCTCCGGCCCGTGATTTCACCCATCGACCGTCAATGAGCATTTTCCGTGTTTCTTTTAAAAATGATTGAACTTCAGGTAATAATTCAGGGGTTTCCACAGCAGACATGATAACTCCTCCTCGTAAATTAAGCTTTGCCGGCTAAAAACACTTCGTTTGGAGCTACATACGAATACCCTAACTCCTCGGCTACAGCTTTATGGGTGACGTAGCCGCCTGACACATTTAATCCGGATTGCAATGCGTTGTTTTGTTCAATGGCTGATTGAACGCCAAGGTTAGCAACCTGAGTGACATAGGGGAGTGTCACATTCGTTAAGGCGATCGTTGCAGTTCGCGGGACAGCTCCCGGAATATTGGCGACCGCATAGTGGACGACATCGTGTTTGACAAACACAGGGTCTTCATGCGTGGTGATCCGATCACCCGTCTCAAAAATGCCGCCTTGGTCAATGGCTACATCGAGCACGACAGATCCCGGGGTCATCGCTTTGATCATTTCTTCAGTGACCAGCGTAGGAGCTTTTGCGCCGGGAATAAGTACGGCGCCAATAACAAGCGCTGAATCTTTGACTGCTTCTGCAATATTTACGGGATTGGAGATTAGGGTTTGCACCTCGTTGCCGAATAGATCATCCAACTCCCGAAGACGCTCAGGGTTTACATCGATAATCGTCACACTTGCACCAAGACCGATGGCAATTTTAGCAGCATTGACACCGGACGTTCCTCCACCAATGATCGTGACTTTGCTGCGGGTAACACCCGGCACGCCACTTAAGAGAATGCCTTTTCCTCCATATGTTTTCTCTAAAAATTGCGCCCCAAGCTGTGCCGCCATGCGACCGGCGACCTCGCTCATCGGTGTGAGTAAGGGGAGCTTGCCTTCTACTTCCACCGTTTCAAAAGCTAAAGCATTTACACCGTTTTCCACTAAGGCTTTTGTGACTTCGGCCTCCGCAGCCAGGTGGAGATAAGTGAATAAAATGAGGTCTCGGTGAAAATATTGAAATTCCGATACTTGCGGCTCTTTGACTTTCACGACCATCTCGACTTGGGTCCAAACATCTTTTGGATGATCCAAAACGTCTGCCCCGGATTCACCATACTCCGCATCCGTAAAACCGCTTCCTGCACCAGCGTTTGTTTCCACAAAGACCTGATGCCCTTCGTTTACCAAGGATTGAACACCCGCCGGTGTTAAACCAACTCTGTTTTCTCCTGCTTTTATTTCCTTTGGCACACCTATAATCATGTGTCAAACCTCCCTTTAATTTCCCGACCTGTGCGGCTGGGAAATGTCACTTTAAATAATTCAAGCTCAAGCGTTTTCCCATTTTTTATGCACCGCGGTTAAAGCATCGTCCAAGATATCAATCAGTTCCTGAATTTCTTTTTTTGTAATGATGAGCGGTGGTGCAATGGCGACCGTATTCATGCCATCTTCAAAGTCAAACTTACGTAAAATAAGATTCCGTTCCCTGCAAGCTTTCACGAAAGTTTCCGCTGCTTTTACATCATTTTCAAAGAGTTGATCGGCTTCAGGATCTTTCATGAGGTCAAAACCTGCCAAAAGACCGATGGCACGGGATTTTGTCATACACTTATGCTTTTCCTGCAATGTATGAAGCCCTTTTTGCAGTTCTTTTTCCATTTCTGTAACATGATCCACGATTCCTTCACGTTCGATGATTTCCAGATTTTTAAGAGCAACGGCACAACCCGTCGGATGGCCGCTATAAGTGAAACCGTGGGCGAGCATTTGATCATATTGGGCGATCGCTTCTTTCACTTTTGCTCTCATGATGACGCCGCCAAGAGGGAAGTAACCGCTGGTAACCCCTTTGGCAAAGCTGATCATGTCAGGGGTAACATTCCAGTGTTCAACGGCGAAGTTTTTCCCGGTACGTCCAAATCCGCAAATCACTTCATCGGCAATCATTAACACGTTTTGCTCATCGCATAAGTTTCGTACTGCCTGTAGATAGCCATCCGGTGGCAAATGCACGCCTCCTGCTCCTTGGACCGGCTCGAGAATTACAGCGGCCACATTGTCAGCACCTTCTTGCTCAATAAGCCCGCGAATACTCTTTTCAAAATCGGAGGAAGTGCGGTCGCCTTGTTCTGCAGCTGTCAAATGCGCTTTCGCGTTGATTATGTGCGGGTCGCCGGAGCCGGAGAATTCGCGGAAAGCTTCAATGCCTGTGGCGCGTTGCGCGGAGACAGTGACGCCATGATACCCGCGCTTCAATGAGATAATAATCTTTTTTGATTCAAACCCCTGTAATTGCCAATAAAACCGGGAAAGTTTAAAGGCAGTGTCATTGGATTCGGACCCTCCAGAAGTGAAAAATACCCCATCCAAGTCACCCGGTGCATATTCAGTGATTTTGTCAGCAAGACGAATCGCCGGTTCATTGCTGTTCCCATAAAATTGCGAGCCATAGGCGAATTCGTTCATCTGCTCATACGCGGCGGTGGCCAGTTCGCTTTGTCCATGACCGAGGTTGACATTCCATAACATGGAAACCCCGTCAATGTAAGTGCCACCATCCATGTCTGTGACACGTATCCCATCGCCCTTGGAGTAAATCATACTTGGACCTTCATCGGCATTCTGTTTCGGCACCGATTGCGGGTGAATGATTTTTTCACGGTCAATGTCCTTCAATTGTTGATAGCTGAGCTTCTTAGTCATTAAAATCACCTCATTCAAATAGTAGTATCCAATTTTAGCAAAGTCTGCAAAAGCACTCGGGCCCCTTTTTCGATGTCGTCGTCATGCGTAAACTCGTCCTCATTATGGCTAATGCCTCGCTCGCTCGGGAGGAAAATCATACCTGTTTCACCCATCGAATGCATATACTTTGAGTCATGCCCAGCCCCGCTATACAAAGACAAAGAGGGGAGATCAAGTTCATCTGCCGACGTTTTAATGGCATTCCGTATGGTTGGACTGAATTCAATCGTATCACTATTCCAGAGTGAATGAATGATCACTTCTGTTCCATGGATAAATGACGTTGAACTTAACTGCTCTTTCAATCGTTGGAGTGCATGTTGCCTGATTTCGTTGTCCTCATGACGAATATCGATCGAAAAATCCACCCTCCCCGGTACGACGTTTGCGGTGTTTGGCGACACATCAAGTCGACCCACGGTCGTTTTAAGTCCTTTTATTTCTTGCGTGAGTTCTTTGATTTTCCCTATCATTTGTCCCGCACAAACGAGGGCATCAGTGCGGTCGTCCATCGGTGTAGACCCAGCATGGTTGCTCTTTCCTTCAACAGAAACGTTCACCCAAGTCATGCCTTGAATACCTTCGACAACGCCGAGCGATTTTCCTTTGTTGGAAAGAACAGGTCCTTGTTCAATGTGAAGTTCGATATAAGCGCTTATTTCTTCAAGACGATTGGACGTTTCCCCTACGTAATCGATGTCTTTTAAGGCCTCAGAAAAAGTAATTCCGTCTCTATCTTGAATATTGTAGATAAAGTCTTTGGAGAAGTTACCCGTTACCCCGCCGGAACCTAGCATCGGTGGTGAGAACCTGGCACCTTCTTCGTTGGTGAAATTGACGATTTCAACAGGATACTCCGTTTCGATGTGATACTCATTTAATACACGAATCACTTCAAGGGCGGTAAGAACGCCGAGCACACCATCATATCTCCCTCCTTGAGGTTGAGAATCAAGATGTGATCCCATGACGATAGGAGGTGCTTCTTTTAGACGCCCCTCCCGTCTTCCATAGATATTGCCAAAATCATCGATACGGACATCAAGTCCTTCGTTCTCAAGCCATTGTGTGAATAAATGCCTTACTTGTCGATCTTCCTCGGTTAACGCGAGCCGATGTAACCCATGGTTCGCGGTTGACCCAATAGAAGAGCTTTCTGCAATCGTGCTTAAAAGTCGTTTTGTATTAATCTGCAAAGTTGGTGAATGCATGCTCCTACCTCCCTGCCCATTTTAATATGCAAATTGTATGCCAACTTATTTTTGTAAGATCTTTTGACAAAAATCATGTTATAATAATAGATATGAACCAAAATAGACTCGGTTGAATCGAAAACAATTCAATTAGCGAGGGAGGGTGTGCTGTGAATACAACGTTTTATCTGGACCCGCGCTTCCAGCAAATGTTCAACTGCTTAGATGACGGTATATTTATTGCTGATCATAGCGGCAAGGCTTTATGGCTTAATGAAACAAGCACGAAACAAATCGGCGCTTCAGCAGAGCAAATCATCGGAAGGAATGTAACAGAATTAGAGGGTATGAAAATGTTTACCCCTTCTGTGACCAATATCGTTCTCCAGAAGCGGGAAACGGTTAGTCAAATGCAGACATCGAGAAATCGCCAATTATTGGCTACAGGGTATCTGTTGAAGATCGAAGATGAAGATATCGAGTACGTACTTGTTCATGTCAAAGATATCACCGAGACGGTCCGTTCATCATTGAAATTGGAAAAAGCCGAAGCGGTTATTAAACAATATGTTGAGGAATTACGCCAAGCAAAATCACAACGAATAGAAACGAATGAAAAGAGCCAGCAGTTAATAGGAAAAGGAAAAAAACATCAAGAAGTGCTTGATTTGATGGAACGTGTCTCAACCGTGGATGCAACCTTACTCATTTTAGGGGAAACCGGGGTTGGAAAAAGCATTGTAGCAAAGAACATTCACGATAAAAGCGAACGAGCCCGTCACCCGTTCGTGCAGATTAATTGCTCAGCCATCCCCGCCTCTCTCTTAGAGTCCGAGCTCTTCGGATACAAAAAAGGAGCGTTTACAGGTGCCGATCACAAAGGAAAAACAGGTATGGTTCAGGAAGCAAAGGGTGGAACGCTTCTTCTGGATGAAATCGGGGACTTGCCCTTTGATCTACAACCTAAATTGTTGCAACTCCTGCAAGAGAAAACATATACACCAATCGGTGGAACAAAGGCGGAGCAAGCAGACATCCGTATTATTGCTGCCACAAACAGCGATTTGTCGACAATGGTCGCTGATAAACAATTTAGGGAAGATTTGTATTACAGATTGAATGTTCTCTCCATTCAAGTACCTCCACTACGCGAGCGGGAAGAAGATATTCAATCTTTTGTCCATCATTACATGGATCACTACAATACGAAATATAAAAGAAACTGTGTGATGACCAATGAAGTGCTTGATATTCTTCAAGACTATGAATGGCCGGGTAACGTTCGGGAACTTGAGAATATCATGGAGCGACTCGTGATCACGGCTAAATCGGATGTTATTTTAAAAGAGGATCTTCCTGAAAAACTGGTCATGACTCATAAAAAACCAGGCTCTTCGTTTTCGATTCACGGTGCGCAATCGCTTACCGAGCATTTAGAAAATGTGGAAAAAGAAGCCATTACTGAGGCTATTAATGAGTATGGCTCCACAAGAAAAGCCGCCGATGCACTGGGAATCACCCAATCAGCCTTTATGCGGCGAGTGAGAAAGTATGAGATTACGCTGAGCAAATAAATGGGTGCCTGTTTAATGGGAAATTCAGGAGCATTAGGTGAATCATTTTCGAATCGACGAATCAATAACGATTCAAATATGAAAGGGTGACGATTGTCGTTACCCCATTTTTTTGTCTTGGATATTAGACCGTGCAAGGCTTACAAGCTTTTCTATAACTTTGGCACGTATATTGCATCAAATAATACAAATGCAAATGATCTAAAGCGCTTACATTATTTTCAAGGAGGTACACTGAAAATGAATCATTCACCTAGAGAAGATGGTTACAGGATGCCCGGTGAATTTGAACCCCATGATGGCACTTGGCTGCTCTGGCCCATTCGCCCTGACACATGGCATTCGGGTGCAAAGCCGGCACAACGAGTATTCACAAATGTTGCCGAAGCGATTTCAAAATTTGAACCGGTGACTGTTTGTGTGCCGGGTGAGCAGTACGAGCATGCACGAGCTACTTTATCACCTAATATTCGTGTGATTGAAATGTCATCGAACGATGCCTGGATGAGAGATATCGGACCGACATTCTTAACGAATGATGCGGGTCAATTAAGCGGGGTAGATTTCCACTTTAATGCTTGGGGAGGACTTAAAGGAGGTCTGTACTTCCCTTGGGACCAGGATATGCTCGTTAGACAGAAGGTGCTGGAAATCGAGGGCGTGCCACGCTACGAGGCAACGGATCTGACGCTTGAAGGGGGAGCGATTGCAGTCGATGGGGAAGGCACATTAATTACAACGAAAGAGTGTCTCTTAAACCCCAACCGCAACCCTGATTGGGCTCAGGTGCAGGTAGAAGAACGATTAAAAGAGACTTTGAACATTAAAAAAGTGATCTGGTTGGATCAAGGCATGGTAGGCGATGAAACTGATGGTCACATTGATGAAGTCCTTTGCTATATCCGTCCGGGTGAAGTGGCGATGAGCTGGACTGACGATCAAAATCACCCGCAGTATTCGGTATTGAAAAAATGCAAGGAGCAATTGCAACAAGCGACCGATGCTGCCGGAAGAGCGTTGACCATTCATGAAGTATCCATTCCGGAACAGCCCGTTTTACAACCGGAAGAAAGTCAACAACTTGACCAGACAGAGGACAGCTATGAGCGTAAAGCCGGGGAAACGTTCGTTGCCACTTACGTGAATGGCTACTTATGCAACGGTGCCGTTATATTACCCGCATTTGATGACCCGCAAGACCAGGTGGCGGTTAAACAGTTTCAACGCTTGTTCCCGGATAGAGAAATTGTTCCGGTGTGTTCGAGGGAACTATCCCTTGGTGGTGGGAATATCCACTGCATTACGCAACAGCAACCAAAACCTTATTCAGGGTGAAAGGTAGTAATTTTAATGTAAAAGAAGGGAAATAAAATGGCAAAAGTTATTAAAAACAGCACGCCAAAAAAAGATGGTTTTAGAATTCCGGGAGAATTTGAACCGCATAAAGGGTCCATTATTATTTGGCCGGAAAAAGGATTTGCTTTTAGAAATGGCGGGAAACCTGCCCAAGAAGTATGTGTGATTGTTGCTAATACGATTGCTGAGTATGAAGAAATAACAGTTATCTGCTCTGCATCGCAATATGAAAATGCAAGAGCAAGATTATCAGATGACGTTCGTGTTGTTGAAATGTCAACCAATGAAGCATGGGTTCAAGACAAAGGTGCCTTTTACCTTGTTAATGATAAAGGTGAAATGAGAGGAGTTCAGTTTGATTTTAACGCGTATGGAGGATTGGAAGAAGGGCTCTATTTTCCATGGGACCTGGATAAGCAATTTTCACGAAAACTATTTGAACTTGACCATATAGATTCATATGACGCTAGACATTTTATTCTGGAGGGCGGAGCAACGCAAGTAGACGGAGAAGGTACAATTATTTTGACAGAAGAATGTAATCTCAACCCCAATCGAAATGGAGATATGACGAAAGAAGAAGTGGAAAGAAATTGTAAAGAATACCTTGGTCTGGACAAGGTGATATGGATTAAGAGGGGGATGCTATATGATGAGACAGGAGGTCATATAGACGATATTTGTTTCTTTGTTCGACCTGGGGTGATTGCGCTTTCATGGACGGATGATGTTAATCATCCACAGTATCCAGTATTCAAAGAAGCTTATGATATCTTAAACCAAGAGACAGACGCAAAGGGAAGGAAGTTTGAAATTCACAAAATAAATATACCGGAAATTATTTATATAACAGAAGAGGAAAACAAAGGATTTGATATTGTTGGGGACGCAGCCCCTCGTGAAGCCAATCAGCCATTAGCAGTGACATATATTAATGGCATTTTCGTTAATGGTGCATTCCTGGTGCCATTGTTTAATGATACACGAGATCAGGAAGCGATAAAAAAATATCAAGAAATAATGCCAGACAGGAAAGTCATTGGTCTTCCAACAAAAGAATGGTCTTTAAGTGGCGGTAATATTCACTGCATGACATTGGCACAACCAAGACCTTAAACTATAAAGGGGGAAGAAACATGAATTCACAGGGTCAATTACAGAGATCATTAAAATTGTGGCATGTGGTCAGTATTGGAATTGCATATATGGCTCCTTTTGCAGTTTTTGATACATTCGGGATTGTTACTGAGATTACGACTGGGCACGTACCAACAGCCTATATTTTAGTATTTGCAGCCATTTTATTTACTGCCTTCAGCTACAGTAAAATGGTACGGCTCTACCCGATTGCAGGGTCTGTATACACTTATACTCAACGTACAATGAATTCTCATCTAGGCTTTATCGTCGGTTGGTCAACATTTATGGCGTATTTGGCATTACCTATGATCAATGCACTATTAGCTAGGGTATACCTATCTCCGGCATTTCCCGATGTACCTACATGGGTATGGCCTGTATTAACGATAATTGTTATTACTGTGTTCACATCAATTGGTTTAAAAATTTCAGCTTCAATGAACGGGTTACTCGTTGTATACCAATTTTTAATCGGTTTTATGTTTATCATATTAACGATCATCAGCATAACAAATGTCCAGCCAGACCGATTGATGAGTATAGATCCGATTTTGTCATCTAACATCGAAATTTCAGCATTATTTGCCGGAGCGGCGATACTTGCCCTTTCTTTCATCGGATTCGATGCAATTACCATGCTTTCCGAGGAAACGATCGAGCCAAAGAAAACGATTCCGAAAGGCATTTTTCTCGTTGTCTTTATTGGATTCACTTTCTTTTTTACCGTCACGTACTTTATGCAGTCATTGTTTCCCAGTGTTTCACAATTTGACGATATAGAAAGTGCATCACCGCTGATAGCACAATTCATTGGTGGCGATCTATTTTTAACAGTATTTGTATCAGGAGCTCTAGCATCTGTCCTTTCTGCTGGTGTTGCTGCACAAATGAGTGCATCCAGGTTATTGTATGCTATGGGTCGTGATGGGGTATTACCGAAAAAGTTTTTTGGCTATGTACATCCTAAGTTTAAAACCCCAATTTTTAATATTGTTCTAATCGGTGTGATATCTCTATCTTCGCTGTTAATTGACTTGGAAACAGCGGCATCATTAATTAACTTCGGGGCATTCACTGCCTTTACCTTTGTTAATTTATGCGTCATTGTTCACTATCTACGTACAAGAGAAAAAGGATCAAGCAAATCGATCTTTAGCTATATTATATCTCCGCTTATTGGAATGGGGTTTGTTCTCTATCTGTGGGTTAGTCTAGAGTTATTTACTTTATATGTGGGGATCATTTGGGTGCTGATCGGGTTTGGATACTTGTTGTATGTAACGAACATGTTTAATAAACAACCGCCTCACATAGATTTTGATGAATTGGAGGGGTGATGGGATTGTGAGTTTCACTTTACCTATTGACACTATCTGAGGTAACCTTTTATCGGGCTTGCACGTGTAAATGCATGATAAATAATTGATTACAAGGGAAGTGAAAACTCACACGGTCACTTTTTTCCGCTGCCACGAAATATCCGTGTCCTCGGATTGGCTATATAAACAAGCCGAATCAAGTGATGACGATAAAGAAGTCCAAGCCCTTTAAATAGGGACTTGGGCTTTAAAACATAAACGACCTCGGCCACACACCTTCATTTATTACTCTCTCTCAACCGCCCGACTCAAAATCAATCGCTGCCCTTTATCCGGAAATATCTTCCCCGGATTCATGATGTTGTTCGGGTCCCAGCTTTGCTTAATCCGCTTCATCATATCCACGCCAACGGGACCCAACTCTTTTTCCAGAAAAGGGGATTTCATCGTGCCTATGCCATGTTCTCCGGATAGGGTGCCGCCCAGTTCCAACGCAGACTGGAAAATTTCCTCGATCGCCTGTTTAACCCGTTCGATTTCTTCCGGGTCGCGGTCATCACATAAAATGTTTGGATGCAGATTGCCGTCCCCCGCGTGTCCAAAGACGACGAGTAAAAGATCATATTTTTCACGGATCTCTGCCAGTCGAGCCATCATCGCGGGGATTTGACTGCGGGGGACAGTGGCGTCTTCAGATGCTCTGGTCGGTTTGATGTTTGCCGTGGCGGGGGATACCAATCTCCGCGCTTTCCACATGTTTAAAGCATCTTCTTTCGTCTGGGGCTGGGAGATATTGGTTCCGCCAAGCTCTTTCATGATTTTGCTTACGGCCTCTGCTTCCTCTTGGACAGCAGTCGGATGGCCATCTAATTCGACTAAAACAATAGCTTCAACGTTCGTGGGGAGGCCTAAGGGCTCGTATTTTTCAACGGCTTGTGCGCAAGCCTGATCAATAAATTCCATTTTTGCGGGGAGGATGCCGGAGGTGAGTGTTTTTGAAACGGCTTGTCCTGCTACCTCCATCGTTGAAAAGGCAGCCATAACCGTTTGCGCCGCGGCGGGTTTTGGAATCAGTTTTAACGTCGCGCCGGTGATCATCCCGAGAATGCCTTCCGAGCCCACCATAAGTTTGGTGAGATCCAGCCCGGTGACATTTTTAATGGTGTGCCCGCCGGTATGCATGATTTCCCCTTCCGGGGTGACGACTTCAAGCCCGAGCACATAATCCTTGGTGACGCCATACTTCAAGCCGCGCGGACCTCCGGCATTTTCAGCGAGGTTTCCGCCAATGGTAGAGATGTTGGAGCTGCTCGGGTCCGGGGGATACATGAGGCCGTGTTTTTCTGCTTCCGCGTGTATCTCGGAGGTCAGGGTCCCCGGGGAGACACGCGCGACCAAATCGTTGGGGAAAACTTCTACCGAAGCCGGCCACTGCGTCATATCGAGGGTAATCCCGCCGTGGACAGGGAGATCGCCGCCGCTCAAACCCGTCCCCAGGCCTCTCGGGGTTACCGAAACTTTGTATTCGTTGGCGATCTTCAACACTTCACTGACTGCTTCGGTATTCGTGACATAGACGACGGCTTCCGGAAAAAACTCACCAAAAGCAGCATCATAACTATAGGTGTCGAGATCAGAACGCGAGCTTATCATTTTTTCGCCCATTTTTGCCTGTAATGCTTCTATCCACCCGGTTTCCATAAAAAATTCCTCCTATCCGTGTATAAGGGAACGGGGGTTATGCACGACCATCTGTCGGATGTCCGCTTCAGAGATTTTTTCATGCAAAAGCTCCATGATAAACGTCTCCAAAGCTTCAACCACCGGCCTATTGTGCGCCTGCCCATAATCGGTGACCAATGCACAATGGTCAGCGCCAATCGCCTCAATCGAACGAGCCATATCGTTGATGGTGAGATCCTGAAAATCAGGGCCGCAGGCGAGATAACACTTTTCAATGATACACCCTTGCGTGGCCAGTTGTTTTTGCTGTTCGAGGGTAAGCGGAGCGATCCCAAGGTCGGCATGCTGGATTAAGATTCGCTTTACTCCTTGACGCTTCGCCTCTTCAACGAGCATCATCACCTCTTCACCTGCTAGATGTCCGGTGGCTAACACGGCATCTTTACGCGCGATCAATGCCAATACGTTTTTCACTTCATCTTTAATGATCCCGTTTTCGGTTACGGTTAAACCGTCATAAGCATCATCCAGTGCTTCTTCGCTATTGAAAATATTTGTTTTACTGTGTTGAGCAAAATAGCGTTGATGTTGGGCGGCTGAAAGGGTGGGCATCCAAATCACGCTTGCTCCCATGCGTAGGGCCATATCAACAGCATGGCTGGAAATACCTCCTGTAAATAAATTACAGACGAGGCCGCCAGCAAGGGTCAGAGACGGATATTTTTCCTGCAGTAGTGTCGCTCGGTCATGGGTCGCCCCTTCATGGGCTTTCAACACGATGCCGTTCATGCCTGCCTGATAGACATCTTCTACTAACGCCCAGTCTGTTTGCCGTCTGGGAAAAATACTGGGGGAAGAGTGGGCATGCAGTTCGATCGCTCCTTCAAGTAATCGGTGCCAATTTTTTGCCATTATACCGTTTCCTTTCGAATCGGGGAGGCGCTTTTTTCGAAAGCTTCCTGAAAAAAAGCAAATAAATGCGTACAAAGAGCCTTAAATTCAGGGTGGTCGCTATACATAAAGTCGTTATGCTTACCTTTAACGGTGAAAAGACTTTTGGGCGCAGCAGCGCTTTCATAAAGGGCGAGCGCTTCTTCATACGGGTGGAGGAGATTGTCTTCTCCATGTCCGACAAACAACGGTCGCGGTGCCAATTCTTTAACGACCCTTTCCACATTTAAATCGATAATCGATTCTGTAAACTGCAACGTCGTCTGTTGCCCAAAGCCGTAAACGGACGCCAGCTCTTTTTCTACATATTCTTTTGTGGCTGGATCTAACGGGTAATGAATGAAAGGGTCGGCGAGCTGCGACTCCCCTTGAAAGACGCGGTGAACGCGATCGGCCTTTACCGTTTCGAGAATTTGTACCCATTCTTTATAGGAATGAATCGATTTAAGCCACCGTTCGCCGTGGTAAAATCCGTTCAAGGCAGCCGTGGCAGAGATATTTGTATTGTTCGCGGCCGTGAGAATCACGTTTGCCGCGCCCATCCCCCAGCCAATCAACCCGATGCTGTTTTGGTCGACTTCTTCCTGAAATTGCAAAAAGGTGATCGCGTTGTGAATATCCTCGACTTGTTGCTCAATTAACACTTTCCCGTATTCGCCTTCGCTATCGGCAAACCCACGGTAGTCAAATCCCAAACAAATATACCCGACTTCAGTCATTTTTTTCGCAAACATCTTCGGATAAAACTCATTAAATCCCTGGTACCCGGAGTTAGGGATAATCGCGGGTCTGGTTTCATTTGTGCCAATGTCATCGGGATAATAGAGCGTTCCTTGTAACTTGGAACCTTCACTGTAAAAATAAATATTCTTTTCGATCATCATTGCTCTCTCCTGTCATTGTAAATATATTGAGCAAGCTTGAGTTTTTGCATTTTCCAGATGTTTAATCATCGCTTGCCGGGCATTTTCAGGTTCTTTTTTTTCGACCGCCGCGTAAATGTCTTCATGTTCTTGCAGGACTTGCTGTCTTTTTTCTTTCCAGCCTAAGTTTTTAGCTAAAGAAAACTTTACTGCTTTGTCGTATAAATTCGAGATACTCGCCATGGTTTGGATTAAAACCGGATTATGCGAAGCCTCGACAATCACTTTATGAAAATGAATATCTTCCTCGTGCCCGATTTTTTCTTCCGACTGGGTGTCTCGAATGTGAACGAGGGCCTGTTGAATGTTCTCGAGGTCTGCAGGGGCTCTGCGTTTAGCCGCAAAGTACGCAGCCCCGGATTCAATGATCATGCGTGTTTCCAGCAGATCGACGACCTCGAGAGGATCCATGAATTCAAAGCGTGTTTCTTCCATTAAATCGGAAGCGGATATGGGTTGAATGACACTTCCCCCTCCCTGGGTGGATGTGATCAACCCACTGGCTTCCAGGACACTGAGGGCTTCGCGGATCGGTGTCCGGCTCACCCCGAAAAGTTCGGTAAAATAACTTTCAGTCGGGAGTTTATCCCCCGGTTTAAGTTCGTGATCGTCAATCATTTTTTTAATGTGATCAAACACTTGCATCGAAACTTTTTTGCGTTCGATTTTCATCATCATTCCCCTCGTTTTATGAAGATTTTCGCCGTTCTTTCACTGTTGATTCCTGTACGAGCCAACCTGATTTGGTTGCTACTCCTAACAGTATGGCTGCCACGCCGAGGAGGACCAGAACGTAAACGAATCCATAACCTGTCATCAATAACAGCGGGCCGAACGTAATGATGAGCACTTCAAACGGCACCATCCCGACATAACCCAGGGCGTAATCATCAAGGGTCGTGGCCTGATTCTTCGGGTCGACGACTTTAAGAAGCGCAATGCCCATCGCGACCGTTCCTGTGCTCCATCCCCAGCCAAAGATGCCATTTTCGAACCAATGCTGGTGAAAAACACGCGGGGAGATGAAATGAAAAATCAAATACGCCCAAATGACCCCAAAGATAAACAAGGCAATGAGCGGAACGAGATAATCCGCCACAATAGCTAAATTAATAGATGCAATGCCGAAGGCTACCGTTAAATCCGTGGCGGTTCCACTGATTCGATTGATGGTCGGTTTATCAACGTAACTGTTTGCTTTTGCTTTGCTCAAGATCATTTGCATGATGAGTCCGACGATAAAGGCCAGGCTCAGCAATGGGACGCTCACTTGCGGAAAAAGGGCCTGCAAGCTCTCTTGCAAATAATAACTGATCACAACGACAACGCCGATAATCGCTAAATGAAAGAAAAGCGGATCAACCGTATTTGGAGAAACCGTCCCTTTTCCTGTTGATTCCCGGTCTTCCTTTTTCACCAAGCCGGTTCTTAAGTCTTCTGGAAGGTCTTTAAAATCAGAAATAAATGTTGTTTGATTTTTCTTTGCATTCCGCTTGACGATGAAAAGCCCACCGACGATCGCACAAAGCAAACCAATCGTTGCAGACGTATAGCCAAGAGCAGTAGCCTCTTCCCAACCCATATTGGTCAGTGCTTCTCCGATAGCGGCAGCAGTTCCGTGACCTCCCAGAAATCCGGCACCGAGTATAAGGCCAAACCCTTCAGGCACGTCCCAAATATGCATGAGAACCAATAAAGTAATCATCGCTCCGCCGCCCCACATCAGGAACGTCAAAAACATAGAATATAACCACATATTCCGTACACGATGAAATGTTTTTTTCCAATTTACTTGAGCAGCTCCAATGGGAATCGCCCCAAAAATGACCGCGATTAATATCGTCGGATAATCAGCAATGGAATCAGAGAATGGCAACCAATCAAAACCGTTGGGACCAAGTGCTAACCCAATAAAACCGGCAATCATGCTCGCCGGGATAAAGAACTTTTGAATAAACCTGAATCTGGCTCGAAGCATAACACCGATCAGCAGTAAAGCTGAAATCAAACCGAGATCAATGGTTAAATCGAAAATAGACAAGAAAAAGACCTCCCTTCATTTGAAAGCGATATCAAAATTTGTATTACAAGTATACAACATAATAACTCTTCATTGTAAACCCTTTCTTAAACATTTATTGGGAAGGAAATTTTCCCATCAGTTGGAATATGCGAATTTGCTCAACGGGAATAGCCGTGTTAAGTTATAAAATACATCTATGAAAATAAGAAAGTAAGCGGGGAAAAACATGGAGTATATTGCGACGTTTGATATCGGCACATCCAGCATCAAGGGCGTTCTCATTGGCAAGGATGGATCATTGCAGTATCCCGAGACGCGTCCAATTGAGACGGATTATAGGGAAGATGGACGTGTAGAACAAGATCCCGGGCAATGGTGGGAGAAAGTATGTCAAATAACTGTTTCCTGGTGGGAAAGTGGTATAAGCCCGCAACATGTGAAAGCGATTGTGATGAGTGGACAGATGCAGGATTGTATTCCGATCGATGCCGATGGCCAGCCGGTGCGTCCGGCCATCCTTTACGCTGATAACCGTGCGGAAGAACAAGCTGAACATATTGCGTATGACATTCCCGATTTGTCCCTGACAACCGGTAATCATTTTGATGGCTCCATGATTTTTCCAAAGATAAAGTGGCTGCAGGAAATAGAACGTCACGCGTATGAGCGGACGGAGACCATATGTGTGAGTGCCAAAGATTATGTGATTTTTCAGCTGACGCAAGAAACAGTTGCCGACCCTGTCACCGGAGCGACGACGGGAATGATGGATTTGCACCGCAAGGAATGGGTGACTAAATGGGTGGAAGACCAAGGCCTCGATTCGCAAAAACTCCCGCCTCTATTCGATCCTAGCACGAAGGTTGGCGAAGTCGTTGAAAAGAGCGCGAAGAAAAGTGGCTTTGTCCGGGGAACGCCTGTATTATGTGGATCCGGTGATGCCGGGGCCACTACCATGGGCGCCGGGATCATCGACCAAGGGGATAAATATGTCTATCTCGGTTCAACCGGTTGGGTGGCCTATGTGACCGATAGGATTACAGAGCAAGCAGACGGTATTTTTCATTTGAGGGACCTCTCTCAAGAGCAATACATTGCCATAGCGCCAATGCTAAATGTAGGCAATGCACATCTTTGGGCAGTTGACCTCTTTGGTGAGGGTGAGGAAAAGGATTACATAGGCTTCGAACATGCCGTTCAATCTACGGCACCCGGCGCTGCAGATGTCTTATTTTTACCGTATCTTAAAGGTGAGCGCTTTCCGATCCAGGACATGTCTGCTTCGGGATGTTTTATGAACATGAGGGAGACGACAACGAAAGCGCATTTAAGCCGGGCCGTGTTGGAAGGGGTGTCCATGTCGATACGGCAGACGATTGAGACGCTGATCGGCGAGGATGCGGTGGATACGCCACTGATTCTGATTGGCGGAGGGACACAGAGTGAATCATGGTGTCAGATTTTAGCCGATATGTGTCAGAATGTTGTACGTGTGCCTGAACACCCCGAATATTTACCGTCATTAGGGGTGGCTGCCGCAGGTTTTGTTTACTTGCACTGGTCGGCCGATTATCAGGGTTTTCATCAGCATTTCATGCAGCACTTGCCAATGAAAACATACTATCCTTCCCCTGATGTGAAGGCGACTTATGAGCGGTTATATCAAAAATTTAAGAGTTTGTATCCAATCATCAGAGATTGGTCAGAAGGAGAGAGATTTTCGTGACGACAGCAGATGCCGTTGTGATCGGCGGCGGGGTGATAGGAACTTCGATTGCCTATCGTTTAGCCGAAGAAAAGCGAAAAGTCATTTTAATCGAAAAGGGAGAAATAGGCTCGAAAACATCTGGATCTTGCGATAAGGCTATCTTTCTCCAATCCAAAAAGCCGGGATTTCCAAGTGAACTGGCAAAAGCCAGCCGAGACATCTATGAAAATCTTGAAGCTGAGCTGGGCGTCCCCTTTGAATTTAAGCGAGGGGGTGGAATGATTGTCGTTCAATCTGAAAAATATCTGCCCTTCATAAAGGATTTTGTAGAAAAGCAAAAACAAGCCGGCATCGATATTCAGCTTTTAGACCAAAAAGAAGCAACAGATCGCCAACCCAGTTTATCGGAAAACATTATAGGTTCCACATACAGCAAAGAGGACGCGGAAGTCAATCCGTTGTTATTAAGCCAGGCGTTTGCTGATGCTGCGAGACGAAAAGGGGTTGAGATTCGTACGCATACAGAGGTTGTAGACATAGCCATTGAAAATGGAAAAGTAGTAGGGGTCCAAACAGCCAAAGAGTACATTCCTACAGAAATTGTGGTGAACGCTGCTGGTCCCTTTGCTCCTCACATAGATGACATGGCAGGGGTGAATATCCCTATTCAACCACGTCGCGGGGCGATTCTTATTTCGGAAAAAGTAACCCCTGTCGTCAAAGGAAACATTTTATGTTCACAATATATTGCTGCGAAACACCTAACAGAGGAAGCGCCTGCTTTTGGCATCGGACTCTCCCTAGGGCAAACAGATGATGGGAACTTACTCATCGGCGCCAGCAGAGAATTTAAAGGTTTCAATCAGTCCATAGAATCGGAAGTGCTCCCCGCGATTGCCAAACATGCGACGAGCATCGTTCCGAGTCTGGGAAACATTCGGATCATTCGCTCTATGGTAGGTTTTCGTCCATACACGGGTGACGGGTTGCCGATTATCGACGAAGCTCGGGACGCAGAAGGGTTTATCATAGCAGCAGGACACGAAGGGGATGGGATCGCCTTGGCCCCGATCACTGGACTGCTGGTCCGTGATTTGCTAGATCGAAAAGGTGTTTATCAATCTTTTCTGGAAAAATTGAAGCTTAATCGCTTTAAGTAAAAATGAAATGGGGGGTTCAGATGCTCGATATTATCATTCCATTGCTCATCCTGTTCGCGATTATATTAATCCCACAAATTCCTAAAATTGGGGGAGAAGTACGGCTTGCGTTACTCCTTGCCGCGCTTGCTGCCGCGATAATGGGGGGATTAACACCTGTAGAAATCGGAGTTGCCTTGATAGATGGGGTCGATCAGCTCGCTTGGGTGATCATGTTGTCAATTACGGGGAGCATTTATGCCGAGACGCAAGTGAAATTGGGTGCGATGCAAACGACGATGCTTAGCTTGCGTTCGATTTTCGGCAAATCTTCGTTAGGGTTAGTTGCAGCTGTATTGATCGCATTAACATTTGCCGGTTCACTTCTTGGGGATGCTATTGCCGCATCCGCGGTCATAGGCTTTCTCGTCATTCGCTCGTTGGCGGATTTGAATATCAAGCCGGAACAAATCGGGATGATTATTTTGGTGGGGGCTTCCTTAGGTTCGCTCATGCCACCGATTACGCAAGGCGTTATTTTGTCTACTTCCTTGATTGACATAGATCCAACACCGGTGATTGTCACTAGCATTTTCACCGTTACAGGGGGCCTTTTGTTTGCGATACTGGATGCCAGTCGGTTTGTGCGGGGAAAGCGGTTGCCGGAACATCTCTTGCCCAATCAATCCTTTTTTACGATAATCAAAGAAAGATGGAAAACGTTGGTGCCACTTATCGTGTTGGCGTTTATTGTCGTTCTTGATACAGGATTTGATGTTAACATATTCACTGTTTGGGAACCGATGGGACAATGGGTGGCTTATCTTGAAACGTTACCCATACTGAATGGTATTGTATTTCCAATTGTATTGGCGATCATGATAGGGGCAATTGTTAGCTTTTTCTATGCGAGTGTACGAAAAGAAACTGGAACAGTATTCAAACGAGGATTGAAAAACATAAGCAAGACGGTACAAATTCAATTGGCTGCTGGGTTTATGGTTGGAATATTTTCTGCAACTGGCGTGATCGATCGCGTATCAGAACTCATGGAAGGATTACAGGCGACGGCTCTTAAGCTGGGGGGAACCGTGAGCATGTTGTTGGTAGGTATGCTGACGGGTTCGCAAACGACCGCACAGACGATAACGGTTCCTTTTCTTGCTCCCGCCTTGGAGAATCTTAATGTGGATCCCATGAATATCGCTCTTGGTGCCGCTCATATATCCGCAGGCGGGCAGAACCTTCCTCCCGTAGGGTTAACCGCTTTTGTAGTGGCCGGACTTATTGGAGGTATATTAAGCAAAAAGGTAGACCCTGTAAAAGTGATGCTCCTGGCGGTACCGGCATCGTTGTACCTAACGTCTGTAGGAGTGATCGCCTGGCTTATATAATTTAAAGGTGGAAATGATACATGATCGGAATATTAATGCTTGATACAAGTTTTCATAGGCCAAAAGGGGATATCGGAAATCCGGAGACGTTTTCGTTTCCGGTCCTTTATAAGACAGTAAATGGAGCTACCGTTGCTCGTGTGATGGATTCTGGGGACGACGCACTGATTGATCTTTTTGTGAAAGCTGGCAAAGAACTTGAAAACGAGGGTGCCAAAGCCATAACAACAAGCTGTGGTTTTCTGGCTATCTTTCAAAAGGAGCTCCAACGAGCACTAGCGGTTCCTTTCTTTTCATCCAGTTTGTTGCAAATTCCATTTGCAAACCGTGTCACAGGAGGCGCGGTAGGGGTATTGACCGCTAAGAGATTGAGTTTAACAACCCAACATTTTAAAAGCGTCGATGTGCATCATCACCCGGTGGTTATTGAAGGGATGGATGATCAGCCTGCCTTCACCTCCGCGATTGTCAATCAAACGGAAGCCTTGAATGTGAATGCTGTCACGAAGGAAATAAAACAAGTGACTACGCGTCTACTCGAAAACCATCCGGAATTAAGTGCGATTGTTTTGGAATGCACCAACATGCCACCATATAAGAATACAGTACAAGGCATTGCCGATCTTCCCATTTTTGATATAACTACCTTGATGAACTATATGTACGATGCCATGGGGGTGCCGTGAATTCAAGATGTCATGATCTGTCGATGTGAAGAAGTCTATTACCGTGAGATAATGAAGGCCATAGAACAAGGAAGTGCAACGTCCAAAGAAATAAAACTGCAAACACGGGCAGGCATGGGAATTTGCCAGGGAAGAACGTGTCGGCCGCTCATCGAGCAGATGGTGTCCATACACGCAAACGAAGAGATACCGGATTCAAGCCGTCTGACGCATAACAACCCTATCCGCCCGATCACCTTAACCGATTTAGCGAACAACACGAAGAGGGATGAATGATGAGAATAACCGATCACCCGGTATTGGGACCATTAGAGAAAAAAGAAGTAACCATCCAATTTAATGGTGTCGATTACATTGGGCTTGAAAATGAATCGATCGCGGCGACGCTCCTCGCCAACGGCATTCGAACGTTGCGATATTCGGAAAAAGAAAAGGAACCACGAGGCATCTATTGCGGCATCGGCCATTGCTATGAATGCCGGGTAACCGTAAACGGGGAAAGAAGTGTACGTGCCTGTATCACTCCTGTAGAAGAGCAAATGATTGTTGAGTCACAAGGGTTCCAGTCATGAAGTATGATCTTATCATTGTCGGCTCCGGCCCGGCTGGATTGAGTGCTGGCATAGAAGCGGCAAAACATGGCGCGAAAGTGATGATTGTTGATGAGAACCCCTTTGTCGGCGGCAAATTAATCGGCCAATTGCATGAAGAGCCTAAAAACGGTTGGTGGATTGGAAAACAGGTGGCAGAATCTCTCGCTGAAGAAGCAAAAGCGCTCGGTGTTGTATTTTTGCAGGAAAGAGAAGTATGGGGAATTTTCCCGAAGTGGACCGTTAAGTTGAATCAGGGAGAGGAATTACATGCGTCATTTGTATTGATCGCTACCGGAGCTGCTGAAAAGGCCATTCCCATAGCGGGCTGGACTTTGCCGGGCGTGATGGCGATCGGAGCGGCACAAGTCATGAATAACTATCATCGAGTTCAGCCCGGAAAAAAAGTCGCGATTGTAGGAATCGATCCATTAGCTTTAACGGTCGCCCATGAGATGAAAATGGGAGGAGTAGATGTCGTTGGACTCTTTCTCCCGCCAAGTAATGATTTTTCACAGGAGAAATCCAGACCGAAAGAGATGATTTCTGACTTAGCGATGATGTCTCATCTAGCGCCGAATGTTATGTTGAAAATAGCGGGGAGGATGGCTCGAAATAGATTTGTAAGGAACATAGGTGCTCATTTATACCCTGTGCAAGGCGTAAAGGTATGGGATATCCCCTTATCTTTAAGAAAAAATATAAGGGAAATCAATGGAGATCAGCAAGTAGAAAGCATAACGGTAGACCAGATTGATGCTCACGGTGATGTACAAACGAATCGCCGGCAAACGATAGAAGTCGATTGCGTTTGCATTTCGGGAGGGCTGTATCCTGTATCGGAACTCCCTGCTGCGATTGGTTGCGCTTCTGCCTACATCGAAGAATTAGGCGGACATGTCCCTTTACACGGGGAGGATTTGCAGACAACCCAAGACGGGATTTATGTCGCGGGGAACATAACCGGCATTGAAGGTGCCAACATTGCGATGGCTCAAGGTGAATTAGTAGGTTTTTTGGTAAGTAAGAGAGCGGGGTTCATCAAAGATTACGATGAAAAAGAGATGATTCAATACAAGGAAAAAATCAAGGAAGCAAGAGAAACATCCACGATAAAATTTATGCGAAACATTGACCAGGGCCGAGAAAAAGTGGAAAGACGGTGGCGTGATCCGAATACTTAGAGTGAACCGTTATTACCAGCGAAGACGTACATAATCGGTTGATTTTCTTTCAATCCACCTCACCTGCTCCACGTACGGTTTCTATATATCCATTAGGATAATGTCTTACGATGGTTTGTCTCTCCGGATCATAATATACGATGGACGTACCATTCACTTTTGCATCTAACAGTGCACGTTCTCCTGTCATACGAACGACTTTTTCCAAACGATCAATATCCATATCCAGACCTGGCATGTCAGAACGCCTCCCTTTTCGCTCAGCAAGTACGAACTTCTGTTAATTCAGTTTACCATTGTGAGTGGTTACCGACAATTTATCTGTTGAAACATATTACTGGCTTCCTTCACCGCAATCCATCAACTTTCAGCTCCTCATCATGTAGAATGGGGAGAGGGAGGGGTTTTGATGCCAGTAAATAAAGAAACCGGCTATATTCATGGACTTGAGGACAAAGAACGCCATTACGGGAGCTTAGTGCCGCCCATTTATCAATCAAGTACGTTTACATTTCCGGACGCGGAAAGCGGAGCGGCTCGTTTTGCCGGAAATGAAAGCGGATACATGTATAGTCGCTTGGGAAACCCGACGGTCCAGGCATTTGAAGAGCGGATGGCTGAGGCTGAAGGCGGAGAGAAGGCGCTGGCGTTTGCTTCCGGGATGGCCGCTGTCTCCGCCGTTTTAACGTCTCTACTACGAAGCGGGGATCATGTGCTTGTGTCCAAAGGTGTGTATGGCTGTACATTCGGGCTTTTATCGTGGCTGTCCGATCGTTTTCAAGTCAATGCCGACTACATTTCCATGGAAAATAAATCGGACCTCGAAGAACATCTCCAGTCGACGACAAAAGTCATTTATGTGGAAACGCCCATCAATCCAACGATGAAAATGACAGACTTTTCGCTTATTACGCAATTTGCGCAGGAACATAATCTGACGGTTGTCGTGGACAATACCTTCGCGTCCCCTTATCTGCAGCGTCCGCTCGAGCATAACGCTGATGTCGTCGTTCACAGTGCCACAAAATATTTGGGCGGTCATGGCGATGTGATTGCCGGAGTGGCGATTGGGAGCTTCGATTTTATGGAAGCGGTGCGTAAGAATGCGCAAAAAGATATGGGCGGTGTTCTCGGGTCTTTTGAAGCCTGGTTATTGTTAAGGGGGATGAAGACCCTTGCCGTGCGTATGGACCGGCACTGCGCCAATGCGAAAGTGATCGCTGAAAAATTGAAAAAACATCCAGAAATCGAATCTATTTTCTTCCCGGGTGACGCCGACTTTAAACAATACGAATTGGCGGCAAAACAGATGGATCAGCCCGGAGGAATGATCAGCTTTACCCTTAAAGGCGGAAAAGAAGCGGCATTTAACATGATGAACCGACTGAAAATGATCGCAATCGCGGTCAGCCTCGGCGACGCGGAGACATTGATTCAACACCCGACATCGATGACTCACGCCGTGATACCTGAAGCTGAACGTGAATTTATGGAGATCGGCGACAATATGCTTCGTTTATCGATAGGGCTTGAGCATCACGAAGATATTTGGCGTGATTTGGAACAGGCATTGGCAGAGGAGTAAACGTGGAAAAGGCGTTGGCGGCAGCCGGCGTCTTTTTCTGTAGTGATCACACAAAAATCAGAAAATCCTTGCTATAATTGAGTAAACCGCTAGGTGCAACGGTAGATATTGGAGATAAATATCTGGATGAATCTTATGTAGAAAAAATGTTGGGGGTGTTGAAAATGACCCGTATTGTTGAAAGAATTTATAAGGACGGCAGGGAAGAAGGAAAGGAAGAGGGCAAGCAAGAGGATATTCTCACTTATTTGGAAACCCGATTTGGATTGGATTGGATTCGATGGATATTCAAAATAAAGTGAAGGGCATTACGGACATTGATGTGTTAAACAAGTTGATTGCGAAACTGTACAAAGCTGAAACTGAGCAGCAAGCCGTTAAAGTGATTGATGAATTCAGATGATGACCGGCGGGATCCTGTGGAGCGTTCACAGGATTCTTTTTTTGCAGATAAGAAACCATCATGGCGGCTGAGCATACCGCCACCATCTATCATGAAAACAACTGATTTAGCGCAAAAAGTATAAAGTGACATATGTTGGTTATACTGATTGGTTTGCGCTGCTCCAATAATGGTTGTTTTTATACAAAAGTATAACTTTCTTATCATGCATAAGTGCAACTAAGGCTTTCGCCAGGCTTGGCGATAAGCCAAGTTTTCTTTACAACAATAGCGGTCAATACATCAAGGTAAAGTCAAAGTAAAACGATTTTTAAGGGAAATAAAAATCGCCTTTCTAAGACGAGCCTGAGGGAGATCACATCGCTCTCTCGACAACGTGATTCTTGGTCCCTCTCGGAGCGAGATGCCCTGCCTTTGGGGTATAACAACGCGCTTCTTGTCCCTCTCGGAGCGAGATGCCCTGCCTTTGGGGTATAACAACACGCTTCTTGTCCCTCTCGGAGTGAGATACACTGCCTTTGGGGTATAACAACGCGATTCAAGTGTCATAAAGATCGGAGCGATCTCCGTTCCCTCGGATATCCGCGAATATATTTGGACTTTGACGGAACCGCGGTCAATACATACTTTTACTTGACCAGTGACAAACTATGAACCGACAAATAAGGAGGAATGTAGCGTGGAGCAAAACCAAAACTTAGGTAGCATGATGTCCAGTAACGTTATTTTTGTTGACCCGAGCCAGTCTATCCAGGAAGCAGCGGCCATGATGGAGCAACATAATATAGGTTCGTTGCCGGTTGTCCAAAATGGAGAATTGCTGGGTATTCTGACAGATCGAGATATTACCCTGCGTTCAACGGCTCACGGCAAAGATGGGCACACACACTGTTCCGAATGCATGTCACCTGACGCTGTCTCAGGCAGGACCGATATGGACGTCCATGAAGCCGCGACGATTATGGGAGAAAATCAAGTCAGACGGTTGCCGATTGTGGAGAATGGGCAAGTCGTCGGTGTGGTGGCCCTCGGAGATTTTGCATTGAACGAGATCTATGCAAACGAAGCTGAACAGGCATTAGCCAAAATTTCAGTTAGGCCGATATAACCATCAAGAAGCCAGGAAAGTGAATGTTGCTTTTCCTGGTTTTTGCTATAGGGACAGAACTGAGCGATTGAAAACGGCATGAAATTCCCCTGCACCATACAAGCCCACTCCTGCATAGAATGTAAGAGTTGATTCCAGGAGGGGTGCTCCATGTCGGGGATTTTCACAGCGTTCGCGTATTTATTCAAGGAAATCATGCTGTTCGTCTCCTATGTCAAAAATCAGGCGTTTCCGCAGCCGTTATCCAAAGAAGATGAAAAGTTGTATCTGGAACGCATGAAGGATGGAGATGAACACGCCAGAAATATGCTTATTGAACATAATTTACGTCTCGTTGCTCATATTGTGAAAAAATTTGAAAATACCAATGAGGAGACCGAAGATTTGATTTCCATTGGAACGATTGGACTGATCAAAGGCATTGAAAGTTATTCTCCCAATAAGGGGACGAAGCTTGCAACATATGCAGCCCGATGTGTCGAAAATGAAATATTGATGTATTTGCGCTCCTTAAAAAAAGTAAGTAAAGATGTTTCCATGTATGAGCCGATCGGTGCGGACAAAGAGGGGAATGAACTCAGTTTAATCGAGGTCCTGCAGGATGACGACCCCGATATCGCGGATGCTTTGCATCTAAAAATGGAAAAACGCCAGATCTATGAGTGTATTCACGTGTTATCGGAGCGGGAACGCGAAGTGATCGTGGCCCGGTTTGGCCTCGGAGAAGACGAAGAGCGGACACAGAGAGAGATTGCGAGGGATTTGGGGATCTCCAGGAGTTATGTATCGCGAATCGAAAAGCGTGCGCTCCTGAAGCTGTTTCAGGCTTTCTATAAGCGGCAAAAAGGCGAGAGTGTATAGTGGCCTTGTGATAAGAAATATACTTTCCTATCTGCCAAGAAAAACCTCCTGCCCGGAGGTTTTTCTACGTGTTTATGTTTAGTTGACAGCGTCTTTGAGCTGCTTGCCTGGGCGAAATGCCGGATTTTTTGTCGCCGGGATTTCGATTTCATCACCGGTTTGCGGGTTGCGTCCTTTGCGGGAAGCGCGTTCGCGAACTTCGAAGCTGCCAAAGCCGACGAGTTGAACTTTCTCCCCTTTTGTCAACGTTTCGGTAATGTTGTCAAATACCGAGTCTACAGCTTTCGAGGCTTCTTTTTTGGAAAGGTCGGCATGCTCGGCAACAGAGTTGATCAAATCTGTCTTATTCATGTAAAAACTCCCTTTCATTACTGATATGGTAGTATTGGCGTGTACATAACAAATTTACTCATGAAACCCTTGCTGTGTCAAGTGTTCTGGCGATAATTAAGTAAAATGATTCGATAAAATCCATTATTGACCGCAAAAAGGATTTTTAACCAGCCCTGTCAGCATGCCTGTTTGCGGCTTTCGTCATGGTCGCTCGACTTTTTCGTTTTCGCGCTCGGGCTCAAGATGTTCCGGGTAACTTTCCTGGAGTTCATCGTGTTTGGTCCGGCCCCATAATTCGACGCCATTACGATGGGCGGAGCGAGAGATAATCATCGCAGCCACCGGGGCGGTCAGAAAGACAAAAGCGATCGTCAAAAGCAGTTGTAAGCTAAAAATTCCTTCCCCCAAAAAGTATGTGAAGGTGCCCAGGATGAGTAATACGACACCGAGCGTGGCGCTTTTTGTCGCGGCATGCATGCGACTGTATATATCAGGCAGGCGCATGATCCCGAGGGAGCCAATCAAGCTCAGGAAACTGCCGAGGAGGACGAAGATGCTAATGAGAATCTCGATCAATGACAACACCCCTTTCCAAAAACTTTGCCAGTGCTACGGAGCTGACAAAAGCTAGAATACCCAACACCAATACGACTTCAGCGAAAGCATTTGTCGATTGCAAAATCATGATAATACCAATAAAACCGATGAGATTTAACCCGAAGGAGTCAAGGGCGACGACGCGATCCCATAATGTTGGCCCTTTTAAAGCTCTCCATACACACAGAGCCAAAGAAATGGAAAAAATGATCAATCCCACTTGCATGATCGCTTCAAACATTACTTTGTCACCTCCTGAATGGCTCGTTCAAAATTGTTGCGCACGTCGTCAATCACTTCCTGCGTACTGTTCATATGGATACTATGAATATAAAGGGTACGACCATCCTGAGAGTAATCCATCGTCATCGTGCCGGGTGTAAGGGTGATACACATGGAAAGAATCGTGATTTCCCAATCGGTTTTCAGGTCGGTTCGGAGGGCGATGATCCCGGGTGTAACGTTCAACTTCGGGCTCAGGACGATGCGAATCATATCAAGATTTGCGACCACGAGTTCTTTAATAAAGATAACAATCAGTTTGATGATCGCCCAGACCCGCCGCATGTAAAAGGTTTCATTTAAGGACCCGCGCAGAAAATAGACAACACCGAGGCCAATCACGTAGCCAATCACGAAATTGACGCTCGTATATTCACCTTGGAGAGCCATCCAGAAAATGGCGATGACGATATTTAACAGAATTTGAAAAGCCATAGCCTCTACTCCTCCAGCACAGATTCAATATAGATGGAAGGGTCAAGCAGTTCGTGAGCCATATCCAGGAAGTAAGAAAAGATTGGCTCTGCAGCCAGTCCCATTGCTATCGTGGTGACAACGAATGGAGAGATAGCAACGAGTAAGTCCCTCGTTTTTATTTTGGCTTGACTGGCCGAATGTTTTTGCCTTCCCCAAAACGAATAGGAAAAAATCTTCATCATCGAAAATAAGGTTAAGAGCCCAACGATTAACGAAACAGCAACGACAACGTAGTGGCCTTCACTCAAGCCAGGCACGATTAACGTAAACTTGCCGAAAAATCCGGCTAACGGCGGAATACCCGCCAGAGACATGGCAGTCACGAAGAACAGCCAGGAAAAAGCAGGGTGCGTTTTCAAGAGTCCCCCCATTTGTTTAATATCCGTCGTACCGGTAATTTTTTCGGCTACGCCGGAAAATAAGAATAGACCAGCCTTTACTATACTGTGATGAACCATGAAATAAATCGCACCGGCTAACGCGAGAGGTGTGAAAATCCCTAGTCCCATTACCATGTATCCTACCTGGCTCACACTGTGATAGGCAAGAATGCTTTTGAAATCATACTTGGCAACAGCCCCCAATACACCGACAAGCATCGTTAAACCGGCCAAAATCAGTATGATGTTATGTGTAAAAGAGATTTCATGATTGAAAATAACGGTAAATACCCGAATGATCGCGTAAATACCAATCTTCGTAAGCAATCCGACGAACAGGGCTGAAACCACTGCCGGAGGGCCAGTGTATGACCGGGGTAGCCAAAAATACAGCGGAAAGAGGGCTCCCTTCATCGCAAATACAAAAAGCAGCACAATCGCAACCACGTTAAGAACGCCTTCCTGCCCAAGTTCTTCGACTCGCAACCCGATATGGGCAATGTTCATGGTTCCCGTCGTCGCATATATATAGGCAACGCCGACGACAAAGAACATCGAAGCAAAGACGTTCATCGCGAGATATTTAAAAGATTCCCGTAACTGAAAAGCCGTACTGCCGTGAACAATCAGGATGTAGGAAGCAATAAGCGTCACTTCAAAAAATACAAAGAGGTTAAATAGATCCCCGGTTAAAAATGTACCGTTCACACCGGCAATAAGGAAAAAATAAAACGGGTAAAAATAAAAGCGTTCACGATTCGGGTGAATCGTGCGAAACGCGAAGAACAAACAAAAAATGCCCACCACTGACGAAAGAAGGATCATAACCGTCGCGAACATGTCAGCGACAAGCGGAATCCCAAATGGCATCGGCCAGTCGCCGAGGGCAATGACTTGAATGCCATTCTGATAAACATCGATAGACAACCATATGGAGACGAAGAGAATGGCTGTCATCGTGATGACGCTTATGAATCGTTGTATCTTTTGACTTTTTGCAAAGAAGACGAGTAACGCGCCAATTATTGCAGGTATAACTATTGGCAGGATAATAAGATTATTCATCTGGGGAACCCCTTAACTGTTCTAGATCATCTGTTTGATACACTTTATACGTTCGATAGGCTATCGCAATCGTAAAAGCAGTAATCCCAAAACTAATCACAATCGCGGTGAGAATGAGCGCCTGGGGAAGCGGGTCGCTAAAAGCTGTCTCCGGGCGATCAAGTAGCGGCGGAGCACCGGTTTTTAATCCTGCCATCGTCAATAGCAATAAATGGGATCCATGAGCCAGCATATTTAAGCCAATGACCACGCTCAGTAAACTACGCGCCATGATCAGATAAGTGCCTACCATAAAAGATACACCGACGACAATCGACATGAGTAACTCCATTATTCATCCCCCGCAATCGTTACTATAATGACAAGAGCAGAGGCGGCAACACCCAGGTAAATACCTACATCAAACAGGACCGCCGTTGCCAATTCAAATTCACCGATCCAGGGAAGGGTGAAATAATCGAAATACTGCGTGAGATATGGATCGGCAAAAAGGATGCCGAGAAATCCGGTGCCAAAAGCAATAAGAAGTCCAGCAGGAATTAAATAGACATAGTTAATGGGCAGCATTTCATCGATTTTGCGTTTGTCAAACGTTAAATACAGCAATAACACGGAGCAAGCGGTCATTAAACCGCCGATAAACCCTCCTCCGGGATCGTCATGGCCGGCAAAGAAAAGGTAAATCGAGAAGGTTAGGATGAGAAAAGCGACGATACGTGTAACATGAATGAACAGCAGGTTGTTTGTTTTCCATTTCATATATCATCCCCCTCCTTCATTTTCAAACGGATTAAAGCAACGACCGCAAGCGCCGCGACCCCTAATACGAGTACTTCCAGCACCGTATCCAGAGCCCGGAAATCAACAAGGACGACGTTAACCATATTGTAGCCACCCGCGAGATCGGCAGAGTTTTCAATGTAGTAATCTGAGACAGGTGAAAAGTCATGCCCTTGCCCGTAGGAAAATGCGCTTAAGGCGATCAGTGTGACCATTAAACCAACACCGAATGAAAGCAAGGCATTCGACCATTTAAATGAGGCTTTCATCTTTTCTTTTCTGAACTCGGGCAAATGGTAAAAGGCGAGCATGAAAAGAATGACAAGGACCGTCTCGATTAAAAGCTGCGTGAGCGCAAGGTCGGGGGCTCGAAAGTTCACGAAAAAGAGAGCGATCAGAAACCCGACGAAACCCAGCACGACGATGGCAGCGACGCGTTGTTGAATAAACGGCAAAGCAAGCATGGAGATGACTAAAAGGCCAACAAGCACGACTTCATAAGTGCTGATTTCACTGATGTTCTGCGTATCGATGACAAAGGCGTCATACCGGATCATCGTCCAGATCGTTATAATTAAAAAGAAGGCAGAAACAAAAGTTAAGTAGTCACGCAACCTTCCTGTCATCTGGACGTTGGTAATCAGCCTTGAACCCTTGAGAAGTCCAGTAATCCCGGAATCATACACCGGGGAAAACGGGTCTGTCGTCTTGTTGTAAATCGACAGTTTTCGCCATTTACCCATAGCCAAATATAGCAGACTGCCAAAACCGACGACACCGATCGTCATGAACAACTCAAGGTCAAATCCGTGCCAATGTTCAATGTCAACGGTAAACGCTTCCGCATCGGTTGGCAAGCCTTGCAGGATCGCAGCCATCGACGGCTCGATGATGGACTGGGAAAGAAGGTTCGGGAATATACCAACGATGACCACGACCAAGCCGAGGACGGCAGGACTAATGAGCATGCCGATGGGTGCTTCGTGCACCTTTTTGGCAAAGCGCTCGGGCTCAAACGGCCCGGCAAATGTTTTAAAGAAAAAGATACAGCAATAGACAAACGTAAACACACTGGCGAGCCATCCGATGACCGGAAAGAGCATGCCGGCGGTCTCCATATTGAAGATACCATATTCGGTGGCGTCCGTGATCGCCATGAAAAAGTGTTCTTTACTGAGAAAGCCGTTTAAAGGGGGGATCCCGGCCATCGATGCCGCACCGATTAAGGAAATCGTGGCGGTCGCCGGCATCACCAGCATTAAGCCCCCGAGAGCGCGAATATCGCGGGTGCCCGTTTCATGGTCGACGATCCCCGCCGTCATAAACAGACTGCCCTTAAAGCTGGCATGGTTAAATAAATGAAAAACAGCAGCCAAAATAGCGACCGTATACAATTCATTGGCGTCGTCGAAATAGAGCGCCGCCGAACCGAGGCCGAGCAAACACATGACCATCCCCAATTGACTCACCGTAGAGTAAGCGAGCAGTCCTTTCAGGTCTTTCTGGCGAATGGCTGAGAGCGATCCCCACAGCAATGTAAGCAAACCGCCGCCGGCAATGATCCAGAACCATTCCGGAGCTCCTCCGAATAACGGGGTAAAACGTGCGACAAGATAAATGCCGGCCTTGACCATCGTAGCGGAGTGCAAATAAGCACTAACCGGTGTCGGCGCTTCCATGGCATCCGGTAACCAGATATGAAAAGGGAATTGCGCCGATTTTGTAAAGGCGCCCAACAAAATTAGAATAATTGTCGGCAAAAACAGCGGATGGTCGATGACGCCGCCGGCTTGTCCGATCATTTCCTGAATGCTGAACGTTCCGGTCATGACATAAAGCAGGGCAAACCCTGCCAACATGGCGAAACCGCCTAGAACGGTAATATTCAACGATTTCAGTGCGCCATTGATGGAAGCATCCCGGTGATACCAGTAGCTGATCAAGAGTGTGGAAGAGATACTCGTCAATTCCCAGAAAACATAGAGCACGATGACGTTATCCGAAAGAACCACGCCCAGCATCGCGCCCATAAACATTAATAAATGCACATAGAAGTTGGTGAGGTCCTCGTATTTTTTGTCGAGATAATAGATGGAATAAAGAACAACAAGAGCGCCGATCCCGGTAATCAGGAGGGCGAACAGCAAGCTCCAGCCGTCGATGAATGCGGAAAAATTGATCCCTAAAGACGGGACCCAGGGAACGGTCTCCATAAACGTTTCGCCATCGGCTACCGGATTTATGTATGGCAGAAAAAAGACAAACAAAACCGATGGTACGATCAAAATAAACCAACCCGTATGGACGGGTCGTATGTACTTATAAAGCATGGGTACGATGATGGCAAATAGAAAGGGGATGAGGATCGCCCAGTGCAAAAAGCTCATTATGTCTATCCCTCCTCGTTCGACAGTGAATATGAAAAATCGTGCATTCGTTAAGAATTATAACGTATTAGCGTTAAAGCTGCATGACACAAAAATTGATTACGCTTTCTTTTTTTTATTATAATTAAATAAGTAGAGATCGCTTAAAAGAATCGTAAATTAGTCAATAAGAACTAGTTTTTAAGCCCTTTTTATCTAGAGTTCCCTTAACTTAGGCTGTCATTCATACGTGAGTAAACAGAAAAGACGCTGATATATTAATCAGCGCCTTCACAATACAAGGGGGATCGATATGTAAATGATTTAATTGGCAAGTGACTCGGTCACTGTTAGGGCACGTCGTTCCATTTCTGATTGGATGACGGCTATAAAATCATCACTCAAATTCAAGGACAAAGCTCTTTCGTATGCTTCTATGAGCATTTCATCGGAAAGGTTACGCATATCCGGCCCGCGAAAAGCGCGGTCCACCTCCTTGGGAGTCATGTTACTGGCAAATTCTATCTATACTTTATCATGGAAAGTGTTTGTGGAACAAGAGTTCGTTTATCCACAGATTCTCGTGGATAAGTTGTGCATATGTGCTTTAAATGATTGTTTAACCTCGGAGATAAAGGAGAGAATGAAGTGGATAAATTTATCCACAATATTGTCGATAAAAAATTTGTCGATAAGTCTTTACGTTTTTTTTGCATAAAATGGTGCAACCAGGTCTTGATTGAAAAAAAGCGCAATCATCGGTATACTTTCCCTTTAGCAAGATTGTTCGAGAGAAAGTGACCCGAGGGAGGGGGATCATGTTAGCTTCGATGATGCCGGATCAATTTGCCGAAAGCATATACGAGATCGACCGGGATGAGTTACGGGAAAAAGGCATTAAGGGCGTGATTACAGACCTTGATAACACGCTCGTTGCCTGGGATCGAATGGATGCAACCCCGGAGCTGTTACGTTGGTTGGAAGAACTCCAGAACGAAGGATTAAAAATAACGATCGTCTCCAATAACAAAAAGAAGCGTGTGCGTACGTTCTCAGAACCGACAGGAGTCTCATTTATTCATTCCGCAAAAAAACCGCTGAAGCGGGCCTTTCGCCGGGCAACAAGGGAAATGGGTCTGCAGACAGATGAAGTGGCGGTCATCGGGGATCAAATCCTTACCGATGTGCTCGGAGGTAACCGGGGAGGATTTTATACGATTCTTGTCGTTCCCGTGGCTGAAACCGATGGGTGGGCCACCAAGGTGAATCGTAAAATCGAACAGCGTGTCATGCGCAAACTGAATCAGAACAAAGTCATTGGAGGCGAACGATCGAATGAGTGAAGAAACGATCATCTGCTCGGGGTGCGGCGTCCCCATCCAAACATCCGATGCGTCGCAAACGGGCTATGCCCCTCCGGCTGCCCTTGACCGCGCGGTCATTGTATGTCAGCGCTGTTTTCGTTTAAAACATTATAATGAGAAACCTGATATTCCCCTGCAAGCTGAGGATTTCCGGCGGATGTTGCAAACGATCGGGCGTACCGACGCGTTGATTGTTTTACTCGTAGATCTCTTTGACGTTGAAGGCAGCTGGCTCCTGGAGCGGGATGTGTTAAAAAATAACACCTTGTTGCTCGTCGGCAATAAACGTGATTTATTGCCGAAGTCCGTAAATGAACGCAAACTGAAAACGTGGCTTAAAAAAGATGCTTTGCAAAGAGGCTGGACACCGTCGGATGTGTTACTGATGAATGCGTTTAAGAGTGAGGATGTGAAACATGTCGCAGCAGAGATGGACGAGCTCAGGCAGGCAAAAGATGTCTATATCGTCGGAAGTACGAATGTAGGGAAATCGACGTTCATTAATCAGCTCATCAAGCTCTTCGAGGGGGATGATGAGCAGCTGATTACGACCTCGACATTTCCGGGTACGACCCTGGCTTTCATTGACCTCCCGTTGGATGATGGCCGCAAACTTTATGACACGCCCGGCGTGATCAATCCCAGACAGATGCTGGCGAGGCTTCCCCAACGGGAAATGGCCGCGCTGCAACCGAAGAAAGAAATCAAGCCGATCGTGCATCAACTGAATCCGGAACAAACCCTGTTTTTCGGCGGGTTGGCGCGCATGGATTTTGTCAGTGGCGAAGCCAATCATTTCGTCTGTTATTTTCCGCCGGCTTTTAAGCCTCATCGCACGAAGCTCGTCAACGCCGACGAATTATATGAAAAGCATGCCGGCGAAACATTGTTATCGCCGCCGGAAAAAGCGTCTCTGACAGACATTCCTCCTTTCAAGCGACAGTCTTTTCATATTCAACAGGATAAAACCGATATCGTTATTCCCGGTTTAGGATGGATTACAGTCGGGAATGCAGGGGCTAAAATTGATATATACGCACCGGAACATGTTGAAGTGATTACAAGAGAGGCGATTATTTAACGATGGAAAACTACGCAGTGATCGGCCATCCAATCGGACATTCCAAATCTCCAATGATTCATAACCGCCATTTTGACGTTGTCGGCAGAGAAGCGATTTATACAAGATACGATGTGAAACCAGAGAATCTGGAAACGGCGATTGCGGCCTTGCAGACGTTGGGAGTCAGCGGTTTTAATGTGACCGTTCCCCATAAAGTCAATATCCTCCCGTTACTGGATGCCGTTGACGATGAAGCGTTGGTGATCGGCGCCGTCAATACGGTGGTTAATCGCGGGGGCAAGTGGCACGGGTACAATACTGATGGCCAGGGTTATTTGAACGGTTTACGGGAGATGACCGGCGATGCCCTCGGAGATATGAGCGTTTTAGTCATTGGCGCGGGTGGAGCCGCGCGGGCAGTGACGACCGTTCTGGCTAAACACGGGGTTAAGCGGCTGGCTCTCAGCAATCGCACCCCTTCGCGCGCTTTTGATTTACAGGCGAATATCGCCCGTTTTCGAGAGATCGATGTGATTGAACGCTCAGAGGCTATCCGCGGACTTTCAGCCTTTGATCTCATTATCAATACGACGTCATTAGGCATGCGCGAGGGAGATTCATTGCCCATGGAGATCGAGGAGATGAAAACAGACGTATATCTGAGTGATCTCATCTATAACCCTCTGGAAACGCGCTGGCTTCAATACGGAAAGCCAAAAGCAAGGGCTTTGCAAAATGGCCTTCCCATGTTCATAGAACAAGCCGCCCTGGCCTATGAAATCTGGACAGACAGGCGAGCAGATCGCGCCTTTATGTCCCGAATGATCCGCGAGGAGATGGAGACAAATGAAACTAACCAATAAACAACAAAAATTTCTGCGAGCGGAAGCACAAACGCTCAAACCGATTTTTCAGGTAGGCAAAAACGGCGTCAATCCCAACCTTGTCACACAGGTTCGTGACGCTCTGGAAGCGCGGGAATTAATCAAGATATCGATTTTGCAAAACTGCCCGGAAGATACGTCCGTCGTCGCGCAAAAATTATCCGAACGAAGCCAGTCTACACTCGTCCAGGTCATCGGCTTTACGATCGTTTTATTCAAGCCGGCAAAGAAAGATTCACATTATTCGCTGCCATAGACGGAGGAGGTTCATATGGGGAGGAAAATAGGGATTTTAGGAGGGACGTTTGATCCGCCGCATCTGGCACACTTACTGATCGCCCAGGAATCCATGGATGCATGTCAGCTTGATGAAGTCTGGTTTATACCGACGAGCACCCCTCCACACAAACAAAATGAGGATATGGCCACCGCGGATGATCGGGTGGAAATGACCCGGCTGGCGATTGCCGATAAAGTGACATTTCAGTTGTGCACGCTCGAATTAAACCGGAAAGGCCCGTCGTATACGTTGGATACGATCGACATTTTACAGCAAAAATATCCGGGGTACGAATTTTATTTTATCGTCGGGGGTGACATGGCTGCCAGTTTGCACACGTGGAACAAGATCGACGAATTGAGGAAACGACTCACGTTTGTCGTGACGTCACGGCCCCATTATTCGCTGGAAACCCCGTTTGAAGACGAACTGGTGAAAGTGGATGTCCCGGAAATGGAGATTTCCTCTTCGGATATCCGGGAACGGGTACACAAACAAGAGAGTATCCGTTACCTCGTGCCTGAAGCGGTTCGAGCCTACATCGAGGAGAATCGTTTATATGTCTCATAATCATTTTCAAAAAAAAGTGCAGCAAGTATTGCCAAAGGAACGCTATCAACACACCCTCGGTGTGATGCGCACAGCCGTTTCTTTAGCGAAAAGATACGGGGTAGATGAAGAAAAAGCAGAACTGGCCGCGCTGTTGCATGATTATGGCAAACCCTTTTCGAAACATCACCTCATCGACGTCCTGCAGCGGGAAGAACCGGATGAAAATTTTTCTGAATACGGAGGCGTATTGTTGCACGCGCCTGCGGGAGCGTATATGATTCGCGATGAATTTGGCATTGCGGACGGGGAAATTTTTTCATCCATTTACTGGCATACAACCGGACGGCCGGGGATGAGTTTATTTGAAAAAATTATCTTTTTGGCCGACTATACGGAACCGGGACGTTCTTTTCCGGGAATTGAGGATGTTCGTAAGCTTTCCGAGGTAGACTTGGATGCGGCCTTGCTGGCCGCGTACACGAATACGATCCAGCATTTGGCTTCAGGCCAGCGCTTGATTCATCCCATGACACTTGCGGCTTACAATGATGCCATTATGCAAAAAAATGAAAGAGGTGCTTGAATGACGTATCAAACACTGGAAACGATGGTAAAAGTGGCCGATGATAAGCGTGCCCAGAATATTGTGGCTCTGGACATGCAGGGGATATCCATCCTCGCCGATTATTTTGTCATCTGCCATGGCGCTTCGGTGCAACAAGTGCAGTCGATTGCCGAAGAGATTAAAAAAGAAGCCCAGAAAAAAGAGATCGATGTTAAACGCATGGAAGGGTATGAAGAAGGCAAGTGGGTCCTGCTTGACCTCGGCAACGTCGTCATCCACATTTTTCATGAAGACGACCGCCAATACTATAACCTCGAGAAATTATGGGGAGAGGCCCCGGTTATCTCTCTGGATCACGTGTTGACTTAACTGATGGTGTATGTAAACGGAGCCAGGATGTATGACGCGTTGATGGGAGATGCCCCTTACGAGCAGTGGCTGACATGGACAACAAAGTACCTGGATGAACGAGAGGCGGACATACCGTCGATCGCGGACGTTGGCTGTGGCACGGGCACGTTGATGTCCATGCTGCTCTCCCGGGGATACGACGTGCAGGGGGTTGATGTTTCGCCGGAAATGCTCGCGATCGCCGACGAAAAGATCCGCACTCAAAACGGCATCTCCCCTCGTTTGCGTGCCCAGCATATGTCTTTTCTGGAGTTGGATCAACCTGTAGACGTCATCATCGTTTATTGTGATGCACTCAATTACCTCCAGGATGAAACAGAGGTGCAGCAGGCTTTTCATGCCTTTTATAAATCCCTGAAACCTGGTGGCAGCCTGTTATTCGACGTTCATTCGTTGTATAAAGTCGAACAGCAGTATCCGGGCTTTACTTACGGCGACGCGGCAGATGAACTCGCTTTGATCTGGAACAGTTTTGCAGGTGAAGACGTGCCGGGAACCGTTGAACATGAGCTCACGTTTTTTGAACGCCGGGCGGACGGGAAGTTTGCTCGCTATGATGAACTTCACCGGCAGCGGACGTTCTCTATGGCACAATATACTGACTGGCTAGAGAGAGCGGGCTTTGCCAAGCCGGAAATAACGGCTGATTTTACACGTTTTGCGCCACAAACAGAGAGCGAGCGCATTTTCTTCGCGGCGGCAAAAAAAGCTTGACTTTTGCCGCCGTTGTGATATCTTTATTTTAACCGATCAGCGAATGCTTTTCGCAGCATTTTTTGGTCCTCGGCGAATTTTTCATGTGTCGCTGTAAAGAGCTCATCAAAGACCCCTTCGGTTTGTTTTAACACCTCAATCCCCACGCCTGTGACCCCGCCGGGTACTTTCACTTTTTCCTGCAATGTCTCCAGACTGTACAATCGCTCCGAGAATAAACGTCCCAAACCTATCATCATTTCCTCTGCCAACCGTTCTGCTTGTTCTTTCGTCAGATCAGTTTTTCGCACCGCGGATGTCGTCATTTCCTCCAGTAAATACCCAAAAAAAGCCGGACCACAGCTTACGATATCGGAACTGACACGGATCGTTTCTTCCGACACGATTTGCGGCACGCTAAATTGGCTCATCCAGTCTTCGAACCACGCCTGTGCTTGTGGTGACCAGCCGTCGCCGTAGGTGATCAAAGAGGCCCCCGTATGACTTCGGTTGGTAATGCTCGGTACCGCGCGTACCACTTTGCAGGGAACGACACTTTCCAGTTGTGCAAGTGTCACCGGGCTCGTAATGGAAACGACGATGTCTTCGCTGTCGATACAAGACTGAATCGCGTCCAGAATGGTTGGAAACTGCGCGGGGCGGACACAGACAAAAATCAGGCGACACCTGCGGGCTACGCGTGTGGCGTTAGGCATGACATTGACACTTGTATATTGGTAACGGATGGCTTCGGCTTTTTGCAAATCGCGGTTGGTCAAGCAAAGCTTCTCCTCGGGGACGGCACCGGAAGTGATAAATGTTTCCGCAAGCATCGTCCCCATGTTCCCCGTTCCGATGATCCCGACGTCCATGAAAAATCCCTCCAGCCCTTATATAGAGTCCTCTTACTGTTGTATGCGAGCCCGGCAAGTACCATAACCGTGACAAAAGGGGGAGTGTTTTATATGAATCAACGCTACCTTACATATGGTGGCATCATCCTCGGTATCATCATCACCGTTTTCGGCGGTATGTGGTTAGTTTCCCCTTCGGCGAATGTCGATGAGGAACCCCTCGGGGAGGATGATCTTTTATTCGAGGAAGGAGAGCCCGTCGAGGAGGAGGTCGAAACAGAACCAGGGGACGAAGAAGCGACGGAGGACGTTTTTGTCGATGTTAAAGGTGAAGTCATCGATCCGGGGATATATGCACTGGATCCGGACCGGAGGATCGATGACGCCATTCATGAGGCGGGCGGATTAACGGAAGAGGCTAATCAAAACGGGGTGAATTTTGCAAAAAAACTCGAGGATGAAATGGTCGTCTATGTGCCACATGAAGATGAGGAAGACCAAGATATATGGGAAGAAGGAACAGAAAACGCCGGCAGTGAAGAGAGTGGTGAAAATGTGAATATTAACGCTGCTGATGAAGCCGCGTTGCAACAATTATCAGGGGTGGGCCCGGTCACTGCGGAAGCGATCGTGCAATATCGGGAAGAAAACGGCAATTTTGAGCAACCAGGTGATATACAAAATGTGAGCGGCATTGGAGAAAAGACCTTTGAAAAACTGGAAGATTCTATTGAAGTGAATTAGTCGAATATCGCCCGGGCAGGCTCGAACAGCGAGGAAAAACCGGTCTCAGGGGGGGATGGGTGAACGCTCAGTTGGCCCCCGAGAAGAAAATTCAGCCCAAGGGGATAACCGCGCTCGTTGGGTGTGAATCGAGGTGGGATGGCGTAAAAAGTATCCCAACCGATTTCTCACATCCCACATCCCATCTCTCACATCTAGTACATTGACTTTTTTTGCAACGTTTCGTACGATAAATAAAACCAAAGTATTTCAATCTGAATATTTAAGGATGTGAGCGAATGAGCGAGCAGTGGAAATTGGAAACGAGTGCCATTCATGCCGGACAGGAAGTTGACCCGACAACGAAAGCACGGGCTGTGCCGATTTATCAGACGACGTCGTATGGATTTGATGACCCGGATCACGCGGCGAATTTATTTTCGTTAGCCGAACCGGGAAATATTTATAACCGCATCATGAACCCGACCAACGATGTGCTCGAAAAACGCCTCGCGGCCATGGAAGGCGGGGTGGGCGCGCTGGCCACTGCGAGCGGGAGTGCCGCCCTCTATCTTGCGATCCTGAATATCTGCCGTACCGGGGATGAAATCGTCTCCTCCAGTTCGCTTTACGGCGGCACGAATAATTTGTTTGCCCACACTTTGCCTGATATCGGCATCCACGTCCACTTTGTAGAATCCGATGATCCGGAAGCGTTTAGAGCGGCGATCACCGACAAGACAAAGCTCGTTTTTGCCGAAGTGATCGGCAATCCCGAGGGGAATGTGCTTGATACAAGGGCCGTTGCCGATGTCGCTCATGAAGCGCGTATTCCCCTGATGGTCGATGCGACGCTCGCGACCCCGATTCTCAATCGCCCCATCGATCATGGTGCCGATATTGTCGTTCATTCCGCGACGAAATTTATCGGCGGACACGGGACAACCATGGGTGGAGTCATCGTGGACAGCGGTCAATTCGATTGGTCAGCCGGCGACTTTCCAATGTTAACAGAACCGGACCCGAGCTATCACGGACTGGTCCTTACCGAAGCCGTCGGTGAATTGGCTTTTATTATGCGGGCACGCATCCGCTTGATGCGCGACATTGGCCCTGCGCTCTCGCCGACGAATGCCTTTCATCTGCTGCAAGGCCTGGAAACCCTGCATTTACGGATGGAAAGACATAGCGAGAACGCCCAGAAAGTCGCGGAATATCTCGAAAATCACCCAAGCGTGGAATGGGTGAATTATGCCGGATTGCCTTCTCATCCCAGTTATGAGCTTGGGCAAACATATTTTCCGAAAGGACAAGGGGCGATTTTAACCTTCGGTGTCAAGGGAGGATATGAAGCCGGAAAATCTTTTATTGAAAAGGTGAACCTTCATTCCCACGTCGCCAATGTCGGGGATGCCAAATCCCTCGTCATTCATCCGGGGAGCACCACCCATCAACAACTCACCGAGGAAGAACAAAGAAGAGCAGGCGTTTCCCCCGAACTTGTCCGCTTATCCGTAGGCATTGAACACGTCGATGACATCATCGCGGATATTGAACAAGCGTTGGAATAGAGGAGGTCAAAGAGCTCTCTACACACGACTTTGACGACCCAACGCCATTCGCCATAACGCGTTAGGCCGTCAAAAGCCCATGCTGACGACCCAACGCCATTCGCTATAACGCGTTAGGTCGTCAAAAGCCCATGCTGACGACCCAACACCATTCGCCATAACGTGTTAGGTCGTCAAAAGCCCATGCTGACGACCCAACGCCATTCGCCATAACGCGTTAGTTCGTCAAAAGCCCATAATAACGACCCAACGACTGCCCCTATAACACGTTAGAGCACTATTAACCGTTTTTCACTATCTTTTTCCCACCTCCCACCTCTCACCTCCAGAAAGGGTGATCGATCCCTTGCGCGGTCAATCTTTTCTTTGGGCGGTGGCGGCATGCTTTGGTGTCGCCGCTGCCCTTTCTCCTCATCAAGGCTTGATCATCAGCAGCGCGTTTATAGTTTTCGGTTATCTAAGTTTTAAAAATCGATCGTTTTTTACGCTGCTCACCCTCGTGTTTGTCGGCGTGTGCACATTTATATGGGCATACGTTTACGACGAACAAAATGATACGGTGCTTTCGGAACATGTACATACGATTCAGGGGCGGGTAGACAATGTGCCCGAGCTGGACGGGGATCGTATTTCCTTTTTCCTGCAATTGCCAGAGCATAACGAGCGTGTGCAAGTCTCCGCGCGTGTTACTGAAGAGGACGCACTTGCCGCGTTTCAGCAATTAAACCCCGGACACGAATGCACGATCGCGGGAGAGATCAGCACGCCAAGCTCGGCTCGGAATTTTAACGCTTTTGATTATCAAAACTATTTATATGAACAAGGGGTTCACTGGACGCTTCAGCATGTGCACGGAGAAGACGAAATGAGCTGTCGGGAAGCGGACGGCACGTGGCTGACGAGCCTCAAACAATGGCGGCATACCGGGATTCGGTATATCGAAGACGTTTTTCCTCCCGAGCTTCAGGGATTGGCAGCCGCCTTGCTTTTCGGGGAACGCTCCCATATGGAAGCCGATACGCTGGAAGCGTACCAGGATTTGGGGATTATTCATTTGCTCGCGATTTCAGGCTTGCACGTGGGGATTGTGAGTGGCTTTCTCTTTTTGCTGTTCGTGCGTTCAGGCATTAGTCGTGAGCGGGTTTGCGAGCTTCTGCTTTTGCTGTTACCGGTATACGCCCTGTTGGCAGGGGCAGCTCCTTCCGTTTTAAGAGCGGTGCTTATGACGTGTTTTGTGTTATTGTGTTTTCGTTTTCGTATTCAACTGCAGCCGATCGATGGCATCAGCCTTGCTTTTCTCGTTTTGCTCATGCATGATCCTTATCTACTTTTTCACGTCGGCTTTCAGCTTTCTTTTACGATTTCATTTGCGCTCATCGCTTCCGCGGCTATTTTCCGACAGGCAAAGCGTCGTATTCATCAGTTTATGCTCGTATCTATGCTCGCCCAGGTGATTTCATTTCCGCTGATTGTCTATCATTTCCATACATATTCCCTCGTCAGTTTACCTCTTAATATCATCTACGTTCCCATCGTTTCCCTCATCATTTTACCGATGGTCTGGATTTTATTTTTCCTTTCGATGCTGACTACCTTTTTGGCTTCCTTTTGGTTTTTTCTATTGGAAAATATCGTCGCTTTTCTGCACGGATTTTTTACATTTCTGCATCAAAATGGCGGAATGATCGCTGTGTTTGGCCGACCGTCCGGTGTTTGGGTGATCGCGATGTTTGTGATCATAATCGTAGCGTTGATTTTATTTGAAAAGAGACGAAAAACTGTCATCTTTGCCATTAGTCTGTTTGTGGCTACGGCGATTTTTCAATACGTGCAACCGTATGTGGACGGACAATTGCGGGTGACTTTTATCGATGTCGGACAGGGAGACAGTATCTTAATCGAATTGCCTTATAGACAAGCTGTTTATCTGATCGATGGCGGAGGTACGGTCATGTTTCCGCGCGAGGACTGGCAGGAACGGGAGCAACAACCCGACCCGGGGAGGCAGACGGTCGTGCCTTATTTGCAGTCGCTCGGCATCCGGCATGTGGATAAAGTGATCGTCACGCACGGAGACTATGATCATTACGGCGGTCTTTTTGCCGTGACCGAACAGATGGATGTGGGCACGCTTTTATATCCACGTGTAGAAGTCGACGGCCCAGCCGTAGAGGCTTTTCTTTTGCACGCGCGGGAGCAAGGGGCGGAGCTGGCGTTCGTTCATGAAGGTATGCACTGGTCTGTAGGCGCGTATACTTTTCAGATTTTACATCCGACTCGTCATGGGGACGGACAGACGGATAATGACGATTCGATTGTCATTGACGCAAATATGTATGACACGCGCTGGTTATTCACCGGAGACCTGGAAGCGGAGGGAGAACAACGGTTGGTCAGGGAGTATCCGCACTTGAGGGCGGATGTTTTAAAAGCGGGGCATCACGGCAGTCAAACGTCGACGACACAAGCGTTTGTAGAACATCTAGAGCCAACGGCGGCGGTGATCTCGGCAGGGAAGGACAACCGCTATAACCACCCGCATCCTGACGTTATCAGTAATCTCGAGGAAGCGGACGTGCACATTTATCGAACGGATCTTCAGGGAGCGATACGGTTCGTGTACCAAGACACGGGTTGGAAGGTGGAAAGAAAAGTGTCCGAATAAAAAAAACCAAGGCATAAACGCCTTGGTTTTCTTTACGCGATCGCTTCGATAACGACCGCCAGAATGAGTATGGTTGCAAAAAACCCAAAGGAAGCGACAAATCCGACCGCTCCATCAAGAAAATCGTTACGCTTGCTCTGCACATCCTTTTCGAATTCATTACTCAACGGTGACCCTCCTTGTCCTTCGTCCAGTATAAGACATGCACGAAAAAAAATCTACATTTTCTTCGCGATTTATTCCCTCTGTTGATTGTTAAGAGTTGTCACCCATAAATGCCAGCGGCATAGGATAAAATAACGATTACAGGCACTAATATCGTTGGTGCGCGGATTCCTAGGCCTTCGTACCAACGTTTATTATAAAATAAAGGCGGCGCACGCGCATGCGCTGCCTTTTGTGCTGGATATTTAGGTGCATAAGTGCAACTAAGGCTTTCGCCATGCTTGGCGAAAAGCCAAGTTTTCTTTAGGATAAGGAGAAGGGATATGAAATATACATACGAAAAGAGGCGTGTGTGTCATGAGCGCGTATTTGCAAACGAAAAAAAATATTCAATCCGGTCATTTTTCATCTGTTTATTTTTTTTACGGTACGGAAAGGTACATCGTTGACGATTTGATTCATGAGATCAAAAAGCATGCCCTGGCAGAAGAGGACAGAACGGTGAACTTCGCGCGCTTCGATATGAGGGAAGTGCCTGTCCAGGAAGGGCTTGAAGAAGCTGAGACAGTGACGTTTTTCGGTTCCGGCCGCGTCATCGTCCTTTCGCACGCCCGTTTTCTGACAGGTGCCCGGGATAAGGATATGCCGGCGCATGACTTGAAAAAACTGGAGGCTTTTCTGGCGGAGCCTTCGCCGGATGATATTGTGATTTTCACGGTCGAGGCCGAAAAGGTGGACGAGCGCAAAAAAGTCGTCAAAAAATTAAAAGCCGCGGGGGAAACGGTGGAAGCAGCCCCGTTAACAGGGGAAAAATTACAGCGCTGGGTAACGGAACAAGCCCGCGGGCAAAACGTGACACTAAGCGCTGAAGCGCTCGAAACTTTGCTGGCAAAATCCCCCGGCGACTTATTAATATTGGAGAAAGAAATACAAAAATGTGCGCAATATGTCAATTTTAGCGGTGAAATTACAGCCTCTGACGTAGAAGTGCTCGTACCGAGAAGTTTGGAAGACAATATCTTTCAGCTTATCGATGCGGTGAGTGAGAATCAGACCGGGAAAGCCCTGCAATTATTCGACGATCTCTTGCGAACCGGCGAAGAACCGATCAAAATCATCGTCCTGATCGGCCGCCAGTTTCGTATGATGGGTATGGCCAGGGAGATGAGCAAACGGGGTTACAACCAACAAAAAATGGCTTCGCAATTAGGAGTCCCTCCATTCGTAGCCAAACGTTTGCGCGCGAAAGCCCAATCCGTGCAGGAGGAAGCGATTGCACGTGCCCTTTCATTCATCGCGGAAACGGATTACAAAATGAAGCAAGGAACGATGGAAAAAAAGAGCGGCGTAGCACTCTTAATCGCTCGCCTTCCGCGCGTGCTGGCGGGGTGAGGGGCGCTTCAAATAAAGAAAACTTGGCTTATCGCCAAGCCTGGCGAAAGCCTTAGTTGCACTTATGCATGATAAGAAAGTGGTTTATACTTTCTTACCTGCTAAAAAAAACGACTCGGCGGGAGTCGTTCTGTGCAACTGGTTTAGCTTGCCGTTGCCTGCGCTTGATTCAATTTCCGTTCCAATTGCGACTTTTTACGGGCAGCGGTATTTTTGTGAATGAGTCCCTTTTGTGCCGCTTTGTCCAACTTTTGTTCAGCCAGAACAAAAACGTTTTTTGCGCCTTCGATATCGTCAGCTTCAACCTTTTTGTCGAATTCTTTAATCGCTGTGCGCATGGACGATTTGAACGCCTGATTTTTGACGCGTTGCTCTTCACTCTTACGCGCACGTTTTTTTGCTTGTTTAATATTAGGCAAATCTTTCACCTCCCGAAAGTTCGATTGCAATGATATTGACAAAGTGGATTGTATCAAATACACGGATCCCTTGCAAGGTGACGTTTTTGTATATTTTATATTCGATAGAAAAAAATATATAAAAACACCCTGAAGGGAAGATGAGATAAATGGACGAGCAACGGTTTCAACCCCGCAGTGACCTCGCGGTGGAAGATGAGAATGTGCTGCCGAATCAGGACAAAACCGGCATTGATGTGCAAGAACGGGAAGTTGATGATATTACGATTGTCCATGTTGATATTGACGAGCAGGGCGCCGAGTACAGCGGGAGGCTTCCGGGGAAGTATTTAACGCTGGAAACGCTTGGTATCCGGGAAAAAGATACGAATATGCAAGCGCGGCTTATCCGTATCCTGAGCGAAGAATTGATATCGTTTTTGCAAGCTTCCGGGGTGGATGAAAACAGCAGCGGCCTCGTTATTGGTCTGGGAAATCGTGACGTCACCCCCGATGCCCTCGGCCCCAAAGCCGTGGAACAGTTGGTGGTGACTCGGCATTTGTTTGAACTCGGCCGTATTCAGAACGAAGACGGATATCGGGATATATCAGCCATTTCCCCCGGCGTAATGGGGGTGACGGGAATTGAAACGAGCGAAATTCTCCACGGTATCGTCGAAAAGACGAATCCGGATTTCGTCATTGCCATCGATGCTTTGGCTGCCCGCTCCATCGAGCGGGTGAACGCTACGATTCAAATTTCCGATACAGGCATTCATCCCGGTTCCGGTGTGCAAAATGCGCGCAAACAGCTGAATGAAAAAGAACTCGGCGTCCCCGTGATCGCGATTGGCATTCCGACGGTGGTCGATGCCGTATCGATTACGAGTGATACAATCGATTTTCTTTTTAAGCATTTCGGCCGTGAAGTCAAAGACCGAAAAAAACCGGCAAACGCCCTAACCCCAGCAGGAATGACTTTCGGTGAACGAAAAAAACTTAACGAGGAAGACTTGCCGGATGAACAGGACCGACAAAAATATTTTGGCATCGTCGGGACATTGGAAGATGAAGATAAACGCAAACTCATTCAAGAGGTGCTCTCGCCTCTCGGCCATAACCTCATGGTCACGCCTAAAGAAGTCGATACGTTTATGGAAGACATGGCGAATGTGATTGCCGAGGCCTTGAACATTACCTTTCATAAAGCCGTGACGATAGATTCCAGCGGGCATTATACCCGCTGAAAAATCGGTTGTTCTAGTAAAAGAGATGTCTCATAGAATGGTAGCGTAAGGAGGGACATGCCCTTGCGCAGACCAAAGAGCCAGGCCGGAGTTTACTCGCTGTCGAAAGCGAAAGTCCAGTCAACCGTAATGGGGCTTATCGCCTTTATCGTCATGACTTTTCTTATCATCGCCATGTTAACGACGGCTGAGAATCATAGTCGGTTTGCGTCTTCAGCCCTCAATGACTGGACGGCGCAAATGCAAAGCGATTGGTTCGTTCATCTACTTGGAGCGGAAAACCGTTATTATTTAGACGCGATGCATGACCCCTCCCCGCCCAGTTTGACAACTGCGGCCTTTGAGATTGCCACGAATATGAATCTTGAGGATCCACGCACATTTTTAGGGCGTGAAATTCCCGGTTTTTCCGGCTTTGACGACACCCTCGTCATCGCAGGGCAGGGCACTGATTTTACAAATATGTCCATCGAATCGGGACCTCCGGCCGAGGAACATCTCGATGAACTTCCGGAAACGGACGAAGAGGCGAGCGATGCCGTAGAGGATGATCCCCCTGAGATCGATGATGAGGAACCGATCATTCACCTTTTGCATTCCCACAGTCGCGAATCCTTTTTGCCGGAAATTGAAGGAGGGGACCCGAATCATCCCGAGACGAACATCGTTCAAGTCGGCCAATACTTCGCCGATCAACTCCGGGAGCATGGGTTGCCCGTGGAAGTGTCCGAACATGACATTCAGGCGAAGTTAAACGAACGCGACTGGGATTACAGTCAGTCCTATGATATGTCCCGCGAGATCCTTGTTGAAGATATGGAAGAAAACGATGAGCTGGCGTTTTTCTTTGATCTGCACCGTGACTCGGTAGCACGGGAACATACCACGGCGACAATCAACGATGACGTCTATGCACGAACCTTCTTTGTCATCGGGGAAGACCACCCGGACTATGAACAGAATCTCGCGATGGCCGAAGACTTGCATAATCGCCTGGAAGAGCAGTGGCCCGGTTTAAGTCGTGGGGTCATCACCCGCGGAGGCGCCGGGGTCAATGGCGTTTACAATCAGGATTTGTCTCCGAACGCTATGCTCATTGAATTCGGCGGCGTCGATAATACGTTTGAAGAAGTATACCGCAGCGCTGATGCCATGGCTGAGGTTTTACAGGAATATATTCATGAAGAAATGGAAGAGGAAGAATGATGGAGGGGGATCAACAATGCGAATGAAATACGCGTTTTTTAGCTTGCTGACAGCTCTTGTCATGTTTTTAACAGGCGTACTCTCCGGTCATTATTATGCTTATCATCAATGGGGGCAATTACACCAGGAAGAAGGGGAAACGATAGCCTTTGTTACAGACGAAGACCCGGCAGAAGAGGGAGTGGAAAATGATCTCAGGGAGAGACAGGAGGATGTAAAAGAAAGCGGCAGTACGAATTTTTTCTCACAACTCGGACAAACGCTTGGTGGTAATGGAAGTGGGAGGTGAGAAGTGAGAGAGGGATCAGAAGCGTGATGTGATCCCTCAAAAGGTGTTGGATTCGGCCCGAGAGGGATCAGAAG
>NZ_FNEN01000001.1:353987-366642 GCF_900100185.1 Natribacillus halophilus | reverse complement strand
TCAAAAGGCGTTGGATTCGGCCCGAGAGGGATCAGAAGAGCGATGCGATCCCTCAAAAGACAGTAGTTCCAGCCTGAGAGGGATCAGAAGCGTGATGTGATCGCGATTGGCGGTCCAACGGCCGTGGTTACCTACCCTAGCGAGGTCCTTCTTTTTTTCCCTTCTGTTGTCGTCTGCGTCCGTGGTTGCTATAATGTAAGGTAGTTTTCCTACGGGGTTTTTGAATAATCAGGAGTGATCGCTTTGACAAACGAAGAAATCAGCAACCGCCAGGCGCGGATAAGGAATTTTTCCATCATTGCCCATATTGATCATGGGAAGTCAACATTGGCCGATCGGATTCTCGAACATACAAAGACGGTCTCGGAACGTGACATGCAAGCGCAGGTTCTCGACGAGATGGAATTGGAAAGAGAGCGGGGCATTACGATTAAACTCAATTCGGCTCAGCTTCGCTATGTGGCCAAAGACGGGGAGGAATACATATTTCACTTGATCGACACGCCGGGACATGTCGATTTTTCATATGAAGTATCACGGAGTTTGGCCGCGTGTGAAGGGGCCTTGCTCGTCGTCGATGCTTCCCAGGGCATTGAAGCACAGACGCTCGCCAATGTCTATTTGGCGTTGGATAATGATCTGGAGATTTTGCCGGTCGTGAACAAGGTTGACCTCCCCAGCGCGGAACCTGATCGTGTGAAACAGGAAATCATCGATGTCATCGGCATCGACCCGACCGAAGCGATCCATGCCTCCGCGAAAAGCGGTCTCGGTATCGAGGATATTATGGAAGAAATCGTCGAAAAAGTGCCCGCTCCTGCGGGCGACCCCGATGCGCCTCTTCAGGCCTTGATTTTTGATTCGCTATACGATTCCTATCGCGGCGTTATCGCCTACATTCGTATCGTGGAAGGAACGGTGCGAAAGGGCGACAAGATCAAGATGATGGCCAACGGCAAAGAGTTTGAAGTCAGTGAAGTGGGGATTTTTACCCCCAAGACCGTGGCTACTGACGTGTTAACCGTCGGGGATGTGGGATTTTTAACCGCTGCTATCAAAAATGTCGGCGATTCCCGGGTTGGTGACACGATCACTAAAGTGCGGCATGAAGCGCCCGAACCGTTGCCGGGGTACAAACGCATGAAGCCGATGGTTTTCTGCGGGTTGTTTCCGGTTGATGCCAGCAACTATAACGCTCTAAGAGATGCACTGGAACGTCTGGAGTTAAACGACAGCGCACTCCAGTATGAAGCGGAGACGTCGCAAGCGCTTGGTTTCGGTTTTCGCTGCGGTTTTCTCGGACTCCTTCATATGGAAATTTTACAGGAACGGATTGAGCGGGAGTACGGGATCGAACTGATTACGACGGCTCCGAGTGTCATTTATCATGTCTATCAAGCCGATGGTACCGTTCTGGAAATCGATAATCCGAACAACATGCCCGAGCAACAAGCTGTCGAAGAAGTCGAGGAGCCCTATGTGAAAGCGACGGTGATGGTGCCGAATGATTTCGTCGGGCCGGTGATGGAGTTATGCCAAAAAAAACGCGGTGAATTTATCGATATGCAGTACCTGGACGAAAATCGCGTGAACATGACGTATGACCTTCCGTTAACCGAAATCGTGTATGACTTTTTCGATCAGCTAAAATCGAATACGAAAGGGTACGCGTCGTTCGATTATGAGCCGATTGGGTATCGGTCGTCCAATTTGGTAAAAATGGATATTTTACTCAACGGCGAAAAAGTCGACGCCCTTTCCGTGATCGTTCACCGCGATATGGCTTATGAGCGCGGAAAAATCATCGTCGAGAAACTGAAAGATCTCATTCCGCGCCAACAATTCGAAGTCCCCGTGCAGGCGAGCATCGGCAACAAAATCATCGCCCGCGCCACGATCAAAGCCTTGCGAAAAAATGTGACTTCAAAATGTTACGGCGGCGATATCACACGAAAAAGAAAGCTGTTGGAGAAACAGAAAGAAGGCAAACGCCGCATGAAAAATGTCGGCAAGGTGGAAATCCCCCAGGAAGCGTTTATGTCCGTGTTGCGCATGGATGATGATGAAAAGAAATAAACCGACGCGATCCGAGGGAGCCGCAGCCGGGAGGAGGGAGAAAAGTGAAGGCAGGGACATACGTTCACATTCCCTTTTGTCACCAGATCTGTCACTATTGTGATTTTAATAAAGTGTTAATCAAAAATCAGCCCGTGGATGAATATCTTGCCGCATTGCAGAGGGAAGGGGAACTGCGGCTGGATGGGGGCGCCCATCCTATGGATACCCTCTACATCGGGGGCGGCACACCGACGTCCCTTTCCGCAGAGCAGTTACAAACGTTATTTGTCAACTTGCAGCGCGCCGGCCTGTCATGGGACGAGCAGAGTGAAGTAACCGTTGAAGTCAACCCCGACGGCATCGATGAGCAACGGTTATATGCGCTGAAAGACGCTGGCGTAAACCGGCTCAGTATCGGTGTGCAGACGTTTTCGCCAACTTTGTTGGAGACGATCGGTCGTACTCATAGTGTAGATGATGTCGGTGAGACGATCAGCTTGGCACGAGAACTTGGCTTTAATAATATCTCCATCGATTTAATGTTTGCCTTGCCCGGACAAACGATGGACCAGTGGGAGGAAACGCTTCAGCAAGCGATCGTGCTTGCCCCTGATCACGTTTCGGCCTATGGGCTGAAAATCGAAGCGAAAACCCAGTTTTATAATTGGCTACAGACCGGGCAATTACAGCCGTTAAGTGAAGATGAAGAGGCGGACATGTACGACATCCTGCTTTCGCGTCTCGAACATTCAGGGTACGGACAATATGAAATCAGCAACTTCGCGAAAACGGGGAAAGAAAGTCAACATAATCTATTATATTGGCGGAATCAATCGTATTTGGCCTTGGGCGCGGGCGCCCACGGATATGTAGAGGGCGAGCGGTATGGCAATATTTTACCGATCCCCCATTATTTAAAAACGGTCCAAAAAGGAACGTTGCCGGAACGGTCGCGGGAAGCCGTTTCAATCCAGGCGCAAATGGAAGAAGAGATGTTTCTCGGCTTGCGCCTGCAGGAAGGCGTTCATATCCCTCATTTTAATCATAAGTTCAACACCTCTTTTCACGACATTTACGGGGACGCCTATAGGCACCTTATCAATGACGGCTTATTACAGGATGAAGGCGGAAGATTAACATTAACGGAGAAGGGCAAATTACTTGGCAACGAGGTCTTTGCTTCTTTTTTGCTTGAGCCTGAGATTTAACGCGTTGACAAACGATACGGGCATTTGATAAGTTAACACTAGCATTAGCACTCGTTAATCTTGAGTGCTAACAGAGGTGATGGACGATGCTTAGTCGGCGTCAACTGTTGATATTGCAAGCCATCGTCGATGATTATGTCCAAACTGCCGAACCGATAGGTTCCCGGAGTATGTCCAAACGAGAGGACATTTCTTTCAGCCCTGCGACCATCCGTAATGAGATGGCTGATCTGGAAGAAATGGGTTATATTATCAAACCTCATAGTTCTGCAGGGAGAATTCCGTCCAACAAAGGATATCGGTTGTATGTGGACCATTTATTAAGGCCAGAGCCTCTACAGGAACACGAAATTTTAGATATGGAAAAATTTTTTACCCGCCGCATCTCTGAGGTAGAAGCCGTGATGAGAAAAACGGCGGCGGTTCTATCGGAATTAACGAGCTATGTGTCGGTCGTGTTAGGCCCGGAAATGGAACATACACGCCTGAAACAGTTGCAGATGCTCCCGTTGAGCGGGAGGCAGGCGATCGCCATTCTCGTTACCGATTCGGGTCATGTTGAAAATCGGACGTTTGACATCCCTGAACAGATGAATGCCTCTGATCTTGAGAAAGTCGTCAATATTTTAAATGAACAACTGGTGGATACGCCCATTGGTCAATGGGAAGAGAGGCTGTTGACAGAAACGAGGCGTTTACTCCATCGGCATGTGCGTCATTATGAAGATATGTTTGGCGTGCTGCGGGATGCCTTTAAAACGCAAAGGAGCGATCAAGTCTTTTACGGAGGCATGATGAATTTAATGATGCAACCGGAATTTCAGGACGTTGATCGTGTGCGGATGATTTTTGAGTGGCTCGATCGCAGCGAGAATGTGCACACGCTCCTTTCCCGCACCCAGGAAGGGTTAAGCGTACGGATCGGACGGGAAAATGACATCGAGGCTTTTGCTGATTTAAGCATGATTACAGCGACCTATTCCATCGATGGCAGTACGGTCGGATCGCTAGGTGTCATCGGGCCGACAAGAATGGAATACGAACGCGTAATTAGGCTTATCCGGCAATTCGCCACTGGGTTATCAACGTCCTTGACGAGGAAATATCGTCATGATAAGTAGACGGCTAACGGAGGGAGAGGCCATCTCCCTTCTCTTATGTGCTCAGAACGTTAGTAAAGCAAGATGTGGAGGTGAAAGGCATGAGTGAAAAGGCAAACGAACAACATTCGGATGAAGAGGCAGAAATCATCGAACCTGAAGCAGAAGATAGCCCTTCCGCCTCTACAGAGGAGAACGAAGACGTCTCCGAACACGAAGAGGAGCTTCAGAAGTTGCAAGCGGAACTGGAAGAATGGAAAGGAAAGGCTAAACGCGTTCAGGCGGATTACGACAATTTCCGGAAACGAACCCGGGCGGAAAAGGAAACCGCCACGCAGTTTCGGTCGCAGTCGTTGATGGAGGCTTTACTGCCGGTGCTTGACAGTTTCAAGCGCGCCTTTGCGTCCGATACAGGGGAAGCTGAGGACCTTTATAAGGGGATGGAAATGGTCCATCGTCAATTCGTGGAAGCCCTTGAATCCGAAGGCCTGGAAGAAATTAAAACCGAAGGCGAAATCTTCGACCCTAACGTCCACCAAGCTGTCATGCAGGTGGAAGAAGAAGGATTTGAATCCAATCAAATCGTGGAAGAATTGCAGAGAGGTTACAAACTAAACTCCCGCGTTATCCGACCGGCTATGGTTAAGGTTAACGCATAATCGTAAAATGAATCGCGTTAGTGGATCAAGGAGGAATAAAAATGGCTAAAACAATCGGTATTGACTTAGGAACAACGAATTCATGTGTGGCAGTAATGGAAGGCGGGGAGCCGGTCGTCATCCCCAACCCTGAAGGGAACCGGACGACGCCTTCAGCTGTTGCGTTTAAGGATGGAGAAAGACAAGTCGGTGAAATCGCCAAGCGTCAAGCGATTACGAACGAGAACACGGTTCTCTCCATCAAGCGCCATATGGGTACGGATTACACTGTAGACATCGAGGGTAAAACGTACACCCCCCAGGAATTATCTGCCATCATTTTACAGAAATTAAAAGCGGACGCGGAAGCCTATCTTGGCGATGACGTAACCAATGCGGTCATCACCGTTCCGGCTTATTTTAATGATTCCCAGCGGCAAGCGACCAAAGATGCGGGCACGATTGCCGGGCTTGAAGTTGATCGGATCGTCAATGAACCGACCTCAGCTTCACTCGCCTATGGCCTGGAAAAAGAAGAAGACCAAACGATCCTCGTCTTTGACCTTGGCGGCGGCACATTTGATGTGTCCATCCTTGAACTTGGCGATGGCTTCTTCGAGGTGAAGTCAACATCCGGCGATAATGAACTCGGCGGCGATGACTTTGACCAGGTGATTATCGATCACATGGTTTCCGAGTTTAAAAAAGAAAACGGCGTCGATCTTTCCAAAGACAAGATGGCTATGCAGCGCCTGAAGGATACGGCGGAAAAAGCGAAAAAGGAACTTTCCGGGGTCACGCAAACCCAGCTGTCGCTTCCGTTTATCACCGCGGATGCCTCCGGCCCGAAACACCTGGAGCAGAGCTTGACGAGAGCTAAATTCGAGGAACTCTCTTCCCATCTCGTAGAAAGAACGATGGGCCCTGCCCGCCGGGCGATCTCGGATGCCGGTATTAATGCGTCCGACATTGATAAAGTCATTCTTGTCGGTGGTTCAACACGGACGCCGGCAGTCCAGGAAGCGATCAAAGGTTTAACAGGCCAGGACCCGCACAAAGGCGTCAATCCTGATGAGGTTGTTGCGCTGGGTGCGGCTGTGCAGGCGGGTGTACTCGCCGGAGACGTTCAGGACGTTGTCCTGTTGGATGTGACGCCGTTATCTCTCGGGATCGAGACGATGGGCGGTGTTTTCACGAAGCTTATCGAGCGGAATACGACCATTCCGACGAGCCAATCGCAAGTATTTTCAACAGCCGCGGATAATCAGTCTTCCGTTGATATTCACGTGCTCCAGGGCGAGCGTGAAATGGCGGGCGACAACAAAACGCTCGGCCGTTTCCAACTGACGGACATTCCGGCGGCGCCTCGCGGTGTTCCGCAAATCGAAGTGACGTTTGACATTGACGCCAACGGTATCGTTAATGTGCGCGCTAAAGACAAAGGTACGAATAAAGAACAATCGATCACGATTACGTCTTCTTCCGGTCTTTCCGAGGACGAAATCGAAGAGATGGTCCAACAGGCAGAAGAAAATGCCGAAGCTGACAAAGCGAAGAAAGAAGAAGCTGAACTTCGCAATGAAGCGGATCAACTGATTTTCACCGTCGACAAGACGATTAATGATCTCGGGGAGAATGTCGAGGAGACGGAAAAACAAAATGCGGAAGACGCGAAGAGCAAGTTGCAGGAAGCCTTAAACGGCACAGATCTGGAAGCGATTCGCACCGCCAAGGATGAACTCGAGCAGCTCGTGCATTCCCTCTCCCAGAAAATGTATGAGCAGATGGCCGAGCAGGCGCAAGCCGAACAAGAAGAACAAGGCGAAGGCCAGGACGGGTCCCAGGATGAAGACGTCGTTGATGCCGACTACGAAGAAGTCGACGACGAAAACGACGATCAACAGAACAAGGCATAACCATCCGCTAAAGTAGGATCATTTGAAAAGTCAAAGTCAGGATCTCTTGACTTTGACTTTTTCACTGCAATAGGATGCTGTTGTGAACGGAGTGAACGGATAGGGCTTGCGATCGGGAGCAATCCAAAGTATGATACCGTCATGCTGGAATTGAACGGGAGTGAAATGGAGAATGAGCAAGCGAGACTACTATGAAGTTCTCGGTGTCGATCAAAATGCATCCGATGATGAGATAAAAAAATCATACCGTAAATTGGCACGCAAATATCACCCAGATGTCAACAGCGAGGACGGCGCCGAGGAAAAGTTTAAAGAGGTAAAAGAAGCTTATGATACGTTAAGCGATCCGCAAAAGAAAGCGAATTACGATCAATTCGGCCACGCCGATCCAAACCAGGGATTCGGCGGCGGAGCCGGTGATTTTGGCGGCAGCGGCTTCGGCGATATTTTCGATATGTTTTTCGGCGGCGGAGCCCGTCGGGACCCGAACGCGCCACGACAAGGGGCAGACTTGCAATACACGATGACGCTGGAATTTAAGGAGTCCGTGTTTGGCAAAGATACCGATATTGAAATTCCCCGGGAAGAAACTTGTGAGACGTGTACCGGGTCCGGGGCGAAGCCGGGAACGAGCCCCGACACGTGTGGACGCTGCGGTGGCAGCGGCCAGTTGAATATCGAGCAAAGCACACCCTTCGGAAGGGTTGTCAACCGACGGGTCTGTGACCAATGTGAAGGCGCAGGCAAAATCATTAAGGAAAAATGTAAAACGTGCCAGGGCGCAGGCAAAGTTAAAAAACGCAAAACGGTGCACGTCAACATTCCGGCAGGCATCGATCACGGCCAGCAAATGCGCCAGCCGGGTCACGGAGAGGCCGGCCTCAACGGCGGACCACCCGGAGATTTGTTTATCGTCATTAATGTCAAACCCCACGAATTTTTCGAACGGGATGGCGACGATATTCGCTGCGAAATGCCATTAACGTTCTCGCAAGCCGCCCTCGGCGATGAAATCGAAGTTCCGTCGCTGGAAGGAAAAGTGAAAATTAAAGTCCCCGCGGGCACACAGACGGGCCGAAGCTTTCGTCTGCGCAGCAAAGGGGTCTCCAACGTTCATGGCCGCGGCACAGGAGATCAAATCATCAGCGTACGTGTGATCACACCGAAGAAATTGAGCGATCGCCAGAAAGAGCTGTTGAAAGAGTTCGCGGAAGAAAGCGGCGAAGAAGTGGATGAACACAGCAGCAACTTTTTTGAGAAGGTGAAACGCGCATTTCGAGGGGAGTAATCCCTTGTAAAGCCAGGCTTTCCATTTTCGTGGAAAGCCGCTTTTTTCAGGATAGTTGTTGCCACCAAAAAAGGGGAATCCTGTGTTAGAAGTCGTCGTTAGGTCATCGAAGGCAGATGGGACCCTAACGTGTGACCCCGGAGTGCGTTAGGTCGCCAACGCAGGTAGTTGGAACCCTAACGCGTCATCGTAGAAGTCATTAGGTCGCCAACCCAGCACATAAACAAACGTATACCCAAAAGCTATATCACGGGAGGAAAATAGCATGGATTGGACAGAATACCGTGTACATACGACCCATGAAGCCGCAGATGCTGTCTCGCATGTGTTAACAGAACAGGGAGCAAACGGGATCGTCATCGAGGACGCCAAGGATCGGGAAAACCGGCCGCAAGACTCCGATCACATCGGCCAGCCGTCTGTTGAGCACCTGCCGACCGAAGGGGTTGTCCTGAAAGTCTATTTTCCCGCGGATGTGGTCAAAATGGATGATATCCGGGAGGCACTGACCGTTTTTAAGCAGCGCTCAGACCTGGTTACGGGGAGCTTAGCGATCTCAACGGAACAGCTAAAAGAAGAAGACTGGGAAGAAGCCTGGAAGACGTATTATAAACCTGTAAAAGTATCAACGAATCTCACCATCGCCCCGTCCTGGGAGCAAGTGAAACCCGGAGAAAATGAAACCGTCATCGAACTTGACCCCGGGATGGCCTTTGGAACGGGCACTCATCCAACAACCCTACTCTGTTTACAGGTGCTCGAGCGCATCGTTCGCAAAGGGGACCGCGTGCTCGATGTGGGAACGGGATCCGGCATTTTAAGTATCGCGGCCGCGAAATTCGGCGCCTCGGTGTTTGCGTATGATCGGGAGGATATGGCCGTTAGAGTCGCGAATGAAAATATCAGGATCAATGACGTTGAAGAGCAAGTCAGGGTCGCGAAGAGCGATTTATTTTCCGATGTAAAAGAGAGAGGAGACATCATCGTAGCCAATCTGCTGGCGGATATTATCATCCGCATGGCGCCGGAAGTCAAAACTTACCTAAACGATGGCGGCTTGCTTCTCGTCTCCGGCATTATCAAGGATAAAAAAGCGGATGTCCGCCAGGCATTGGAAAATAACGGTCTCGTGCTCGTAGAAACGCTTGAGCAGGAGGGCTGGGTCGCCCTGTTGCTAAAGGAGGAATGAGCTTTGCAGCGTTATTTCGTCGCGGATGAGCAATGGTCAACAGAGACCGTCATGTTAAAAGGAGAGCAAGCTCATCATATCGTTCGCGTGATGCGTATGTCACCCGGAGATGTTATCATTTGTATTGATGAAGGGGGACAGGCAGCTTACAGTCGTCTCGCCCACGTCCATCCGGATGAAGTGACGTGTCAGGTCGAGGAGTGGCTGGATGCCGACACGGAACTTGCGATTAATATCACCGTTGCCCAGGGGGACCTCAAAGCAGATAAATACGAATGGGTCGTCCAGAAAGCAACAGAAATGGGCGCAGTGACCATCACCAACTTTCCCGCCGATCATTCTGTGGTCAAGTGGGATGAGAGAAAAAGCGCAAAACGACAGGCGCGTTTTGCAAAGATTGCCCGGGAAGCGGCGGGACAATCGGAACGTTTGCACATTCCCGCAATCGAACGAAAAGAATCGCTGGCGTCATTGACCGAAGAAGCGAGCACATACAATCATTTATGGATCATTTCAGAACAAAGCGCACGAGAAGGCAATCATTATGCGTTGGCTGATGCATTGGGCTCGGTCAAAGCTGCAGAGAACATTTTACTTATTTTCGGTCCCGAAGGCGGTTTTTCCGAGCGCGAACACCTTGCGTGTACCCGCGCGGGGTTCGTGCCCGTGAGCCTCGGCCCCAGAATCCTGCGGGCGGAAACGGCACCGGTGGCGACGCTCGCGATGCTGGTTTATCATGTAGAGTTAAAGAGGTGAAATAGATGTCAAATACTGTCGCTTTTCATACCCTCGGATGCAAGGTCAACCATTATGAAACGGAAGCGATTTGGCAGCTGTTTAAAAAAGCAGGCTATGAACAGACGGAAACACGTGCCGATGTGTACGTGATCAACACGTGTACCGTGACGAACACAGGTGATAAAAAAAGCCGGCAGGCGATCCGTCGGTGTATTCGCCAAAACCCCGATGCCGTCATTTGCGTAACCGGTTGTTACGCGCAAACCTCGCCGGCAGAAGTTATGGATATTCCCGGGGTGGATATCGTTGTCGGCACGCAGGATCGCTCCAAAATGATCGGCTACATTGAAGAATTCAAAGCGTCCCGCGAGCCGATCAATGGTGTGAACAACATCATGAAAACCCGGGTTTATGAGGAACTGGATGTCCCGGCTTTCACCGACCGCACACGGGCGAGCCTGAAAATTCAGGAAGGATGCAACAACTTCTGTACATTTTGTATCATCCCCTGGGCGCGTGGCCTATTGCGCTCCAGGCTGCCGGAAGACGTGTTGCAGCAAGCCCGCCAGCTCGTGGACGCGGGCTATAAAGAAATCGTCCTCACCGGTATTCATACCGCCGGATACGGTGAAGACTTTAAAGATTATAACTTCGCGGCGCTTTTACGCGAGCTGGAGCAGGTGGAAGGATTGAAACGCTTGCGGATTTCTTCGATTGAAGCAAGTCAGATCACCGACGAAGTGGTCGATGTCGTCCGTAACTCCGAAAGAATCGTCAATCATTTCCACATTCCACTGCAAGCCGGTTCGGATACGGTCCTTAAAAGAATGCGAAGAAAATACACTACGGCTTATTACCGTGAACGTGTTCAGCGTTTGAAGAATATTTTTCCTGATTTGGCCATTACAACTGATGTCATCGTCGGCTTTCCGGGCGAAACGGACGAAGAATTTCGGGAGACGTACGACTTTGTCCGCGATTTGGGCTTTACCGAGCTCCACGTCTTCCCCTATTCGAAACGGACGGGAACACCGGCAGCGCGCAGAGAAGACCAAGTGGACGATGATGTGAAAAAGACACGAGTTCAACAGCTTATTCACTTATCGGAGCAACTCGCCAAAGAATACGCTTCGCAACACGAAGGAGAAGTCGTCGATATTATCCCTGAGGAAGCGGATAAGGAAGATCCGGACAGTGACTTCTATATCGGTTACAGCAGCAACTATCTTAAAGTGAAAGTACCGGCCTCTGCTGATATGATCGGCAAAATTGTACGGGCCAAAATTACAAAAGCCGGCTATCCCTACAGTGAAGCTGAATTTATCCGCGTGCTTGACGGCACGGGGGCATTGGAACGCGTCTAGGGGTGATTTTAGCGCGCTGCTCCCCCGGTCAATCGTTCGATGAAGGTTGCAAACGGATTGACGAATGGCAGAACCAGAAGCGAGCAGACCAGGTTGAAAATCACCGATGCATGGGCCACCTGGACAGCAGGATCAATCGTTAAAGTCATAATCATGTCCGAAAAAATGCCGAGAATCGGCAGAAAGAGCAAAACGCCGCCGATGTTTAGGAAAACATTCGCCATCGCGGTTTGCATCGCACCGCGTTTGGCACCGAGCGCAGCCAGCACGGCTGTCAGGCACGTGCCAATATTGGCGCCCATCATAATGGCAATGGCGTTTTCCAGTTGAATAAAGTCATTCGCGTACATTTGCAGGCCGATGGCAATCGTCGCTGTGCTTGATTGAATGATCGTCGCGATGATCGTTCCGCCTAAAACGGCTGTACCAGCCGATAGATCGTCGTTTTCCAGCAGCCATTCCGTCCAGCCTTGGCCGGTGAGTTCCTGTCCCCAGGAACTCATCCCGTCCATCGCGAGAAACATACAGCCGACGCCGCAAAGAATCGTTCCCGGCAAAAATAACGGTTTCATTCGCGTTAATAGAAAAATGACGCCGGCCCCTATCGATACCAACCCGAGTGTTTCCCCCGAAAAAACGAGAATTTCCAATGTTAAGGTCGTACCGACGTTACTGCCGAGCATGACACCGATCGTTTGCCGGAAAGGGATAATACCGGCTGCGACGAGACTGACGGCCAAGACCATGACAGCCGAACTGCTCTGCAACAACGCAGTGATGAGAAAACCGACGATAAAGCCGGCAAAAGGATGACTCGTACTGTTAACGATCATGGTTCGCACGTGCTTTGGCGGGGATTGACCGAGCCCTGCACGAATGAGCGCAACACCAAACAGGAAAATGAAAATGTATACAATCATGATTAATAATGAGTAGTCCATCGCTCGTCCTCCGTAGTCCATATGTATGGTTGTCTCGCCTTCGTTATGATTAAAACGCTATGCTGGAGGTGGGAAGTGGGAAGTGAGAGGTAAGAAGAGGAAATGCCCAATCATTTACGCCCCAATGTACGTGGCTATCCGGCTATTGGGGTATGAAATCGAGCATTTCATCCCCCACGGAGTGCCCCGTCTGGCATTTGGGGTATGAAATCGAG
>NZ_FNEN01000001.1:0-353807 GCF_900100185.1 Natribacillus halophilus | reverse complement strand
GCCCCGTCTGGCATTTGGGGTATGAAATCGAGTATTTCATCCCTCACGGAGCGTTCCGCCTGCCCATTGAGGGACAACATCACTTGACCCGTTCCTTTCATAGCAAACGCCTTCCATCTGGGGGATAGATGAGGCGGTTTGCCTTGTATGAAAGCAGTTTGTTGTTGCATTTTTAGGATTTTTCCTTTACAATTTTGTTAAATGAATAAACTTGCCCTCTTCCCGGGGACGAGTTAAACCATGATCGTGAGCGGTTGTGCGGAGGGAGGGATTCAAATGTCTGAAACACGTATACGTAAAAATGAGTCACTCGATTCAGCTCTGCGTCGATTTAAGAAGAACGTTTCCAAGGATGGAACACTCGCGGAAGTTCGCAAGCGTAAACATTATGAAAAGCCGAGTGTCAAGCGCAAGAAAAAATCGGAAGCGGCCCGGAAGCGAAAGTTCTGATCGGACTTTAAAACAACATTAAATTTTCAGGAATTTCCTTTTTGAAGGAGTCGTTCCCCCGGCATACCGGGGGTTTTATTTGCCCGGACAAACCAAATTTTCTAACATTTATATGAGAGTTCGTATATTCAGAGTGCAATTTCTTGTCGAGGGCAAAAAAGTTTGATTTAATGGAGGTAAGTTATGATCCCTGCCCGCGAATGATCCCGGAGAAATCTTAAGGAAGGGAAGTGAATGAAGTGGGAAAAAATCTACGGATCGGTTTCTTTCTGTTATTGTTCGTCATAGCAGGAATGATGATGCCGTTTTTTTCAAGTGCACAAAGTGACAGTGCCGTTCACTTCATTCCCGTTGAGCAGACCGTCGAACGCGGCTTGGAGGCGTTTCTCGATCGTTCCATCGATGAGGCTACACAAGCGGGGGCCGATCACATTGTCCTTGAAATTGACACGCCGGGCGGCGCCGTCGATGCAGCCGGAAACATTGCCAACATCATTCAGAATACGGAAGTCCCGATCACGGCCTATGTCACCGGCGAAGCTACGTCAGCAGGCGCGTATATCGCGTTGAATGCGGATAACATCGTTATGGATCCAAATGCAACCATGGGCTCGGCCGCCGTTGTGGATGGTTCGGGTGAAGCCGCTGATGAAAAGGCCCATCAAGCCTGGGTGTCGAACATGGAAAGCGCGGCCCAAAGCAGCGAGCATGACCGCGATCCCGAATACGCCAGGGCGATGACCGATCCGGAGGAACCGTTGTCGATGTATGCCGAGGAGGCATTGGACGTTGATTACGCGGAGACGCTCGTTACGGATCGTGACGAAGTCCTCGCCTTCCTCGGTTTGGAAGATGCCGAACAAGTGGACTCGGAGGTAAGCCTCGCTGAACAGCTGGCACGCTGGATGACGAATCCGATGATCATCCCGATTTTGCTGACCGTTGGCGGCGTCGGTTTAATCATGGAGTTGTTTTCTCCCGGATTTGGCCTGCCGGGTATAGTGGGCCTTGGTTCGTTGGGACTCTTCTTCTTCGGTCATTTGTTTGCCGGCTTTGCAGGAATGGAAGCGATTATTTTACTCGTATTGGGTCTCATTTTCATCGGTTTGGAAGTTGTGTTTACCGGTTTCGGTATCTTCGGACTGCTGGGGCTGGCTTCGATCGTTGGCAGTATATTTATGGCCTCGTTCGATACGACGCAAATTCTATTGTCTGTGTTCATCGCCATGGTGATTATGTCGGTGGCCGCTGTCCTGTTATTTAAATACTTCGGCCGCATCGGCTTTATGCAAAAGCTCGTGTTAAGTGATGGCGTGAGCACGACAGCGGAGACGACAGAAACAGGTGAACGCGAGGAACTTGTCGGCCAAATCGGGCGGTCATTAACCCCATTGCGGCCCGCGGGACTGATGACGATGTCGGGAGAGAATTTCGATGTTGTGACGGAAGGAAGATTCGTAGAAGCCGGAAACGATGTGAAAGTCATATCCGTGTCCGGTTCGCGTATCGTCGTAAGAGCTGTCGATGGAAACAGTAAGCAACAAGAGTCCGGGACTTCATAAGGAAGACTCGGCGATCAAGAAAAAGGAGGAATTTTAGTGCCAACAGAAATCATAGTACTTGTGGCGATTGCCATCGCTGTTATCGTATTAGGGATCTTATTTACTTTTATTCCGGTTGGATTATGGATCGCTGCAATGGCAGCCAACGTTAGAATTGGGATTTTCCAACTCGTCGGGATGCGTTTGCGCCGGATTGTGCCGAAACGTGTCGTCAACCCGTTGGTGAAGGCTAAAAAAGCCGGGTTGGATATCGTCCTGAACAAGCTGGAAGGTCACTATCTGGCGGGCGGTAATGTCGATCGTGTTGTCAACGCGCTCATCGCGGCGCATCGGGCGAACATTGAATTGACGTTTGAGCGCGCGGCGGCGATTGACCTGGCCGGTCGTGACGTTCTCGAAGCCGTGCAGATGAGCGTTAATCCGAAAGTGATTGAAACACCGTTTATCGCCGGTGTGGCCATGGACGGGATTGAAATTAAAGCGAAGTCCCGGATCACCGTGCGGGCCAACATCGACCGTCTCGTCGGGGGTGCCGGTGAAGAAACGATCATCGCGCGTGTCGGCGAGGGAATCGTGTCTACCATCGGTTCCAGCGAGAATCACAAGCAAGTGCTTGAGAATCCGGACAGTATTTCGCAAACGGTCTTAAGTAAGGGTCTTGATTCCGGTACAGCTTTCGAAATTCTGTCCATCGATATTGCCGATATCGACATTGGCAAGAACATCGGTGCCGAATTGCAGACGGATCAAGCTGAAGCCGACAAGAATATCGCGCAGGCGAAAGCAGAAGAACGTCGGGCCATGGCTGTGGCTCAGGAACAGGAAATGAATGCCCGCGTCGAAGAAATGCGCGCCCGCGTCGTCGAAGCCGAAGCAGAGGTGCCCAAAGCGATGGCAGAAGCGCTTCGTTCCGGTAATATCGGCGTGATGGATTATTACAACTTACAGAACGTGGAAGCTGACACGAACATGAGAAAGAATATCGGAAAAGCCACCGGGGATGAAGATGACGACGGAGACCCCCATAAAAACGTCCATCAGTAATGATTTGCGGTAGAAAGGGGGCTTAACCTTGGATCTTCTGTTTATTTTCATTCTCATTTTCATCGCGATGACGATTTTTAACGCGATCGGCAATAATGCCCAGCAAAAAAAAGAACGAGAACAGCGCGAACGTTCTCGGCCAGGTACAGGGCCGCCCACGAACAGACCTTCCAGTGAACAAGGCAGCAACGACCGGGAAGGCGGTCTGTTCGGGGAGCTGCGAAAACAGTTTGAAGATGTGATGAACGACAATGAGGAGCATCCGACCCAGCGGGCGCCGAGAGCGGAAAGCGAAGTCTATCGAGACGAGAAGACGGAAACGAGCGATGGTCGTCGCGAATACGAACGAGAAAGAGAGAGGCTTCGGCGCGAAAGCCGAGAGGCGAAAAGACGTCTGGAAAATACGGAAACGCCGCCGATGACAGTCGATAAAAAAAATCGCCCACGTCAATCGGTACCCTTCGGGGATTTATCCGGCAATAACGTCGTCAAAGGCGTTATCTGGTCAGAAGTTCTCGGCGAGCCGAAATCGAAACGGCCTCACAAGACGAATCGTATGATACGCTGATCATAGTCTCACGAAAAGAACGCGGTACGCCGCGTTCTTTTTTTGGTAGGTAAGAAAGTATAAACCACTTTCTTATCCTGCATAAGTGCAACTAAGGCTTTCGCCATACTTGGCGAAAGCCAAGTTTTCTTTATGTAAAAGCCGTGATAGAGGCCGGGATCTAAACATATATATAGCCGAGGAGGGATCCTTGTGAAACGACTGTCCAGACGAGTCAACAAGTGGCTTACAAAAGGCATGGAAGTGCCGGCCGATGTCACGATGGGGGTGGCGCGGGTGACGATGATCGGCCAACTGCATGTCTATATAGAGAATCACCGTGGCATTCTTTCTTTTTCCCCCCAGCGTGTGCATCTTCGTCTCTTTGAAGGTGAGTTGATCGTTACGGGGCAAGACTTAATCATCAAACGAATTCTGCCGGAAGAGTTAATTCTTGAAGGAACGATTGAACAAGTCACACATACGGGCAAGGGGTGAGGAAGGCTTTATGTTTAAGAAAAACCCGGACTGGCTAGGATTAGTAGAGATGAAGGTCGAGGGAGATGAGCTGGAGGCATTTATCAATCGCTGCGTGGAAAATAACATCACCTTATCGGATATCAGGCGGACAAGCAGCGGTAAAATGTTGCAAGCCACCATTCGAATCGCGGATGTAAAATCGTTGCGCAAAATCACAAAACATATGAATGTTTCCGTTCGCTTTGGAAGACGGCGCGGCCTTTATGTGTTTACGCGCCAGGGGCGGCGACGCTTTGGGTTTATGCTTGGGATTTTCGCCTTTTGCATCGTGCTTTTTCTGCTTTCGCAAATGGTGTGGCGTGTCGATATCGAGGGGGCTTCTCCGGGCATCGAGCATGAAATTGAGGAATGGGCGGCCGATATAGGGCTGCAGCCGGGACAACCCCAGTGGCCGTTGCCTCCGGAAGCAGAACTTCAGCAACGGGTGAGCGAAGAAGTGCCGGGAGCGACGTGGATCGGTGTTGAAAGACGGGGGACCGCCTACCAATTTCATGTCGTGGAACAGCAGCTGGCCGAGGAAGAAGAGGAGATCGCTCCCCGCGACCTCGTTGCCAGGAAAAACGGCGTCATTCGGGACATTTATGTTGAACATGGCCGCGGAGAAGTAACGCGGAATGCCTATGTCGAAGAAGGTGACTTACTCATTACCGGAAGGATCGGGTGCGAGGGTCAGGAAGAAGATGAGGATGAAGAAGACGGCGTCGCGGATGAAGAGGTGGCCGCCATCGGAGAGGTACGCGCGGAGACTTGGTATCGCGGATCGATTGAACTGCCGTTTGAGATCAGCGGCGAGGTGTTGACGGGGGAGAGAACGAGAAGCTTTGAATTGCAACTGTTCGGGAACGAATGGACGTTTTGGGGTCAAAATGCTGAACATTTATACGACCGTTACGAGGCGGAAACAAACGAGGTGAACATTCCTCTATATTTTACGGACATCCCTTTACCCATCGAACGAACGAGTTACGAGGAAAAAGTGGCCGTTACCCGCTCGTATGAGGAAGACGAACTCATAGAGATCGGCAAGTCATTGGGAGAGCGAGAATTGCTCCGTACCCTCGACAGTGACGCCGCAGTCTTGTCCGAAAATATTTTACAGCAACAAAGTGACAATGGTACAGTAAGATTATCCATCCTTTACGAAGTCGAAGAAGATATAGCGGAAGAAGCGCCTATCAGACAAGGAGATTGAGAAATGTGACTGAGCGAAAAGTCATTGAACTACACGTCCAGGATACAACCGAACTGCAAACACTGTTCGGTCCCAATGATGTTCATATTAAGCGTGTGGAAGAACTATTGCAAGTCTCTATCGTTATTCGCGGGGAAGCGCTTGTCGTGAGCGGGGATGAAGAAACGCTCGCTACGGTCGAACGTGTCATGGGGCAACTATTGCAGCTTGTACGTAAAGGGATCGTGCTTGGGGAACGTGACGTCATCTATGCGATTCAACTTGACAACCAGGGCCAACTGGAAAAGTTAAACCATATTTATCAGGAAACGATTGCGACCAATGCCAAGGGTAAACCGATCACAGTGAAAACGCTGGGCCAACAAAGTTACGTGAGCGCGATTCGTAAACACGACATGGTGTTCGGCGTCGGACCGGCCGGAACCGGGAAGACATTTTTAGCGGTCGTGATGGCGGTGGCCGCACTGAAATCAGGAGGCGTGCAGCGGATCGTGCTTACCCGCCCTGCCATCGAAGCCGGAGAGAACCTGGGGTTTCTGCCCGGCGACTTGAAAGAAAAGGTCGATCCTTATTTACGCCCCTTGTATGACGCGCTCCACGATGTTTTTGGCAGTGAACATACGACGCGGTTGATGGAAAGAGGAACGATCGAAGTGGCTCCGCTCGCTTATATGCGTGGGCGTACGCTTGATGATGCTTTCGTTATTCTCGATGAAGCACAAAACACCACACCTGAACAGATGAAAATGTTTCTGACGAGACTTGGTTTTGGTTCTAAAATGATCGTCAACGGGGATTTGACGCAAGTGGATTTGCCAAAGGGAAAAAAATCCGGCATGCGCGTCGCCATCGACATTCTCAAAGACGTTGATGATATCGCTTTCGTCTATTTGCAAGGGGCTGACGTCGTTCGTCATACCATCGTCCAACGGGTGTTGGAAGCCTATGAGAAGGCGGAAAGCGACCCCTCTTCACAATGAGTGCCGAACGAAGGCTGGAGTGAATCTCATGACGGAAAACAATAATGAAAAACAGAGGAAGCGCCGTACCTTCGGCACTCGCCAGCGAACGGTACGCCTTGGTTTATTTTTGTTGCTTGGCCTCCTCCTTTATGCCTCCATGGTTACCAATGTCCAGCCCGAGCTTTTGAATGTCTCTCACTCCGAACCCGCCCCTGAAGATATTCGTTCCCCCATCACTGTCGAACATGAGTCCGAGACGGCTGCCCGCGAACAAGAAGCGTTGGAAGATGTGGAGCCTGTCTACGTCCATCACCAGGATTACGGGCAGATGCAATCCGAGAGGATAAATGCTATCTTTAATATCACCGCAGATGTCCAGGCTGATATAGACGATGAAGCAGAGGATATGGAAGGGGCGGCGGAAGAACTGCAAGAGGCTCTCGAGCAGGATGTGGACGAGACCATATCCGCAGATGCGCTGGAGACATTACTTACCGTAAGCGAAGATCAACTGACGATCGGGCGCGATGCCGCCCGCAACGCGGTTCATGAAGTGATGGATGAAGAAATAGCTGTCGATGATGTTCCCGCTGCCGAAGAAGAAGTAGAGGAACGCATTTCCAGGTCGATGGGCAGTGCCCAGCTGCAAGCGGCGACCTCGGAAATTGCCGCTCGTATGGTTACGGCCAATTACCTGTATGATAATGAAGCGACGGCTGAACAACGGGAAGCCGTTCTCGATGATGTGGAACCCGTGCTCATTCAGGAGGGGGAACTGCTTGCCCGGGAAGGGGAAATCATAACCAATGACATCTATGAGCAGATAAGTCTGACAGGCTTATTGGACGAAGGCCTCTCCCCGCTTCCATATGTGGGGTTATTGATCTTTGTCGGCTTGATCGTTGGTATGATCGCGTTCTATTCGGCGCAAACGAGTTCACCCCTTCGGGATAGTAACCGGTCTCTCTTTCTGTATGTGCTCGTCTTTTTCATTATGCTGGCAGTCATGAAAGTGATGAGTGTGCTCAACCTGCTTGATTTGGAAGGCCTTTTGTGGCTGACGCCTGTGGCGCTTGGGGGCATGCTTCTCGCCCAGCTGCTTTCTTATCGGGTTGCGCTTTATTCCGGTGTGTTGTTTGCATTGGCCGGCGGTGTCATTTTCAATGATGACGCCTCAGGGATCTTTCATGCGACCTTTATGATTTACGCGTTGTTTAGCGGAATGGCGGGTGTCTTTTTTATCGGAAAAACCCCGCGCGTGGCAAAGGTGTTGCAATCAGGGGTTTTTATTGCAGTGACGAATGCCCTGACGATAACCGCTTTTTATCTTTTAAGCAATGCGCCGCTCGCTTGGGACAGCTACGGTCTGGATGTGAGTTTCGCGGTGGGATCAGGTTTTCTGGCGGCCGTTTTAACGCTGGGGCTTATGCCTTTTTTCGAAACGGGATTCAACATTCTGACGAAGACGAAATTGATCGAACTGGCGAATGCCAATCAACCGTTGCTCAGAAAAATATTGCTGGAAGCGCCGGGTACGTACCATCATAGTGTCATGGTCGCCAATCTTTCCGAAGCGGCGTGTGAAGCCATCGGCACGAATGGACTACTCGCGCGCGTCGGAGCTTACTACCATGATCTGGGCAAAACGAAACGTCCCCTTTATTTTATTGAAAATCAGCTGCAGATGACAAACCCACACGAGAAGCTCTCGCCGGACATGAGTAAACAGATCATCATCGAGCACCCGTATGACGGCGCCCGCATTCTTCAGGAAGATAACTTTCCGAAGCCTATCGTCGATATAGCCAAGCAGCATCACGGGACGGCGTTGCTGAAATATTTTTACCATAAAGCGAAAGAGGAAGGCATGAATCCAAAGGAAGAAGATTATCGTTATCCGGGCCCGAAAGCGCAGTTTAAGGAATCAGCGGTAGTCGGAATCGCCGATGGGGTGGAAGCGGCTGTCCGTTCCATGGACGCGCCGACCACCGCTAAAATTGAAACGCTCGTGAACGAGATTATTCGTGAGCGGTTTGTAGACGGACAGTTTTCGGAATGTGATCTCACGATGAAAGAGTTATCCATTGTGGCAAACACGATGTGTGAGACGTTAAAGGGCACGTTTCATTCCCGGATTGAATATCCCGATCATAAGGACGAAAAGGAGAAAACAGCTAATGGCAGCAGACATTGATATTCACGATGAGACGACGACGCTTACCCAGTCCCGGCTCACGCTTGTGAGGAACGTGTTACAATCGGCATGTGAACGTCTCGGTCTCCACGCGCACACCGAATGCTCCCTGTTATTCGTCGATGAAACAAAGATCCGGACATTAAACCGTGATTATCGCGGCAAGGATCAAGTGACCGATGTGCTTTCCTTCGCGTTGAATGACGAGGAGGACCAGGTGATATCGCCCGCCGGGCATACACTTGGCGATATTGTCATTTGTGTGAAGCGCATGCGGGATCAGGCGGAGGAATACGGGCATTCAATTGAGCGTGAACTCTGTTTTTTGGCCCTCCACGGTCTCCTTCATTTACTCGGTTACGGTCATGAATCGACTGAAGAGGAAAAAGAGATGTTCACGTTGCAGGAGGAATTGTTGCAGGCTTATGGTTTGGCCAGAGAAACGTAAACAAAAGGGTGTTCGCCGCTTACTGTTTTCTTTTATTTTCGCGGGCAGAGGGTTATGGTACGTCGTCAAAAACGAGCAGAATATGGCCATTCATTTGGCGATCGCGGCGACCGTCCTTTTACTGGGGCTCATCGTTGGGGTCACTCCCCTCGAGTGGGCGTTGCTGTTTATCATAACCGGCGGTGTGATAGCCCTTGAACTCGTAAACACAGCGATCGAACGGGTGGTGGACATGGTGAGCAGTGGGTATCATCCGCTCGCCAAAATCGCGAAGGACGTAGCGGCCACTGCTGTTTTTATTTATACGCTGATCGCGATTGTCGTCGGCATTATTATTTTTTATGAACCGTTGCTTGACATTTTTGGCTAGGAAAGGGTGATGAACATGGACGAGTTGATCGAACAGGCAAAAACAGCTAAAGGCACGGCGTACGTGCCGTATTCAAATTTTCCGGTAGGCGCGTGCGTTGAGGCGGAAGATGGTTACTTGCATCAAGGCTGTAACATTGAAAATGCTTCCTACGGCCTTTCGAATTGCGGCGAGCGGACGGCGATTTTCAAGGCGGTCTCCACAGGCGTCCGGCGCATAAACAAAATCGCGGTCGTCGCGGATACGAAAGACCCCGTCGCTCCATGCGGCGCGTGCAGACAAGTTATGAGTGAATTTATGGACAGGGATGCTGAAGTGATTCTCGCCAATGAACACGGCGATGTGAAAAAAACGACCGTTGCCGAGCTTTTGCCTGGTGCCTTTGAAGCGGGGGATATGGATGGATAGTCACCGTTCCGGTTTCGTGGCCTTGATCGGCCGCCCGAACGCAGGGAAATCAACATTTTTAAATCAGGTGCTCGGTCAGAAGATCGCGATTATGAGTGATAAACCGCAGACGACCCGCAATAAGATTCAGGCGGTACATACCGAAGCGGATGGGCAAATCATTTTCGTTGATACCCCCGGGATTCACAAGCCGAAGCATCAACTGGGCGAATTTATGGTGAACACAGCGCTGGAAACGCTCTCCGAGGTGGACCTCATTATGCTGTTCATCGATGTCTCGGAACCTTTCGGGCGCGGGGAACAATTCATTCTCGACGCATTGCGAAGTGTACAGACGCCCGTGTTTCTCATCATGAACAAGATCGACAAAATTCATCCTGACCGGATTCTGGAACGTATTGAAGAATACCGCCATTATCACACGTTTGCGGAAATATTTCCGATTTCGGCTGTACGGAATCAAAATGTCGACCCCCTCATGAGCCATATATACGAGTATTTGCCGGAAGGCCCGCAATATTATCCTGAAGACGAGATCACCGATCATCCGGAACGGTTTATCATGGCTGAACTGATTCGGGAAAAGGTGCTTTGGCATACCCGTGATGAAATCCCGCATTCGATCGCAGTCATCATCGATGACGTACGCGAAGAGGAGCAGCGCAAAACGTATGTGCAAGCCACGGTTGTCGTCGAGCGCCAGTCACAGAAAGGGATTATTATCGGCCGCAACGGAGCGATGCTAAAAACGATCGGCCAGCAAGCGCGGACCGATATCCGGACGCTTCTCGGGACGGATGTATATCTCGACTTGTGGGTGAAAGTACAAAAAGATTGGCGAAATAAAGCACGCTTTCTTGAGGAGCAGGGCTATAGTGACAAGGAGTAATCCCCGCTTGACGAAATAATGGTGATTAACGGTGATTCACCCGAAAGGATTGTTTTTTCCAGGCTCACCCTTTATAGTCAGAAGTGTAGCCCATTTAAATTCAACCACGAATAGTAAATTTTCTCTGTTATGAGTACTCGCGTATTTGCTCATTCTAACGTTAGAAACAAAAAATGATATGAATGAAGAGGGGAGCTACAGATGTTAAATTATTGGAAGTTATTTGCTCTGACTGGTGACCTCGATGCGTATTTATTGCATAAAGAATTCGAACGTGATGATGAATGGGTAGAACCTGCTGAAGAAGAAGCGGCTTCGACGAGGCATTACGACGAATGATAAATGAGTGGGGATGAAGGCTCATGCTGGAAAAAACCGAAGGGATTGTCATACGGACCGTTTCATACGGCGAATCCCACGTCATCCTTACGGTGTTTACAAAAGAACGCGGCAAATTGCCTTTAATGGCGCGGGGGGCAAAGAAGACAAACAGCCCGTTTGCCGCGGTGAGCCAATTGTTTTCATATGGCCTTTTTCAATTTCATTATCGAAAGTCCATGAGTACACTGTCGCAGGGCGAAGTCCTGGAAGCGTTCAGACATGTGCACGAGGATATAGAGGCGGCCGCTTATGCCGCTTACGTCTGTGAACTGCTGGACGGGGTAACGACAGAGCGTGAGGCGAGCCCTTCCCTGTTCATGCTCCTCCTTACGATCCTTCGCTTCATTGAAAAGGGTGAAGATGCGGAAGTGTTGCTGAGGATGTTTGAGTTGAAAATGACGTATGTGGCCGGGATAAAGCCTGAACTGGACCGCTGTGCGTCGTGTGGCCGGACCGAGGGGGATTTTTCCTTTTCGGTGCAGGAAGCGGGTTTTCTCTGTGAGCAATGCAGCCGCCTTGATGAACATCGCTTTTCGTTGACGGCGAAGCAGGTGCAGTTGCTTAGGCAACTGTATTATATGGATCCGCAACGACTGGGACGCGTGCACTTAAAGCCTGAAACGAAACATTGGCTCCGTCAACTTCTGGAAGCCTATTATGATACATATTCCGGCCTGTATTTAAAGTCGAAACGGTTTCTGGAGCAGTGGCAGCAATGGAAACCTTGACAACGGTGCTTCATTTACAGTATATTTTGGAGACAAAATGAGATGAGCCAAACATACGTGGAAGAAGAGTAGTACCTGGAATACGGCAGTGACCAGCGATGTGGGATGGTGAAAGCCACAACTGCCGCCCTCGGAAGGCGCTTTGGAGTATGGTGACAAAGGGGTATTCGTGTGACGGACACGCATACAACTAGGGTGGAACCGCGGGAGTCATCCCGTCCCTAAGCTTTCTTGGGGGCGGGTTTTTTTGTGTACGAGAAAGGAGTTTTTGCATGAACGTTCAGGAAGTGATTTTAAACCTGCAATCGTATTGGGCGAAGCAGAATTGTTTTCTTATGCAACCGTATGATGTGGAAAAAGGAGCCGGGACGATGAATCCGATGACGTTTTTGCGCAGCATCGGTCCCGAGCCGTGGAATGTGGCGTATGTTGAGCCCTCACGACGCCCGTCGGATGGAAGGTATGGGGAGAATCCGAACCGTCTCTATCAGCATCATCAGTTTCAGGTGCTTATGAAGCCGTCACCGGACAATATTCAGGATCTTTTTTTGCAAAGTCTGGAAGCGCTCGGGATCAAGCCCGAGGAACACGACATTCGCTTCGTGGAGGATAATTGGGAAGATGCAACCCTAAACGCCTGGGGGCTGGGCTGGGAAGTCTGGCTGGACGGGATGGAGATTACACAGTTCACCTATTTCCAGCAAGTCGGGGGCCTTGATGCCGCTCCGGTAGCAGTTGAGCTCACCTATGGCATCGAGCGGATTTGTTCCTATATTCAGGATAAGGAAAATGTGTTTGACCTTGAGTGGCAAGGCGGTTTCACGTACCGGGATATTTTCTATCAGCCGGAATTGGAACATTCGACTTATACATTTCAGGTCGCCGACCATGACATGCTCAAACAGCTGTTTATCACGTATGAGAAAGAAGCGGGACGAGCCCTGGAAGAAGGACTCGTGTTTCCGGCGTATGATTATATTCTGAAGTGTTCCCACACGTTCAACATGCTCGATGCCGGGGGCGCGATTTCGGTCACCGAGCGCACCGGTTATATCGGCAGAGTGCGCAAGCTCGCCAGAAAATGCGCCTCCATCCATTATGCTACTAGGGAGAATCTTGGCTTCCCGCTGTTAAAAGAAGAAAAGGAGGATGCCGGATCATGACGAGGCCCTTTTTGCTCGAAGTCGGTGTCGAGGAAATGCCGGCGCAATATATCGATGACGCGCGTGAAGAGTTGCGTGCGAAAATGGAAAAATGGCTAAGCGACCAGCGGTTGTCTTATTCCGCGATCCATACCTATTCCACGCCGCGCCGACTAAGCGTGCTGATCGAAGACTTAACGGAGAAACAGAGCGGGACCGTTGAAGAGGCACGCGGGCCGGCGGTGACGATCGCGAAAGATGAGGAAGGCCAGTGGACGAAAGCGGCGCTCGGTTTTGCCCGCGGGCAAGGCGTCGAGGCCGACCAGCTCGTGGAAAAAGAAACGTCGCAAGGGTCGTATGTGTTCGCGAACATAGAGAAAAAAGGGGAAGCGACGATCGATCTGCTGCCGGAGGCGATCGCGTTGCTCACGACCCTGACCTTCCCGAAAAGCATGCGCTGGGGCCGGGAACAGTTACGTTACGTGCGCCCGATTCGCTGGCTCGTCGCGCTGTTTGGCGACGACATCGTTCCCTATGAGATTGCGGGGGTTAAAAGCGGTCGCGAAAGCGCCGGTCATCGTTTTCTCGGAGAAACGGTATCCTTGCCGCACCCCCGGGATTATGAACAAGCACTGATGCGCGCGTTCGTCCTCGTCAATCCCGAAGCGAGAAAAGACGCGATCCGAAAACAGCTGGAGATGCTTGAAGAGGAACAGAACTGGCGTGTTCCCGGCGACGAAGACCTGCTTCAGGAAGTGACGAATCTCGTCGAATATCCGACGGTTCTGTACGGAACCTTTGCCGAACGTTACTTACAACTTCCGGATGATGTGTTGATCACGACGATGCGCGAGCACCAACGTTACTTTGCCGTCCGTGACACAACCGGTCATTTGTTGCCCTATTTTGTAACGGTCCGAAACGGCGATCACCGCTATCTGGAACAGGTGCAAAAAGGGAATGAAAAAGTATTGCGGGCGCGCCTGGCCGATGCCGTCTTTTTCTACGAAGAAGACCAGGCGCGGTCACTGGATCAATTCATGGAAAAGCTGGAGCATATTGTCGAGCGCGAACAAGTGGGCTCCCTTGGAGACAAACAACGGCGCACGGTAAAAATCGCTCGTGAACTGGCCGTAAAAGCGGGTTTTTCGGAAGAGGTCATCGAAAATGTCACACGCGCCGCACAATTGCTGAAGTTCGACTTATCCTCGAACATGGTCGATGAATTCCCGGAACTGCAAGGCATTATGGGTGCGGATTACGCCTTCAGGCTCGGGGAAAAAGAAGCAGTGGCGACAGCGATCAAGGAGCAGTATTTGCCGCGCTTTAACGGTGACGAGCTTCCGGGAACAACGGTAGGATTGCTCGTAAGTATGGCTGATAAATGGGATACGATCATGACGTCACTCGCCATTGGCCTGACACCGACGGGATCCCAGGACCCGCACGGATTGAGACGGCAGGCGCAGGCGATCGTGCAGATGGCTAACCGCTATGATTTCCCCGTCCCGTTTGAAACGATGCTTTCCCTGACTGTTGAGGCCGTTCGCGAAGAAGGTTTGACGAGCGATGTTTCCGAGCTGTCTAGAGAAGCCGGTGAATTTTTTGCCTTACGGTTCAAAGCGTTGCTGGGAGAGGAAGGTGTCGCCCATGATGTGGTAAACGCTGTATTAATCCCGCCATACGGCCGTTTGGATACCTTGTTTGCGCGGGCGGCCTTTTTGCAGGAGAAACACGGTACAGACGAGATGAAAGAAGTGGCGGAAGCCTTCGGGCGCGTGAACAATATTGCGAAAAAGGTGGCGGATGAGGAAATGAACCCGCCTGAGCCGGAAGCTTTTGAACAAGAAGCGGAAAGGGAACTTTATAGCGCGTATGTCACACTTAAGCAGGAATTGCCGGCTTTCCTGGCGAAGAAAGAATTACAGAAAGCCTGGGAGACACTCGTCAGGCTAACCCCGACGATTCATCGTTATTTCGATGGGACGATGGTTATGAGTGAAGACGACAAGCTGCGGACGAACCGTCTGCGGCAAATGCAGCTGTTATCCCGGGAAATCAACCGGTTTGCCCGTTTTCAATCGTTGGTCATTCCTTCGTAAAGGCCATTTCGGAGGTGAGAAAAGGGGGTTTTTCCAACCTCCAACATCTCGCCTCCAACCTCCAAAACAAGGGGTGAGGAGCTATAGAATTAACGGAACGGCAAGAGAAAATATTGGAAATCGTGAAAGAGGAAGGCCCGATTACCGGCGAACAGATCGGAGAGCATCTCTCGTTGACGAGAGCGACCCTACGGCCTGATTTGGCGATTTTGACCATGGTCGGTTTTCTCGGAGCGAGACCGCGGGTCGGTTATTATTACACGGGGAAAACCGGCGCTGAAATCCCCTTACAGGAAATTAAGGAACTCAAGGTCAAGGAGTATCAATCGATTCCGGTCGTCGTCGGCGAAGCTGACTCCGTATACGATGCTATCAGCGCGATGTTCCTCGAAGATGTCGGCACGTTGTTCGTCGTTGATCAATCCTCTCAGCTGGCCGGGGTCCTTTCCAGGAAAGATTTACTGCGGGCGAGTATCGGCAAACAGGATTTGGAAACGATGCCGGTCAGCATTATCATGACCCGCATGCCGAATATTACCGTCTGTAGGAAAGAAGATTTTTTGCTTGAGGCCGCCAGTCTTTTAATCGAGAGGCAAATCGATGCGCTCCCGGTTGTGAGCGAAAAGGACAATCACCAATATGAAGTCGTCGGCCGTGTCACGAAAACAACGATGACGAAGGCCCTTGTCCATTTAGTCAACTCGGAACGACCATTGGGGGGGAATCGTTCATGAAAACGTTTCAACAACATCCGATCGTGTATGTCGTGTCCGATTCGGTTGGGGAAACAGCAGAGCTCGTCATTAAAGCGGCTGCCAGCCAATTCGGCAATACGACCATCGAAGTGCGTCGCATCCCTTATGTTGAAGATGAGGCGACGATTAACGAAGTGGTCGCGCTCGCTAAAGACGTGGGGGCCATGATCGCTTTTACACTTGTGGTGCCCGAAATTAAAGCCCATTTAGTCGCCACAGCCGAACGGGAAAAAGTGGAAATCGTCGATATTATGGGCCCGATTCTCGATAAATTGACGAGCCTCCTGGAATTGCGGCCCAGATATAAACCCGGACTCGTCTATCGTTTGGATGAAGAATATTTTCGAAAAGTAGAAGCGATCGAGTTCGCGGTCAAATATGACGATGGCCGGGACCCGCGCGGCATTTTAAACGCGGACATTGTGCTTATCGGCGTGTCCCGCACGTCGAAGACACCTTTATCCCAGTATTTGGCTCATAAAGGTTTGAAAGTGGCCAATGTGCCCATCGTCCCTGAACTGGAACCCCCGGAAGAACTGTTTCGCATACAGCCTTCCAAATGCATCGGGCTCCATATCAGTCCCGAGAAGTTACACGAGATCCGTTCGGAGCGCTTAAAATCCCTCGGACTCAAAAAGGAAGCGAACTATGCAAGCATGAAGCGGATCGATGACGAGTTGACCTATTCGGAGCAGGTGATGGAAAAAATCGGCTGTGATGTCATCGATGTTTCCAACAAGGCGGTAGAAGAAACAGCCAACGTGATTTCCAATCATTTTACGGGCTAATTGAAGCACGGAGGAAATAAGTGATCCCTCTCCGATTAGGAGGATCATTGTAGTTATTACGCCAAAAAAGGGACGCCTGAGGCATATGAAGCCCTAACGCGATACCGATGAAGTCGTTAGGTCGCCACCCCCGGATGATGAAGCCCTAACGTGATTCCGTGGAGACCGTTAGGTCGCCAACCTCGGTTGATGAAGCCCTAACGCGATACCGAGGAGACCGTTAGGTCGCCACCCCCGGATGATGAAGCCCTAACGCGATTCCGTGAAGACCGTTAGGTCGTCACCCCCGGATGATGAAGCCCTAACGCGATACCGAGGAGACCGTTAGGTCGTCACCCCCGGCTTATGAATCTCTAATACGATTCCAAGGAAGCTGATAGGTCGTCAACCAAACAGCATTCGTCGACATTTTTTGCCGCTACCTCTAGGCAAGCAAGGAATTTTTAGTTATAATAGTTAAATGTGGTTTAATGAGCATACAAGCGATAAATGTTTGTTAAATGGACTTTTAGGGAAAATAAAAATAATGAGGATGGTCACCCTATTTTTGTAGGACAAGCGTTTTTACAGGTATTTCTAATAATCATTGAATTTACGAATATATGTAAAGAATGAGTGGTGATTCCTCGCGTGCAAACATCAATCCCCGAAGAAACCGTGGAGAGCGTCCGGCAACAAGTGGACATCGTCGATGTGATCGGGGAGACGGTTCACCTGCAAAAGAAAGGCAAGCACCGTTATGCGGGCTTATGCCCTTTTCATGAAGAAAAGACACCTTCGTTTTCCGTCTCTGATGACCGGCAACTCTATTACTGCTTCGGTTGCGGGGCGGCCGGAAATGTGTTCACTTTCGTCATGGAGCAGGAGCAGTTGACGTTTCAGGAAGCGGTCAGTCGCTTGGCAGAGAAAACAGACATTTCTATTGCGGTTCCGGTGGGTCAAGGCCATGTGCAAAAACGTGCGGATGATGTCATCAAAGAGGGATGTGCCCTGGCTGCCCGGTTTTACCACCATTTACTCATGCATACGGAGCAAGGGCGTGAGGCTTATGAGTATGTTCGTGACCGCCAGATCAGTGATGAAGCGCTCAGTCATTTCCAGATTGGCTTCGCTCCCCGTGAGCGGGAAGCCCTTTCCATGCTTTTAAAGAAGCGCGATTTCGATCCGCGGGAAATGGAAGCGGCGGATCTGGTGCAAACGTCCGAAAGCGGACACAGCCCCAGGGATCGCTTTAACGACCGCCTGATGTTTCCGATATGGGATATGAGCGGTCACGCCATTGCGTTTGGCGGACGCGCGTTGGATGAATCAACCAGCAAATATTTGAACAGCCGGGAAACCCCTGTGTTTAAAAAAAATGAAATTCTATACGCGTATCACCTTGCTCGCCCCCACGTTCGGAAACGAAAGTTCGTCGTTCTCTTCGAAGGCTATATGGATGTGGTTTCGGCCTGGATGGCCGGCGTTGATAACGGCGTGGCCACGCTCGGAACGGCGCTGACGAGCAGGCAAGCCGATTTAATCCGCCGTATGTCCGATCAGGTGACGATTTGTTATGACGGCGATTCAGCGGGCCAAAAAGCCGCGATCGAGAACGCCGCGCTCCTGGAAGCGAACGGTTGCCAGGTCAAAATTGCGCCCATCCCGGTTAATCAGGATCCCGATGACTATATTCGCGCGGAAGGTCCCGGTTCGTTTATGACGAATATGATCGAAGGCGCCCAATCTGTCATCTCGTTCAAAATGAATGCATACAAAAAAGAGAAAAACCTGCAACGGGAAGGAGATCGCAAGGCTTATATCGAATGGGTACTTGAGGCGCTTACAGACGTAGGCAGCCCGGTGGAACGCGAGTTCTACCTCAAGCAGCTGGCGGACGAATTTTCCGTCTCGATGGAAGCATTAAAACAGGAACAATCCCGTATTTTTAAAGAGGTTCGCCGGAAAAGCAATCGTTCCGAAGCCAGGCCCGGGAAAGATGAGGGGACATCCGTCGGCACTTCCCGGCAACAAAAAAAACTTCTCCCGGCCTTTCATAACGCCGAGCGCGCGCTTTTGCAGCTGATGATGGAAGATGAAGCAGCCGCCAAAGAAGTTGAAGAAGAGATTGGCGGGGAATTTAATGTCGACGAGCACGCGGCCATCGCGGCTTATCTTTTCGCCTATTATGGGGAGGGGCATCCCGCCGGAAGCGCCGGTTTCTTAAACTTTCTAACAGACGAAACGCTTACACCCATCGCGGCCGAAATCGCGATGCAGCCGGCGGCGGAAATAAACCCGAAAGCGTATGCGGATTATATTCATCAGGTTAAGAATTACCCAAGTTGGGTAGAAATAGAACAAAAAGAAAATGCGCAGAAGGAAGCCATACGAAAAAATGACATGGAAACAGCGACAAAGCTGGGCCAGGAAATTATCGCGTTGCAAAAAAGCCTCGGGCGTAAAACCGTACGCCCCCGGTATTTGCGCACGCATTTGAGATAGATGGATTGTGTGTTAGGAAATGGAAGGAGGGAGATCGAATGGCAGAGAAACCGATACGTCCGGTAACGGAAGGTGAAATGTCCATCGATCAAGTCAAAGAGCAGCTCGTGGAACTTGGCAAAAAGCGCGGAGTCCTGTCGTATACGGAAATCACGGAAAAGCTTGCCCCGTATGACCAGGATTCCGAGCAAATGGATGAATTTTTTGAGTACCTTGGAGAACAAGGGATTGACCTTCTCAACGAAGGTGAAGAAGTGCCGAGTATGGAGCAGGTCGAGAAAGAAGAGGACCATGATCTCACTGATCTCAGTGTCCCGCCGGGCATCAAGATTAATGATCCCGTTCGTATGTATCTAAAAGAAATCGGCCGTGTGCCTTTGCTTTCGGCTGATGAAGAAATCGACCTTGCCAAGCGGATCGAGGATGACGACGAGGAGTCCAAGCGGCGCCTGGCCGAGGCGAACCTTCGTCTCGTCGTGAGCATCGCCAAGCGTTACGTCGGGCGCGGCATGTTATTTCTCGATTTGATTCAAGAGGGAAATATGGGTCTGATCAAAGCCGTTGAGAAATTTGACTATAATAAAGGGTTTAAGTTCAGTACGTACGCGACCTGGTGGATTCGGCAGGCGATCACACGCGCCATCGCCGATCAGGCGCGGACGATCCGTATTCCGGTTCACATGGTGGAGACGATTAACAAATTGATTCGGGTCCAGCGGCAATTGCTCCAGGACCTCGGCAGGGAGCCTACCCCCGAAGAAGTTTCCGAAGAGATGGACCTGACCCCTGAAAAAGTACGGGAAATCCTGAAGATTGCCCAGGAGCCCGTCTCGCTGGAGACACCCATCGGGGAAGAAGATGATTCCCATCTCGGCGATTTCATCGAAGACCAGGAGGCACAGGCACCTTCAGATGCGGCTGCCTACGAGCTTCTGAAAGAACAGCTGGAAGATGTCCTCGATACGTTAACCGATCGGGAAGAGAATGTCCTGCGCCTCCGATTCGGACTTGATGACGGGCGCACCCGCACGCTTGAAGAGGTAGGTAAAGTGTTCGGTGTCACCCGCGAACGCATTCGTCAAATCGAAGCGAAAGCCCTGCGCAAATTAAGACACCCGAGCCGCAGCAAGCGCTTAAAAGATTTTATGGAGTAAAGGCCGCGGGTTACTGACTTCCCACGAAGATGAGTAACCCGCTTTCTTTTATCCACATCTCTTAAAAGTAATATTACCGAGAACGCTGCCAAATTGCAAATACGATTCCGGTAGGTGAGAGGTGGGAAGTGAGATGTGAGAGAATGGGACGATTTCTGGAACAAACCGCTATTTTTCTTTTCATCGGGAAAGTATTCGTATAAAATAAGGGACGAAACCCAGAGAAAAAGGGGGGAGATTGGTGAAGGGACAACCATTGATACCGTTTTTACTTATCGCCGTGGCAGGCATTTTTCTCATGCTGATTCTCTCGTTCGTCGGTTTAGGTGACTTCGGGGAGGAAGCAGAAGAGAATGGAAATGGAGAAGAGAACGGAGAGGAAAACGGCGAAGATGCCGTGGAAGTGGGCGAAGAAGTATATGAACAGGATTGCTTGAGTTGCCATGGCGAGAACATGGAAGGAGATACCGGTCCGGCCATTGAAGGCCAGGATCCCGATGCTGTTATAACCGCGATCGAAGAGGGCCCGGGAAGTATGCCCGAGGGCCTGGTGGACGGTGAAGACGCAGAGGCCGTGGCCGAATACGTTTCTGAAGGCGGCGGGGACTAGCACCCTGGATGGAAAAGGAGCCCTCAATGGTGCTCCTTTTTTGGCAGGTAAGAAAGTATAAAACTTTCTTATCTTGCATAAGTGCAACTAAGGTTTTCGCCATGCTTGGCGATAAGCCAAGTTTTCTTTAGGATGTGGAGGCAAGAAAAGAGGGAAAAAAGTGGAACAAGTGCAACAGCTGTCTTTGCGTTTGCAAACGATTGCACGTGAAGTGCCTGAAGGGGCACGATTGGCTGATATCGGTACGGATCATGCACAACTTCCGGTCGCTCTGGTAGCCGACGGCCATATTTGTGCCGCTGTTGCCAGTGATGCAAAGGCGGGTCCTTTTCAGACGGCGCTGCGTAATGTTGCCACCGCCGGTTTAACAGCTGATATTTCCGTTAGGCACGGCGAAGGGCTACATATATTGGAAACAGCGGATGACGTAGATGTCATTGTCATCGCGGGGATGGGAGGAAGTTTAATCACGGAAATCCTGTCTGCCGGCAATGATATGCCGGACACCGTGCAAAGGCTGATTTTACAACCGAACGTCGCCGCCGATATAGTCAGAAAGTGGTTATATCATGGCGGCTGGTCATTAAAATCCGAACATATCGTGCAGGAAGAAGAACAATTCTATGAAGTGTTAACGGCTGACAAAGGGAGTCCCGGAAGCGTATATGAGAATAAGGATTGGGACGATGCCATCATGTTCGGCCCCCATTTACTGGAAAGCAAGCCGGGAGCCTTCCACAGAAAGTGGGAACAGGAACTCGCCCATATGGAACGGGTGTTGCAACAAATGAACGCGGCCCATGAACGAGCGGAGATTGCCCTGGAACGGGAGCGAATACACGAGCGGATCAACAAAATCAAGGAGGTTTTAACATGAATGCTGTACCCAGCGCGCGTCAAGTGATTGCATTACTTGAAAAATTCTCCCCTGAGCATTTGGCTATAGAAGGGGACCGTGTCGGCTTAATGCTCGGCACATTGGACAAACCTGTAAAAAAAACCCTGGTTACTTTGGACGTGACGGAGGGCGTCGTTGACGAAGCTGTGCAACGAGGGGCAGACATGATCATAAGCCATCATCCGCTGTTATTTATGCCGCTCACGGAAATCGATACATCCACGTCGAAAGGCCGGGTCATTCAGCAATGCCTGCACCATGATCTGACCGTATACACAGCTCACACCAACCTGGATATCGCTCCGGGCGGCATTAATGATTGGCTGGCCGAAGCGATTGGGATACAGGAAACAGCGGTCGTTGTTCCGACAAAAAAAGATCACCTGTACAAGCTGGTGGCGTTTGTGCCAGAAGAAGATACCGAACGCATCAGGCGGGCTTTAGGGGATGCAGGCGCCGGCCACATCGGGGCGTATTCGCACTGTACATTTAATAGTGAAGGCACGGGAACGTTCATTCCGGGAGATGAAACCGACCCCCATATCGGCAACCGTGGTGAAATGACCTTCGTCGCCGAGAAAAAGGTGGAAACCGTTGTTTCTGATTCGCAACTGGCTGACGTTTTGCAAGTGTTAACCGATGTTCATCCGTATGAAGAACCGGCTTATGATCTTTATCCGTTGAGCCTTGAAGGCGAATCTTTCGGACTTGGCCGCGTGGGGACCCTCTCATCTGCCATGAAACTGGAAGCATTTTCAAATCATCTCAAAGAGGTCTTTAAGGTGGATGGATTAAGAGTTGTGGGCGATTTAGAAAAGAGCGTTACAAACGTTGCCGTTATCGGGGGAGATGCAAGTAAATATTGGCCCCAGGCACTGGCGGCCGGTGCCGATGTGTTGGTCACCGGAGATGTTAAATTCCATACTGCCCAGGATGCAGAAGCGGCCGGACTCGCGCTCGTTGATCCGGGGCATCATATCGAAGCGATTATGAAAGCAGCCCTTGCCGAGCGTTTGGGTGCAGACGCGCAGGCGAGCAATTATAATGTTGAGATTAATGCTTCCGCGCATGCGACAGAACCGTTTACATTCCTTTAATGTAACTGACCCAGCGCCGCTTTTGAAGACCTAATTCAAGCCAAACCCGTGCATTAGGTCGTCATGCAGTCTTTTTGACGACCTAACTTGAGCCAAGCGCAGTCATTAGGTCGTCAATCATCGCTTTTGAAAACCTAACTCGAAGTATACACGAACTTTAGGTCGCCATACCGATAAAATACGCGAGCGCGCTAGATTGACTAGCGCGCTCGTGATTTGGAATTCCGGCGCAAGGGCGGCAATATTTTGGTGCCTAATGCTTTTCTTTCCGCTTGCCATGTAGACGGATCTCCCGGATCGTATTGATCGATAAAGAGGATGACTTCCCGGGCAATCGCGGTGGGGGTCGAGGCACCGGCAGTTACCGCCACTTTATTGACACCTTCCAGCCATTCCAATTTCAATTCACTTACATCGGCGATGCGATAGGCATTTGTATGAGCGATATCTTTTGAAACCTGGGCGAGCCGGTTAGAATTATTGCTCATCGGGTCGCCGACGACGATGAGCAAATCGGCGTCTGTCGCTTGTTCGCCGACGGCTTCCTGACGCACCTGTGTGGCCTGGCAAATCTCATTGTTGACTTCGGCATGGGGATAGCGCTCGATCGTGCGATCCATGATATCGGACACGTCCCACTGGCTCATGGTCGTCTGGTTGGTGATAATGATTTTTTCCCTTTTCAGGTCAAGCGCTTCCACATCGTCGATCGTCTCAATCAGATGAACGTGATCGGGGGCAACGCCGATGGCTCCTTCCGGTTCAGGATGCCCGCGTTTACCGACATAAACGATGTCGTAATCCTCGGCTTTCTTCTCTCTGATTAAATCGTGGGTATGGGTCACATCCGGGCACGTTGCGTCAATGGTGGTCAACCCTTTTTCCTCGGCTAATTCTCGGACAGCCGGAGATACGCCGTGAGCGGTGAAAATCACCGTCCCGTTTTCCACTTCCCGGAGAATTTCAAGTCGATTCGGTCCGTCCAGGGAAATAATGCCTTCTTCTTCAAATGCATCGGTAACGTGTGTATTATGAACGATCATACCAAGGATATAGATCGGTCTTGGCAACTCTTTATTTTCTGCTGCCTGGCGGGCGATGACCATTGCATCTACGACGCCATAGCAATAGCCCCTCGGGGTAATCTTTTGCACTTCCATTAGCCAAGTCCTCCCATACGTGTAGGCTATCTATCATTATACAGCCAATACCCGAAATCGTAAATCAAAAGGACGACAAGTGCCGCCCTTTTCTTTTAAACGTATAGCTTTGGAGGTGGTTGCGCTCCTTCCTTGAATTCGTCGGTTGCAAAAGGCTCAGGTTCCTGGATTTTCGCTGTTTTTATCTCCTCCTTCTCTTTTGCAACCGGAGCATCAGTCTTGGCACTGGACGTATTTTTGAGCGCCTTGCTCACTTGATTTGCTTTTTGGATCATACCCGGAAGCTGGCGCACCATCGGTCCGTATTTTTGGATCATGGGCAGCCACTTGCCCGCACTTTGAATCATCGGCAGCAACCGTCCGAGCGATCCAAGTCCTGAAGCACCGGGAGTAAATCCCGCGCCACCACTGGCAGGAATGGGCGGGATTCCCCTTGTGGGGATGTCACTAAGCCCTGCAGGGGGACCTCCCCTCTCCATTGGCACTGGCGCAGGTGCTGCTCCCATGGGAACAGCTTTAAATGGCATTGGGGGGTGCATGGGAGGACCCATCGGCATGACTGGAGGTGGACCATACATTACGATCCCTTCTTTCCGTAAATATAATAAAAGAGTGAGTGAACACCCATGTGTATGATAAAATATGTAACGGGCGTACCAGAGGTGAGAGGTAGGAGAGAGCGGCTGATTCGATCGTATGATAAAATACGGATACATACTGGTTTAGGCGAGAAAAAGAGGTGAAAAGTGAGATGTCAGGCTTTAAACACCTGGAAATTGATACACGTTTATTAAAACATTTGCAGGCCGAAAAGATTGAGCGGCCGACGGACATACAGGAGCGGCTGATTCCTGCCATATTAAGAGGGAAAGATGTGATCGGCCAGTCGCAGACGGGAACGGGGAAAACGCTCGCTTTCGTCTTGCCGATTTTAACGAACATTGACACCGGGCAGAACACTCTGCAGGCTGTCGTCACAGCTCCCACGCGTGAATTGGCCGAGCAGCTTTATAAGGTGTTTCGGGCGTGCATTCAGGACGGAGCGATGGAAGAGATACGCATTCGTCGTGTCATTGGAGGGACGGATAAGGAGAGAAACATGGCTAAGCTCAGCCACCCGCCCCATATCGTGATCGCGACTCCTGGCCGGTTGCATGATCTTGTCACGAAAACACAGGCGCTCGATGTTCACCATGTACGCACGTTTGTGATGGATGAAGCGGATCAAATGCTCGATATGGGCTTCATCGAATCACTGGATCAAGTGGCCGCGCGCATGCCAGACGAGCTGCAAATGCTCGTTTTTTCCGCGAGCATTCCGAAGCGTCTGCAGCCTTTCCTGCACAAATATATGCAGCAACCGCGCCATGTTCATGTCAAACCCGAAGCCCCTTCACCCCAGAAACTCACGCATTATCTCGTTCCCTTACGAAGTCGAAGCCGTGAACATTTAATCGTGGAGATGGCCACGCTTTTGCGTCCGTATTTATGTCTGGTGTTTGTGAATACGAAAAAAGAAGCGGAAACGCTGACGGATGCCTTTATCGAAAAAGGACTGCAAACCGAGTGCATCCACGGCGATCTTTCCCCGCGGGCGCGCAAGCGGGCGATGCGTAACGTTGAACGTGCAGCCGTACCGTACGTCATTTGCACCGATCTCGCTGCCCGGGGAATGGATATTAAAGGTGTTTCGCATATATTGAACATGCAGTTGCCGCATGATCTGCAGTATTATTTGCACCGTTCGGGCCGGACGGCGCGCGCCGGTGCATCTGGAGAAGTTTATACGATCGTCTCCAAGGAGGATTATCCCGCCCTGCAGCAATTGCAGAAACAACGATTTTTCTTTCATTACCGCGATATCAAAAAAGGCGAGTGGCTGGAAATCGAACAATTGGGGAGCGGCTACGTCCCTGGACGGAGTCGAAAACCCAGGCCGCAGAAGCAAACCAAACCCAACCAGAAAAAAGTCAAACCCGGTTACAAAAAGAGGAGGAACAAAAGATGAGTCAAACGCCACGCTATCTGGGATCGCACGTATCCATGAGCGGAAAAAAAATGCTGCTTGCCTCGAGCGAGGAAGCGACAGGCTACGAGGCAACAGCATTAATGATTTATACAGGGGCGCCACAGAACACGCGCCGAAAAGCGATCGAGGATTTAAATATCGAAGCCGGCAATGCCCATATGAAGGAAAACGGGATTGAAAAGGTCGTCGTGCACGCCCCCTATATCATTAACATCGCGAATACGCAAAAGCCGGAGACGTTCGATCTGGGTGTCCGTTTTTTGCGCTCGGAAATCGAACGCACCGAAGCGATTGGCGCGCCCCAAATCGTGCTCCATCCGGGCTCTCACGTCGGCGAAGGCGTGGAGAAAGGGATCCCGAAAATCATCGAAGGGCTCAATGAAGTGATTGATAAGGACCAAAACGTACAAATCGCACTGGAAACGATGGCCGGCAAGGGATCTGAATGCGGCCGCACGTTCGAAGAACTTGCGCAAATCATCGCTGGCGTCACCCATAACGAGAAACTTTCCGTCTGTTTTGATACCTGCCACACCCACGATTCGGGTTATGACATCATCAATGACCTCGACGGTGTGTTGAATTCGTTTGACGAAATCGTCGGTCTTGATCGTTTGAAAGTACTTCATGTCAATGACAGCAAGAATCCCCAGGGCGCCCGTAAGGACCGCCACGAAAACATCGGTTTCGGCCATATCGGTTTTGACGCCCTGAATGAAGTGGTCCACCATGAAGTGATGGCCGAGCTTCCAAAAATTTTGGAAACCCCTTATGTCGGGGAAGACAAGAAAAACAAAAAGCCGCCTTACAAACATGAGATCGCGATGTTACGCGCAGAGACCCATGATCCCGAATTAAAAGATAAATTAACTGGGCAAGCCTAGCGCAAATAGCCCCCGTACTTTTGATACAAGTCGTGAAGCAACATCGCGTGGTCTTTCGATGTTGCTTTTTCTACCTGGTTGATAAACGCGTACACAGACTCCTGATCGGAAAAATCCACGTACTCTGTCCGGACAAGGTGGACGAGCGTGCGAGCCTCTTCATGCGTAAGTGAGACCCCTTTGCGGTGGGCGAGTGCCTGTAATTTTTCCGGGGTCATATGATTGATATACTCTTGAATCATGTGCTCATACATTTCGTTATCACATCCTTTCATGTAACCATATGCAAAGACAGGACCCAATGTTGCATCATTCAAAAAAAAAGAGGTTTTTCACCTCGAACCCTATACACGGGATAAACGGTCTAGTATAATGAAGGAAAATGTTGGTTCGGAGGGCTTTTAATGGACGTTTCTTTACCGAATCAAAACGAATATGAGTCCTTGGCTATTTTTGATGACCTCGTTTGGCAAGAGACTGACATTCGATTAATTATCAATAAAGATGGAACGATATTATATAAAAATAAAGCTGCGCAACAGTTATTGTACGGTACCGCGAATTTTTGTCAAACATTAAATGAGTCCGGGGAATACATCTCTTTTTTAAAAAAGATGAGTAAAACGGGCACCCATATGGAGTCGACGATTGGCCATGTTATAAACGGGGGTACCAAAAACGTTTTTTATCGCGGCGTTTATAAGCAGGGCTGTTTTTATTTGAGCGGGTCGCTGCAGCCCGTACAGGATGTCGAGGCGCCAAAAAAAATAGAGACACTTACGGAACGATTACCGCATGGCTATTTAAGAGTCGACCGGAATATGAATATTGTGGAAAAAAACCGCAGATTTTTTACGCTTGCTTTCCCCAAATTACAGGAGGAAAGAGATGCCTCCCGGGATTTTGAACGTTTGCGGTTGGAAACAGGAGCAGGCGCATGTATTTATAAGGCTGTGCTGGAAGCGTTTCAGACGGAATCGTTCAGTGAGCGAATCGAGGAAGACCGGGAAGCGGAATGTTCATATCGAGGAATGGCCATTTATATGCCGGTCAATCAGGAAGTGCTTGGCTTATTATTCGATGAGAGTACGTATCTGAAATATGAGCAATTGCTCGCCTATAAGCAACAAATGGAATCGGTTTCCCACCTCGCGGCCGGGGTGGCCCATGAATTAAGAAATCCTTTGTCGGTGATTCGCGGCTTTCTGCAACTCTCGGAGCTCACCGACAGTTTTCACAAATATGCCCAGACGATTTTTGGCGAAGTTGATCGCATGAACAAAATTCTGGAAAACTTTTTGTCGATCTCGCGAAAAAAATTCGAAATCCATTCGCAATCCCCGATTGAAGTGATTCATTCCGTGGAGGACATCATCCGCTCAGAATGCTTGCTGAACAACGTTCACTTTGAAGCGAATATTACCGAAACGGACAGGCCGATCCCGATGAACGAGATGATGATCAAACAGGTAATATTAAACTTGCTGCGAAATTCCATGGAAGCATATGATCCCGACACGAAGCATAAAGTCTTCTCATTGACGACACGGGCATTGGCGAAAGAATACGAAATCGTCGTGGCCGATAATGGCGAGGGCATCCCTGCCGAAATCATGGAAAAACTGGGCGAACCTTTTAATACGACAAAAGAAAAAGGCACAGGCATCGGCATTTCTTTATCAAAAAAAATCATCGAAGACCACGAAGGAACATTTCGCGTTGAAAGCGAAAAAAATAAAGGCACAACGACGCTCATGACGTTACCTTTTGAGGAGTGAAGTTATCCGCCACAGCAAGTGGTGGTTTTTTCTTTTTCCGGAGCCAGCACGGGGCTCGCAAAGGTCCTGGATGGCGCCACCCGTATCCCAGGAGGCCGTAACAGAAGCTGAACTATTTACAAGTTTGGGCTGATACGGTATACTGCAAAATGTAAATCGTAATCATTCTGTTTCAAGATATTTGCTCCAAAAATTGGAGGTCCTTACATGGAAAGTTCAGTGGTTGACATTCAACAGCTATCCTATCGATATGAGCGTTCACTTGTATTGGATGACGTAAATTTAACGATCCGCCCGGGGTCTTTTCTCGGTCTTGTCGGCCCGAATGGTTCCGGAAAATCGACATTGATCAAGTGTATACTTGGTCTTCTCAAACCGAAAGATGGGTCGGTCCGCCTGTTTGACACCGATGTCGGTGATTTTACAAACTGGGAAAAGATCGGGTATGTCTCGCAAAAAGCGAACCGTTTTAACGCCGGTTTTCCGGCGACCGTTTTTGAAGTCGTCTCCATGGGCTTATTCGGGCAAATCGGTTTATTTCGTTTCCCTAAAAAAAAGCATCGCACGTACGTGTATGAAGCATTGGACATCGTCGGCATGAAAGACTTTGCCAGGCAGCCCATCGGTCGCCTTTCCGGCGGGCAACAACAACGGATCTTCATCGCCCGCGCTCTCGTCAGTCAACCGCAACTGTTGATTCTGGATGAACCGACGGTGGGAGTTGACGCAAATGCCGCCCAGCATTTCTATGACTTATTGGCGAGATTAAATAACGAGCACGGCCTCACGCTCCTTCTCGTGAGCCATGATGTCGGCACTTTAACGCGCTACGTGTCGGATGTTGCCTGTTTAAATCAACACTTGCATTTTCACGGCAGTAAAGAAGCGTTCGCAAAAAATCCGGATTTATCCGCATTGTATGGACATGATGTCCAACATATCGTCCATGAACACGGGGAAGTCGCGCCATGATCGAAGTATTTTTTCAACACGACTTTCTCCGGCAAGCATTGTTTGCGGGGATCATGATCGGCATTGTCGCTCCGTTTCTCGGGGTATTTCTCGTCGTCAAACGGATGTCACTTGTCGCGGATGCCCTCTCTCACATTACGCTGACCGGGATTGCTTTTCATTTTTTGCTGGCCACCGTTTTTATCGGACTTGCCGATGTGGATCCGTTGTATATGGGGATGGCGTTCGCGGTGATCGGGGCGTTGTTTATCGATCAGCTCCGGAAAGTGTACAGTCATTTTAAGGAGCTGGCCATCCCGATTATGTTATCAACCGGCGTCGGACTCGGGGTTGTGTTTATTTCGATGGCTGATGGCTTTAATACCGATTTGTTCGCCTATTTGTTCGGAAGCGTTGCCGCCGTCGGCCAGACCGACTTTTATACGATATCCGTCGTCACGGTCATCGTTGCTGTACTCCTTACGCTTTTTTATAAAGAATGGTTTTTCATGTCATTTGATGAAGAACAAGCGGCTGTTTCCGGTTTGCCGGGAAAGTGGCTGGACTTGGTGTTTACGATTCTCGTCGCTCTCGTCATCGCGGCGGCGATGAGAATCGTCGGGATTTTGCTCGTGTCCGCGCTGATGAGTTTGCCGGTGGCCGCTGCCATGCAATGGGCAAAAAGTTTCAAACAAATGTTTGTGTATTCGGCGCTTTTTGGGGAGGTCTCTGTCCTTACAGGTATCATCCTCGGATTTCATCTCGATTTGGCACCTGGCGGGGTCATCGTGGTGGCCGCGGTGGTCATTTTGCTTTTCAGCCTCGGTTGGCAAAAGTTGCGGAACAAACGCCCGTCACTGGCGCCGAAACAGGCAAGCTAAAGGGGAGAATGAATGATATGGATGTTCAAATGGCGATAAGGACGCTAAAAGACAACGGCTACAAATATACAGATAAAAGGCAGGAAATTCTCAGGTTTCTTGATCAGCAGGATGGATATATTCCTGCCAAACAAGTGCTTGAGTTCATGCAACAACAATATCACGGCCTTAGTTTCGACACCGTTTACCGCAATCTTTCCCTATTCGCTGATTTGGGTATTCTGGAGGCGAGTGAATGGGAAGGAGAAAAACGTTTTCGCTTCAGTTGTGAAGACGACCACCACCATCATATGATCTGCCTGGCCTGTGGAAAGACGAAGCATATTCCTGTCTGCCCGATGGAAGAATTATATGTAGGTGACGGTGAATTTAAAGTGACGAGCCATAAATTTGAAATTTTTGGTTATTGCCTGCCTTGTCATAAGTCGAGTTAAGAAAATAATGGTGCGATAAACAAGAGTTGCATCCCATAAATCATTGTAAGTCCGACCAGACTAGATAATACCCGGGGACAATCCGGGCAAGGGGGAGATCAGGTTGGCAGATGAAGATCGGAGGGATCAGCAACCGGATCAGGATCAACTGGAAGAAAGACCGGTGATGGTTGACCCGCTCATCGATAGCTACAATGGGGAGTATATGGAAGAAACCTCAGCAGAAGTCGCTTCCCCAGGCGTTAATGCCGAACAGACGAATGCTGCTTCGGAGGAGCAATCCGATGAGCCTATGCAAGGAGAAGAGCCGACGGTCAATGATGATTCCCTGGGGATGGGATTAGGGACGGCCGCGATAATCATTTCGCTCGTATCGCTCTTTTTCCTGCCGGTTATTCTAGGTGCCGCGGGGATTATCACAGGCTTTTTTGCCCGTCAGAAAGGCGCGTCCGCGCTCGGTTGGTGGGCGATCGGTATCGGGGCTGTGTCCATCCTCGTGTCCGTTTTCTTCGCACCATTTATGTGACCGCGGTAAAACGACGGCCCGCTCAAATGTGAGCGGGCCGTTGGCGTTTCTGGAAGTGAGAGGTGGGAAGTGAGATCATTGGGTAGTCTCTGCTTCTTCGAGTTTGGCGTAGTGTTCTTCCGCCAGTTTATCGACTTCTTTTTTCAGCTCTTCGACCATCGTCTCTTCGGGAACTTTGCGAATGATTTCGCCGTGGCGGAAAAGGAGTCCTTCCCCTTTGGCTCCGGCGATGCCGATGTCGGCCTCCCGGGCCTCTCCGGGGCCATTGACGGCACAGCCGAGAACGGCGACTTTGATCGGCGCCTTAATGGAGGCGATGTAGTCTTCGACATCGTTGGCGATGCTGATCAGATCGATTTCAATGCGCCCGCACGTCGGACAAGCGATTAATGTAGCCGCGTCCGAGGCCAGGCCGAAGGTTTTGGTTAATTCACGGGCGACTTTCACTTCCTCGACGGGATCGGCACTGAGGGAAATGCGCATCGTATTGCCAATGCCTTTCTCCAAAAGCGCGCCAAGGCCGGCCGAACTTTTGACCGTACCGGCAAATAATGTCCCGGATTCGGTAATGCCGAGATGAAGGGGGTAACTAAATGCCTGTGCGGCCTTTGTATAGGCTTCAATCGCCAGATCAACATTGGATGCTTTCATGGAGACGATAATGTCATGAAAATCCAACTCTTCCAGAATCGCGATATGATGCAACGCGCTTTCGACCATGGCGTCGGCGGTGGGATATCCATATTTTTCTAGAAGATGGCGTTCGAGAGAACCGGCGTTCACGCCGATGCGGATGGGAATCCCTTTCTCCTTGGCTGCTTCGACAACCATCTCGACTTTTTCACGCGATCCGATGTTTCCGGGGTTGATCCGGATTTTGTCGGCACCGGCTTCGATGGCTTTCAGTGCTTTGCGGTGGTCAAAATGTATATCAACGACGAGAGGGATGTTGATGCGTGATTTAATTTCAGGCAAGGCATCCGCCGCCTGATCGTTAGGGCAAGCCACCCGAACGATGTGACAGCCTGCTTCTTCAAGACGCAAAATCTCTGCAACCGTTGCTTCCACATCTTCCGTCTTCGTCGTCGTCATGCTTTGAATGATGACTTCATCACTGCCGCCGATGACAAAATTGCCAACACGGACCGGTTTCGTCTGCGTGCGATGGGTAACTTCGCTCATCTTCGTCATTCGCCCCTTTGCATGAGCTTCATTTTATCTATACTGGATTGGCTCAATAAATATGTTGCACACTGCATTTATTGTAGCAATGAAGTGGCAAAAAAGGCAAGTATTCGGGAAGGTTAGCCCAAGGTAAATACGGACAACTCCACAAGATGATCGGTAAAAATTGTCCGAATGGGAGGCTGATTCGGACACAATCAGGATCCGTACAGCAAAAATATGTCCGAAAAGAAGGTTTATTAGGACAAACCGAGCGGGCAAGCGGCCAAGATTGTCCGAAAAACCCCGGTGTACCCGGAAAGTTAGCCGTTAGCCTTCATACAGGGGAAAAGTATACACTTCGCCCTGCTGCAGTTCTTCGGGCGGTTGGTTGTCATTTAAAAGGCGAAAATCAGCTTTTATCATTTCCATATCAGCGCCCATCCCGGTTTCATGGAGCTGTTCCATCACCGACAGCAGCGTTTGACCGGCTTCGATCTCAACATCAACGGTCCTCTCAACATTCGTTTGTGCTATTTCAGTCGGGCTCTCCTCAGCCGGTTGCGATGAATCAACGACCGGGAGCGTGCCGCGGGAAAAGTCATAATAGACGGCAAAACAGATCGTGGCGATAGCGAGAATCCATAACCATTTTTTCATGATTTTCACCCCTCTCGCTATCATAAGTATGCTTGTCCTGTAAAAAAATGCTGATAAAATAACCAAAACTGTACAATAGGCTTTTCTTTTCCGCTATCATGTGGTAAGTAAAAGAGGAAGATATCATGAGGGGGAGCCAAAATGAAAAAACGAGGAGCAGGGATACTCGCGGGTCTATTTATGGGTGCGGGGATTCTATCCGCGCCGCTAACCGCTGATGCCGATGCCGTTCCGGGAGATATCATTATTACACTTGGCGAAGATTTAAGTGCAGAAGAGAGAGAAACGGTCTTATCGGAAATGGATGGCGACGAAAATGACGACATTATCGAAGTGACCAACGAGGAAGAACATGAGTATCTCGGCGAGTTCATCCCCGCCGGACAAATCGGGAAGAATGCGATTTCATCTTCGCAAATCACGATTGGAGAGTCCGGATCCGGAATCGATGTCGAGACGAACCGTATTACTTATGTGACGGAGGGCATGTATGCGAACGCGCTCGTTACCGCAGGCGTTGAAGACGCGGACATCTATGTAACGGCGCCTTTTGAAGTCTCCGGGACCGGAGCGTTAACAGGCTTAATCAAAGCTTATGAAATCGAAACAGACATCGAGATCGATGAGGATCAAAAACGGATCGCCAACGAAGAGTTGGTACAGACCGGTGAATTGAGCGAAAATCACGGGGAAGAAGACGCGACGGAATTGATGGCGAGAATTAAGGAAGAGATCGCCGAACGAGATGTCGAAACGGAAGAAGATTTACGGGATTTGATAGCCAGTGTCGCCGATGAGCTCGGCATTACACTGACTGACGAGGAAATGGACGGCCTTGTATCTTTGTTCGAACGGATGCAGGATTTGGATATCGATTGGGATCGCGTCCAGAATCAAATTGATCACATCCGTGATAACATTGAAGAATGGGTAAGTTCCGAAGATGCCCAGGGATTTTTCCAGTCTGTCCTCGATTTCTTCAGTGAATTGCTGGACACGGTTCAAGGTTGGTTTGAAAGCAGCGGAGACACGTCTTAATAACGTAAGCCTAGACACTCACGTTGGGGGCATCAGCGTGAGTGTCATTTGTTTTCTAAAGACATAACTTCTGGTAGAATGTAAGTAGAATATGAAACCGTTTATAAATGCATTTTTTGTGAAGGGGGGGCTTAAAACATGGCGTGGCTGGATATCAGTTTATTCGGATTTCTCGTCGTTTTCTTGGCCACGATGTTTTTCCTTGGGGAGTTGCTTGTCAAAGCAAAAGGCATCTTCGGTCTCATCGGCTTTGCATTGATTACATTGTACTTCGCCCATCATATTGATGGCGCGACGGGATTATGGGTCATTGTTCTTTACGCTGCCGGGTTATTGCTGATTTTGGTGGACGGCAAATTGCTTGGCGACGGATTGTTGTCTTTCTTTGGCGGTCTGTTGATGATCGTCGGCTTGGCGGTTCCCGCGCCGGATCTAACGTATTCATTTCTTGCCGGGAGCGCGGTCATTTTCGGAGCATTGGCATCTTTTCTCTTTATGAAAGTGTTCCCGCACCGGGACATGTGGTCGAAGATGACGCTCAGGGAAACGTTGTCCAGTGAAGAAGGGTATAATTCCATGAATGAAAGCTACGGGGACCTTATTGGAAAAGAAGGCAAAACACTCACCGACTTCAGGCCGATCGGCACGGTTGAAATTGAAGGGCAAACGTACAGTGCCACCACAGGCGCCTCGTGGCTCGAGAAGGACACCGATATCAAGGTGACATCGGTAGACGGCACCCGGATCGTTGTAAGTCCGCAATAAGCTATAACTGAGCGTAAAAAAGCGTCCTGAAAAGGGACGCTTTTTTAGTTTCCTTCCTGTTTTTCCGTGTGTGTTTCTTCTCGTTTGGCGTATTCCTCCTTAAGCTCGTCGACAATGGCGATGTCGTCCAGGGGTACGCCTCTGCGGTAGGCAGCCCGGGAGACGGTGAGTGTGACGATCGGTGTGGTAAGAAATACGAACAAGATAACCAGCAGCAGGGTGCCAAGGAAAATATCCTGTTGCAGAAGAAAAAAGAGAAAGGTGGCGAACATGGACATGATGACGCCGCCGGTTGCGTTTTTCCCCGTGGCGTGCAAGCGTGCATAGACATCGGGAAAACGCAGGAGACCGAAGGCCGCAAATAGACTGAAAATGGTTCCCGCCCCCGCAAAAATGACTATGATCCATTCAATGGCGGTCAAAGATAACACCTCTTTCCAGGTACTTGGCGATGGCGATGGAGCCGAGACAGGCGAGGATCCCGATGACGACGACGATATCTGCATAGGCGACGGTTTCATGAATGATCATGATGCTTCCGACGAAACCGATGAGCAGCAGTCCGACGGTATCCAGAGCGAGAGCCCGATCCGACATGGTCGGTCCCATCATGACTCTTATGAAACAAAGCAGGATAGCCAGGGCTTTAATGGAAAGGAAAACAATCATAATCGTTTCAAATATCATGGGGACGGGTCACCTCCAGAATGTTTTTTTCAAAGACTGTCTGTATCCGGTTAATAACGGCTTGTTTGTCCTCGACGTTTAGGGCATGGACGTAGATGTACTCGTTATCATCCGCGAATTCGATTGCCATCGTTCCCGGTGTCAATGACATCATCGCACCAAACAGTGCCTTTTCCGTGGGGGATTCCAGCTGGGTGGGGACGGCGATGAAACCAGGAGCAATGTTCATGTTCACACGGCTAAGGATGCTCATCACATGAAGATTGGCGCGAATGAGTTCCCTGAAAAACACGATGATCAGTTTGAGCAAGTAAGCAGCTCTTCGCAAGTAAAATTCCCCTCCCATAAAATGGGCGAGAACCTTTACGACAATAGCTCCAATAAAATAACCGATCACCGCGTCCTGTGCTGTGTAACTGTTGAAGAAGAGCATCCAGGCAAACATGACCAAAATATTTGTGAATAGTTGGAAGGCCATATGATCTACTCCTTTAAGACAGAATCGATGTAGATGGAAGGGTCCAGCAACTGTTCAGCAATTTCCATTGAAAAACCGAAGGACCATTGGGCTCCCACACCGATGATGATAGTGAGGAAAACTAAAGGCAGTACAGGGGCTAGGACATCCATGATCGGTGTCTGAGCCTGTTTATTGGTATGTTTCTGTTCGCCCCAGAAAGCATTGATAAAGATTTTGAGCATGGAAAACAACGTTAGCAGTCCGACGAACATGGCAACAAAAGCGATGAGATAACTCGCTTCCTGCAAGCTTTCCAAAACGAGCGCAAATTTCCCGAAAAAGCCACTTAGCGGCGGAATGCCGGCGATAGATAAGGCCGGGATGAGAAACAACCACGCCAGAGACGGATGGGTCTTCAGTATCCCCCCGGTCTTTTTCAGGTCGGTTGTTCCCGTTATCCTTTCCACGACACCCGAAAACAGGAGCAATGACGTTTTGACAAAGATGTGGTGGAAATAATAAAAGATCGTCCCTGCCATGGCCAGCGGTGTAAACAGACCGATTCCGATAACGATGTAACCGAGCTGGCTGATGATATGATAAGCCAGTATCTTCTTTAAATCGAAAGATGATACCGCACCCAGCACGCCAAGAAGCATGGTGAAACCGGCGATCAGAAGGATGAGAAAATGATGGGTGAATGCCACATCCTGTGTGAAGATCAGTGTATACGTCCGAATAATCGCATATACCCCTACTTTGGTCAGGAGACCGCCAAACAGGGCTGTAATGGCAATCGGTGCCCCGTAATAGGCCCGTGGGAGCCAAAAATAAAGCGGGAACAATGCCCCTTTCATGGCGAACACAATGAAAAAGACGATGGCAACGACCGGCAGGGCGCCTGCTTCATCAAGCCCATCTAGACGCTCGGCAATATGGGCCATATTCAACGTTCCGGTGATCCCGTATAGATAGGCGATACCAGCCAGAAACAGCATGGATGCGAAGATGTTGATAATCGTATACTTGAAAGATTCACGCAGCTGAAATTTCGTTCCGCCAATGACGATCAGCGCGTAGGAGGAAAGCAGCATCACTTCAAAAAAGACGAACAGGTTGAAAAGATCGCCTGTCAAAGCCGCTCCGTTCACACCGGTGATCAGAAAGAAGAATAACGGATGGAAATAATATCTTTCCCTTTCCCGGTGCATCGTCCTGAAAGCAAAGAACAGGCAACAAACTCCGACCAGCGATGTTACGACAACGACGGTGACAGATAATAAGTCAGCCACCATCACAATCCCGAATGGGGCGGGCCAGGTGCCCAGTTCCAAAGCGGCGATGCCGTCATTGGTATAAATGTAAACGGCCAGAAACAAAGATGCAACCAGTGTTGCTATCGCTGATAATCCGCTCATAAACCGTTGAATGCGGTGCTTCTTGACGAGTAATATGAGCAGCGAACCTGCAAGCACAGGTATAAGAATAGGCAGTACGATAATATTACTCATTATCAGCACCTCTCAATTTTTCCAGGTCGTCTGTTTTGTGGGCTTTGTATGTTCGGTATGCGAGCACAATCAGGAAAGAGGTCAAACCGAACCCAATGACGATCGCTGTCAGGATGACGGCGTGCGGCAGGGGATCAGTGGAATCACTGCCGCTCAAATCGACGAGAGGGGCTGAACCTGTGTTTAAACCAGCCATGGTGAGGATGAGCATGTGTACGGCGTGAGAGATGACCATAAACCCGCCGATAACTTTGAGCAGGCTCCTGCAAAGCAGGAGATATGTGCCCACGCTGAAAAGGACGCCGATCGCTATGAATATTAAATATTCCATTAGTTCTCATTCTCCTCCTTTTCATCATCTGCAATCGTCAACATAATAACCATAGCTGCCCCCACGACAACGAAATAAATGCCCAGGTCAAACGGTAGGGCGGTTGTCAACTCTACTTCACCGAAAAACGGAATCTCGAAGTAATCGAAGTACTGGGTGAGGTAGTTGTCATTGGCAAAAAATCCAATGGCACCCGTCCCCAGTGACAGCACTAACCCTATAGATATTAAAGCGGGAAACGTAAAACGGATGTATTCATTGGCTGTATCCCGGTCGAAAACCAGGTAGATAAAAGCGAGTGCGCACGCTGTTGTCAGCCCTCCGATGAATCCTCCTCCGGGGTTGTTGTGACCGGCGAACAGAAAGTACAACGAGTAGGCAAGGACGAAGTAGCTCGTGGTTATTAACAGTACCCTCTGCATTACATCATGGGATCGTGAATATCTCATATATCTTCGCCTCCCTTGAACCTGTGCTTAATCAGCATAATGACCGCCAATGCGACGATGCCAAGCACCAAGGCTTCCAGTACCGTGTCAAATCCCCGGAAATCAACGAGCGTCACGTTGACGATATTATAGCCGCCGCCGAGGGGAACGGCATTTTCGATAAAGAAATCGGAAATGGCGGTAAAGTCCAGATCAAGCCTCAATGCGTAGGCGCTAATCGAAACCATGGTGACAAGCGCCCCTACGCTGGCGGCTATGAGAACATTCACAGTGGTATAGGACCTGCTTTTGGGTTCTTTTGTCATTTCAGGCAAATGTCGGAAAGCAAGCATAAGGACGATCAGTAACACGGTTTCCACGAGCAGTTGTGTCAAAGCCAGATCCGGGGCACTGAAGATCGTAAAAAACAGCGACACCATCAGTCCGAGCACACCGATCGAAATGATAAAGGTGATCCGTGATTGGATAAACGGCAGGACAGCCGCGGATCCGACTAGGATGAGCATGACTCCGTACATATACAGCGGCGTATCCATCGTGGTTGCCAAGCCTTCAGGCAGAGCCTGGAATTGCCCGGATCGCCACATGGTTACGGCGAGCAGCGCGACGATGAACACAAGCATATACATGAAATAGTCCCGTAAGCGCCCGGTCATCTGCACCCGCGTAATCGCCGCGGACCCATCCTGTAGCTTGTCTATCCCCTGATCATAGAACAGGTTCATCACATCCCGCTCTTTGTTATAAATCTCCCACCTTGTCCACTTCCGGTGGTAGAGGAAAGCGATGACACCTACAGCGACAACCCCGATGGACATGAACAGTTCGATCTCGAAACCGTGCCAGAGGGTCAAGTTATAAGGCTCCAGTTCAACCGAGACCCCGGTAAGAATGCTCGTGACCGAGGGATGAATCAGCGTCTGGGTTAAGATGTTTGGAAACAGTCCGAGGACGATGACGAGGATGCCCAGTAAGATGGGACTGAGCAGTAGACCCGGGGATGCCTCATGCACATCGACCCAGTAATTCTGGCGGTCGTATTTGCCCATAAATGTTTTGTAGAACATGAATGCACAATAGATAAAGGTAATAACACTCGCCGTCCAGGCGACAATCGGAATAATGATGGCCCAGTCGCCCATGCCGAAGAAAGGCAGCTCCATGAGTTCGACCATGTTTGCAAAAAACATTTCTTTACTGATAAAGCCGTTAAACGGGGGGATGCCGGCCATCGCAGCCAGGCCGACCGCGGAGACGGTGAACGTGACGGGCATGACCGCCATTAAACCACCCAGCTTCTGCAGGTTTCTTGTTCCGGTTTCATGGTCGACGATGCCGACGACCATGAACAGGCTCCCCTTAAAGGTCGAGTGGTTAATTAAGTGAAACATGGCGGTCACGATCGCTCCGGCATACATCACTTCCAAATCGGGATCCTGGGCATAAAGGGCGGCGGAACCTGCCCCGAGCAGGGCCATAATAAGTCCGAGTTGGCTGATGGTGGAAAAAGCCAGAACCCCTTTAAGATCTTTTTGCCGCAGTGCGGAAATGGCGCCCCAGAATAGAGTGAAGAGCCCGGTGATTAAAATGATCCAGAACCATTCGGATGAGCCTCCGAAAATCGGCGTCATCCGGGCAACAAGGTAAATACCCGCTTTTACCATCGTTGCCGAATGTAAATAGGCACTGACAGGTGTAGGGGCTTCCATGGCATCAGGCAGCCATATGTGAAAGGGGAACTGAACCGATTTTGTAAAAGCCCCAAGAAGGACGAGGATCATGGCCGGGAGGAACATCGGGTGATTCATGATGACATCGACGTCACCGATCATTTCCCTGATGCTGAATGTACCAGTCATGATATAGAGAAGCATGAAGCCGCCCAGCATGGCAAAACCGCCGAAAACCGTGATCAGCATCGACTTCTGCGCTCCGAATATCGATTTGTCACGGATGAACCAGAAACCGATCAGCAAGGTGGATGCCAGGCTTGTCAATTCCCAGAAGACGTAAAGGACAATCACGTTGTCGGTCAGGACAACCCCGAGCATGGCACCTATAAACATCAATAGATACACATAGAAGTCCTGCAGACGTTCCTTCTTTTTATCGAGATAATAGATAGAGTATAAGACAACGAGCGCCCCGATCCCCGTGATCAGTAACGTAAACAAAAAACTGAGCCCGTCAAGATAGACGGAAAAATTGATATCCAGCATCGGGACCCAGGGAACGATACTAAGAATCGTCTCGCCATCGGCCATCAGGGATGAATAGCTGATCCAGGTGACCATCACGAGGGCAAGCGGAATAAAAAGAACAAACCAGCCTGTATGTATGCGGGGAAACATCCTTCCCAATAAAGGTATGAAAAAGGCTGCCAGGAAAGGAATGAGAATAATCCAGTGTAATAACGACAAAAAAATCACTCCTGAGGATGGTTGATCACAATCGTTCGTTTTCACGGGGGTGAGCGGATATTCACCGAACAGCGCCTGTTTGCTTTCTCCATGTTACATATTAATATACTAACACACTATTATGTAACTCAAGCAACTTGTAGGATTCATCGTTCACTCAGTTATCACAGATTGACATTGATGAGCGGGACGCCGCTTTCTTCTCGTTTAATGCCGATGTAGTTTAATGTTTCCGAGGGTGTCGCGTGATGAAAACGCTCCTTAAGCAAGGAGAGGGAGACGCCCTGTATGAAGGCATGATAACCAAATGTTTTTCGCAACGTATGGGTTCCGATATGATCATGGATGCCGACATCGGTCGCTGCCCGGCGGATGATCCGATAAGCCTGCTGCCGAGTGATCGCCTGCCGGTCGTAATTTGAAATAAAGACATGCTCATCCAGGCGAAGGGTTGTTTTTTCTTCGAGATACAACCGAATCGCTTGTTGGGCACTTTTATTCAAGTAAATGGCCGGTTCATCAGCGCAAATAAATAGAAATTCTTTAGGGTGGGCATCTTCATCCACGATATGTTTCAACCGCAGTTCAAGGAGATGGCTGACCCTCAGTCCGGTATTGATCCCGAGTGTGAAAAGGAGATAATCCCGGGCTGAACGTTTTTTTAAGCTCTGTTTTATCGCTCGTATTTGTTCCAGGTCGCGAATCGGTTCTACATATTCCATAGCTGCCTCCCTACTAGTGTTCCGTGATTGACATTGAAATATGATTCAAAAGCATGCCGAGGGTAGCAATCATACGATTGCATATCTAGAAGGTATTTAAGAAACGCTATTGTTACCGTCTGAATGATGTTATATTATAGACTTAATAGCGGTGTTATGAACAGGATGGGCCTTTTTCACTTATAATGAAATACGCGCTATTTATGTAGTGTCCCCCTGTTTAGTCATTACATGGAAACCGTTTTGAGGTGAGATCATGAAAAAAATCGAAGGTCATATTGATGAAAGAATTATGGTGTTTGTGTATTACGGAACGAACAGTGAACGGCTGATCCAGCGCGGCTGCAGAATCGCCGGCATGTCTGGATGCCCTTTATATATTTTAACCATCGATCAAAAGCCACTCGATGAACTGGACGCAGAGAAATCCGATTATATCGATCGTTGGAAAAAAATGGTCAATGAATATGGCATCGATGAGCTTATCATTATGGATAATGAAACGCGCCCCGTTGCAAAAGTTATCGGGGAAGTCGCCCGGGAAAAGCATATCACCCAGATTATTCTCGGACAAACGACCCATAAACGCTTGAGCGAATTAACGAAAGGGTCGCTGCTTAAGTCGCTCCTGAAAGAAATCCCTTTCATTGATCTTCATCTCGTCACCGTCGCGCGTACCCTGGAGGATCAGAAAGACCATTTTGAAAAAGGCGTCCGTGCCTATTTGGTCCCGGAAGGGGACCAGTATCGATTGACTTTCAATCATACAGAGGATAAAGCATATGAAGGCTATTTCTTCAAGGAACTGGGCACAGATTTCAACAACGGCATCTTCAAATTCATGAAGGATAATGAGACGATGCAGGTTCACGTCACAGATGATTACGTCAAGGAATTGAAGAACGTAAGTATCACTGAATCTGCAAAATAATCATGAGAAAACTTGGCGATAAGCCAAGTTTTCTTTATAAATGCTAGCAGAAAATATTTATACATGCGATGGACGGGGTTTGGGTTTTGGTAGTGTGCGGAAAACGATGATGGATACCCCTATCACGAGTAGCCAATAAATCCAGAATGAGAAGTCGCCATTACGGCCGATGACGTCGAGAATTGTTCCGATGACCGTGGGCAGCGTGGCGATGTAAGCGCTCATGACCCAAATATGACGGTATTGCAAGCGGGCGGGGTAAATTTTTTTAAGCAGTAACCCTATGCCCGAGATCGCGAATACACCGATGAATTTCATCCCCGAGGCGAACAAATATAAGAGGATGAGGATTAAGGCGATAAAAGCGGGGAGGAGTTCCAGAAAGCTGCCGGTCGCTTCTTGAAGCTCCGCTTTTGTAAAACTAAATGACCCATACTCCATTTGTTCCATTTCCCCATTGGCCACCATGAAGGCACGATCCTCCAAAAGGGCAGTGACGTCTTCGTCATCCGCGAAATCTTCCGGGTTGAGGTGGCCTGAATCATCAAGAATGACGAGGGTGTCATCGATTTGGGTCGTGTACGGCATCTCTTCACCTTCCACGGCGAGCGCTCCTGTTTCAACTTCGTAATCGGGAATGTCCTCGGCGAGGACGTGTTGTAGGCGGTCACCGGCGGTGACGGCAAACGAACTAATGGAAATGGCGGCCGGAATATTGGTGATGAGCACGAGCAGAAAAACGTACAAAATCGTCCGGCCGATTTTTTGCATACGAAAACGACCGATCATCGTCGGGGAAAATAAACTGTAAATAAAAGATTTCCAGACATTCAAAGTGATGACGCTCCTCTATGTATGTAAGGTAAAATGCGATATGCTTTGTCGAGTATACCAGAAAATCGAAACTTCATCTTTACAAACCAGTGAAGTTGATGAATAATAGACAAGGATGAACAATCGTGGCATCGTCGATAACTTAATTTTTTCTTTGAGGGGAGGAGCGATTTTGGACCTGCAAGAGCTCCTGTTTATGTTTTTCGGGGGGCTGGGAATCTTTCTGTTTGGTCTTAAATTCATGAGTGATGGCCTTACGAAAATTGCCGGTGACCGTTTGCGTGAGTTGTTGGATCGATTTACTTCCAATCCGATCAAAGGTGTGCTGACAGGGATCGTCGTGACGGTTTTGCTGCAATCAAGCACCAGTACGACTGTCCTAACCATCGGACTTGTAAATGCGGGTTTTATGACTTTGCGCCAGGCCATCGGCGTCATTATGGGCGCAAATGTGGGGACGACCGCCACCGCCTTCATTATTGGCATTGATATCACGGAATACGCTTTGCCGATTGTTTTTATTGGTACATTTTTCATCTTTTTCTTTAAAAATCGAACGGCGAACAATTATGGACAAGTGATATTTGGGTTTGGCGCTTTGTTCCTGGGTCTCAACATTATGGGTAATGGTGTCTCCCCGTTAGCAGACAGTCAGGTATTTGAGGAACTGACCGTCAGTATGAGCGAGACGCCGATCCTGGGGGTCATTATCGGGACGGCTTTCACGGTTATCGTGCAAAGTTCAACGGCGGCTATCGGTTTATTGCAACAGCTTTATAATGCAGGCGCGATCGATTTACAGGCCGCTCTTCCCGTGTTGTTTGGCGATAATATCGGAACGACGGTTACAGCTGTATTGGCTTCCATTGGTGCCTCCGTGGCAGCGAAGCGGACGGCTTTGAGTCACGTTATTTTCAATTTGGTGGGTGCTGTCGTCATCCTCATCCTTTTACAACCGTTTACGGCTTTTATGGCGATGCTGGAAGAGAACCTTAACCTCGTTCCGCCGATGACGATCGCGGTTGCCCATGGGTCTTTTAACGTGGCCAACTTACTGATTCAAGTATCATTTATCGGGGTTTTGGCGACGATTGTAACGAAACTAATCCCTGGTAAAGATACGGAAATTGATCATAAAGCGAAACATCTGGACCCAACGTTTATCGAACGTTCACCGGCGATCGCCCTTGGACAGGCACGATCAGAAGTATTGCGTATGGCTGATTTTGCCCAACAAGGGTTGTATGAAGTGAATAAGTATATCAAAGGCCATCAACGCAAGAATGCCGAACGGGCTTCCCAGTACGAAGAAGCGATCAACCATCTGGACCGGGAGATTACAAATTATTTAATGCAAATTTCGAATCGCTCCCTGTCGTCCGAGAATTCCTATGTGCATTCGGCTTTATTTAATACGGTGCGCGACATTGAGAGAATCGGCGATCATTTTGAAAACATGATGGAGCTCGTCGATTATCAGATGAGAAACAAGGTTGTTCTTTCCGAAGCGGCCAAAGACGATCTCGATGAAATGGTTTCATTAACGCTCAAAACGTTGCAGGACGCGATTTATGCCTTGGAGCATCAAGATGTGGATGCCGCCCGGGCGACGGAAAAACAAGAAGAGGAAATCGACAAGCTGGAAAGAAAAATGCGCAGGAAACATATTGAGCGCATGAATGACGGTCGCTGCTCCGGGTCAGCCGGCATTGTATTCGTCGACATTATCAGCAACCTCGAGCGAATCGGCGACCATGCGGTGAATATTGCGGAAGCGGTGTTAAACAAGCATTAGCTACACGGCAGGAGGGGTGAAAAGAGTCGATGGATATTTTGTGGATCGGTTTAGCGATTATCGCGTATGCCCTGGCAATTATTGGGGTGATCTATCCGATCATTCCGAGCGGCCCGGCCTATATCCTCGCGATCATATTTCTAGGATTATACGCCGGGTTTGCCGAGTTCGGCGTCGGTTTTTGGGTAGGGCAGACGATTATCGTTATCCTGCTGTTCGTAGTGGATTTTTTAACGAGTTATTATGGCATCACACGTATTGGCGGTTCTAAAGGGGCTGTATGGGGAAGTATGATCGGTCTCGTCGTCGGTCCCTTTATCATCCCGGTGCTCGGGATTATCATCGGCGCGATCGCGGGAGCGGTGATCGGCGAATTACTCGTCGGCGGGCACAACCTCAAATCCCTCGGAAAAATTGGCCTGGGATCACTGATCGGTTATCTGACAGGGGTTGTTTGTAAGTTTTTCTTCCTTTTCAGCGGTCTTTTACTCGCTGGCTTCAGCTTGTGGCTTTAATAAAGAAAACTTGGCTTATCTGCGAAAAAAAAGGGTTGCTGTTCCTGTTAATCTATGATATATTGTCCATTGTCTTCACTACTGTAAAGATGGCGGTGTAGCTCAGCTGGCTAGAGCGTACGGTTCATACCCGTAAGGTCGGGGGTTCGATACCCTCCGCCGCTACCATTTATGAAGCGCATGGCGGTTGTGGCGAAGTGGTTAACGCACCGGATTGTGGTTCCGGCATTCGTGGGTTCGATCCCCATCAACCGCCCCATTGGCTTGGCGGACCCTTAGCTCAGTTGGTCAGAGCAGACGGCTCATAACCGTCTAGTCGTAGGTTCGAGTCCTACAGGGTCCACCATTACGTTTTGACAGCACGCCCTTATGGGTGTTTTTTTTTACGAAAAAATAGGTTTAAAGATAATAGGGTCGGGGAATGCATATCTGAGAGGGTGTTTGACTCAATCTTAAACATTGGAGGAGATTTACATGGCTAACTACGAACTTCCAGACCTACCATATGCAGCGGATGCATTGGAACCGCACATTGATGAACAGACGATGAACATTCATCATGGCAAGCACCATAATACCTATGTGACGAAGCTGAATGACGCGCTCTCCGGGCATGATGAGCTTGCCAATCAAAGTGTCGAAGACTTGGTGACAAATCTGGACAAAGTGCCTGAAAATATTCGCACCGCGGTTCGTAATAACGGCGGCGGTCATGCGAACCACAAATTATTCTGGACGATCCTGAGCCCGAATGGAGGCGGAAAGCCATCCGGCAACTTGCTCTCCGCGATTGAAAACAAGTGGGGAAGCTTTGATCAGTTCCAGGAAGAATTTACGAATGCCGCCCTTGGACGTTTCGGGTCAGGCTGGGCATGGCTCGTCGTTGACAACGGGAACCTCATGATTCAGGATACGTTAAACCAGGATTCGCCATTAACGGAAGGCAGAACGCCGGTGCTTGGCATTGATGTTTGGGAGCACGCCTATTACCTCAAATATCAAAACCGTCGTCCTGAATACGTACAAGCATTCTGGAATATCGTGAACTGGCCGGAAGTAGAAAGACGTTACGAGGAAGCAAAATAAGAACGTTCCCTCCCCCGAAAAGGCGATTGCCTTTTCGGGGGATTTTTCATGGCGGGAATAGATGACGCGTAATTGCACACGCTAACTTGAGATGAGGTAGGTGTGTGCGATGGTATCCGCGTTGTTGAAACGGTTATTGCCGGAGAATGTAGAGGCAACGAAAGATTTTAAACTTTTGTTGGTGATAGGGGGATTATACGCGTTAAGCACAGCGCTTTCGAATACATTTGTCAATGTATACATATGGAAACAATCCGGGAGTATCACGGCCATTGCTCTTTATCATCTGGCAACCGTCCTCGTTTCCCCGTTGGCGTTCTTTTACGCGGGACGAATGGTCAAGCGTATGGATCGAACGATTGTATTAAGGGTCGGGATTGTGCTGCTCGCTCTTTTTTATTTTGCCGTTCTGCTTGCCGGCACGAGTGTCGAAGATGTGCTCCTGGTGTTGGGATTCCTGTTAGGACTTGGGTTTGGTGTCTATTGGCTTGCCTTTAATGTGCTAACATTCGAGATTACCTCTCCGGAGACGCGGGATGTTTTCAATGGTTACCTCGGTTTATTCACGTCACTCGCCGGTATGGTGGGGCCGATGACGGCCGGGATTATTATTGCCGGATTTCCGGGCTACAGTGGGTACCAATCGATTTTTACGGTTTCGTTATTGTTTTTCGCCACGGCGGTGGCGCTTAGTTTTAAGTTTGGGAAGCGATCATCGGCGGGGATCTTTCGTATCAGCAACGTGTGGCAAAGGCGACATGAGGACTTGGATTGGCGCCGGGTGCTTTACGCGCATTTTTTTCAGGGCTCCCGTGAAGGGGTCTTTACGTTTTTAATCGTCGTGTGGGTGTATACGGCGACCCAAAGTGAGTTGGCGCTCGGCACGTACGGGTTAATAACGTCGGCGGTTTCGTTATGCTGTTATTTTGCTGTTGGGCGTTTTTTGCCGGTGCGCATGCGCCGACGGTCGATTTTCATCGGTTCTCTGCTCCTTTATTTGGCGATTTTCTTTATCGTTCCCGACCCTACGTATGTACGCTTAATTACATATGGCATTCTGGTCTCGGCGGCTTATCCGCTCATATTCGTACCGTTTGTGTCCATGACGTATGACATTATCGGCAAAGCATACAAAGCGGCGTCCATGCGTGTGGAGTACTTGATTGTCAGGGAATGGTTTGTCAATGGCGGACGGGCGGTCTCCATCATTTGCTTTCTCATCCTAACTTCTTTGCTTGGAGACAGACAGGGAATTTTGTTGACGTTACTTGTTTTCGGGGCGGGGCATCTTTTTCTGTATTTGGCGATACGACACATCGCTCCTCACGGAGGGAAACTTCCGGATGACGAATACGCGAGCAAAAGCCTGGGTGAACAAGAACGTCAAACATAGTTCAGACTTCTCTTGTGCGAATGATAGCGAGGGTGTGCTACAATCATTTTATAGAGATCGCTCGGGGGAGGAGAACATATGGTGAGGGAGAAACGGAAAAATCACATTCCCATACGTTTGAATGTGCTTTTTTTTGCTGTCTTTATTTTATTTTCCGTCTTGATTTTACGCCTTGGCTACATTCAGATTGTCCAGGGAGAAGAATATGAAGAGATGGTTAACAACAACGGCGAGCAGACGGCAAATGTCGATGCGCCGCGTGGTTTAATGTTCGACCGGAATGGAAATACAGTCGTCGATAATGAACTGGAGTTAACGCTTACGTATACCAATCGGCCGGGCAATGATGAAGAGATGCTTGAGATTGCCGAGCGGTTAACCCAATTTTTGGATATTGACGAAGATGATATTGACGATATCAACGAACGGGAATGGCAGGACTATTGGCTGCAAACGCGGGAAGATGAGGCCGACGAGCTTGTGAGCGACGAGGAAGAAGCGGAGCTTGAGGAAGATGACGATATCTATGAACTGCAGCTGGAGAGACTACCGGAAGAAGAAGTCATAGACGACATCGGTGAGGAAGAGCAGGAGACGGTGGCGATTTGGACCGAGATGATGACCGGTTACAATTATGCCCCGCATCGGATCGCACGGGGACTCGATGAGGAAACCGCTCACGCTCTCAGTGAGTTAATGCATGAACTTCCGGGCATTGATATCATGCGCGATTCGGTGCGCGCTTATCCTTATGGCGAAAGCTTTTCGACCTTTTTTGGCAGTACAGGGCAAATTACCGAGGGTGAACTCGACCAGTATTTGGGTGAAGGCTACGAGCGGACCGATATTGTCGGAAACTCCCAATTGGAAGATGAATATGAAAGCGTATTGCGAGGCGAAAAAGCAGAGATAACGACCGATGCCGACGGAAATGAATCGACGGATCCCGGCGCACGGGGTAACGACCTCGTCCTTACGATTGACATGGCTTTGCAGCAAGAGGTCGAAGATGTGATTGATGATAATATCGGCAGCGCAAGCGGGGGCACCTTTCTGAATGAGCCGGAAGCCCATGTTATCATGATGGAGCCGGATACGGGAGACATTCTTAGCATGGCGTCATATGATAACGATGTTAATTTGGTGATGGGTCAGTATGAAATCGGATCGACGGTCAAAATGGCAACCGTACTGGCCGGCTATGAGAGTGGCGTGATTGGCCACGGCACGGTTTATGAAGATACGCCCATCAATCTACCTGCTTCACAGCCGGTATCTTCATGGCAAAATATGGGAGCCGTGAATGACATCGACGCCATCCGCCGCTCATCTAACGTTTATATGTCAAGAATAGCGATGGAAATGGCCGATTATGAGCTCGGTGTCGACGGCAGGGATTGGTCCGGTGCTGACCAGGGCTTTGACATGTTGCGCAATCATTACGCCCAATTTGGTCTCGGCACGGAGACGGGCATCGATCTTCCCAATGAAGTGACGGGCACGACTGACGGTTACAATATCGGAAACTATTTGATGCTGCCCTTTGGACAGTATGATACGTACACACCGATGCAAATGGCCCAGTTCGCCGCAACGATGGCGAATGGCGGGGATCGGATGCAGCCAACGCTTGTAAGAGAAATTCTCGAACCCGCGACAGGGGATGAAGAATCCGGATCTGTTGTACGCCAAAATAGCCCCGAGGTGATGAACTCAGTCGACAATAGCAACGAGGATTTCGAGCGGATGCAGGAAGGCATGAGACAGGTGATGCAACAATCCGGCTCAAATGGAGGAACCGCTTCCGATGATTTCGATGATGCCGATTATAACCCGGCGGGTAAAACGGGGACGGCACAGGTGAGTGTACACGAGGTTAACGATGGCTATAACCAGGGGATGGTGGCTTATGCGCCCCACGATGATCCCGAGGTTGCGATCGCAGTGATTGTTCCGGAAACTTCGACGAGCGATGAAGATTCAGGTTTGGCAAACTCGATCACACGGGACGCCCTCGATGCTTATTTTGACCTCCAGGAGGACGGAGCTGAACCGGAAGAATCCGACGATGAAGATGAAATTTACCAGGATCCGGACGATGACCTGGGATAAGGAGAGAGGCGCGCTTGTGCGTAAGATCGCATAAGCGCGCGTTTGGTTTTGGGGGGGTGGCCAGGGTGGAACCATTTGGCACGCATATCGCCAGTTGAAAGGTGTCACTTTGAGTGAGTGAAACCATTTGCCGTGCTCCTCTGTGTTGAGAGGTGTCACACCAGCCTAGTGGAACCATTCGGCTAGTTCCTCGGCTACTGAGCGGTGTCACATCGAGCGAGTGAAACCATTCGGCACGCTCCTCCCCTGTTGAATGGTATCACCCCATTGAGTGAAACCTTTCAGATCTGCCATCTCCGGGTTAGGAGTGTCAGTCCATCGTGATTCAAATGCTCTCTTCGGGTATCAATGAATATAATAAGACCCTACCCCGTATCCAATGCGTTTGAAATGATTAGCCAGTGTTCTCGACACTTTTTTCCGATCGCCTTTCACTGCGCACCATTCATAGATCGTGTTGCTGGTAATTTTTCTTTCCGGAAAAAGGAGCTTGAATTCTTCTACGCTCCGGATGATCGCGGCTTGACCATTTTCTTTACAGCCGCACCCGCTACATACCCATAGTCGCCCCTTTTCCATCATATTCAAGATGCAAATAATATTGCCGGTCGGGAAATGCATACGCGGATGCAAGAATCGCAAAATTTAGACGGTTCACGTTCTTTAATTTTCCTCATCGCCCACTTCCTTTCGTTTTTGTTAGTATAGCACAAACAAGGCTTCACGGTTCCGTCAAAGTCCAAATATATTCGCGGATGTCCGAGGGAACGGAGATCGCCCCGACCTTTATGACACTTGAAGCGCGTTGCCATACCCCAAAGGCAGGGTATCTCACTCCGATAGGGACCAGAAGCGTGTTGTTATCCCCCAAAAGCAGGGTATCTCGCTCCGAGAGGGACCAGAAGCGCGATGTTATCCCCCAAAAGCAGGGTATCTCGCTCCGATAGGGACCAGAAGCGTGTTGTTATACCCCAAAGGCAGGGCATCTCGCTCCGATAGGGATCAAGAATCACGTTGTCATCCCTCGAACGACGGGGATCGAACCAATCCGAGAGAGCGATGTGATCTCCCTCGGGCTCGTCTTAGAAAGGCGATTTTTATTTCCCTTAAAAATCGTTTTACTTTGACTTTACCTTGAACAAGGCTTAATCACGAGTTGATTTATTTTTAAAAACCTGATAATATTATCAAGTACGACTGCTTACGGATAGGAGGGACAACGATGCGTGTTCAAATCACACTTGCCTGTACAGAAACAGGAGACCGCAACTATATCACAACCAAAAATAAACGAACGCACCCGGAGCGGATGGAATTAAATAAATTCTGCCCGAGAGTTAACCGGTATACGCTTCACCGTGAAACGAAGTAAGCAGCAGGAGAGTTCCGCTGCTGCTTCTTTTAATAGGGGGGCTTGCACATGATGCAAAAATCCGAAATTCGTACATATATCGTTCAACAATTCGCAACGCTTACGGATGAAGAGCTGGAGATGCGCGGTCGGCAGCTGCATGAATACTTATATGAACACCCTTCCTGGCGTGAGGCAAACGTCATAGCGGTCACTGTTGCCACCCCCCGGGAGATACCGACGCGCCCGCTTATAGAAAAAGCCTGGATGGAAGGAAAAAAAATCGTCGTTCCCAAAACGGACGGTAAACGTCGCGTCCTTGATTTTTACACGCTTTCGTCTTTTGCCGAACTTAAACAAAGAAAAAACAGTTTGTGGGAGCCTGACCCTAACCGCTCGGAACGCGTCCCTTCCGAACACATCGATCTCCTCATCGTGCCGGGGCTGGCGTTTAACGAGACAGGGTATCGCGTCGGGTTTGGCGGCGGGTATTATGATCGCTTTCTCGCCGATTATAACGGACATACGATAGCCTTTTCACTTTCATTTCAACTTTTTTCGAATCTACCGACAGAAACACACGATATCCCGGTCCAAACATTATTCACGGAGACATCGTAATGCTCGCGCTCCTCATCCTAACCGTTGCCATCCTTGCTTTTCTGGCTTATCGTTTTCAGGCCTTAACGCTCGGAGGGGCGCTCATGGCTTTTCTCGTCGGCGCAGGCATCGCCATTCCTTTCTCTTTTGAAGGGTTACTCGTCCTTGCTACCTTTTTTATAAGCAGCACATTACTGGGGCGGCTTCCTGCGCGGACCTTCAAGCGTGAAAAAGAAAAACGAACCGCCTCTCAAGTGTTTGCAAACGGGGGAGTGGCCGCTCTTATCGCCTTATTATCACTCCCGTTCGCCGACGAAGAACTTTTCAAGGTCTTGTTTATCGGCGCACTCGCTGCTGCCAATAGCGATACATGGGCGACGGAAGGCGGCAAACGCTGGGGCGGCAAGCCTTATCATATAAGAATGAATGCCCGGGCAACCGTGGGCCGATCCGGGTCCATGACGTTCGTCGGCACTGTCTTTAGCGTGCTCGGTAGCGGTCTTGTCGCTATTCTGGGGAGCCTGCTCCTCCTGGATGGTCAGTGGGCATTGTTGATTACGATCGCCGGTTTTCTCGGCGCTATGGCTGATACGCTCATCGGAGCATTTCTCCAGGAAGAGCGCCAGTGTGTCCGCTGCCAGGCCTTGATCGAAGAAAAACGTCATTGCGGTCAACCGACCAGGAAAGTCCGCGGCATCTCAGGCCTTGACAACAATATGGTGAATACTGCCTGTACGGGCATGGGCGCTTTCGTTGCCATGATGATTTTTCTCCTCGTATAGCTTCTCAATCATTCAGACAAGCTAAAAAGAAAAAGCAGGAGGGCTTACGTTGAAAAAAATCATCGTCTCTTTGGGGATCATTGTGCTGGGGATCATCGCGTATCGCTATCGGTATGTACTGCTCAGAAATAGAATTACAAGACGTATCATCATCAAAACGGTCATGGAAATCCCGCCTTTAAGAAGAAGGGCACTCAAGAAATATTCGCCCTTTGCCACTTAACGATAGAAAATATTCGCATTTAAGGGCGCTGTCGATTATGATGGAAGGGGCAAAGGAAAACAATCACCGGTATATAAAGGATGAACGCGATGGAGGTTAGAGATCAAGATGTACTCTTTTGGGAACTCGCGCACCATCTCGTGGCGAGGAATGGCTTTCAGGCGGTCCATGTCAGCGATGACCGCAAACAATTATGGCTGGAAAAGGAAACCGATAAAGAACAATTCCTGATTTCGCTTTCGAAAATTGACATGGCCTGGAGCCGCGGCCTGGAAAATGTGATAAGGGACAATGCCCGTCAATTTCAATCCTTTAAACGATCGCCAACACGCAAGGATGTTCATTACCATAATTTGTATATCACCTCAATAGCGCCCGCCGACGATTGGAAAAGCAAAACCGGGGAGGTTGTCTATACCGATCCTGCGAGGCGTAAGCCGATGCAAACGTGGCTGTTCGCAGCATCCATCGGGGCTCACCAAAGCGATGATATCGTTAAGTTTCTACAGTTGTTGCATGCAGACGGGCAGTGGCCGACGAAAGAAGACATGCTTCTCGCTGACGAGGAAGCGCTCGCCCGGAAGGTTGCCCGGCAACGACAAATCATTGTAAGAAATATTGAACGGGACCAAGAAGAGGCCATTAAAGTTTTTACATATGGGAAACCTCGGTTTACATTTGTGTTGCTCGCCTTGATTTTGCTTATTTTTGCCTGGATCGAGGTGGTCGCCGACAGCACCGATGTTCTGACATTGATTGAATTCGGCGCCAAGTATAATCCCTTGATCGATGACGGCGAGTGGTGGCGTATTATTACGTCGATGTTTTTGCATATCGGCTTATTGCACTTATTTATGAATTCGTTGGCTTTGTTATTTTTAGGTTCGGCCGTGGAGCGAATATTCGGAACGTGGCGGTTTGTCTGGATTTACATGGTCGCCGGGGTCGTCGGCTCGACGGCGAGCTACGCGTTTACCGAGCAAGTGTCAGCCGGAGCTTCAGGCGCGATCTTCGGTTGTTTTGGTGCCTTGGTTTATTTCGGCATCAGCCATCGTCGTCTTTTTTTCCGAACGATCGGCAGAAGTGTGATCGTTATCCTTTTGATCAATGTCATTTTCGGCACGGTTGTTCCAATGGTCGACAACGGAGCGCACATGGGCGGCCTCGTCGGTGGCTTTCTCGCCGCGGCAACGGTAGGCATGCCTGACAAGAAATATAATCTCAAACAACTCTTCTTTGTCGTCGCGATCCCTGTGTTGCTCGTCATTTTATACGGATATGGCCACTATAGTGAAGAAAATATGCCGTCCGAGCCGATTGTGGAAATACAAATCTCTCAGGAACACCTGGAAGCAGACAGATACGATGAAGCTTACGATACGATGGCGGAAGTGATCGATAACACGGAGATGCCGGAAGCATACTTTATGATCGGAAACGCCGAATACGGGCGCGGCAATGACGAAGAAGCCGAACATTTTTATCAGGAAGCGTTAGCGCAGAATCCGGAGTTTCATGAGGCCCTTTATAATCTCGCGCTCGTGTACTCGGAACGAGGAGAACGAGACGAGGCACGCGAATACGTTGAAGAAGCACTGGAACTGGACCCGGAAAATGAACAATACGAAGAGTTGCAGGAGGACCTTCAGGACTCCTGAAACTCCCACCTCTCATCTCTCACCTCTATGCCGCATACGTTTGTTGTAAGGTTGTACCGTACGAGAGAGAGGGGGAGGACGATATGCTTTCTGCGCTTGCCGTGGCGACGGTGACCGGGGCACTCTTGTTTTACCAGCGGTCCGCGGAATGGGAGAGGTGGATGTTTTTCATCCTCATTCTTTTCGCCGCCGGTGGCTACGTGGGGTTTACGTTGAGTAACGGTTATTTGAGTTTTATCTCGGATGGATGGCTCGAAGCGTTATGGTTTTTGGGTGTATGCGCCTTCATCATAACGGCGCTCATGGTCTATCATCCGTTTTACGGCTATTTTAGCCGTCGGAATTACCGTGTTTGGCTAAGTATGGCTGCCCTGTTTATTCTGACAGGCGCGCTTGTGAATACATGGGTCTCGGTCATATTCACTTATATCATTCTCGTGCTCGTGTTTGCGGCCGGATTATTAATCGGTTTTTTAGTCCAAAACTATTTATTTTCCTACTGGCCCCGGTTTGCATGGCTTCCTTACGTGCCGTTGATCGTTCTTGTTTTTGCTTCCGTGGCAATATTGCTATAATAAAACTGTTATGCCATTAAAAACACTCCATGACGTACGAAAACTGTTGTTAAGCTACCAATCTGTGATCTATACGCGCGACGTGGAAGCTGATCTGATCCTGATGGAAGAAGAATTGTCGATGTTACGGGAATTGGGATTATTGGAGACGAACGATTATGTCGCTTGCAGACAGATCCTGCAAGCCGAACAGCGGAAGCTGGAGAACAATAACGACGAGTAGTCAGGGGAATGGGGAGACGCATCATGACAAAGTATATTGTAGGCGTCGATGTCGGTGGAACATCGACAAAATTTGGGGTGTTTACCCCCGAAGGCGAAAAGCTTACCCACTGGAAAATTTCGACCGACACAGACGATGATGCCAGGCATTTCCCCGCTCGCATCGCAAGCAGCATTGAAAAACGCTTGCTGGACGAGGGGATAGCCAAAGAAGAGCGGCTTGGCGTGGGTGTCGGCGTGCCGGGTTTTATCGATGAAACGGCGGGGATCGTCCACAACGCCGTAAACATTGGTTGGCACGATTATCCTTTACAAGCCACACTCGCGGAAGCCCTCGATATACCCGTGTTTATCAACAATGATGCGAATCTCGCTGCCGCCGGTGAGTATTGGCAAGGCGCGGGTAAAAAGGAAGCTTCAACCTTGTTCATCACCCTCGGCACCGGTGTGGGCGGCGGGATGATCATCAATGGGAACCTCGTGACGGGTCCCAGAGGGACGGCGGGAGAGATCGGCCATACGCTTGTCGTTCCTCATGGACGGCTGTGCACGTGTGGACGGGAAGGCTGTCTGGAGGAGTATGTGGCGGCCAAGGGCTTGCGGCGCAGCCTGCATGACCACCTTCGTAATGACGATGGGCCCAGCCCCTTGCACGAAAACAGTGAAGCCATTGATATCTATAAGGCCGCCGAAGCAGGTGATGCTCTCGCGACGCGAATCGTCGATGAGGCTGCTTATTATTTGGCCTATGCCCTCGCGAATGCGGCGACGATTGTCAATCCGGAAAAAATCGTTATCGGCGGGGGAGTGTCAGCGGCCGGGCAGACATTGTTACAGCCGGTCGTCGCCCATTTTAAACGGCTTGTTTTGAAAGAGGCCGACAGACATTTAGCGTTCGAATTCGCGCGTCTCGGTAATGATGCCGGTATTTACGGGGGTGCGTGGCTCGCACTGCGACGACTCGGCAGATAATATTTTGGCAACCGTTGACATAGAGAGGGGTACATAAAAATGTTGAAAAATCTATCGATGCTAGGGGTGCCGCTCGATTTAGGACAAAATCGCAGAGGCGTCGACATGGGGCCGAGTGCGATTCGTTATGCAGGCGTGCTTGAGCGTTTGCAAGCGCTTGGTTACCAGGTGCAAGACCATGGGGATCTGACGGTGCCCAAGCGCTATGATCAAGACATCGGGGAGGATCTACAACACTTGCAAGCGGTGGTAGAGACCAACCGGCGACTGGCCAAAAAAATGGATGAGATGATGTCGGCTGATGCCTTTCCCCTCGTTTTCGGCGGCGACCATAGCATTTCCATCGGGACCCTTGCCGGGATCAGTCAGCATTATCAAAATCTCGGCGTCATCTGGTACGATGCCCACGGCGATTTGAACACCGCGGAAACCTCCCCCTCCGGAAATATTCATGGCATGCCCCTCGCGGTCAGTCTCGGCCGTGGCCACGACTCATTGACGGAAATCGCCGGCGGCCTGCCCGCGATTAAACCCGAAAATGTCGTTATTATCGGCGCGCGGGCGCTCGATGCTGCGGAAAAGACGCTCATTCAAGAATCCGGACTCAAAGTGTTCACGATGCATGAAGTCGACCGCCTCGGCATGAGCGAAGTCATGACGCAGACGAATGCTTATTTAAGCCACTGTGACGGCATTCATCTCAGCCTGGATCTGGACGGACTCGACCCCATCGACGCTCCCGGTGTAGGCACCCCGGTCGTCGGCGGTTTGACGTACCGGGAAAGTCATCTGGCGATGGAAATGCTGGCGGAAACGACCGACATTACTTCTTGTGAATTCGTCGAGGTCAATCCCATCCTCGACGAGAAAAACAAAACAGCCGAAGCTGCTGTCGCGCTTATAGGATCGTTATTCGGGGAGAAAATTAAGTAAAACAAGGATCAGAGACAGGGGGTAATAACCTCCTACCTTTCACATCCAAAACGGAGGGAAATATGGCATGGAACATCGTGTAGAAAAGGATTATTTAGGGGAAAAGCAAGTGCCGGCGGACGCTTATTACGGCATCCAGACGGTGCGGGCGCAAGAAAATTTCCCGATCACAGGTTATCCGCCCCACAACGCATTGATTGAGGCCTTTGGCTACGTGAAGAAATCAGCCGCGATGGCGAATAGAGATGTGGGAAGCTTGAACAAGTCCATCGCGAGCGCTGTCATTAAAGCAGCAGAAGAAGTGATCGAGGGCGATTTTAATGATCAATTTGTCGTCGATGCGATTCAGGGCGGGGCCGGAACGTCTATTAATATGAATGCAAACGAAGTCATCGCCAATCGGGCGATTGAAATTCTCGGGTATGAAAAAGGGGAATACGATCGGTTAAGCCCGAATACGCACGTCAATATGGCCCAGTCGACGAATGATACCTTTCCGACCGCGATTCACATCGCCGCCCTTAACCTGGCCAAAGGCTTGGAAGATGTGCTTGAAGAAGTCATCGATACCCTGAAAAAGAAAGAAAAAGAGTTTGATGATGTCATAAAAATGGGACGAACCCACTTGCAAGATGCCGTGCCGATTCGGCTCGGCCAGGAAATCGGCGCGTATCGCCGTATGCTGGAACGGGATCTGGCCAGAATTGAACGGGCGCTCGATAATCTGAATGATATCAATATGGGCGCGACCGCTGTCGGGACAGGCTTGAATGCCGAGCCAGACTACATTGAAACGGTAGCGAAGTATCTCGCTGACTTAACAGGTTTAAACCTCAGGAAGGCCGATGATCTTGTCGATGCCACTCAAAATACCGATGCCTACACAGAGCTCTCCGGTTCCTTGAAAGTGCTCGCCATTAACCTTTCCAAGATGTCCAATGATTTGCGGCTGATGAGTTCCGGGCCACGGACAGGCTTGAATGAAATTAACCTTCCCGCCCGACAACCCGGTTCATCTATTATGCCCGGAAAAGTGAACCCGGTGATGTGTGAGGTGATCAACCAGATTTCTTTTCAGGTCAGCGGCAACGACCAAACGATTAGTCTGGCTTCCGAGGCCGGCCAATTGGAAATCAACGTTATGGGCCCGGTGCTCGTTTTTAACTTATTGCAATCATTGTCAGTCCTGGAAAATGGCCTTAACGTTTTCAGGCGTTATACACTCGAAGGAATGAGTGCGAATGTGGAAGAAGCCAAGGACATGGTGCATAAAAGCGTGGGGATTATTACCGCGATCAATCCGCACGTTGGCTATGAAGTCGCCTCCAGAGTGGCCAAGGAAGCCCTTGAGTCCGATCGCTCCGTGAAAGACATCTGTATCGAGCGTGGTATATTATCGGAAGAGGAACTGGAGGAAATTCTCGATCCGCAGGAAATGACCAATCCCGGCATTGCAGGCGCCCGATTTATGGAATGAGGAAAGCGGCCTTGTTGAAGGCCGCTTTCCTAGTGGGCAAAAACTTCTTCGATACGGGTGAGTGCCCATTCCAAATCTTCTTCAGCGATCGTGAGCGGCGGCGCGAGCCGGAGAACATTTTCATGGGTTTCTTTGCACAACAAGCCGGCGTTCATTAGGCGCTCGCAATAGGGGCGGGCTCGTTCGTGGAGCTCGATGCCGATGAACAGTCCTTTTCCGCGGACTTCTTTAATCGCGGGATGGCTGATTTGTTTGCAGCGCTCGATAAAAGATGCCCCAAGTTTTTCTGCCCGGGCAGGCAAGGCCTCGTCCGTGATGACCGCCAGTGCTGCGCTCGAAACCGCGCAGGCCAATGGATTGCCGCCGAATGTCGAGCCGTGGGAGCCGGGTTCAAACAAGCCGAGAATATTCGCATCGGCAGCGATCGCGGAGATAGGCATGACCCCTCCGCCGAGGGCTTTACCGAGAATGAACATGTCGGGTTTGATGTCTTCGTGATCACAGGCGAACATCCTGCCCGTGCGGCCGAGCCCGCATTGGATTTCGTCGGCGATCATAAGTACGTTCGTCTCATCGCAGAGCGCGCGAACATCACGCACATAGCCTTCGGGAGGGATGCGAATGCCGGCCTCCCCCTGGATCGGCTCGAACAAAAACGCGGCTGTGTTCGGAGTGATCGCTTCTCTTAAAGCTTCTATGTCCCCATAAGGAACGATGGTGACCCCCGGTAGTAAGGGGCCGAAGTCCGCCTGGTATTCCGGATTGGACGACAGAGAGACAGGCGCCAGTGTACGGCCATGGAAATTTTCCGTACAGACGATGACTTCCGCCTGATTTTCCGCGATGCCCTTGACGCGATAGCCCCAACGCCGCGCGGCCTTGAGCGCTGTTTCCACCGCTTCCGCACCGGTGTTCATCGGCAAAATTTTATCCATCCCCGTCAATTCGGAGAGTTTTTTATAAAAAGGGCCGATTTGGTCGTTGTGAAAGGCTCGAGATGTAAGGGTGATACGCCCGGCTTGCTCGGTTAACGCTTTCATAATCGTCGGATGACGGTGGCCTTGATTGAGCGCGGAATAAGCGCTTAGCATGTCCAGATACCGGTTCCCTTCCGTATCCTCAACCCATGAGCCCTCTCCGCCGGCGATGACGACCGGGAGTGGAGAATAATTTTTGGCTCCGTAATCGTCATGCCATTCCATCAGTGTTTCGGTTGTGTTCATGAAGCTCGTCCCCTTTCTGTTGCGCCTCGTAATGAGATCTCTTACAATTTTTACAGAAGGCATCAGAGATATCAAGGAGGAATCGTTGTGTGGACGTCAGGTCTTTATGTGATATCAGCAGAAAAATTACATCCCGAACGCTCATTACTCTCAGTCATGGAGGCGGCCTTAAAAGGGGGCGCCGGTGCGATACAATTGCGGGATAAGGAAAGCGATAAAGCGGCGTTAATCGAGAAGGGGCGCCAGTTGCAACAATTGGCGCGTCGTTATCAAGTTCCGTTTATTATGAATGATCATTTGGACGTGGCTCTGGCGATTAATGCCGATGGTGTGCACGTGGGGCAGGGGGATTTTCCGCTCGGCGAAGCACGCGCGTTGCTGGGAGCTGACAAGCTGATCGGTATTTCCACTCATACGAAGGAAGAGGCGCTCGAGGCCGAGAAGCTGGGCGCGGACTACATCGGTATCGGACCCGTCTATGAAACGAGCTCCAAGGAAGACACGGAAGCCGAACTCGGCGTGGCCGGGCTAAAAGAGATTCGCAAACACGTATCGATCCCGACGGTGGCGATCGGAGGCATCAAACTGGAGAACGCCGAAGCGGTGGCGGCCACGGGTGTCAATGGATTGGCGGTCATTAGTGAAGTCGTCACAAGTAACGACATTGAAGGCACATGCAGGGCCTTCACGGACATTTTAACGGAGGCGAGGGAGAGAGATGCTTAAAAGCGGGAATACATGGATGATCATTATCCCCGGCTTTCTCATGATTTTTTTATTTATAGGCGGCTGGCTTTATATTACAGGCGAGGAAACCATCGACCACGAGGATCTCCAGGAACATGTGCAGATGAATGCCGACATGGAAGGTGAGCAGTTGGACGCCGAGTGGAACTGGACGGAGTTGCCTGATGAAGAGCTGGAAGGCGAAGACTACATGGGGATCGTCGCTTATGAAAATGGGGACGTTCTTGCAGGTGATGAATTTGCGGAACACGAATTACAGCTTTACCAGGACGATGAGGTCATCCATGAAACGGAAGCCACCGTCGTTGATGAAGGCCTGATTTTTGAATTCCCCAATCGTCTGGAAACGAATGATGTCTACGGATATGAAGGATCAATCTCCGTGCAGTTACCGGAAGCAGCGGACGAAGCAGAAGTCCATTATTTGCATACGTGGATGAATCATGCGGGTCAGGGCGGTGAGGACCCCACATTTGCCGATCCCCCTTTCCCCGGCATGGACGATTATGACAATTTTTGGTGGGTTGAAAGTGAGACGGCTGAGTGAGGGTAGTTGGCCTTGGATACGGCCAGCGCCCCTCGAAATGGAATGAATAACCAATCGGAGGTACGCGGAAGGACTCTTGTATCCCTTGAGATGGAAATAATGGTTTCTCCAGCGTCCCTCTAATTGGAAAGAATATCTAAACTGAGGTACGTGAGCTTTTCAACGGCTGATAAAATTGGGCGGATGTTCCTGCGCCGACACAAAAACGCCCGCGCTTGTTCCCACGCGAGCGTCTTCCTATGTATGGCTGGGATGGCAGGATTCGAACCTACGCGTCATGGAGTCAAAGTCCATTGCCTTACCGCTTGGCTACATCCCATTCTACATACAGTATTATGAACGGATAAAAAAAGTTTATACTTTTTTTGCGAAAAAAGAAGGAGAAAAAGTTTTTACGTCGAATAGTACAAGTGTGAGAGAGCCTCCTTAATTTCAGCAAGGGAGGTGTCCGATTGACAACCACTCAAGAAGCGTCCACGAAACTCTTCCTTTCCGCCTACGAAAGGCGCGCCACAGACATTCATTTCCACCCTTATGCCAACCATACGTCGATATTGTTTCGCACGGAAGGCGTTTTACGGGAAAGACACCGCTTTCCCCGTGCAAATGCCGACAAATTAGTCGCTCACCTTAAATTCCAGTCCGGCATGGATATTGGTGAACGCCGACTGCCCCAAAATGGTTCCTTAACGATCAAGCACCGGGAAGGTTCACTTTCTTTACGGCTTTCCACTGTGCCGATCGGAGAAGGAGAGCGACTTGTCGTCCGCCTGTTGCCTGCCGACGATGAACAGGATTTAGCCAGCCTCCCGCTTTTGGCAAGCGCCTCGCGCGACCTGCACGCGTTGGCTGAACTCGAGCATGGTCTGATTATTTTTACCGGGCCAACCGGTTCGGGAAAAACAACGACGATGTACGCGCTCCTCAACGAAATGTCGAGACACTCGATCCGCCATGTGATTTCGGTCGAAGATCCGATTGAAAAGCCGCGGGAAGCATTTACGCAAATGCAAGTGAATGAGCAAGCCGGGCTCTATTACCCCGAGGCGTTGAAAGCCGCTCTGCGCCACGACCCGGACGTGCTGATGATCGGTGAAATTCGTGATGAGCACACAGCGAAAATAGCTGTCCGCGCAGCGATGACCGGTCATCTAGTGCTGACAACTTTACACACCCGGAATACGAGCGGAGCTCTCGTGCGTTTATTGGAGTTTGGCGTGCCCGCGAATTATTTATACGAAAGCATGGCCGCAGTGATTGCCCAGCGGCTCGTTTATGATGCCAATGAACAACGCAAGGCTATCTTCGGTTTTCTGGCTGATGAACCGCTACAGGCAGTGCTCGATGATTGTGTGCAAAAACTTCCGTTGTCCTTTGATGACGGCTTGGAAAAACAGCGTCTGGAAGGGATCGCGCTCGGACTTTTAGCCAATGAAGAGGAGCGTGCTGCCCATGCGACCTAGACGAAAGGATAAGTGGAAGGCGAAAAATAAAGCCCGCTTTTTCCTCAACGTAGGCCGGTTGCTGCAAAGAGGCTATACGCTCAATCACGGGGCGAAACTGCTGATGTATGGCGAGCCCCCACACGCACGTAACACGATTTCTTCGTGGATAGCGACTTTGCAGGATGGTCGGGCGTGGGTGGAGTCGCTGGAGCTTTTAAAAATCCCCTCGGACATAAGCGCTTACCTGTACTTTTCCGAACGTTACGGCATGCTTTCCCACGGATTTTATTATGCCGGCCGCATGCTTGAACAGCGCGAACGTTTTAAGGAAAAAGTGCGCACCCTCGCGCGCTATCCCATTCTCCTCATCTGGATCATCGCCACGCTCTTCCTGTTCATGACCCTCTTTGTCTTTCCCCAGTTTGAAGAGTTGTTTGCAACGATGGATATTGACTACCCCGCGATCACGAGCTTTACCTTCACCCTTTTTGAAGGATTGCCGTTTGCCTTTGGCGCGTTCATCGTTGTAACGGTAGGTTTCTATGCTTACTATCAACAACGTTTTAAAAAGCTTCACTCTTTCCAACAAATTCGCACGGTCGAAAAAATCCCGGGCAGCAAACGTTGGCTGCATTTGTATATCACGTATACCGTTAGTCTGCAAATGAGTCAGCTGTTAAAGGGCGGACTCAGTGCCCATGATGCTTTACAGGTGTTCATTAAACAAAGACAAATGCCGTTTTTGCAGGCCGAAGGCGAACGCATACAAACGGATCTTAATGAAGGGAAAAGCCTGCATGATGCGATTGCCGGTGCTTCCTATTATCAGCAGGAATTCGCCGATGTCATCCGCCACGGACAAGCGGCCGGGCAGCTGGCCGAAGACCTTGCCCATTATAGCGAAATGCTTTGGGAAGAGCTTAACGAGCGGACGAGAAAAACGACGGTCATGATTCAACCGTTTCTGTTCCTCGTCATCGGCGGGTTTATTTTACTGCTGTTTCTCTCGATTTTCCTGCCGATTTTTCAATTAATAACGTCATTAGATGGTTAACAAAGGAGAGAAAAATATGACTGTAAATGAACGTTTAGAGCAGCTGGAGAAGCGTTTGGCCTATTTGGAAGGGCGCATCAGCTGTTTGGAAAATCAACAGAACGAAGATACGAAAAAACTGGTTACCCTCGTCTATAACGGCAAAGGAGGTTCCCCGCGATGAAGAAAAATGAAGGCGGCTTTACCCTGATTGAAATGATGATCGTACTCCTCATCATCTCGATCTTACTGCTCGTCGCGATTCCGAACATGGTGCAAAACAGCGATGTGGCGCAAAGTAAGGGGTGTGAGGCCACAATTGATTTGGTGCAGGCGCAGGTGGGGAGTTACAAGGTGGACACGGGTGATTATCCTAGCAGCTTAAGTGTTCTAGTCGACAACGAATATGTGGATAGCGTTACATGTCCGGATGGAAATCGGTTGAACCTCGATGAGGACGGAAATGTCAGCGCTGATGGATAACAATGAGCGTGGCCACACGCTCATGGAACTCGTCGTCGTCTTGCTCATTTTCTCGATCTGTTTAGCAATACCAACCTTATCGTTTGTCAGTCAAGGTGAAGGTCGAGAAGTTGAAGCATTTGTATCCGAGTTCGAGCAGGATATGTACTACGCTCAACAACAGGCTATGGGTAAAAATATAATTGCCCAGATCAACGTGCAGAATTCCCAGCGCAGTTACCAAGTGGTTGTCGACGAAGAAATCATCAAACGCGTCCCTTTTCCCGAAGATGTCTCTTTTCAATGGGTATCCATTGATTTCGGGAATATTCCAACGGGGACCCTTATTTTTCTTACGAATGGAAACACAAGCACTGCCGGACAGTTTGACATACGTTCCAACAGGGAAACGTATCGCGTTACTCTTCTCGTTGGCTCCGGGAGGTTTTATATTGAATAAATCACCTAAAGATAAAGGATTTACGTTGGTGGAAGTGACGACGGCACTCCTTATTTTATCCGTGGCCGCCGCCGGGATTGTTCCATTATTGTCGATCTTGTATACGGAGCGCCTGGAAGTGCAGGTGGAGCGTGAAGCATATCGCGTGCTTGAGCGCCTCGGGTATGAACTGGAGGACGGCGACATGGAAACGGTTGACGGCTTCGACACGTCTTATGTTGTACGCAATCAAGGCGGAACCGTTTGTATTGATTGGAAAGGGCCGGCCGGGAGGGATAAAGATTTATGCCTCGAATTCCCGTAGGTAATGAACGAGGGTTTACCCTTTTGGAAACGGTGGTCACGATGTTTATCTTCTTTAGCGTCGTCGCGGTCGTTCCTTTTCTCCTGCAGGCGACAAATACCCCGAGCTCTGAGCTTTCCCGCAATGAACAGGAAATCCACACGTGGCTCCAGGAGATGACGAAAGAAGCAAAATATGCACGCGAATATGCCATCGAGCTAAATCGGCTCGTGATTACGGATATTGACGGGGTCGAACGCAGTTACAGGCAAACTGATGATCAATTGATCAGAAGTGGCCGGAGCGGAGGACATGCAGTTTTACGGAATATCGAAAATTTTGGTGCTGAACTCGTCTCGGACGGAGTGGTGATCACTGTGCTCGCAGACGGGAAACGGTATGAGAAGACGCTGCGTCATACCCTGGCCCCCGAGGAGGAAGACATTTGGATCACAAAGGAGCCATAATGCCATTTGTTCTCGTCATCTGCCTCATTTTAGCCGGATTGGTGGGCCATCAGGCTGTGCTTCTCACTTTCGAGCGCGATGGACTGGAAGCCCAGCGAATGTTTTTAATGGGCAATATCTTGCTCGAGAAAGGGGAAGTCAACTGGTGGGAAGCGTATATGGACGATGAGACCTCGAGTGATGGTTCCTGGGAATTTCCGGAAGGAACGGTTCATTATCGCATAACGCCGAATGACGACAGCGATTATGACATTGTAACCTTAAATGCCGAAGTAGAAGATGGCGGAAACGTTCAACATCAGTACTTTGTGCAAAAAGCGGAAAATGACGATGAGGATGATGACATAGATGAAGACTGAATAACTCCGGGCGCTGGTCATTAAGGTGATCAGCGCTCGTCATTTTGTAAATATAACGGGAGGGAGAGTATAAAATAGTGAAGTAATCCCTCAAAAGCCGGTGGAGCCACGCTGAATGGTTCCACTCAGCTGGAGACATAAAACCCGGGTAACACATTCACACGTTTCGGATCAAAAATATCTTCACCGCGGAGATAATCAGAATAAAAGAACGGCAAAACGGAGACGCTATATACCAACCTCAAACATAGGGAGGATATTAAGCGTTATGAATCCGAACCCTTATTTCAAATACTTGATCGAATCCTTTTTGCGTCGGCTCGATCATTTTGCTGCTCCTAAAGAACTGACCCGGAAAGAAAGGCGCCGGTTGAAAAAGAAACGAAAATCGCGTTTGTTCACCGTTTTCGGCATGATTCCTACGGCGTTAAAGATAAGCATGCGTCGATCACGCTAGGGCGCATTCGTCGTATTGTCACGTAAAAACAAAGGAAAGTAATTTACAAGCCACACATCACTCGTATATAATAAAAGAAGCATCTTCAGAGAACTGGAGGGGGAAAACAAGATGAGTCGTATGTACCGTGTAATGGCTTTTTGGACAGGGGTCTTCGCTGTATTGTTTTTCGTAGGGGAGATGTATGAAGTTTCCCTGATATTTTTTGCAAATACAGCCGCATTTATAGGCCTTGGTTTTATGAACCTGACTGAACGAACGTATTTATACATATTTGGCGGTTATTTGACGTTATTTATGGTTAGCTTCTCCTTCTATACGGTCTTTATTATGGAGCCGACTCTTGGGCATTAGGGAGGAAGGCGGTTAATGAACCGCCTTTATAGCCCGTTTAGAAAAGGGTTTGTATCCATTTCTGCGGCGATCGTGGTCGTCGGTCCATGGCCGCAGGCAACGGCTGTATTTTCCGGCAGTTCCAGAAGTTTATGGTGGATGCTTCCAAGAAGCGTGCCTTCATCAGCACCTGGAAGATCGGTGCGGCCGATCCCCGCCTGGAAAAGAACATCCCCGGAGAAAACCGTGCCCGTTGCTTCGTGATAATAGGAGAGACTTCCAGGCGAATGCCCCGGGGTTTCATACAATTGAAATGTAAAGGGACCGACGGGTAATGTCTTTTCCCCAGCGAGTAAATAATCCGCGGGGCGGCTCGTTATCCCCTCGGGCGTCATGGCGATCGACAGATTTTTTTCAGGATCGGCCAACCAGCTTTCTTCACGTTTGTGAAGGTAAACAGGAATATTAAATGCGTCGCGGATATGGTCGAGGGCGCCGATGTGGTCGAAGTGGGCATGCGTTAACAAAATCGCGAGCGGTGTTATGTTATCCCTTTTTAAAGCCGCTTCAAAAGCTTCCCCAGCCCCACCGGGATCGAAGATGACCGCTTCGCCCTCCTGGTTATGGAGCACATAGGCGTTGGTTTGGGCAGGGCCCAACGGGGCTTGTTTCCAATTCATGACATATCAACTCCTATCTGGGTCTGTAGCCATTGTACATGAAAAAGAAATCAATGACGAAAAGGAGAGAATTTATATGGCAATGGGATCAATCTCAACAGCGGTGGCAATCCTCGCGGTTGTTGCTTTTTTCCGGGAACTGAAGCGCAGGAATTTTCTTGGCGTTGGGTTTTCGGCACTCAGTGTTCTCGTGTTTGGTTTTTTCGGCATCATGACTTTATTCGTGAGCGGAGCTCCCGAAATGTAGAAAAACACTCGTCGTGCAGACGGGTGTTTTTTACATTCACAGATGTGCCCCTGTATCCTTACGCAAGTAAAAGAGGCCCCCGTTGATAAAGGTGAGTTCAATCGCCGGTTGGTATTGCTGGTGAATGGCTTCTTTTTCCAACATATACGCATCGCTACCCTCGTCCCTTTCATCATAAAAACGATCGAGTAAGCTTAAGTCTTCTTCCATGCGTTTCGTCGCTTCATTGGCCCACGTATGCTTTTGACCCTGAATATCGTCAAGGAGATACTTCTTAATTCTTTGCACGGCGCTCGTCGGCTGAATCAAGTGAGCCATGGTAAATGTATAGTCGGGGATCGCAGGGACAAGGGGGAGCGGTGACAGTCGTTTCATAAACGCGTCGATCGTTTCCCCGCTGATGAGTTGCACGCCGAAGCTGCGAAGGTCATCGCGCCTGCGGTGACATGTGTAAGAAATACGTATATTTAACCCCAGCCACGGATATAGGGGCGTTTGGCTTTGTTCATCGTGTTGTTCGTAAAGCCGGGTCACCGCGCCTTTGTCAGCAGCGGAAGCAAAAATTTGATGCAGGCGCGGGGAGCCGAAATGCACTTTTTCTTCCGCCTTTGCAGTGGATTGCATATTTGTGGACAAGTGCATTTTCAGCGGATTCGGGTCACCGCCGGTTTTCTCCAGGTAATGCCAGTAAAAAGGGCGGTTCATTAATTCAAGATCAAGGGTTTTGTTGAGTTGAACATCCAACTTTGGGGGCGTGCTTTGCAGCACCTCTGCGCCGCCGGCCTGGAAAAAGCGGCGTAAATAATTATGAACTTCTGCCTGTTTCATACGGGTCATCCTCCTGGTTCATGAGTTCCGTCAAATGGTGAAGTTTGAGCCGGGCTTCCCCTTCAGTGCCCGAATCAAGGGCATCCTCGACGTATTTTTCCAGCGCTTGTCCTGAATACCGTTCAAGAATGTCATCGAGACGGCCAATGAGGCCTTCGAACATATTGATTTTCTCATAGAGAAGATGGAGAATGCGTTGTTCGACGGTATTGTCAATGGCGTAGTTCGTAATGTGAACATCTTGTTCCTGACCGAGGCGGTGAATTCTACCGATTCGTTGTTCGACGCGCATCGGGTTCCAGGGCAGGTCATAATTGATCATGTGATGGCAAAACTGTAAGTTTAATCCTTCGCCCCCGGCTTCTGTCGCGATCATGACCGGCACATGGTCACGGAAGAGCATACGCATATAGTCTTTTTTTCCGCGATTAAATCCGCCTCTAAACGGGACCGAACGGATTTTATGCTGCGCGAGAAACCACTGCAAATACAGCTGGGTGGCGCGGTATTCGGTGAAAATAACCGTTTTTTCCTCAGATGCCTGTAATTGTTTCAACACCTGTTCGGCCTTTGCATTCGTCTTCACTTGATTCATGATCGTCACGAGGGGGGTGACCTGTTCTTCGCTCAACATGCCTTTTTTCAGCATGTTCGAAATCGTGACGCCCAGGGCTTCCTTACTGGAGCAAGCTTCCCGTTGCAACGTGGTCAGCGAAAATCCGTGCAGATCATGGACGGTTTGTTTTAAGTCGCAGACGGCGTCATACATCGCTCGTTCTTCTTCTGTCTGCTCCACGCTATAATTTTCCACATGACGTTTCGTCCAGGTGACATTTGTATTGTCTCGGCGATTGCGTACCATCACATTTTGCACGAGCGCTTGAATATCTTCGGATGCCTGTTCGTGTTTGTATTGTGCTTTAAAGCTGCGTTCGTCTCCGAGGTGCCCGGGTTTTAAAATCGAAACGAGGTGAAAAAGTTCCTCGATACGATTTTGCACGGGGGTGGCGGTGCAGAGTAAACAGAAACGCTTTTTAAGCGACTTGATGAAGGCATAGTTTTTCGTGTTGGCATTTTTTAATTTATGGGCTTCGTCGATAATGATCATGTCATAAGGCTGTTCCATGACGATGTCCCGGTGCGGCGCTCTTTTCGCCGTATCCATCGACGCGACGACGACATCGCACTGATCCCATACATACGTCTTCTTCTGGGGAACAGCCGGGATGTAAAATTTTTCATTTAACTCTTGTGTCCATTGATTGACGAGGGAAGCCGGTGAAAGAATGAGCGCCTTTTTCACGAGTCCGCGAATCATATATTCCTTTAGGACAAGGCCGGCTTCAATCGTCTTTCCGAGCCCGACTTCGTCAGCGAGGATCGCTTTACCGTTCATATCTTCCACGACCCGCCTGGCGGTTTCCCATTGGTGGTCATACAGGGAAAGCTCCGGCAAATGCGTGGGCGCGACGAGTCCATCGAAAGACGGAACCGCTTTGTGTTCTTCCGCTTCATAGGCGAGCGAAAACATCTCCCACGAAGCCCAGGGACCCTCGTTGTCGAGGGCTGCTTTAAATGTTTCTTCCCAATCTGTCGAAAAACTTATATCGATGTGCATAGCGTCTCCTTTTATTTTTGGCGAAAAGATTGGCAAAGTGCGCGTGCCATGCTAAACTGGAGATAACATATATTTCTTAACTCTGTTAGTTTGTGAATATCGCGGGATTTTATGCACAATAGAATAGGCGGTTGATGACAGAGGGAGAGCCCGTTTTTGTTTGGCAGACTAAAACGGCGCCGAAGGAGCAAGCCCCATCCGGTGAATCTCTCAGGCACACGTACTTCTGTCTGACGCAACTCTGGAGAGCGCCGATAGCGGCCACCCACGAAGACATTTTTTGCCGAAAGATGCCGGCAAAAGGGAAACTTTCTGGTATAAGGACAGAGCTTTTCAACGACATCGTTGGAGAGTTCTGTCTTTTTTTGCAGATAAGAAAGTATAACTTTCTTACTCATGCATAAGTGCAACTAAGGCTTTCGCCAGGCTTGGCGATAAGCCAAGTTTTCTTTAATAATTTCTTGAGGAGGAGATGACATGGCAGAAGAGAGAACCGCTTTATACGACAGGCATGTCTCGTTAGGGGCCAAGATGGTGCCGTTCGGAGGCTTTGAAATGCCTGTGCAGTATGAATCCATCAAGGCGGAACATCAGGCGGTACGAGAGGCGGTTGGCCTTTTCGATGTTTCCCATATGGGTGAGGCCTTAATCGCGGGGGAAACAGCGTATACGACGATGCAAAGGATCATGAGCAACGATGTTTCCAGGCTGGAAGTAGGGAAAGCGCAATATTCATTGATGTGCAATGAAACCGGCGGCGTCGTTGACGATTTTCTCGTCTATCAATTGGCGGAAGACAAGTATATGGTCATTCCTAACGCCGCTAACCGCGAGAAGGATATTGCCTGGCTCAAACAACATGCGGAAGCGGGAACGATCGTTACCGACGTCTCTGACGATTACGCGCTGCTCGCGTTGCAAGGCCCGAAAGCGATGGAAGTTTTGCAATCGCTGACCGAAGAAGATGTATCGTCGATTGGGTTCTTTCGCTTTAAAGCAGAAGTGGATATCAATGGCAGGCCTGCGATCGTCTCCCGCAGCGGCTACACCGGTGAAGATGGCTATGAAATCTATTGTGATTCGTCCGAAGCCGGCGAAATTTGGGACGCGTTACTTCAGGCCGGTGAAAGCGCGGGCATTCAGCCGTGCGGCTTAGGGGCGCGGGACACGCTCCGTTTTGAAGCCGGCTTGCCGTTGTACGGCCAGGAAATCTCAGAGACGATCAGTCCTCTGGAAGCCAAACTCGGTTTCGCCGTGAAAGTGAATAAAGAAGCCGATTTTATCGGTAAAGCAGCGCTGGCTGCTGAAAAAGAAAACAAACCGGCGCGCAAACTCGTCGGGATTGAAATGATTGAAAAAGGCATTCCGCGCACAGATTACCCTGTCTATGATCACAACGGCAACGATATCGGTCATGTGACGTCGGGTACACAGTCCCCGACACTGGGAAAAAATCTCGGTCTCGCGCTCGTGAATGCTGAATACGCGGTCCTTGATACAGAATTGACCGTAGGGGTACGAAAACGAAACTTGCAGGCAAAAATCGTGCCGACGCCGTTTTACAAGCGATAATTGGAGGGATTCATCATGGGACAGACCCATCGTTATTTACCGATGACAGAAGATGATCGACGCGAGATGCTGGAAACTGTGGGCGCCAGTGACGTAGCCGAATTATTTTCCGATATTCCGGAAAGCGTCCGTCCCGATGCGGCGCTGAATGTAGGCGAAGCTTTGTCTGAGCACGCGCTCGTTGATTATTTTCAATCACTCGCGGCTGAAAATGTGTCGATGAAAGATCATCCGACCTTTCTGGGGGCCGGTGTCTATGACCACCATATTCCGGCAACGGTGGACGCAGTGATTTCACGATCCGAGTTTTACACAGCGTATACGCCTTATCAGCCGGAGGTTTCGCAAGGGGAGCTGCAGGCAATTTTTGAATTCCAGAGCATGATTTCCACCCTCACCGGCATGGAGATGGCGAATTCCTCCATGTATGACGGCCATACGGCCCTTGCGGAAGGGGCGCTGATGGCAGCGACGCAGAAGCGGATGAAAAAGAAAACGATCTTAATCTCGGAAACGGTCCATCCGGAAGCCAGGGATGTCGTGCAGACGTTTGTGAACGGCCCGGGGCTCACGCTGGAAACTGTCCCCGCCCAGGCTGGCGCGACGGATGTCAAAGCCTTAAAGAAAAGCTTAACCGATGATGTGGCCGGAGTCCTTGTGCAATATCCGAACTTTTACGGGACGATCGAAGATTTGGCGGCACTGCGTGAGGCCGCCGACGAAGTGGACGCGCTTCTGATTGTGAAAAGCAACCCCCTCGCCCTTGGCATGCTCACGCCACCCGGCGAATTCGGCGCTGACGTTGTCGTCGGCGACACGCAGCCCTTTGGCATCATGGGACAATACGGCGGTCCACACTGTGGTTATTTTGCTACCAAAAAAGCATTTATGCGCAAAGTGCCGGGTAGACTCGTCGGCGAAACCGTCGATGAAGAAGGCCAGCGCGGTTATGTGTTGACGTTACAGGCGCGCGAGCAGCATATCCGCCGGGATAAGGCCACCTCGAATATTTGTTCCAACCAGGCGTTAAACGCGCTCGCTTCCTCAGTCGCTATGAGCGCGTTCGGAAAGCACGGCGTCAAGGACATGGCTGTGCGAAACATGCAAAAAGCGCACTACGCAAAACAATCGTTACAGGCGGCCGGTTTTTCCCTCGTGTATGACGGCGCTTATTTCAACGAGTTTGTCATCGATGTCGGCCAAGCGGCGGAGCGAGTGAATGAAGCGTTATTTTCCGAAGGTATCATCGGCGGCCTGGATCTCGGTCGCTTTGCCGGAGAAAACGACCGCCACATGCTCGTCTGTGTGACAGAAAGGCGCTCGAAAGAAGAGATTGATCGACTGGTGGACGCGTTGCAAAAGCACGCGGGTTAGGTGATATGGGTGAGTGACCCGCACTGCACTAATGAGCTACCATACGCTTAGCGGACATACGAACTGGAAAGGAAGTGTAACGCCTCATGAAACAAAAGGACCAAGCGCTGATCTTTGAAATGAGCAAGCCCGGCCGCAGGGGAGGATCGTTGCCGGAAAATGATGTACCGGATGTAAATGTCGAAGAGTTGCTGCCCGCGGATTATGTGCGTCAGGAGGAACCGGAACTCCCGGAAGTGTCGGAACTACAACTGGTTCGCCATTACACGGCGCTTTCAAAACGTAATTTCGGGATTGATTCCGGTTTTTATCCCCTCGGTTCCTGTACGATGAAATACAATCCGAAAATCAACGAAGTTATCGCCCGTCTCCCGGGGCTCGCGCATCTGCATCCATATCAGCCGGAGCCCCAGGTGCAGGGGGCTCTGCGGCTGATGCATGAATTGCAGGCCTCCCTTGCCGAAATTACCGGCATGCAGGAAGTCACCCTGCAATCGGCCGCCGGTGCCCACGGTGAATGGACAGGCTTGATGATGATTCGCGCCCTCCATGAAGCCAACGGGGAAACGCAGCGAACGAAAGTGATCGTACCGGATTCCGCCCATGGGACGAACCCTGCTTCCGCGGGTGTGGCCGGCTTTGATCCGGTGACGGTGAAAACAGACGAGCGCGGGCTCGTTGATATGGACCATCTCAAGGAAGTCACCGGCGAGGATACGGCAGCGCTTATGCTTACAAATCCGAACACGCTCGGGTTGTTCGAAGAAGATATCGTGGAAATGGCGGAAATCATCCACAATGCCGGCGGAAAACTCTATTACGATGGCGCCAATTCCAACGCGATTATGGGGAAAGCGACCCCCGGGGACATGGGCTTTGATGTCGTGCACATGAACTTGCATAAAACGTTTACCGGTCCTCACGGAGGCGGTGGTCCCGGAAGCGGCCCTGTGGGGGTGAAAGAAGAGCTTGTCCCTTATCTCCCGCGCCCGTTGCTCGTTAAAGATGGCGAGCAATACAAATGGGACTATCATCGTCCGGATGCCATTGGCCGTATCAAACCGTTTTATGGAAACTTTGGCATAAACATGCGGGCGTATGCTTACATGCGTTCGATGGGTTCTCAAGGTTTGCACCAGGTATCCGAAAATGCGGTTTTGAACGCCAATTATCTCAGGAAACGGCTGGAACCGTATTACGACATTCCGTATCCCCAATACTGCAAGCATGAATTTGTGCTCTCGGCCAAGAGGCAAAAGAAACTCGGTGTGCGCGCCCTTGACATTGCCAAGCGTCTCCTTGATTACGGGTTTCACCCGCCGACCATTTACTTCCCGCTTAACGTGGAAGAGTGCATGATGGTGGAACCGACCGAAACCGAAACCAAGGAAACCCTCGATGACTTCGCCGACGCGATGATCGCGATCGCCAAAGAGGCCGAAGAAGACCCGGACCTCGTACTTGAGGCTCCCCATGAAACGGTTATCTCCCGACTTGATGAAACCAAGGCAGCGAGACAACCGGTATTACGCTATCAGGAACAATAAAACGGAAAACGGCACCCCACCCGAGTGTGGGGTGCCGTTTTTATGAGAGTGCAGAGTGGAATGCCACTTGAGGACTAGTTCCTCGTTATCAATTTCAGATTATTCATGTATTTGTAGTTTGGCGTTGGATAAAAAGGGAAATAGAATGACACTCTGAATTTCCAAAGGAGGGAAAAAATGAAAAGAGTTCGCCTTATCCCATTTAAACGGGAAGAAGTGCTTACAGTGTCGTCGGAAGTCCCTCGCGGTATTGACATAGTGCAAGCGCCTGCTTTATGGGAAGCAGGCCATAGAGGTACTGGAAAAGTGATCGCTGTCATTGACACCGGCTGCGAAACAACGCATCCGGATTTGCAGCCTCGGATTACGGGTGGAAGGAATTTCACGACGGATTACGATGGAGACGAGAACAATTTCTCGGACAACAACGGTCATGGCACACATGTGGCTGGAACGATTGCAGCAGCTGAAACAGGCGATGGCGTCGTTGGAGCCGCTCCGGAAGCAGACCTCTTTATTTTAAAAGCGTTAAGCGGAGATGGCAGCGGGCAAATGGAATGGATCATCGACGCGATTCGTTACGCTGTGGATTGGCGAGGACCCAACGGCGAGCGGATCCGGGTGATTACGATGTCGCTTGGCGGACCGGAGGATATTCCCGCCCTTCACGAAGCGATCGCATACGCAGTTCAACAGGATGTATCCGTCGTATGTGCCGCCGGCAACGAAGGAGACGGCGAGGAACATACCGATCAATTCGCCTACCCGGCGGCTTATAATGAAGTCATCGCGGTAGGGGCGGTGAATTTTGAAAGGGAAATCACGCCGTTTACCAACACGAACGATGAGATTGATCTCGTCGCCCCGGGTGTGAATATTCTGTCCACGTATCTGGATGGGGGATATGCAAGATTAACGGGTACGTCCATGTCCACCCCTCATGTTTCCGGAGGGCTCGCGTTGTTAATCAATGTGATGGAAGACGAATTCAACAGGGACTTGTCGGAAGCGGAGGTGTATGCCCAGTTGCTGCGGCGTACGGTGCCGATTGGATATTCCACACGGGAAGAAGGGAACGGTCTCCTGGACCTCGGTCTCGTAGAAAGGATCGCGGAGCGTTATGCGGAAAGTGTCGGCGATTCATAGAAAAAACGAGAAACCCTATAGACCAGGGTTTCTCGTTTGCTTATTTTTTCTTCTTTTTCACTTTGCCGGTCCATTTTTTGAAGCCGCTTTTTAGGTAATGGAGATTATCATTGCCGTTCTTTTTCTTGAGAATACGTGCGGCCTGGCGGCTTCGTGAGCCTGAATTATCATAAAGGTAGACCTGTTGGTCTTTGCGGACTTCAATGAGGCGCTGCTTTAATTGGGACAATGGAATATTGCGTGCCCCCCATATATGACCGCCATTATACTCTTTCGGCTCGCGCACGTCGATCAATTGTGCTTTTCGATATCCCTTGATAAATTCTTCCTGGGTGAGGGGTACAAGATACGAAGGCGTCCGCAGGCGGCGGATAAGCATGACGAGTGCAAAACCAATCAGCCCACCCCAAAGAAGAATTGATAAGATCTGGAGAAAATCCATCTGTGTTTCGCTCCCCCTTCTTCTATTCCCTCCACATTATAAAAAATAAGTCCCTGATAAGCAAAACAAAATTGTTATCATTTCTATCAGCGACCAGGTTTGGTAAACTATATAGCAGGAAGGTAGGAATGTATCGATGGAAAAAGAAACTTGGTTGCTCATTGACTCAGGCGCGTGTTCTCCCGCCTATAATATGGCTTTGGATGAAAGGCTTCTGCATTGGCACAGCTCAGGGCTCATCCCACCGGTGATTCGTTTTTATGAATGGCAACCCGCCACACTCTCCCTCGGATATTTTCAAAAAATACATAAAGAAATCGATCTGGAGGCGGTGAAGCGTCATGAACTGGGGTTGGTGAGACGCCCGACAGGCGGAAGGGGCGTTTTGCATGATCAGGAACTAACGTATAGCGTTATTGTCTCCGAAGAGCATCCGAAGATGCCCGCGACGGTCACAGAAGCCTATCGCGTGATTTCTACAGGCTTACTCGAAGGGTTTAAGGCGCTGGGTATGGATGCGCGCTTCTCTATTCCGTCGTCCGAATCCGCCAGGGAGGAGCTGAAACAGCCACGCTCGGCGGTCTGCTTTGATGCTCCTTCCTGGTATGAACTCGTCGTCGAAGGCAGGAAAATTGCCGGCAGTGCGCAGACGCGGCAAAATGGGGTGATTCTGCAACATGGCGCGCTCATGATCGATCTGGACAGCGAGCAGCTTTTTGACCTGTTTCAGTATCCGAGCGAGCGGGTGCGCAGGCGGATGCAAGCAGCTTTTGCGAAAAAAGCGGTGCCCATGAATGACCTCACTGCTGAAAAACTGGAGGTGCCACGCGTGCGGGCGGCCTTTACGGAAGGGTTTGAACGCGGCTTGGACATTCAGCTATCCACCTACACGTTGACGCCCGCACAGGAAAAAGAAGTCGAGGATTTGGCAAAGACGCGCTATGAAAATGAAGAATGGACGTACCGACGATAAGGGGCTGCCCCAAAAGGGCAGCCCCATGTCTTTATTGACCGTGCCGTGTTGTCTCAATATCCGCCTGCAACATTTCCTGTAACCTCGAGGTGACTGGACCAATGTCCAACGTCCCGTGCTTTGTTCCGCGCACTTCCGTTACGGGTGTAATCTCATTCGTGGTGCTCGTAATAAAGGCTTCATCCGCTTCGAGCAATGCCTCCGTTGTGAAAGGTGTGAAGGAAACAGTATAACCTGATTCCTCCGCCAACTCGATGACGAGCTGGCGGGTGATGCCATTTAAAATCAAGTGGTTCGCAGGATGGGTTTGCAGCTGGTTGTTTTTGACGATGAACAAATTGGTAGAAGATCCTTCTGTGACGGTATCTCCCCGATGCTGGATCGCTTCTGCGCAATCATGATCGGCGGCCTGGCGTTTGGCCAGCACATTACCGAGGAGGTTGACGGTTTTGATATCACACCGCAACCAGCGGATGTCTTCGGTTAAATAAACGGCTATGCCCTCTGCTTGTTGTTTTTTGGGGGTCTGCATTTCTTGTGTAAAAGCAAAAGAGAACGGTTCAGTATGTCGATCATAAAGGTGATCGCGTGCGGCGATACCGCGGGACAATTGCATGTAGACGAAGCCTTCGTCAAGCTGATTGGCCGCGATTAATTCATACACAGCTTTTTCCAGCGCTTGCTTTTCTTCGTCGGCATAAGGGATGTCCAATTCATCAGCGCTTCTCTGCAGACGCCGAAAATGCCTTTCCATCTTGTAGGGATGTCCTCCGTATACCCGGATGACTTCATAGACGCCATCCCCGAAATACATACTGCGGTCATCAAATGAGAACGACGCTTCATCGCGGTCGATGATTTTGTTGCCAAAAAAGACTTTTTCCATAGGTACCATCCCTTTCTCTTTACACGCTGGATATCCATCATTACATAGTTTAACATTTTTTATGATTATTGTGCGAACGGTGCGCTATTGAAACCAACCCCCTTGTTGTCGCCCGGCAACGATTTATGTACAATATAAAGAGCATGATTGTGATCGTAGCCACCGCCAGGCAGAAGGGGGGAGAAGAGAATGGCAACGGCCAGTATGGAAGATTATCTGGAATGCATTTATCAGTTGATCGAGGAAAAAGGTTATGCGCGTGTGTCTGACATCGCGGACACCCTGGATGTCCACCCGTCTTCGGTGACGAAAATGGTGCAGAAGCTCGATAAAAGCGGCTACCTCGTTTATGAGAAATATAGAGGGCTGGTCCTCACCGCAAAAGGAAATAAAATCGGCAAACGCCTCGTCTACCGGCATGAATTGCTGGAAGATTTTTTACATATTATCGGTGTCGATGACACTTATATTTATCGGGATGTTGAAGGGATTGAGCATCATCTGAGCTGGGATGCCATCGATCGCATCGGCGACCTCGTTCAATATTTTCATGAAGACGAGAGCCGCGTTACAGCATTGAAAGAACATCATAAAAACCCGGAAACCTAGAAAGCGAGACGGCCTTATTGAGGCTCGTCTCGCTTTTCTTTTTCGTTCCATTGAATATCAAAGAGTCCGGATTCCTTGGCCGATTTGAAGGCCATATACACGAATGGACCGAGGATTAAACCGAGCACGCCGAAAAAGACGAAACCGAAATACATGGAAAGAATGGTCGGCAATGCGTGCAATCCGATAGAATCTCCGAGCACTTTCGGTTCTACGATACGGCGAATGATGAGTAAGATGATGGCCAAAACGTTTAATTGAATGCCCATAGTCATATCACCGATGATCATCATGACGAGACCCCAGGGCACGAGGATCAAGGCGGGTCCGACGTAAAGAGGTATGATATCTACGAGCCAGACGAGAAAGGAGACGATCAAGGCCGGACCGGGTGCTATATAGAGCAGACTCAGGTAACAAAGGACGAAAATGCCCAGACTCATAATAAATTGCGCTTTCCACCAGCCGACAAAAACTTTTCCCATCCGCTGAAATACATACCGCAGTTTATCACTCGTCTCTTTTTTAAAGATATTGAAGAAATTGTTCATGAGCTTCGGTAAATCCAGACTGAACAAAAATAAGGTGATTAAATAAACGAGACCGACGATGAGCATATTCGGGACGGACATGATGAATTCATATAAATAAGCAACGAAATCCGTGGACCAGCTCAGAATGGTACTCAGCACATTATCGGCCAAATTATCCAGAGCCTGTACGATCTGATCCGCCTGGGGAAATTGCGCGATGAATTGTTCGAAGGCCACGATGAGCTCATCGACAAACTGTTCGATTTCGTTCACATATGTCGGGATTTGCCGTGACCAGTCAATCAAACTTTCGATTAAATATGTAAGCATCACATACAGAAGCAGGCTGCTCACGATCAGAAACAAAACAAAAACGGTGGAAACGGGGATCCAGCGTTTTTTCAGCTTCCATTTTCTCATTAAAAACTTGACGAAAGGTTCAAAGATCATCGCCGTCAACAGAGCGAGCAAAACAGGCATAAGGGCCGCGAAGTTAAAATAAACGATGATCCCTGTGAGAATGAGCGCGAAGATAATGATTATCCGTTTAACGAGCGTTTTGTTTAACAATGACAACCTCCTGTACTTCACGGCGTGGAAAATTCAACTGCTTCTCATTATAAAGCATTTTTCAAGTCAATGTGCAAATGAGCGGCATTAACCTATTTTCCATTTTTCCCCCACATCTCCCCATACGAATCGTCGGGCACTCACATATAGTGTTGGGAAACTCATTTGATTGGGGGGATTCTTTGTGGATATGCAAAAGCTTATGAATGTCATGGTCGAGCGCGTCCTGGCAAAGCATAATGTAACCAAAGATACGGTTGATATTTCCCAGGAGGAAAAAGATCGTATCCGTGAGGTCGTTGAAAATATTCAGACAGAAGTGAACGATTTTCTTGATAATCAAACGACAACCGTTACCGATGAGGAATCAAGTGAAGATGAAGAAAACGAATCATAGGCAAACGAAAATCAAACGAATTCATTATGGCAATCTGTCCACGCACATGACGGATAAATGTCATATGTTGTAGGAGAAACGGAAAAAGGAGGGAAAATCATATGTCAATGCATTTAGGTGAAAACCGAAATCGCGCTTGCTATGATACAAGGGAAAAACCGAAATGGAGCGCGCTGGATGACAGGAGCAAACATGCGATGGTGTGCGATACGGACGATGACATTACCCAGGAGGGCACACAAGAGAATAAAGAGGTCCAGGTTTCAGAAGATTTCATGCTGATCAGGGACTCCTGCGATGTCAATGTCACAACGACCGACGTGCAAGCGGCCATCAACTTGCAAGCCGCCTTACAGGCCGCCATCGTCCTCGTCGTCCGTATCTCACTCGCAGGGTCGGATGACGCGGAAGAAGTCACACAGGAATTGATGCAAACATCGAAAATCAAACAGAGAACGAGTCAGAAAACGATTATTGAAAATTCCCGTGATGTCAATGTCACAGCCACAGACGTGCAAGCAGCCATAAATATTCAACTGTTGCTGCAAATACTGATCGCCCTCGTCATCACCCTGGATATTCTCTAGACTATGCAGGTAAAGGCCCGCATGGAACATCTTTTCACAAAAAAGCTATGCCAAAGCGTTTGGCATAGCTTTTTTGCACTGGACAACACGCAACCTTCGGGCACCTGCATATGGTAGTGATGGAGAGAAAGGGTGATTCAACGTGTTGCTGGACGGCGTATTCGCGGGCGGGGGGGTCAAAGCCTTTGCCTTTATCGGCGCCCTTGAAGAATTGGAAAAGCGTCATTATCGTTTCAAGCGTGTCGCGGGAACGAGCGCGGGAGCATTAATGGCGTCTCTCGTGGCCGCCGACTATAAAAGTAATGAATTAAATGAGGTCATGGAAGAATTGAATCCGGAGACTTTACTCGATCCCACCCCCTGGACGCGTCATTTGCCGTCATTGCTGAAATGGCTCGGCGTTTATTGGGGGTTGGGTCTTTACAAAGGAGACCGTCTGGAAGAATGGATAGGGGAAAGACTGGCCGCTAAAGGGGTTCGTACATTTAGTGACTTACCCTCGCAAGCCCTGCGGATTATCGCTGCCGATTTAACCCGCGGGCAGATGATCGTGCTTCCTGATGATCTGCACCGGTATGGGATTATCCCGGAGACATTTCCGGTTGCACGTGCCGTTAGGATGAGCTGCAGTTTGCCGTATTTTTTTCAACCGGCTAAACTGTTCGATAAAAAGGGGGAGGGCGCGCGCATCGTTGATGGCGGGATTTTAAGCAATTTCCCCATGTGGTTGTTTCGAAAGGAAGAAAACGCGAAGCGTCCGTTACTCGGGTTTCAACTCAATCCCGAACCTGATGACATGCGAAATGAGATCACGAATGCCCTGGATCTTTACAGCGCCGTTTTTGAAACGATGCAAAAAGGGCATGATGCCCGTTATGTTGAGGAACATAAGCAGGAGAACGTCGTTTATATTCCTGTGGATAAGATAAAAACAACCTCCTTTTCCTTGACAAAAGAAGATCGCCGCCGGTTGGCGCGTCTGGGACGGGAATCAACGATAGAGTATTTAAAAAGCTGGAGCGGTTAGCAGAAAAACTTATTTTTTCCTTTGGCCGTCGATCACTTTCAGATGGCTTTTTTTCTTGCGGCGTCTTTGTTTTGCCGCCTCTTGCTGTTTTTGGCGTGCTTTGCTTTGTTTCAGGGCTTTACGATAGTTGCTGTCCATGCCGCCGCTCCGCCTTGGCAGCACGACGCGTGTCAATAAGAAGTACAGACCGACGGCGAACAGCGCGGTAATCATGAGGGTGAGAAAGAGCGCGCTCGGATTCGTCCATAACCGATAGATGAGGCCGAGCGCCGCCAATCCCAGAATCACGCCGATCACCGGGTGCCGGACAAGATTTGACATACGTATACCTCCTTTTCCGGATGTCAGATGTCGGAAGCCGGAAGTCAGACGAAGCGGCCGCCGACTTTTTCTTCATCTTCAAGGGTTTTTTCGCGTTCAAGCATTTTTTCAAACGAGGAAATGGACACTTCAACTTGATCATCTTTGGGCTGTTTCGTCGTCAACAGCTGCAGCCACAAGCCGGGTAATCCCAACCAATTGAGGATGGGAATGTTTCTCAGTTTATTCGTTCCCTGCAACACTTCATAGGAAACGCCCAACACGACGGGAATGAGGAGGAGTCGGTGGACGACCCGTTCGATGACGTTATCAAAAGGAATGAGCAGATAAATCATCACCCCGATGATGACGGTGAAAAGCATGAAGCTACTGCCGCACCGGTAATGGAGGCGGGAATAGCTTTGCACATTTTCAACGGTTAACGGCTTGCCTGCTTCATACGTGTTAATCACCTTGTGTTCGGCTCCGTGATATTGGAAAACGCGTTTAATGAGCGGCAGTAACGAGATTAAATAAATGTAACCGATGAGAATCAGAAATTTGAAGAACCCTTCGAGCAAGTTTTGGGCAACGTGGCCCGGGAAAATGGGCGAGAACAAATCGGCGATAAACACAGGGATGGCAGTAAAAAGAATATTGCCGAACAGAAAGGCAAAGACGCCCACAGCGGCCACACCGAAAATCATCGTCATCTTTGATGTTTTTTCCGCTGATTCGATCTCCCCATCGTCATCGGGGTGCACATCATAGCGGTCGGAGGCGTAATTGAGATGTTTGTTGCCGACCATCGCCGCTTCGATCAAGGCGACGGTACCCCGCACAAAGGGTATTTTTTTAAGCTTTTGCAGCACGGGACGTGCGACTTTACGTTCTTCGTAATATTCGATCGCATTATTTTTTCTGCGGATGGCGGAAACGGTGATCCGCTTCCCCGCGAACATCACGCCTTCGATAAGGGCTTGTCCGCCATACGCGGGTTTTTGTTGTTGATCGCTCATTGCTGTCACCAGCCTGTCTTTTTGAATCCCTTCCCATTCTACATGAAGGAGCGCTTAAGCTCCATCCTTTCGCAAAAATAAAATTCAGCATGATACACGCGCTGAATGTTCATACTAGAAAGCGAGGTGATGACGATGAACAGAAAACATAAAGAACCGAAAGGGATGCCGTTTGCCGTAAAGGTGTTACTTACAGGTGTTTTCGGCGGTTTAATATGGAGTTGTATCTGGTACGTGGCGTACTTTTTTAATTTTACGGATGTCGGTCCTGCCCTGATTTGGATGGCCTGGGCCCTTGGCGACTGGACGGAGCAAATGGTGGGGCAATGGACGGCTGTCGGTATCATAACCGTCTTGTCCATCGGGGTCGCTTTTTTGTATCGGTTTGTGCTTGTCCGTGTCCGAGGCATGTGGATGGGCCTTTTATTCGGAGCCGTATTATGGGGTCTTGTTTTTTTTGTAGCCAATCCATTGTTCGTTGAATTGGATCCCCTCTTTGATATGGAAGGCATGACCATCGTCACGACGTTATGTCTGTTTATTATGTATGGCGTCTTTATCGGGTATTCCATTTCCTATGAATATGAGTTGCTGCAATTCGAGAAAAGAGGCTGAAAAAATCCATCGCGGGAAGGGGACAATTGTGCTAGAATGGAGGATGTTGACCTGTAACGGTTAGTAAAGGAGGAAAAATCATGAATCGTCTCGAAGTTGTGCGTACGCAATTTGAACAGGCAGGCATCGATGCCCTTCTCGTTGATAGTCCGACGAATCGCAGGTATCTTTCCCGGTTCACGGGCACGGCTGGAGCGGTGCTACTCACAGCCAATGATGCTTTTTTGATTACCGACTTTCGATACGTTGAACAAGCGAAAAGTCAATCTGCAGATTTCGATATCGTCCAGCACGAAAACGGCGCGATGAGTGAAGAAATACAAAAACTGCTCGAGAAAGAGAGCGTTCAGTATCTGGGTTTTGAAAAAGCGTATACGAGTTATGAAAAATACGAGCTATACAATCAGGCGTTTTCGGCGGAGCTCGTCCCCGTTGCCGGCATTGTTGAAAACCCTCGCATGTTTAAAAGCCAGGATGAGCTGAAAACGATGAAAAAAGCGGCAGGGATCGCCGACGCTGCTTTTGAACATATCGTCACCTACATAAGGGCCGGGATCCGTGAACGTGATATCGCCAATGAACTTGAATTTTTTATGCGTGAGCAAGGTGCCGAATCGTCATCGTTTGATATCATTGTTGCATCCGGAGAGCGCGGCGCACGCCCGCACGGTGTCGCCAGCGACAAACAGGTCGAAAAAGGCGATCTGATTACGATGGATTTCGGCGCTTATTATGACGGCTATTGTTCCGATATCACCCGTACCGTCGCGGTTGGGGAAGTCAGCGATGAACTGCGCGACGTCTATGATACGGTTTTACAGGCCCAGCTTAAAAGTGTGGAGAAGATTAAAGCCGGGATGACCGGCATCGAAGCGGATGCCATCGCGCGAGAATTGATTTACGCGGAAGGATATGAAGGATATTTCGGCCACGGGCTTGGCCATGGCCTGGGTATGGACGTTCACGAAGAACCCCGGCTGTCCATGAAAGGAAATCTACAACTGGAACCGGATATGGTCGTCACCGTTGAACCGGGTATTTATCTTCCGGGTAAAGGCGGCGTACGGATCGAAGACGATATCGTCATTACCGAAGAGGGTAATGAACGCCTTACGACCTCGGATAAGACGTTGAAAATAATCGAAGCATAAAGGAGGGATACCATGGTCTCTGTGAACGATTTTCGCACAGGCTTAACGATCGAGACCGATGGTGACATTTGGACGGTCGTTGATTTTCAACATGTCAAACCCGGCAAAGGAGCGGCCTTCGTTCGCTCGAAGCTGAGAAGCCTGCGTACGGGAAACATTCAGGAAAAAACGTTTCGCGCCGGTGAAAAGGTGAACCGGGCTCATATTGAAAAAAATCGCATGCAATATTTATACGCGGACGGAGACTCCCACGCTTTTATGGATATGGAGACGTTCGATCAAATCGAATTGACGAGCGAGCAACTCAAGTACGAGCTTAATTTTTTAAAGGAAAACATGGAAGTGCAAATCATTTCTTACGGAAATGAAACGATTGGCATTGAATTGCCGAATAACGTAGAGTTGACCGTCATCGAAACAGAACCCGGTCTTAAAGGGAACACGGCATCCGGGGGTTCGAAACCGGCGAAACTCGAGACAGGATACACGGTGCAAGTGCCGTTATTTATCGAGGAAGGAGAAGTCCTCGTCATCGACACCCGCAAAGGGGAATATACACAAAGAGCACAATAGCAGGGGCCCCTCGAGCAGGGGCTCTTTTTAATGACTGCGAGATTAAAATTTCACGTACCGTATTTTTCATTGACCACTGCTCTTAAGTATAAGTCAGACCAAACTTCGGACATTTTTCAACTTGATGCCCTAACGCGCTAAGGCGAGAGTCGTTAGATCGCCAATGTAGGTTGTTGAAGCCCTAACGCGCTAGAGCCGAAGCCGTTAGGTCGCCAATGTTGGTTGTTGGAGCCCTAACGCGCTAGACCCGAAGCCGTTAGGTCGCCAATGTAGGTTGTTGAAGCCCTAACGCGCTAGACCCGAAGCCGTTAGGTCGTCAACGTTGGGTTATGAAGCCCTAACACGCAATAACAGAAGCCGTTAGGTCGTCAACGTTGGCCGTTGGTGTATGAATCCTTTAACGCCTTATGCGATTCGCTTGTAATTTTCCAACACACCATCCGCCATCACTTCCCAAAAGCATCATCTCGCGCACCCGTAGTGCATAAAATGTACAGACATTGCTGATCGGCGATGAAACATCCAGCCGCAAGGTTCTAATATCCGAGTGGATTCATACATTGTACAAGCAAGCTTTATGGCAAGATTCCTGCCTGGACCGGCGACTATCGACTGCCCGTGTCATTGTCCACGTCATCACAGAATTGGGGCTGATGCTTCATGACGAATACACAGCTTAAGGAAAGGACCGTTATTTCAGAAAAGACGATTGTTGCGCTCCTTCCCGAACGATTCAAAGCGGATATTCGCGCCGTTTTGCAAACGAAAAACCTGGAAGAGATCCGCCTGCGCGTCCATCGTCCACCCGAGGTCATCTCCAAACATGAGCATTATTTTATGAAGACCGATACGCTCACAAAAAATGATGCGGCCTTTGTCATGAACCAATTAAGCCAGCATTCAGTCTATGCTTTTGAAGAAGAGCTACGTAACGGTTTCCTTACGTTAGCGGGCGGTCATCGCGTAGGGCTCGGCGGTGAGACGATCGTTGAACAAGGGAAAGTGAAGACGCTCAAACATGTGCGTTCTTTCAATATTCGCATTGCCCAGCAGCTGAACGGGGTGGCTGATCGTTATCTGACGGAATTGTTTAAAAAACAATGGCGTAACGTATTAATCATAGGTCCTCCGCAATCGGGGAAAACGACTCTATTAAGGGATATTGCGCGGACGGCCAGTTACGGGCAGACGTCAAAACGCATTCCTTCGCGCAAAGTGGCGATCGCCGATGAACGCTCGGAAATTGCAGCTGCCTTTGAAGGGGTGCCGCAACATGACCTTGGCCCTCGCACCGATGTGCTCGACCGTTGTCCGAAAGCGGAAGGGATGATGATGCTCGTAAGAGCGATGAGTCCCGATCTTCTTATCGTCGATGAAATCGGACATGAAGACGACAAGACGGCCTTACGGGAAGCCATGAATGCCGGCGTATCGGTGATATGCAGTGCGCATGGACGCTCGATCGCAGACATGGAAGAGCGGCAGTTGTTATGGACAGCGTCGGGGCGCCCGCTTTTCGACCGCTTGCTCCTCTTGAACGAAACGAAACAGGGAGAGCTTATCGTGCCGGGGAAGGTGAAAACGTGAGCTGGCTCGGCGCCGTCTTCATTCTCGTTTCCCTGACAGCGGTCGGCTTTGAATGGTCGCGGCGTCTCTCGGGGCGGTCAAGGCAAATTCGACAGTTGACGACCGCCTTGCAAATGCTGGAAGCAGAAGTGATGTATGGACATACGCCGCTTCCCGTCGTATCCCGAAAATTGGAACAGACACTCAGCGAACCGCTTTCCCGCATTTTTTCTACTTTTGCTTACCATTTGGAAAATGAAAGTATCGACAGCGAAAAAGCCTGGGAACAGAGCATCGACGCGCACTGGTCGGAGACCGCCTTACGGCATAAGGAAAAAGAAGTTCTCCTGCAGTTCGGGCAAACGCTCGGTCAGCACGGACGTGAGGAACAGCAAAAATATATTCAACTGACGCTGGCGCATTTGCGCACCGAAGAGTATGAAGCGATTGAAGAGCAACGAAAATATGAAAAAATGGCGAAATCGCTGGGGTTTCTCGGCGGTTTACTCGCCATCATCGTTATGATATAGAAACGAACGATCATTGGGCGCTTTGAAGGGGGGAAATGCGGTGGGATATGATGTCGATACGATATTTCAAATCGCAGGAATCGGGATTGTCGTAGCCATGATACACACCGTCTTGAAACAGATGGGTAAAGAGGATTGGGCGCAGTGGGTCACCTTGATCGGGTTTGTCGTCATCCTTTATATGGTCGCTACCATCGTCGATGATCTTTTCCAGAGAATTCGCAGCATTTTTCTTTTCATAGGGTAGTCCAATGTCGCTGGACATGATTCAAATCGTTGGTTTTGGTCTCGTTGCTGCCTTTCTGTCAATGATCGTCAAGGAACAAAAGCCGGCCTATGCTTTTCTTTTGACGTTATTCGTCGGTGCGATGATTTTTCTGTTTTTGCTTGATCATATTGTCATCGCTTTTCAACTCATTGAAACGTTGGCCAATCAAGCAAATATTAACATGATTTATCTGGAGACGATGCTGAAGATTATCGGGATTGCCTATATTGCCGAATTCGGTGCCCAAATCGCCAGGGATGCAGATGAAGGGGCGATCGCACAAAAAATCGAGCTAGCCGGGAAAGTATTGATCGTTGTGATGGCTCTGCCCATCTTCAACGTTTTAATCGAAACGGTCATTTCCTTGATTCCAGGCTGAAAGAGTGGGTCAATATGAAAAAGCAGTGGGCAGCTTTGGTCGCGGTCGTCATCTTGATAAGCGTTCCTTTTATCGTGTCAGCTGAAGATGAAGATGCTGAATCGGGCCCGGTGCTGCCCATCGAAGAGGAAGATACGGAAGCTCTACCTTCTGCTGAAGACATGCTCGATGAGCAAATGGATGAACAGATGGACAGGCTCGGTCTTACGGAGATCGAAACGTTTTGGGATGATCTGCAAAACGAATACGAATCGTTTTTACCGGAAAGCCAACGCGGGGATTTGAGTGATTTTCTCCAGGGGGAACGCCAGTTTAACCCCGCCGATTGGGGACAAGCATTTCTTCGTTTTCTGCTGAACGAGATTACGGCTAATGTGACGCTGCTCGGTACGCTGCTCTTGCTCACCGTCTTTACGATGGTGCTGCGGGCGCTACAAAACGCGTTTGAACACGCCGCCGTCAGTAAAATCGCCTATAGCGTCACATTCACGGTGCTTATCATCATCGCGATGAACAGTTTCTATGTCGCCATGTCTTACGCGCAGGAGGCCGTCGAGAGCATGGTGAATTTCCTGATTGCTCTCTTGCCGATGTTGCTTGCTCTCCTTGCCATGACAGGTGCCGCCTCATCGGCCGCGTTGTTCCATCCGTTGATCATCGTGCTCGTGAATACGAGCGGTTTGTTGATCGAGCGTCTCGTATTGCCGCTGATATTCGTTTCCGCGCTTTTACATGTGATCAGTACGATGAGTGAAAAATTTCAATTATCCAAACTCGCCACACTGATTCGCAATGTCGCCATGGCTGTCCTGGGCGCGTTCCTCACCGTTTTTCTGGCCGCGATTTCGGTTCAGGGAGCGACGGCTGCCGTCACCGATGGCGTTACCGTGCGGACGGCCAAATATATCGCCGGCAACTTCGTCCCCGTCGTCGGACGGATGTTCACAGATGCCACCGATACGGTGATCGGCGCTTCGCTTCTGTTGAAAAATACGGTTGGTGTGGCCGGACTCGCGATCCTTTTTATCATCATCGCTTTTCCGGCACTCAAAATTCTTGCCCTCGCGGTGATTTTCCAGATGTCCGCGGCCGTTATGCAGCCGCTCGGGGGAGGCCCCCTCGGAGACTGTCTCAGTATATTCGCCAAGACGGTGTTGTTTATATTCGCCGCTGTCGCTGTCGTAAGCCTGATGTTTTTTCTCGCGATCACGGTCATTATCACGTCCGGCAATTTAGCGTTAATGGTGAGGTGAGGGACAATCGCCTATTTTAATGAATGGATTTTGACGTTGATGATCTTTTTGCTGATCGCGGTCATTCTTGAGTTGTTATTGCCGACATCGACGATGAAGCGGTATGCCGATTTGATTCTTGGCTTAATTATGATGATCCTCATCTTGCAGCCGATCTTCGATCTATTGAATCAAGATCCGACCACGTGGTTCGATTGGGAGGATTTTCAGGTGACGGAAGGTGTCGATGAAATGGAAATTGCGATTGATCAAAAGAAAAGTGAAATACAAGCCAGTCATGATGCATATATTTCAGAACAAGTAGCTGCTCGTCTGGGCAGTGAAGCGGAAAATGTGCTGGAAGAGGATTTTGATCTAAGCTTGCGGGAGATTTCTGTTACCGCTCAACCCGAGCTGGAAGTGGCTGTCGTTGTCGCGGAAATAGACGAGCAGGAAGCGGAGGCCGTTTCCGTCCAGCCGGTCGAAGAAGTTTCCACTGACAGCACGAGTGAGCCCGATTCCACACAGACCGTTCAGGATAGTAATACCGAGGAGGTGGGCGCGCGTCTTGCTGAAGTATGGGAGATCGAGGAAGGCAGTATTGACGTCAGCTTTGAGGAGGATGGGTTGAATGAGTGAAAAACCGCCGTTTTCCAAATGGTTGCCGTCTGGTGATGGTTCCCGCAAATTTCGCTGGTATTATCTCGGTGGATTGCTCCTCGTTGGCATATTCCTTATGTTTGTCGGTACGACCGGTGGCGATGATGACGAGCCATCAGACGTTTCCTCGCCGGGGGTGGATGATGGTCAGGAAGAATCGGTGTTTCTCAATAATGATGACGATGATGATGACAGCAATGATGCCGGCGAGCAGCGTTCTTCCGGGGAGATTGGCGAACTTGAACGAGCGTATGCCAGCGAACTGGAAGGCGCCCTCGAATCGATGAGCGGTCTTTCAGGCGTTGAAATCGTAGTCAATCTGGAGGCATCAGAAAGCAAAGTATACGAAAAAGATACCTCGCATCGCCAACAAACAACAGACGAGACTGATACGGAAGGCGGGGATCGCACGCTTGAGGAAGAAACAGAGGAAGAAGAAATTGTACTCGTACCGGAAGGAGATAGCGAAGAGCCCTTGCTGATTCGAACGGAAAGGCCTGAAGTCTCCGGCGTTCTCGTCGTTGCCGATGGCGTGGATCAACTCGATCTCAAGGAATCTGTCATCGAAGCTGTTACCCGTACGCTTGATGTCGAAGCCCACCGTGTATCGGTCGTGCCTAAATAGTAAGGAAAGGATGAGTGATGTGGTTTTGAAAAAACAAACGGTTTGGTTGTTAACGATGCTCAGTCTTGTCGCGGTTCTCGGTGTTTATTTTTTCACCCCGGACGGGCCCGCTGAACATGAAACGGCGCTTGTCAGCGACGATGAAGAATCTCTGGAAGAGTTTGAAGGCGATCTTTGGGAACAATTCCTGGAAGAAAACCCTGAAAGCGCCGAAGTCGTAGAAGAGTGGGATGAAGAGGACGGCGTTGAAGAAGAAGGCAGCGAAGACGTTCCTGCCCAGGAAAACGGAGAAGAAGAACCTCCGTCAGAGGAAGATCCCCCTTCCGACGAACAAGCAAGTGACGAGACCGAAGTTTCTGCTGAAGCAACTGATAGCAGCGACTGGTTCAGCGCCTTGAGAATTCAACGGGAAGAAAACCGCAGCGAAACGAGGGAAAACTACACGGATGTACTGGCTTCCAGTGACGCGACCACAGAAGAGAAAAATGAAGCCCAGGATGAGCGGGAACGCCTGCAAACGATTGCTGATCTGGAACATACACTTGAACAAAAGATTCAATCCCAGGGGTATAGCGATGTCATCGTCATGAGTGAAGAAGACGAGGTAAGGATTCTCGTGGAAGCGGAAGAATTGTCAAGAACGGAAGTTGTGGAGATTAATCGTCTGGCCAGCGAAGAACTGGGAGAACAACCGGTCTCCGTTGGATACCATCACGGCGAAAATGAAGCAGAAGCTAACGATTGAAGGATCCCCCTCGGGTCCTTTTTTCATTCACGGATGAAATGTGGGCTTCAACATGCTATAATCAATCCAATGAACACATACGATTCGATGCAATAAGGAGAGGTCTTTGACTATGGAATGGAATGACTTAACCGAAGGGGCGAAAGCCGTTTTGGAGCAAACACGTAACCTGAAAAATGATCATATACAAATCGTGGAATTCGAAGTCGGCTACGAGGAAGAGGCGTCTGCAGATCATCCGCATCCGGTGTCCATTCAGGAAGCAGATTATGAGAACCTGAAGCAGTTCACGAAGGAAAACGAGTATGATGAGCACTACCATATGGCTCGCAACAAAAATATGGTGAAGATTATTTTGCTGGAGCATAAAAAGGTCCCGGATAATCTCTCGGAGTTCCCCGTGTTTCGCCAGTACCGGATGGATCGCTTGCGGGAAGAGAGGGCCCGGCTGCAAGCCGAGCAAGAAGCAGAAGAACAGGCCGATGAGGAAGACGGAATAGAGCAGGAGCCATCTTAAAAGGGGGTAAGGGTATCATGAGTGAATATCAAATGCTCGATATCGAGGAACAGGAAAATGATCTGGGGAAAGTAGAGATCTCCCCGGAAGTGATTGAGGTGATCGCGGGACTCGCCACCTCGGAAGTCGAAGGGATATCAGCGCTAAGGGGCAATATCGCCACCGATGTAGCCGAACGCTTCGGCAGAAAAAATCACGGAAAAGGGGTGAAGGTTGAGCTTGGCGAGGACGGGGTCGTCATCGACGTTTCACTCGTCGCCTATTACGGGGTATCGGTCCCTGAAGTCGCCAGCCAGGTACAGAGAAATATCCAGCAGGCTTTGGAGACGATGACATCGATCGCGATGGACACGATCAATATTCACGTCGTCGGCATCCAATTTGAACAACAGGAAGAGCAAGACAATCAATGGGAGCGTATCTCCGATTAAGAGTAAGAAAACGAGCAGAAGGAATGGGCGACATGAATAGAAGACTGGCACGGATACGGGCGGTACAAGCCCTTTATCAAGTAGAAATGACCGATGTTGACTGGCGGCACGCGCTGGAAGCCGCCCTGGATGAAGGGGAACACACAGATGATTACCTAGCAGATGTGATTCCCGGAACGCTCGGAGAACTCGCGACCATTGATGAGCAAATCGTCAACCAGTTGGAGAACTGGACATTGGAGCGAGTCGGGAATGTGGATCGGGCGGTGATGCGCCTGGCTGTTTATGAAATGCAGCATCGGGAGGATATACCGGTGCATGTGGCGCTCAATGAAGCGATTAATACAGCAAAAGCCTTTGGCGGTGATGAAGCCGGCAAATTCGTCAACGGAGTTCTATCTGCGAAAATGAACAGCAGTAATGGAGGGGGAACATAAGCATGACAGCGACGATCATTAGTGGCAAGGAGTTGTCGGAACGATTAAGAGGCGAGTTGGCTGACGATATTAAGGAACTCAGCGTCCAGCCTTCCCTGGCCGTCATCCTGATCGGGGATGATCCCGCTTCGCACAGTTACGTGCGCGGGAAGGAGAAAGCCTGTGCGGCCGTAGGCATTCATTCGATTGTTAAGCGTCACCCCGCATCTTTACCGGAGGAGGAACTTCTCGCCGAAATCGAAGCTTTAAATGAAGACAGCAGTGTCCATGGGATTCTCGTCCAGCTCCCGTTGCCGGACCATATTTCCGAAAACGCGGTTCTGGAAAAAATTGTAATCGGAAAAGATGTGGACGGGTTCCATCCTGTCAATGTCGGACGTTTGCTCACCGGGAAAAAAGCGTTCACCCCCTGTACACCGCTGGGGATTATGAAAATGCTGGAGATCAGCGGCGTAGACCCCAAAGGCAAGCGTGCGGTCGTCGTAGGACGAAGCCAACTCGTCGGTCGGCCGGTCGGCCAGCTATTGTTGAATAAGGACGCGACGGTTACTTATTGTCACTCTAAAACGGAGGATCTCGCTTCGGTAACGCGGGAAGCGGATATTCTCATCGCCGCTGCCGGGCGCGCGGGTATGATCGGTGCAGAACACGTCAAAGACGATGCAGTTGTTATTGATGTCGGCGTGAATCGGATGGAGACAGGGAAATTGACCGGAGATGTTCAGTTTGAGCCGGTCAGGGAAAAAGCAGGTTGGCTCACGCCCGTACCGGGAGGTGTAGGGCCGATGACCATCACAATGCTCCTACATAATACAGTGGAAGCCGCACGGGGTACGATGTTCGATGTTCAATCCTGAGCAAAGGTATATGTCCGTTACACAACTGACGAGGCAAATCAAGGGTTTAATTGACAAGAGCCCATTGCTTAACGATGTTTTTTTACGGGGTGAGATCTCGAACTTCAAACATCACAGCCGCGGTCATATGTATTTCACGATCAAGGATGAAAAGGCGCGAGTGTCAGCTGTCATGTTTGCCGGCAACAATCGCACTTTACGTTTTCGTCCGGAAAGCGGCATGAAGGTGCTTGTCCGCGGCAATGTGTCCGTTTACGAACCTTACGGGCAATATCAGTTGTATGTGCGGGCGATGGAACCCGATGGGATCGGACAACTGTATTTGGCCTATGAACAGTTGAAAAAGAAACTGGAATCGGAAGGCCTGTTTCAGGAAGCGAGAAAACGGCCACTTCCCAATTTCCCGGATCGAATCGGGGTTGTCACCTCAAAAACGGGTGCGGTGATTCGCGATATCTACACGACGGTGAAGCGAAGGTATCCGCAAGCGGCGATCAACCTGTATCCCGTGGCTGTCCAGGGCCCGGAAGCGGTCCCGGGCATCGCGGCCGCGTTAAGGCAAGCCGATCAAGACGGAAATGACGTCTTGATCGCAGGCCGCGGGGGCGGATCCATCGAAGAACTCTGGGCGTTTAACGATGAACAGGTCGTGCGCACGGCCGCAGCGCTTAAAACCCCGCTCATTTCCGCGGTAGGGCACGAGACAGATGTGACCCTGATGGACTTCATCGCAGATGTTCGGGCGGCGACACCTACAGCCGCGGCCGAGATGGCGGTTCCCTCTCTTGTCGAATGGCAGGAAAAAGTCACGACCCGCAAAAACCGCTTGCAGCAGCTCATGCAACAGATTATCAATCTTCGCAAAGAGAAGCTCTCCTACTTACAAAACGCGTATGCGTTTCGTTACCCTGCCCAGTTACTCCAACAAAAGGAGCAGGAACTTGACCGCAATATTGAACGCCTGCAGCGAGGCATGAACACACGCCTGCAATTACAGAGACAACAGGTCAATGAGCAGAGTAGACGGATCTCTTTGCTCAAGCCCGCGCGACTCGTTGCGGAAAAACGAAAGCAACTTGAAACCGATACGAAAGAGCTTCAGCTCAATGCTGAACGCCTCTTGAGCAGTCAAGCCAATCGCTATGAACAGTTGCTCACGAAGTTGCGTATTCTAAATCCGATGGAGACGCTAAAACGGGGATACACGGTCGCTTATCGGGAGAACCGACTTTTAAAAACGGTTGATGCCATACGTGTAGAAGACGAACTGCGCGTTTATTTTCAGGATGGCTATGTTAAAACGCAGGTGACCGAGAAGGGGAAGGAAACATTCGCATTCCAGGAGGAGGATGAAATCGATGACGGATGAGCAAAACGAGGAAACAGATAACAAGCAAACGTTCGAAGCGGACATGAAAAAACTCGAGCATATTATCCATCAGCTTGAAGAAGGGGATGTTCCGTTGGAGAAGGCGATTGATATGTACCAGACAGGGATGAAGCTATCCAAGCGCTGTCACGATCAATTGCAACGAGTGGAAAAGCAAATGGACCAAATCGTCAAGGAAACGGGAGAAACCGTCCCCTTGAATGAGGAAGAAGGCAAGAACGAATTCTCCGGATAAGTATATGAAATAATGGAAGGCTAGCGTCCAGGTGACGTTTGCAGGGTACCAGGGAAAGGAGAGAAACAGACTTATGCGTTTCCTCCCATCTTTGAGCAGATAAGAAAGTATAAAATTTTCTTATCTTGCATAAGTGCAACTAAGGCTTTCGCCATGCTTGGCGATAAGCCAAGTTTTCTTTATAAGAGTGGGCTTCCGCGCAGCAAGTTCTGGAACTGAAAGTGACAACAAAGAGAATGGATGAGTTGATGGAAGTGCATGTGCCAACGCTCGAGCAAACATTAAAGACCCATGTAGAAACGATGCAGGCTCCCGAACGGTTAAAAGAGGCGATGCTCTACTCGCTGGATGCCGGCGGGAAACGCATTCGTCCGTTGTTGCTGATCGCGACGGCCGGCAGCTATAAACCTGTCACGACCGCCGCGTATCAACTTGGAGCCACTGTGGAGATGGTACACACATATTCTTTAATCCATGATGATTTGCCGAGCATGGACAATGATGATACGAGGCGGGGGAAGCCGACCAATCATAAAGTATTTGGGGAAGCGCTGGCGATTCTTGCCGGAGATGCGCTGTTAACCGAAAGTTTTTCATTAATTGGAAATATGAGCGAAGAAACGTTGCCTCCCCGTGATGCGTTGTATCTAAGCCGTCGGCTCACGGAAGCGAGCGGCGCAACTGGTATGGTCGGAGGCCAGGTGGCCGACCTGGAAGCCGAGAATCGTACGGTGACTCTCGAGGAACTCGAATGGATCCACCGGCAGAAAACAGCCGCATTGTTGACATTTGCCGTCGAGGCAGGTGGTGTTCTCGGAGAAGCGCCCCGGGAAGATATTACGCGTTTGCGTCATTTTGCCGAAGAGGTGGGTATTGCTTTCCAAATTAAGGATGACCTTCTCGATGTCGAAGGAAGCGAATCCACGATCGGGAAGCCGGTCGGGAGTGATGAGCATAATCATAAAAGCACTTATCCGGGCTTACTCTCCGTTGATGAGGCAAAACGAAAACTACATACTCACATCGAACGGGCAGAACATGCCCTGCAATCGCTGACAGTACCCGCTCCGGATCTTTTCGCCGTTCTATCCTATATGGAATCAAGAGACCGCTAATTGACGAATTTCTATCTTGTGCTACCGTAGAGGTAGCATTTTTGTGTTTATGCCAGTAAAATGGAAGGAGCACATTGTTTAGCTGCCAAGTGGAAATGATATAATACAAGAAATGAATGACGCTCGGAAGAGATTTACCCTGCGTTAAAAAGATTGAAGAAAGAGGGGGCTTGCCGCATGGATCTAGAAACCATTCAGCATCCCGGTTTCCTGAAAAGTTATTCCCGTAAACAATTGGACGAGCTTGCCGAAGAGATACGCTCGTTTCTGATTTCAAAGCTATCCGCTACAGGCGGACATCTGGGGCCAAACCTTGGCGTTGTGGAATTAACGCTCATGCTCCATAAACTGTACGACAGCCCGAAAGACAAAATCATCTGGGATGTGGGTCACCAGACTTACGTCCATAAAATTTTGACGGGGCGAGCGGATCGTTTTGATACATTGAAACAATACCAGGGGTTGTGCGGATACGCAAAACGGGACGAAAGTGAACATGATGTCTGGGAAGCCGGGCATAGTTCGACTTCGCTATCGGCCGCGATGGGTATGGCCACGGCCCGGGACTTACAGGGTGAAGATTTCAACGTGCTTCCCGTCATTGGGGACGGCGCATTGACCGGTGGCATGGCCCTGGAAGCCATGAACCATATCGGGCACGAGCAAACGGACATGACCGTTATTTTGAATGATAATGAGATGTCGATCGCACCGAATGTCGGCGCCATGCATAACATGCTCGGCCGTTTGCGAACGACCGGCGGGTATCGAAGAACGAAAGAGGATATTGAATACCTCGTTAAGAAAATCCCGGCTTTCGGCGGGGCATTAAGTTCCACCGCGGAAAGGCTGAAGGGCAGTCTCAAATATTTGCTCGTCTCCGGCGTTTTTTTCGAGGAAATGGGTTTTACGTACCTCGGACCGATCGACGGGCACAACTTTGATGAACTTCACAGCAACCTGACGTACGCGATACGGACCAAAGGGCCTGTGCTCCTGCATGTGGTGACGAAAAAAGGCAAAGGGTACAAGCCTGCCGAAGATGATGCAAGCGGCGCATGGCATGGGCCCGGTCCTTACAAGATTGAATCCGGCGATATGATTAAGAAAGCGGGGCCGCCCGCCTACAGTGCCGTGTTCAGCAACACCCTCGCGAAGATCGCGGAACAGGATCAGCGGCTCGTCGCGCTCACAGCTGCTATGCCCGGGGGAACCAAACTGGATCAATTTGCAAAGACATTCCCTGAACGCATGTATGATGTCGGGATCGCCGAACAACACGCGACGACGATGGCCGGCGGGCTTTCCACCCAGGGGATGAAACCCGTGTTCGGTGTTTACTCGACGTTTTTACAGCGCGGTTATGATCAACTCGTCCACGATGTGTGCCGTCAAAACTTGAATGTCGTCTTCGGCATTGACCGTTCCGGGCTCGTGGGCGGCGATGGCGAAACCCATCAGGGCGTTTTTGACATTGCTTATCTTCGTCATCTGCCCAATATGAAGATCGTTATTCCCAAAGATGAAAACGAATTACAGCATATGATCAATACTGCCGTTGCCAATGATGATGGTCCCATGGCCGTGCGTTTTCCACGCGGAAACGGGCTCGGCGTCGAGATGGACGAGAGCCTGAAAGTGCTACCCGTGGGTGAATGGCCGGTTGAACAGCAAGGCAAAGATGCCGTCATTCTTGCCTTCAGCACGATGCTGCCGATCGCGAACGAAGCAGCGTCGCAGTTGAATAAACGCGGGATTTCCGTGCGCGTCGTCAATGCCAATTCCGTAAAGCCATTGGATGAAAAACAACTGGATCACATCGCCCAGGAAAATATCCCGATACTGACGATGGAAGAAGCGGTTCTCAAAGGCGGATTCGGAAGTGCTGTCCTCGAATATCTGAACGATCAAAACCATATCGGTGTGCAAGTTAAACGAATGGGGCTTCCGGATCGTTATATCGAGCACGGAAGTCCGTCCAGCTGGTACGAAGAACTGGGCTTAACGGCAGATGAAGCAGCGAGATCCATTTACGAAATGGTCCCGAGAAAAAGACAGCGAGCGTGACCTATGAAGAAAAAGGAACGCGTGGACGTTTTGCTCGTAGAGAAAGGGCTCGTCACAACACGTGAAAAAGCGAGGCGGTCGATCATGGCCGGCCTCGTTTATACAAGCGGTGAACGGATCGATAAACCGGGGATGAAAATGGATCCGCGACAACCGCTCTATCTCAAGGGTGAAATTAGCCCCTACGTAAGCCGTGGCGGTGTTAAGCTTGAAAAGGCATTGCAAGTCTTTCCGCTCACCGTTCAGGGACACATCGTGCTCGATATTGGGGCATCGACGGGGGGATTTACGGATTGTGCGCTTCAACATGGAGCCGAAAGCGTGTATGCCGTCGATGTCGGCTACAACCAATTGGATTGGGGATTACGCTCAGACCCTCGTGTGCATGTGCTGGAGAGGATGAACTTCAGGTATGCCAAGCGGACAGATTTCGAGTATGGAACGCCCTCCGTTGCTGTATGTGATGTTTCTTTTATCTCGCTCAAGCATATGTTCCCGAGTATGTCAGAAGTTTTGTCGGAACACGGCGAGGCCTGTGTTTTGATTAAACCCCAATTTGAAGCCGGGCGTGAAGAGGTGGGAAACAAGGGGATTGTTCGGGAACCTGCGGTTCACCGTCGCGTCATTCAGGAAGTGATGGCAGCAAGTGTCACCTCCCGACTGCAACCGCTCGGTTTGGAAGTTTCCCCCATCACCGGTACAGGTGGCAATCGCGAATACTTGCTCTATCTAAAAAAAGCAAATGAACCCCAGGAGCTTCCTTATGAATTAATCACGGAAACAGTGGAACATTCCTGAGCGTAAATTAAGGGTGAGTGCAATGACTAAGGGACAACGGCATGTAAAAATACGCGAAATCATAAATGAGCAGGAGATCGACACCCAGGAAGAACTCGTCTACCAGTTGCAGGCCGCGGGATTCAATGTCACCCAGGCGACGGTTTCCCGGGACATCAAGGAATTATACCTCGTAAAGGTATTGACGACAGATGGACGCTACAAATACAGTTTACCGGCCGACCGACGCTTCAACCCCGAGGAAAAGTTACGTAAACATCTTTTCGACAGTTTCGTCAGTATCGATTATGCGGATCACTTTATCGTGTTAAAAACATTACCCGGGAACGCCCACGCGATCGGGTCGTTAATCGATCATCTGGGCTGGGAAGATATCATGGGAACGATTTGCGGAGATGATACGATTCTCATCATTTGTAAAGATGGGGGCCAGACTTCCGTGCTTACGGATCGTATTCTGGAGATGCTTTGATTTTAAGAAGGTGTTAGGATGCTCGAAGAACTCTCGATTCGAAATTTTGCCATCATAGAAGAGCTGACGGTTCCGTTCACCTCGGGATTAACCGTGCTCACCGGAGAAACGGGTGCGGGGAAATCGATCATTATCGATGCCCTCGGCTTATTGGCCGGCGGCCGCGGATCCGTTGAATTCGTTCGTCATGAAAGTAAAAAAGCGGAAATCGAAGGCTTATTCATCGTCCCGGAAGGGCATTTGGCGTACGAACGCCTGGCGGATGCAGGTATCGATTGTGAAGAAGGGATGATCGTCTTGCGCAGAGAGATCACCCATAAGGGCAAAAGCATTTGTCGGGTCAATGGTCAACTCGTCACCTTGACGACGTTACGTTCGATCGGACGAACACTGGTAGATATCCACGGTCAGCATGAACACCAGGAATTGTTACAAATGGACAAGCATAGCGGGATGGTCGATGCGTACGCGGTGTCGACATTATTTACGTTAAAAGCTGATTATGAAGCGCATTTTGATCAGTACATGTCGATAAAAAAAGAGCTAAACCGATTGCAAAACAGTGATCGGGAAGATCGGCAGCAACTCGACATCATACAGTATCAATTAGATGAAATCGAACAGGCCGGTTTATCCGAGTCCGACGAAGACGAGAAGCTCGAGCAAGAGCGCTATAAATTGGCGCATGCAGAGAAATTGTATGAACTTCTGCAGTATGCCTATACGAATTTATATGATGAAGGCAAGGGGTTGGAATGGCTCAGAGGCTCCGTTAATCAGCTGGAAGAAGCAACGGCCATTGACCCCACTCTAAAGGCCACGAGTGAACAAGTGGCTGCGAGCTTTTACACGATCGAAGAAGTGTCTTATTCGATTCGGGAACACATCGATCAACTTGATTTTGATCCCGCTCGCTTGCATGAAATCGAAAGCCGTTTGGCTGAGATCGAGGGGCTGAAACGAAAGTACGGAGCAACGATTACGGACATTTTGACCTTTGCCGAGGATAAAGCAGCCGAACAAGAGGAACTTTTGAACAGGGATAAAAAAATTCAGCAATATGAAGAGAAACTGCACGAAGCGTCTGGCTATTTATTGGCAGCGGCCGATGATTTGACGAGGGGGAGAGAGGAAGCGGCTAAAGCCCTCTCGACAGCCGTTGAAGAGGAACTTGCGGATCTTTTTATGGAAAAAACACAGTTTTCCGTACGCTTTCAGACACCTACCCAGGGAGAGCGCGTCCAATACAGCAACGAGGAAAAAACATTGACCCGGGAAGGGCAGGAACGGCTGGAATTTTACATGTCACCTAACACAGGCGAGCCTGAAAAGGCGCTCGCGAAAATCGCTTCCGGCGGCGAAATCTCCCGGATTATGCTGGCTTTGAAGCGAATATTGGCGAACGCTTCCGAGCGTACGGCTTTGATTTTTGACGAAGTCGATACGGGTGTAAGCGGTCGGGTCGCGCAGGCGATCGGGGAAAAAATCGCGGCGATAGCCGGGGAAACACAGGTGCTTTGTATTACTCATTTGCCGCAAGTGGCCGCCCTGGCCGCCAACCATATGCACATCGCCAAAGAAGACGAACACGGGCGCATGCAAACGACGGTGACGATGCTCGGTGACAACGAGCGGGTCGATGAATTGGCGCGTATGCTCTCGGGAAGCGCGGTTACGGAAAAGACACGTGAAAATGCAAGAGAGTTGCTGGAATTTGCCACGCTATGATCTGTCAGTGAATCAGTGAACTTCCACGAATACGCAAGACCGACCATTTGAGGTCGGTTTTTTTGTTTGTTACCAGTTATATTCCGGCTTCTGCAAGGCAACATTAAAAGTAACGAACGCGATGTGCGGGCGGGAGTGAGGAGTGTGAACGAGGGTGAAATCCGATAGAACGAGAAAGATCGTTGGTACGTTGTTACTCATTGGGGTATTGAGTTTAAGTTTTTTGAAGCCGGTAGAGGACTGGTTACAGCTTCCGGATCAGATAACGACGATGCAAGGTGAAGCAACTTCCGCTGTCGACAGACTGGAGAACGAGTTGCCTTCTTTTTTTTCGATAGAAGATGAGAAAGAAGATGTCGTTCAGGTCACAGCCGGGTCGACACCGATAAAAAATATTTCGCAGGATAAAGTTCCCAGAGTAGAGGTTACCCCGGGCGGACAATCGGTTGGCGTGCGCTTAAGCTCTCAGGGCGTCATGGTTGTCGGTTTCCATACGATCCATACAGCGCAAGGGCAACAATCACCGGCCGAGGCCGCAGGCATCCAAAAGGGTGACATCATCGTCAAAATCGATCAACAGCCTGTCGAAGATATGACGGAGGTCGCCTCCATCTTAAGATCTCCAGAGGATTCGAAAGCCATGCAGATCGAACTCATTCGCAATGGTGAAAAAATGGAAAAAACCGTACAACCAAGCGTAACGGCAGCAGAAGACTCGAAGCAGCAATTGGGGTTGTATATTCGTGATTCGGCCGCAGGCGTGGGAACGATGACTTTTTTTGATCCAAACACGAGAAAATATGGTGCGTTGGGGCATGTGATTTCCGACGTCGATACGAAACGCCCGCTGTCCATTCATGAAGGCGAAATCGTTCGCTCTTCGGTTAACGCGATAGAAAGAGGGGAAAATGGTATTCCGGGTGAAAAACAGGCATCGATCGTTGAAAAGCAGGATGTGCTCGGAACGATTACGAAAAACAACACGTTTGGCATTTACGGTCAGTTAAATCAAGATCACAAGTTGCATGAAGACCAGGAACCTATGCCCATTGCTTACGCGGAAGAAGTGGAAGAAGGGCCGGCAAAAATCTTAACCGTGGTGGAAAACGAAGAGGTCGAGGCGTTTGATGTTGAAATCGTCCGTTCCACTCCGCAAAAACACGCGGCGACGAAAGGCATGGTCATAAAGGTAACCGACGACCGTCTTGTTGAAAAAACCGGCGGCATCGTGCAAGGCATGAGCGGCAGTCCGATCATTCAAAACGACAAGATCATCGGTGCGGTCACCCATGTATTCGTGAATGATGCCACCGCAGGGTACGGCTCCCATATCGAATGGATGCTCGAAGAAGCCGACATCGACCAACTGAGGGAAGCAAGAAAGGCCAGCTGATTTTTGGCTGCCTTTTTTACATAAAGATTATTCGACAAACAAGCGCTAAGAAGATCATATTGGCGAGAATTTTGGCAGATTTTTATAGATAATATAGTAAATTCAGTTATTTGGTTGATTTTATTCCCAATTCATGGATAATCAATGAATGAGGGGTTTGTACAAAAACCGATTTTACTTAAGGAGGCGCGAGTGTGAAACCCATTAAAGTGTGTATTGCAGATGACAATCGAGATCTTGTGCAAATGGTGGAAGAATATGTTTCCATGCAGGACGACATGGAAATTGCGGGCGTCGCTTATGATGGCAAGAATTGCTTGCAGGTTGTAGAGGAAACAGAGCCAGACATACTTATCCTTGATATTATCATGCCATATCTGGACGGTCTTGCCGTTTTGGAGCGATTACAGAGGGACAGCCCGGATGAGATGCCCAACGTGCTCATGCTGACAGCATTCGGACAAGAAGATGTAACAAAAAAAGCTGTGAATCTCGGTGTTTCATATTACGTGCTAAAACCGTTTGACATGGAAGTGCTCGTCGATAAGATCAGGGACATTAACGGCCAGCCGTCGCCGCGCGTAGCGGTTTCGGGGCAGAACAAGGAGCGAAGCACCGCAAAAGAACCCGGCATTAACCTCGATCAGCGCATCACGGGTATCATACATGAAATTGGGGTTCCGGCCCATATAAAAGGTTATATGTACATGCGGGAAGCGATCACCATGGTTTACAACAATATTGAATTGCTGGGCTCGATCACGAAAGAATTATACCCGGATATCGCCAAGAAATACAACACAACCGCGAGCCGTGTTGAAAGAGCGATCCGACACGCGATTGAAGTGGCCTGGAGCCGCGGCAACATCGATTCCATCTCCCATTATTTCGGCTATACGGTAAGCATGTCGAAAGCCAAGCCAACGAACAGCGAGTTCATCGCGATGGTGGCAGATAAGCTGCGGATCGAACATAAAGTGAGCTAAAAAGTACAGAAACATACCTCCCATGTGGGAGGTTTTTTTAAGCAGGTAAGAAAGTATAAACCACTTTCTTATCATGCATAAGTGCAACTAAGGCTTATCGCCTTAAAGACGTGGCGATAAGCCAAGTTTTCTTTATCCGCACACTGTGGTTCCCGACGGACAACAATAAACCCTACTCATTCTGGTTATACTAATGATGACTATACGTTTGAGAGGAGGCAGCAGGGTGCGGATCGGATCGATTGAAGGCGCCTTACATCATTTGGATATGGAGTGGAGAGCTTCTTCCTACCGAGGAAAGATCGTCGTCGTTAATCTGCAGGATCTATCGGAGATTCATTTACGGAAACTGCTGAAAAGAGGGGTCAAAGCGGTCGTGAATGGAAAAACCTCTATGACGGGAAATTTTGATCATCGGGGCGTGGAACGTTTGCTGGAAGCAGGGATTCCCATATTTGACCTGCAAGGGGAAAAAGATTTATCGAAACTCCACCAGGGCCGCAAGGCGCGCATCAGTAAGCAGCGGCTGTATATGCGGGACGGAGCCGGACATTGGACATTTGTGACGCCCTTAAAAGGGTACGACCCTGATCGTTTAGAAAGGTTAAAACAACGGGCCGCTTCCCTGCGTGCCGATTTGTTTCGCGATTTTTATCACAGAACCTGGCGAGAAGCAGAGACCCTGCTTGATAAGTTTTCAACTTTAATGACCGAGGCAGCGGCGACAGCGATTGGAAATCAACCGCTTCTCATTGTCGCACCGACGAGTAACGATGAGCAAGCGCTCTTATACACGAAGCGCTATTTTAAAAAGATCAAACCTTTTATCATCGCGCTTGATACTTCCAGCCGCATGGTACGAAACCTTGGTTTTCATCCCGATGTCATCCTCGGGGATTTCACCCGTATGCACGAGGAAGATTTGCTCGTCTCGTCACTTCTCGTCGTTCCGGATACGCCGGCTGATAAATATCAGGCTTCTACCGAGCACTTGCAGAAGCTGGAATTACCGTATGCTGTTTGCGACGGGCTTGTCGGTTTTGAAGAGACAGCCCTTTTATATGCACGGTCGGTCAGCCACGGGACGATTTTTATGCTGGGTGGGGCTACAAGTATGGAGGAAGCGATGACACAGGGACGAACGAACGTGGGTGTCCAATCACTCATGCATCTTTGGCTCGGCTCGGACATCGTTGATGTGAAAGGGGTATCAAAATTACTGGAGACGCCAGCCAACAATCCTCAGCGACTGGAGTGGCTGGGCCGCCAACAGGAACTGCTCGATGGCTTTAAAAATTAACTTCGATCGGCCGCTTCTGTCTTTTTCCTCTGGAAACGGGGGGCGACTTTATTCCGTCTACGATCACGATGTAGAATAAAACCACCGATAAAGGCCAGTCCAGCTATAAACATTACAAATCCGCCCGCGAATTGGATGGCATAATTGGGAAAGGGATCATGGAGGATCGAGAACAAAACATCTCGCATCCACTTTATACCGACACCTGCCAAAAATACCGGGATTAATAATATGATGAGTGCAATGAGTCGCATACGATACCCCCAATAATTCGATTCAACTCATCCCATTTTAACATGTTTAACGTAAACATCCCACTTTATCCTTGCATGCAGCGCCAAGATCAAGGATAGTAAAAGGAGGAGATTTTTTAATTTGAGGTGGAAGCGTGAAAAGAGCTATGATCGTCGGAGGTGGCAAAGGCGGTACGGCACTCCTTGGTATGATGATCGGTCATGAACATATGGAAGTGGTCGGTTTGGCTGATCTTAATCTACAAGCCCAGGGGATGCGTCTGGCAACCACCTACGGTTTACAAACGAGCAGCAATGCCTTTACACTTTATGAGCAGCAGCTTCCAGATATTGTTTTTGAAGCGACGGGTGATGAGGCCGTCCTCGCTGACCTGCAAAGGCATGTCGGTGTACAAACGGCTGTGATCCCCGCCCATGTTTGTAACCTGCTCTACAATCTGCTCATCGGCAAAGATGAATTGATCGCTGAGCTCAGCCAGCAGGAACGTTTGTATCATACCATTTTTCAGTCCACCCATGATGGGATGATCGCGATCGACGATGCCGAAGAGATTCTGTTGTTTAATCGCGCAGCTTCGCGTATCACGGATATTGATCATAAAGACGCCATCGGTAAAAGAATCAACACTGTGATGCCAAGCAGTAAGCTGCCGCGTCTTTTACAGACGAAAAGCATGGAATCCAATCAAAAGCAAACGTTTGAAAATGGACGCCAAATTGTAACGACGCGTATCCCGTTATGGATTGACGGGTACTGTATCGGCGCATTGGCCGTTTTTCAGGATGTGACGGACATGGTGGATATGGCAGCCAAGGTGACGAATCTGGAAAGCGTACAGCAGCTTCTGCAGGCGATTATTCATTCCTCCGACGAGGCCATTTCCGTCGTCAACGAAGAAGGCGAGGGGCTGATGATCAATCCGGCTTATACACGTTTAACGGGGTTAAATGAACGAGACGTTATCGGCAAGCCGGCGACGACAGACATTTATGAAGGCGAAAGCATGCATATGCGGACGTTACATACGCGGATGCCCGTACGGGGAACGCAAATGAAAGTCGGTCCTCATAAAAAGGATGTGATCGTCAACGTCGCCCCGATTCTCGTGAATGGGGAATTGAAAGGGAGCGTCGGGGTTATTCATGATGTATCGGAAATTCGCACCCTCACCAACGAATTGGAAAAAGCGAAAAGACGGCTGAGAACATTGGAGGCCAAGTATACGTTCGAAGATATCATCGGGCGCTCCTCCGCCCTTGCTTTTGCCAAGGAACAAGCCTTTAAAAGTGCGCAAACCCCGGTGGATGTTCTCCTGCGCGGTCAGTCGGGAACGGGAAAAGAACTGTTTGCCCACGCGATTCACAATGAAAGTGAACGGCGTTATCAACCGTTTATTCGCGTAAACTGTGCGGCTCTCTCGCCGACATTGCTGGAAAGTGAATTGTTCGGATATGAGGAGGGAGCTTTTACGGGCGCACAAAAAGGCGGGAAACGAGGTTTGTTTGAAGAAGCTCATCACGGCAGCATTTTTTTGGATGAGATCGGTGAGGTGCCAAAAGAAACACAAGTCAAGCTTCTAAGGGTACTACAGGAAAAAGAAATCGTACGCGTGGGAGGAACGAAGGCGAGTACCGTTAACGTCCGTATCATCGTCGCCACGAATGTCGATTTGGAAGACGCCATGCGGCGGGGTGATTTCCGTGAAGATTTATTTTACAGGTTGAATAAAATGCCGATTTTTATCCCGTCATTACGTGATAGACGAGAAGATATCCCCGATCTTTCCCATTATTTGTTACATAAGATCAATCAGGAATACGGGCGTTCGGTACTGACGATATCCGAGCGAGCCATGCAACAGTTGCTCAGCTATAATTGGCCGGGAAATGTACGGGAACTGGAAAATATTCTCGGACGAGCCGTTATTCATATGAATTATGCGGACAAGGAATTGGATGAGATGCACTTGCCAACGTTTGCCGCTGTGGAAGACAGGGATGAGCACTTACTCTCCGAGCGTGGGGACACAGAGGGGACACTGGCTGAACGGATGGCCCAATATGAACAGCGGGAATTAAAGGGCGCCCTCGTGGCCCATAATGGGAATAAAACCGCCGCGGCTCGGCGATTGGGCATTTCCGTTCGCAACCTGTATTATAAACTTGAAAAATATGGGCTTGAAAAGATTGACCTGCAATAAATTTCATGCCATGCAAAATATTGCAGGCATCTTCTCCGGTTCATAGTGAATGCAGAGGGGATGTCGGTTGGCACGGGGTTTGCATTTATATGTGCAGAGCCATCATCCTTGAGGAGGCCATAATATGGAACTATTCGAACATATGACGACGGAAAGCTTTGAGCAAGTGGTCTTTTGTCAGGAAAAATCATCGGGATTAAAGGCGATCATCGCGATTCATGATACAACACTCGGCCCGGCCCTGGGAGGGACGAGAATGTGGCCGTATGAAGATGAGGAGAAAGCCCTCGTCGATGTCCTTCGTCTCGCCAAGGGGATGACCTATAAAAATGCCGCCGCCGGACTTAATTTAGGGGGCGGAAAAGCGGTGATCATCGGTGACAGTCGCCATGATAAGGATGAAGCCATGCTGCGGGCTTTTGGGCGCTATGTCCAGGGTTTGGGCGGACGTTATATTACTGCTGAAGACGTGGGCATGGCCGAACCGGATATGGATACGATTTTTCTGGAAACAGACTATGTGACCGGGCGTTCACCGGCTACGGCAGGTGGAGGCGGAAATCCTTCTCCGGCGACCGCTTACGGATTGTATGTCGGGATGAAAGCAACGGCAAAAGAGGCCTTCGGTTCTGAATCGCTGACAGGTAAAACCATCGCCGTGCAAGGCGTTGGCAGCGTCGCTTATCAGCTGTGTAAGCATTTGCATACAGAAGGGGCGCACCTCGTTGTTACCGATATTCATAAACCGTCGGTTGACCAGGTTGTCAAAGCATTTAACGCGAAAGCCGTTGAACCTGAGGAGATCTATGATGTGGCGTGTGATATTTTTGCCCCTTGTGCTCTGGGGGCGGTCATTAACGACGACACCATCGACCGCATTCAGGCAGCGGTGATTGCGGGTTCCGCGAACAATCAGCTGCACACTGAGCGTCATGGTGATGGGCTGCATGAAAAAGGCATCCTCTATGCGCCGGATCATGTCATTAACGCCGGCGGCGTCATTCACGTCGCTGACGAATTGCAGGGATACAACCGTGAACGGGCCATGAAGAGTGTGGGCAACCTGTATGAGCAAATGACGAAAGTATTCGCGATTGCCAGGCGGGATGGCATTCCGTCTTATCAAGCGGCCAATCGTCTTGCTGAAGAGAGAATTAAAAGTGTTGGAAAAGCGAGAAAGCCTTATGTCCGTGAAAGTAAGGACATCTTATCATAATCGCTTAACTTAAAAGAGAAGGTAAAGGAGGAAACCCATGGCTGATGAGTATGATCTTGTCGTGATCGGGGCCGGCACCGGCGGGTACGTAGCTGCCATTCGCGCGGCTCAACTCGGTAACCGGGTGGCGATTGTGGAAAAGGAAGAACTCGGCGGGACTTGCCTGCACAAAGGGTGTATCCCGAGTAAAACATTGTTGCGAAGTGCAGAAGTTTACAGCGATGTGAAGCGAGCAGATGAGTTCGGCGTGCAAACTGCCGAAGTTGAACTTGACTTTGCCAGGGTGCAGACCCGCAAGCAGGCAATCGTCGACCAACTGCACAGCGGCGTGCAACAATTGCTGCGCAATGAAAATATTAAAGTGTATGAAGGCCACGCCCGACTTTTAGGCCCTTCGATTTTTTCGCCGCGGGCCGGAAGTGTTTCCATCGAAAACCCGGATGGTTCGGAAAATGATGTCCTCCTGCCCAAACACGTCATCATCGCGACCGGGTCACGGCCGAGGGAACTTGAACATGTCGATTTCACCCATGAAAACGTCATGACCTCCGATGATGCCCTGTTTATGGAGACGTTGCCGACATCGATGGTGATTATCGGCGGTGGCGTGATTGGGGTGGAATGGGCGTCTATGCTCATCGATTTCGGGGTCGAGGTGACGGTATTGGAAGCACAGGAAAGTATACTGCCGGGCGAAGATGAGGCGATTTCCCGGGAGATGAAAAAACAGCTGGAAAAACGAGGCGCACATATTTTTATAAATGCCGATGTGCATGCCGATGAGTTCAACGTCGAACCTGAACAGGTGTCAGTCCCCGTGACGATCGATTCCGAAACGCAGAGGGTTACGGCCGAGCGCTTACTCGTATCCATCGGTCGGGAAGCGAACGTATCCGATATCGGTCTCCAGAACACTGACATCGAAACCGAAGACGGTAAGATTGTCACCAATGCGTGGGGACAGACGAAAGAGGATCATATTTACGCGATCGGCGATGTGACGAAAGGATATGAACTTGCCCACGTGGCTTCCCACCAGGGCGTCACGGCGGTCGAACATATGAATGAGTTGTCGCCGGCCCCGTTAAATGAGCGGCAAATGCCAAGGTGCACTTACAGCCATCCGGAAGTGGCTTCGATTGGATTAAGCGAGACGGAAGCGAAAGAACGGGGGTATCAGGTGAAAGCGGAGACATTTCCGTTTCAGGCGATTGGCAAAGCCCTTATCCATGGCGATAAGGAAGGTTTCTGCAAATTTATTTCCGATCAGGAGACTAATGATTTATTAGGCGTTCATATCATCGGGGCGAAAGCTACGGAACTGATCGCGGAAGGAACCCTCGCCACGGTGCTGGATGCAGCCGATTGGGAAGTCGCGGAAACGGTTCACCCCCATCCGAGTTTATCGGAAGTGTTCAAGGAAGCGGCCCTGCATGTCGATCAGCGGGCCATTCATATATAGAGGAGGCAAATGATGAGCGAAGCTAAACATGAGAGGCTGGGACTGGAACGGCAACAATTGCAGGGCATGCTGCAAACGATGCTCACCGCGCGTAAAATCGATGAACGCATGTGGCTGTTAAACCGGGCGGGCAAAATTCCGTTTGTCATTTCCTGTCAGGGGCATGAAGCCGCGCAAGTGGGTGCCGTAACCGCTCTTCGCCCGGATGAAGATTACCTTCTCCCTTATTACCGGGATATGGGCATGGTGCTGCATTTCGGCATGACGGTGAAGGATTTAATGATGGCCGGTTTTGCCCGCGCGGAAGACCCCAATTCAGGCGGACGGCAGATGCCCGGCCACTTCGGCAGCAAAAAACATCGTATCGTCACCGGTTCTTCCCCGGTGACGACGCAAGTCCCTCATGCGGTCGGTTTTGCGATGGCCGGAAAAATAAAAAAAGAAAACTTTGTCTGTTTGACGTCTTTCGGCGAAGGGTCTTCCAACCAGGGTGACTTTCATGAAGCCGCCAATTTCGCGGGCGTTCATCGCTTGCCGGTCATCTTTTTCTGTGAAAACAATCACTACGCGATTTCTGTGCCGGTTGATCGGCAAATCGCCTGCGAGCGTGTGTCCGATCGTGCCTCCAGCTATGGGATGCATGGCGAGACGATTGACGGCAATGACCCGCTCGCCGTCTATGAAGCGGTGAAAAACGCGGCCGATCGCGGACGTGATGGGGCAGGGCCATCGCTCATCGAGACGATGTCCTACCGGTTAACCCCACATTCCAGTGATGACGACGACCGCTCGTATCGAAGCCGTGATGAAGTCGATGATGCCAGGAAAAAAGACGGCATCGTTACGTTTACCGAGTATTTAAAGACCCGTGAGTTGCTCACTGATACCGAGGAAAAAGACATGCATGACGCGATCCAGCAGACGATCGATGAAGCAACGGAAGCCGCGGAGGAGGCGGCTTATGCGGAAGCGGAAACGACGTTGGATCACGTTTATCATTCATAAAGAAGGGAGGGAGATGTATGGCGACCAGCAATTTTATCAGTGCTGTTACGCAAGCTTTAAAAGAGGAGATGGAACGGGATGACGGGGTCTTCGTTCTCGGGGAGGATGTCGGTGCCAAAGGCGGTGTCTTTCGCGCGACGGAAGGTCTCTATGAACAATTCGGAGAACTGCGGGTGCTTGACACCCCACTCGCGGAGTCGGCGATTGCGGGGGTTGGCATCGGAGCCGCCATGTATGGCCTGCGTCCCGTTGCGGAAATGCAATTTGCCGATTTTATGCTTCCGGCCGTGAATCAAATCATTTCGGAAGCCGCGAAAATCCGTTATCGTTCCAATAACGACTGGGATGTACCCATAACGGTTCGCGCGCCCTACGGTGGAGGGATCCATGGCGCGCTTTATCATTCCCAGTCCTTGGAAGCGCTTTTTGCCAGTACACCCGGATTGAAAGTGGTGATCCCTTCGACGCCATACGATGTTAAAGGGCTGTTAAAAGCAGCGATTCGCGATCCCGATCCCGTGTTGTTCTTTGAGCATAAAAAGGCCTATCGCCTGATCAAGGGGGAGGTTCCCGAGGAAGATTATACGGTGCCGATAGGAACAGCAGACGTGAAGCGGGAAGGCGAGGATGTGACCGTTATGACGTATGGTCTCTGTGTTCATTTCGCCCTGGAAGCGGCAGAAAAACTGGAAGCGGAAGGGATATCCACGCACGTGCTTGATCTGCGCACGGTTTATCCGCTGGATCATGCAGCGGTGGTAGAGGCGGCCCGGCACACAGGCAAAATTTTGCTCGTCACCGAAGACAATAAAGAAGGCAGTGTGTTGAATGAAGCGGCCGCGACGATTGCCGAAAACTGTTTGTTCGACCTAGATGCCCCTGTCGAACGGCTTGCTGCACCGGATGTACCGGCGATGCCTTATGCTTCTCCTTTGGAAAAACATTACATGATGAACACGGAAAAAGTTGAGAAAGCCATTCGTGAACTGGCCGAATTCTAGGAGGTGCTGTCGGTGACGAAAGAGATAACCATGCCGCAGTTGGGTGAAAGCGTAACGGAAGGCACGATTACCCAATGGCTGGTGAAACCCGGGGATAACGTGAAAAAATATGACCCCATCGCTGAGGTGGATACGGATAAAGTCAATGCCGAGGTTCCGTCTTCCTACACGGGTACGATTGAAGAACTCGTCGCGAGTGAACATACGACCGTGCAAGTCGGGGATCTGATCGCTTATATCAAGGCAGAGGGAGAGTCCTCCGCTGCTGATGAGCAGCCGCAGAACGAGGGCGGGCAGCAGGAACAAGAACCGGCCAAACAAGCGGAGCCGTCCATGAAAAAACGATATTCACCGGCGGTTCTCGCCCTGGCACAGGAACACAATATCGATTTGGAGGCGATCACAGGCACGGGCAGAGGCGGGCGCATCACACGAAAAGACGTGGAGAAGGTGATGGCTGCCGACGAAAAGCCGGCGGCGGCTTCCGAACCTGCACCGCAAACAGAGCCAACCCCGGTGCAGGAAGCAGGTTCTTCCGAGGAGGTGATTCCCGTCACCGGCGCCCGCAAAGCGATCGCGGCCAACCTCAGTAAAAGCATGCAAGAGATCCCCCATGCCTGGACGATGGTCGAAGTGGATGTCACCGATATCGTCCGCTATCGTGAGCAAGTGAAAGAGACCTTTCAGGAACAAGAAGGCATTCCGCTCACATTCATGCCTTTCTTCATGCAGGCCGTGACAGCCGGTCTCAGGAAGTATCCGCAACTGAATGCCAGCTGGCGAGGGGATCACATTATCCGCAAAAAAGAGATTAACCTCTCCATGGCGATTGCGACGGAGGAAACCCTTTATGTCCCGGTACTTGCAAATGCGGATGAGAAAAATATGCGCGGCATGGCCCGCGGTCTGCATGCCCTTGCCGAGAAAACGAGACAGGGAGCATTAACGAGTGATGATATGCGCGGAGGAACATTTACGCTCAATAACACCGGCTCCTTTGGTTCAGTACAGTCGATGCCGATTATTAACCCTCCGCAGGCAGCGATTCTTTCCGTGGAATCGATCGTCAAACGCCCCGTCGTGAAAGGTGATGACATGATTGCCATCCGCCATATGGTCAATCTCTGTCTCTCCCTCGATCACCGCGTGCTGGACGGACTCATTTGCGGGCGATTCCTTGCTTACGTGAAAGAACAACTGGAAAATTTTGATCGCGGGACGTTTGAAATATAAAAACGTAAGCTTATGTATTTGTGTTTTGCCGATGCACTCGTTACAATAAAGGTGAACAAACTTCCTCTTTTGGAAAGGAGATATAGCGGTGCAATTTGAATATTTCATGAACGATGTTGTCCAGTCGGCACGTGACGAAATGACCGAGGCGGGTTATGAGCATTTAAGCACGCCTGAAGAAGTAGATCATACATTTAAAGATGAAGGCACCACGCTTGTCATGGTAAATTCCGTATGTGGGTGCGCCGGCGGAATTGCCCGTCCCGCAGCTGCTTATATGCAAAATTATGAAACAAAACCCGATCGGTTTGTGACCGTTTTTGCGGGGCAGGACCGGGAAGCCACCGATCACGCGCGCGAGTATTTCGAAGGTTACGGTCCTTCTTCACCCTCGTTTGCCCTCATGAAGGACGGGAAGATTCAAACGATGGTCGAGCGTCATGAGATCGAAGGTCACGAACCTATCGAAGTCGTCCAGAAGCTGGAAGCCGCGTTTGATAATCACTGTTCATGAAGCCGCCCTTTAGCGGCTTCATCCTTTTCACAACGTACATAAGAGGTGTCAAAACGGATGGATGAACTATATCGGGAAGTACAGGTTTTATTAAACATGGAAGGCGAGATCGACTTTAAGGATTTTCAGGATTACTATAAAAGGGTGATGGATTACCTCCAGGAACATGGCCAGGATCTTGAAGAAGAACAGATCTGGAAAGGTTTGCTCGTCGTTGAGTCTCTCTCCTCCAATTCACAAAGCCGATACCGGGAACATCGCAAAGGCAAGGAAGCAAAAAAATATAAACGCATGCGTCAACGGGCAAAACTATGGGCACAAAATTTCACTAAACGTCTGCAGTCCATGGGTTACAGCGACGAACAGATCAATGAACGTTTCCACGCCATGCTGGAAGAAGAACCAGAGCAACAATAGAAAAAAGAGAAAAGCCCAATTGACTGGCTTTTCCTTTCTGTACGGGTCATTGATTAGTGACCCCTACTTTACATGTTGGCCGAATCCTCATATAATGAAAGTTGTCTGTTAATGGCGCCTATGGTGAAAGGGATATCACGCGAGATTCCGGTTCTCGTATTCTAGGTTCGAATCCTGGTAGGCGCGCCAACTATCTAATAAACAAGCCTCTCCTGATTCGGAGGGCTTTTTTTAGCGGGTAAGAAAGTATAAACCACTTTCTTATCCTGCATAAGTGCAACTAAGGCTTATCGCCTTAAAGGCTTGGCGATAAGCCAAGTTTTCTTTATGCTATAATTCATCCGTGTTCATCGCACCATTATTTTAATTCGAACGCATCAGCCAATAATTCAAAAGAACGGTGCCTCGTCTCTTTATCTGTAAGCATGTTCAAAATCATTATTTCATCCACTCCGGCTTTTTCAGCGAGAGATCGTAATTTTTGTTCAACGTTTTCTGCGCTACCGATGACGAAGCGCCCTCTGTTTTCCTGGCGAATTTTTTCTTCTTGATTTGTATATACATAATGCTCTGCTTCCTCAAGGGTAGGAGGAGCGAGTGCGAATTGTCCGGTGCCCCATCTGACCCATTGTAATTCCGCAGGACCTGCAAGATACTCGGCTTCTTCTTCCGTATCGGCTGTTATGACGATTATGGCGAGAGCACTCTTTGGTTCTTGTAAAAAAGATGAGGGCTTAAACCGATCCCGATATGCATTTAGCATTTGTATCGCCAAGTGTGGAGCTATATGGGCGGCAAACACAAAACCAAGACCATTTTCCGCAGCAAATCGCATCCCTCCATCACTGGACCCAAGCATATAAAGGTCCGGAATCAGTTGCTCGGCCGAGGGGCGGATGTCTTTAAATGGATGCTCCGATGAAAAATGACCGCTAAAATAAGAAAGCAGTTCATCCAGCTGCTCCGGAAAATCATAACCGGTCACCGCTTCACGGGAACGTCGAAGGGCCACAGCTGTGAGGCCGTCCGTCCCAGGCGCCCGACCGATTCCCAAATCAATGCGGTTCGGATGCAGTGCTTCCAACAACGAGAAATTTTCTGCCACTTTTAACGGGCTATGGTTCGGTAGCATAATGCCTCCGGATCCAATACGAATGTTTTGAGTGAAAGAGGCTGCGTGGGCGCCGAGCAAATCCGGAGAGGTGCTCATTTGATATTTCGTATTATGATGTTCGGCAAACCAATATCGCGTATAGCCCAGGTGATCGGCAAGCTGGGCAAGCTCTACGGAATTTTGCAGTGTCTTCGATGCGGACTCTCCGTTATAAATCGTTGCTAAGTCAAGAATAGACAGTTTTAGCTTTTCAGTATGATGATTCATTTACATCTCGCCTTTCTTTAGCAGATAAGAAAGTATAAAACTTTCTTATCTTGCATAAGTGCAACTAAGGCTTTCGCCAGGCTTGGCGATAAGCCAAGTTTTCTTTAGCTTTATTCCGTAGATAGAACATGCTGATGGGATCTTTTCTGTTTATTTAATCATTGACGAGCACTTCCTTCTTTCGCGCTTCCTGTAAGCGGTAGTAACGAATTTGTCTTGATAAGAATCGGCGCATGTCCTCTTCATGATAGCCGACCTGAAGACGTTTATCATCAAAAATAATCGGTCTTCGCAATAGGCCTGGATGTTGACTGACCAATGTGAACAAATGTTGCAAAGACAACTCATTTACGTCAACGTCTAATTCCTGAAAAGCCTTGGAACGTTTGGATATAACCTCATCCGTGCCATTTTCCGTCATACGCATAAGCGCCTTCACTTCTTCAACGGAAAGGGGGTCCGCAAAAATATTTCTTTCTGTAAAAGGGATATGATTCTCTTCCAGCCACCTTCTCGCTAGTCGGCAAGAAGGTGAGCTCTTTGTTGTCAGTAGCGTGACCAATGAAACGCTCTCCTTTCTGCAATGATTTCTCAAATCGCTCTTCAAGACCCATGCCGTGAGGAAGATGCAATAAAGCATTTTAACCGCCCTCATGTTTAAGGTTGTAATTGTTTCAAGAGGTGATGATGAGCACTTATCAGCTGATTCAATTCCTCAGGGGTATAAGCATTTAATTGGGTCGAGAACCGATCCATGAGTTGCATGTAAGCTTCTTTTTGTTTGCGTTCTCCTTCTTCTGTCAGCCGTAACGTCAGGGAACGACGATCCGATTGGGCGTGTTCCCTTATGACATAGTTCGCCTTTACAAGCCGCTCAACGACCCCACTCATGGTACTATTGCTGGTATGCATATTGTCTGCGATGTCACCAAGGGTGCTATTCGGATGCAAATACAATTGTCTAAGCACCAATGTTTGCATAAATGTGATGTCTAGCTTGTTTGTTTCTTCCCTCGTGATTTGATAAAGCCTTTGGTTGATTTCGCGAAAAGAATCTAGGATTCGGTGAATGTTCTCATAGTCATTTTGACACACTTTCAGCAACCTCCTGCAGAGTGATGAAGGATATTTCTAATCCCAATTTTTCGTATACGAAACATTTATACACGAATTATAAAAGCTTACCAAAAAGAAGTAAATGGTTTAAGCGTAATGTCATAAATCCGTTAAAATATTTTTTGAATCATATGCATGGTTCATGCGTATACACTAATGAAGTACTTAATCAAGTTCATAAACATTTCACAAACTTAATAAAAAAAACCATTGCTGCAAGTGGATACACATGGTAGTATTCAAACTGTCTGTTTAATGGCTTATTAATTAAGCACATAAATATTTAATAAACATAACAATGGAGGGGTGTTGGCATGCATGAGCCTCAACTCATTTTTCAGGAAATCGTAGATATGATGAAACGAATTGAGCGTAAGCTGATCGAGCAACAACAAATTCCGACCTTTGACAGCATCAGTTTGACGAAAAGGCAAGAGTCAATTTTGATGTATATTTTCTCTAATGAAAATGTGACCATGTCAGATATCGCCTCCTATTTTGATATCTCTCGAAGTGCCGTCAGCCAAACGTTAAATAAACTGGAAGAACAGGATATTATCGTGCGTTCGATCAATCAGGAAAATCGCCGGGAATTAGACCTTTCCCTGGGAGAAAACGGCGAAAAGCTACATCAGGAATACAAAAAAGTTGAAGAAATGATCGTTCAGAATTACTTTTCCAAAATAGAGACCGAAGACTTGCGACAGATTCGCGACACTATACGCAAACTCCAAGGCATGATTGTTGAAGAAGAACATCAATAAATTAGCCCCCATACACCCAGAAACGGAGGATTGAAACGTGAAAGTATCCAATTTTTCGATCAGAAAACCAAAATTTACGATTGTGATCATGCTCTTATTCCTAATCGTCGGCGCGGTATCCCTGACCCGGCTACCGCTCGATCTTTTTCCGGATGTAGACCCCCCTGTGGCTGCAGTGGCGACAAGTTACGAAGGGGCCGGTCCCGAAGAGGTTCTCAGTGATGTCACCGAAGAGCTGGAAGGGGAATTGGCGGCCACTTCCGGCCTGGAGGATATGACCTCACAATCGGCTGAAGGTTCCTCCATCATCATTATGGAATTCAGTCAGGACACCGTCATAGATGAGATTGAGACGGATATTGTCTCAACTATTACACAGGCAGACCTTCCGGATGACGCCGGACAACCGTCGTTCATAGAATTTGATCCTTCCATGCTCCCTAGCATGATGCTTGCCGTCTCAGGAAACGGCGATGATATCAGTGATTTCCAGGATGACGCCCTGGACCTGCAACAGGAGTTGTCCCGCGTCAATGGGGTTGCAGACGTCGAGGAAGAAGGCTCCCTCACGGAATTGTATGATGTGGAGATTGACCAGGACGAGTTAAATGACGCCAATATGACGCAAAGTGATATTGTTGACGTTATCGAGGGCCATAATATTGCTGTGCCCGGTGGCGTTGTTGAGGATGACGACCGTGATATTACCACGCGTGTATTAAGTGAATTGACGTCCCAGGAAGATCTGGAAGAGCTCGTGATTACCCAGGACCCGGAAACCGGAGATGAAATCACGCTTGCTGACGTATCCGATGTTTCCTTCACGACAGAGGATGAGGATGCGATTACACGGGCGAACCAGGACGAGGCCATGCAGTTCAGTGTCATGGAAGAGTCCGATGCCAATACGACCCAGGTGGAACAGGCGTTAAATGATGAACTGGCAGCGTTGCTGCAAGAGGATGCCTATGAGGACTTATCGGTCGTTACGCTTTACAGTGAAGGCGAATTTATCCAGGATGCCGTTGACAATGTCGCCATGATGTTGGTCGCCGGCGGGCTTCTTGCGATGGTTGTTCTTTTTGCCTTCTTGCGTAATTTAAAAACCCCCTTGATCATAGGGGTTTCCATGCCGTTTTCGATCATCGTCACCTTTGCTCTCTTTTACTTTGCGGGTATGAGTTTGAATATGTTGACGCTCGGGGGACTCGCGCTCGGTATCGGAATGTTGCTGGACAATTCCATTGTCGTGATCGAAAATATTTACCGCCATCTCTCGATGCGAAAACCGCCGAAAGAAGCAGCTTATGAAGGTACAAAAGAAGTAGGGGCGGCCATCACCGCATCAACACTGACAACGGTCGCTGTTTTCCTCCCCGTCGTGTTTATTACGGGACTGGTTGGAGACCTGTTTGCCCCCTTAGCCCTTGCTGTAGCCTTTAGTATCCTTGCTTCATTGGTTGTGGCGCTTACCGTCGTACCGATGATTGCCAGTCGTGTGTTAAAAGTGCCATCGGAAAACGTGGAAGCAGACCGGCAGAGAAATTCCCGCCTCATCAACGGGGTGGAGAGAGTAGCAAAATGGGCGCTTAGACGACGATTCGTTGTCGTCACCATTACAGCTCTTTTGTTTGTCCTTGGCATATTGGGACTAACAACCGCCGGGTTGGAATTTATGCCGGAAGCTGATGAAGGCTCCTTTATGGTTGAAGTTGAACATGACTTTGGCACCCAACTGGAGCAAACGGAAGAAACCGTTGCCGATATCGAAGAAGAAATTGACGATCACCCCGAAATCGAAAATTACATGAGCACGATCGGCTCCAGTGCCATGGATGAAGGTATGAGTGAAGAAAGCCATATTGCCGAGATCATGATTAATTTAGTCCCGGTGAACGATCGGGATATGGATACAATGGCATTCTCGGAAATGGTGGAAAGTGACCTTGAGAATATCGATACAGATGCTGACATAGACGTTGACGTTATGTCACAGGCAGCGATGGGAGACCCGAACACCTTTGTCTTCTCGATCAACGATCCGGATCGGGAACGTATGGAAGAAACAGCCGATGATCTGGTCGATGAACTGGAAGAGGAAACCGAAATTAACCAGGTTGACACCAGCTTGGAAGAGACAGCACCGGAACTGCAGGTGGACATCAACGAGGATGATGCCAGAGAAGAAGGCCTTGTTCCGGGGCAAATTGCCGAGGCTGTCAATGAACAAACGATGGGTGTAATGGCGACCGCCATTCAATCGAATGAGGAAGATCTGTACGAAGTGAATGTTCGTGGCGAAGATGAGCTGACGGAAAGCGTGGAGAACTTTGAATCGCTGACGATACAGAACGAAGATGGCGAAAACATCCCCCTTTCCGATGTGGCTGATATTGAAGAAGGGGAAGAGCCCGCGACCATCGAACGTGCCGATATGGTTCCTTCGGTTGAATTTGATGTCGTCTATGGCAGTGGCTATAATTTAGGGGATATAACACCGCTTGTCGAAGACGTCGTTGCCGATTATGACCTTAATGACGATGCCGAGTACGTCGTCGGCGGAGACCAGGAGATGCTGGATGACGCTCTTGAGAGTATGGTGCTTGCCTTTGTGCTCGGGATTATCTTTGTGTACCTCGTCATGGTCGCTCAATTTGAATCCTTCAAGTATCCGTTCGTCATCATGTTTACGGTTCCGTTCTTTGTCATTGGCGTTATGTTGGCACTGACGGTAACGCAAACCCCCGTGAGCATCGTTGCCATGATCGGGATGCTTGTCCTTACCGGTATCGTCCTAAACAATGCCATCGTGCTCGTCGATTATGCCAATCAGAGAAAAGCACAGGGCATGAGGGCCTATGATGCTTTGATTACCGCCGTTAAAGACCGTACCCGTCCGATTTTAATCATGGCCATCAGTACGATTCTGGCGGTCACCCCGCTTTCTCTCGGTATCGGTGAAGGTGCGGAAATCCAACAACCGATGGCGATTGTCATCATCGGCGGTTTAATCAGCAGCACCTTCTTGACGCTCTTTGTCATCCCGGTCATCTACAGCTTCGTGGACCCCGAGATCCGCAATATGAACAAAAAATATCTAACCCCTGAAGGCGACATTATCTATGCGAGAGACTTGCCTGCTGAACCAGAAAAGAATGAAGGGGAGATAGAAGAACAAAAAGATAAAAGTGAAGACACTCCCGAATCTTCGGAGGAGCATCCTACGGATGAAAAGGACTTATCCGAAGGTGAAATCATGGATGTACTGGAAGAGATCCTTCGCCGCAGAAAGCGGGATAAATAACGACGAGGAACCGGCTGCAAGCGCAGCCGGTTTTTGTATACTCAGCGAGAAAAAGAGAAAAATAAACGGTAAAGGGAGGGAAGGTTGATGTACGTAAAAGGGTTAATGGCCGCTCTCATGCTCTTTGCACCGTTGTGGCCCATGGATCTGGAACCGTTTCCGGGCGAACCTTTTATTATGGTCAATAAAGCGACGCATGAACTTGGCTGGGCAGAAAATGGCGAATTGCAAGACGTGTATGATGTGGCCACGGGCAAAGACGCAGAGGCGACCCCCGAAGGCATTTTCGCCGTTTCCGTCAAGGCGAAAGAGCCTTATTACCGCGCCCAGGACATCGAAGGCGGAGATGCTGACAATCCGCTCGGAAGCCGCTGGATCGGATTCGATGCCGCCGCTTCAGATGGTCGTACATACGGCATACATGGAACGAATGATGACAGCAGTATCGGAGAGAATGTGTCTCTCGGTTGTGTCCGCATGCATAACGAAGAAGTAAATGAACTCTATGATCAAGTGCCCATCGGCACAAAAGTATGGATCGGCACGGAGCCGGAAAAGGAAATGGCCGATATCGCCGCAGATAACGGGGTGTTATAATCCGGCTATAATAAAAAGAACGAGAAAGGGGTCTCCTTCTCGTTCTAAATGCTTCTCCCTATATCATGGCACCGAACCCGGCTAAAAAGGTGCCGACGACTAATACAAAAATCATGACATAAACAATCGTCCTTTGAAAGCTTCGAGGCATAAGTGAATCCCTCCAGCGAACATATTCTATGTTTCCTATTTTACGAGTTTTTACTTTTTTGCACAAGTGTTATTCATGGAAGGAAAGGTAATATTTTTATGGAAAAACCTCCGACAAAAATAGACCACATCGGCATCGCCGTTCGCTCCATCGAAGAACGTTTGCCCTACTATCAGGATGTTTTAGGTTTGTCGCTGCTTGCTGTTGAAGACGTCCCCCATCAACAAGTGAAGGTTGCCATTCTCGCCGTCGGTGAGGTCAATATTGAACTTTTGGAACCACTGGATGATGACGGTCCCATTGCCCGTTTTATCGTCAGTAAAGGTGAGGGGCTGCACCATGTGGCTTTTCAGGTTGAAGATATTGCAATTTGTGTACAGGAATTAAATCGCGAAGATGCATCCGTATGTTTAAGTTCAACCGTTAGCACCGGCGCTGGAGGTCAGAAGGTCGCCTTCCTCAATCCGAGCGTCTCCGGTGGGGTTCTATATGAGTTGGTTGAGAAGAATGAACGCTAGGCAATTTTATCGTCCTCCGAAATGTAAAAATAACCCAATTGAAGGTATCCGGGCGATTGAGGAACAGTAGAAATGCCGCTTGAACGTTGAACCTCATCTTTTTCTCAGTCATAATGACAGATAAGAACCGTTTATGACGTGAGGAGGAGGTGAGGGCTTCCGTTGAATATAGAGCGTCTCGCGAAGGCGGATCCCAAGTCACAAATGCCCAGGAAGTTTAAATCTACAGCTTCCCGGGAAAGTATCAGCACTCATAATTTTCAGGAGGTCATGAATCAGCAGCGTCAATCGCTTAACGCTGAGCGTTATCAAGCGGCCATGTCTAAAATAGAAGAGCAGGGAAAGCGGCTAGCCGACTTCAGGACGGCAGAGGAGCTTCGCGAATACAAAAAATTGCTCCAAACCTTCATCGATGAGACGGTCCAACACAGCCGGCAGCTCGAAGCTCAACGTGATTTCAACCGAAGGGGATCGCATTCTTACACGATTGTCAAGGAAGTGGACGAAAAATTAACACAGATGACGAATGATATCCTCAAGAACGAAACGAACCATTTAGACATTTTAGCACACGTCGGTGAAATTCGGGGATTATTATTGAATTTATATCTATAAGAGGTGTTGTAAGTGGTTAATATTTTATTCGTTTGTTTGGGCAATATTTGCCGTTCTCCAATGGCGGAAGCGATTCTCCGACAAAAAGTATCCGCGAGCGGTTTAGAGGAGCAGATACATATTGAATCGGCCGGCACGGGGCATTGGCACGTAGGTAACCCTCCCCATGAGGGGACGCTGGATATTCTAGCTGAAAACGACATTGATTCAAGTGGAATGAAGGCCCGTCAGGTTATAGAAGACGATTTGGAACAATTTGATATAGTCGTGGCCATGGACGCTGAGAATCTTGGACATTTACACACGTTAAAAAAACCCGACCAGGAAGTTGAAATTACCCGCTTGCTCGATTATGCCGAAGATGCCGATGAAAATGATGTCCCCGATCCGTTTTTCACCGGGAATTTCGATGAAGTGTATGCCATGATCGACAGCGCATGCAATACACTCCTCGAAGAGGTGAAAGAAGAATGGCTGTAATTCCACCGCACATATTACGTGAATCAGGACTTAAGGAAAATACAGAGATCACACCCGTAGGTGGTGGCGACATTAATCAATCTTGCCGAGTTCACACGGAATACGAACAGTTTTTCTTAAAATGGCGTGAGGACCCTTCACCTCGCTTCTTTCAAAAAGAAGCGAAACAATTAGCGATTCTCGGCAGTGTTGACGGCGTACACGTGCCGGAGGTTGTGGACACGGGAGAACATTTTCTGCTGTTGTCATGGGTGGAAGGTCGCAGAACAGCAGAAACGGAAGAGCAACTGGGAGACGTCATTGCCGCTCTGCATTCGGCCAATGGAAATGATTTTGGCTTTGACGAGGACAATTTTATCGGCACGCTCCCTCAGTACAATGCCGAGAAAGAAAGCTGGAGAGCGTTTTACGCGTCATATCGGTTATGGCCGCAAATGGAAATGGCTGACCAACGCGGGAGACTACCGGAAAAACGCAAAAAAAGGGCTCAGAAGCTTATCGATAACCTGCACAAATGGATTCCGGAGCCGTCCGAACCCGCGCTTTTACACGGCGATTTATGGGCAGGCAATTGGATGGTGGGCGCTCACGGCGTTCCCCATTTAATCGACCCGGCGATTTCCTATGGCGATCCCGCCTATGACCGGGCGACGATGAGCCTGTTCGGCGGCTATTCCGCGCGTACGATGGCCCGTTATCATGAAAAAGTGGAACGTTATGACGCCGAAGAGACAATCCTCCCCGTCTATCAGTTGTATTTTCTGTTTGCCCACTTGAATATGTTTGGGGAAATGTATGGCCCAAGTGTCGATCGGATATTGGCATCCTATCAATAACGGAAATATTTCTCCTCGCATCTCTGGCAGCTAGGAAGAGTACGTCAATGGATCCCTGCTCCATTGACGTTTTTTTGACTTTATCAGCATATACCTTGCATAAAAAAAAGAAAGACTGAATAATAAAAGTAGGAGCAAGTAGGCAAGATCATCCAACGTATGTTGTTTGTCTGCTTCGCGTACGCGCCAGCTTGTAAAATGCCTCTCCATCGCCTTTCCCTTTCCTCGCCCTACACTCGCGAATGTCTGACGTTTTTAAGCTCTTGTCCCGATGAAAAAATCTGGAGATTGGAGTGATTAATATGATTAAACGTATGGTTTCAAAGATAAAAGCACGAAATGATTACGTTGACGTGCATGCCATAGCCAATGGCTCCCTTATAGGCTTGGAAGATGTCGAAGACCCGACGATTGCCCATGAAAAACTGGGGCCCGGGTTTGCCGTTGACCCTGAGGATGGCGACATCGTCTCCCCTGTGAGAGGAGAGGTTATCCACACATTTCCGACGAAACACGCGGTTTTGTTGCAATCGAAAGAAGGACTCGATGTGCTCGTGCACGTCGGTTTGGACTCGGTTCGTTTGCAAGGCGAAGGATTGCAGATCCACGTACAAACAGGAGATCAGGTTAAAGTGGGGAAGCCTTTAATCACGGCGGACCTGGATGTCCTGCGTGAACATGGTATAAGCGCCGTGTCCGCTGTCATTTTTATAGACCGAAGGCAAATCGGTGAGCTTAAGTTGCTGGATGAGGAGCAGCCATTAAAAGCGGGCGAAACATTGGTCGCGGACGTACAGATGCAATCCGAGGAGCAAACAGCATAAAGAAAACTTGGCTTATCGCCAAGCCTGGCGAAAGCCTTAGTTGCACTTATGCATGATAAGAAAGTTATACTTTCTTATCTGCGAAAAAAGTAACCCCGTTGTTTAAGGGGTCACTTTCTTTTGACAATCGTTTTTACCTTCGTATAAAGTGTTACACGACGGTCGGATCCAGGAAGAAGATGACGACGAATCCAATCACAAAACAGTAGATGGCGAAGTAGTACAGCTTGCTTTTTTCCAGCCATTGGATCAGCCACTTGATGCCAATGATCGAGAAGATAAACGTGACGACGAACGATAAGATTAAAGCGACAACGTTTCCTTCCGCGAAACCACCCTGGACAATGTCTCCGACCGCGAGGAGCGAGGAGCCTGCGATCACCGGGATGGCGAGCAGAAAGGAGAACCGGACCGCTGTTTTGCGATCGATGCCAATCGCGAGTGCCGTAATGAGTGTCGAGCCTGAGCGTGAAACACCGGGAATGACCGCAAGTGTTTGGGCGAGTCCGATGATGAAAGCGTCCAGCATCGTCATATCCTCGGCCGCACGCGTATAGCGATAATGAATCCGTTCGATCACCAACAGGAAAATCCCTGTTAAAAGCAGGGCACCACCGATCACCAGGGGTGATTTTAAATAGTATTCCGCGTAGTCTTCCAGGATAAGCCCAAGTATCCCGGTGATGGCGGTGGCCACAAGCAAGTAGAGACCGAATAAAAACGATGCGCGTTCACCCGTATCTTTTTGCACGAGAAAGCGGATGAACCCGCGGATAATGGCGATCACATCGTGCCGGAAAAACAGCAGCACCGCGAGCACAGACGCAACATGTAAGACAATTTCAAACGTAAGGCCTTCAAATTCGATGCCAAACAGCCATTGCAAGATGATGATATGGGCGGTACTTGATATTGGCAAAAATTCAGTAAGGCCTTGTACAATTCCAAAGATGATAGCTTCAATGATACTCATAAAGCGTTAGGCTCCTTTCAATAGGTGAAACAAGGGTGAAAACTAATGGTAAAAAAATGGTTAAGTATCGGGGTGGTGCTCGTCGCCTTGGCAGTGGTTGGTGGCATCGTCTATCAAAATGTATCCTCTCCGCCGGTCGGTGTCAACCAGGGAGAACAAGCCCCTGACTTTGATCTGCCCCAGCAAAACGGGGAAAACATAAGCTTAAGCGATTTTGATGAAAACTTTGTGATTGTGAATCTATGGGCGTCGTGGTGTGAACCCTGTATTCGTGAGTTTCCCGTTCTGGATGATGCGCATCAAAATTACGAAGACGAAGGTGTTCATGTCATAGCGGTTAACATGGCCACGACGGAGCGCAGTCCTGATGAAGCGCTGGCGTTTTTAGAGGAAAATCCCGTGTCCATGCCGATCGTCTTTGACGAAGACGGGGAATTCGCCGACGATTACCCTCTTAGGGACGGACTCCCCCAGACGTATTTTATCAATGAAGAAGGCATTATCGTCGATGTCCACCGCGGGGAGCTCACTGAAGAGATGCTCGATGAGCGAATACAACCTTTCCTTTAACGAAGGCGTTATTTGCGCTTCCCGGCATTCGTCCAGTCGCGGACGTTTTCGAAGTGTTTGCGATACTCCTTCAACAAGTGCAGCACTTGCCACGCCTTGCCCTGAATAACGACTTTATCAGGGGATTTATAAATTTTCATTTTAGAGCACTCCTCGTCTATGATGAGTTGTGCTACTGTTCTATGATTCGAATCTTTTTTTTATACATAGAAGGGGGTATATCGATGTCGTCCAGTCACGAACCTACGATCCAAAAAGAAACGCTTTATCAAGGAAAAATTATCGATGTGGAAGTACATGACGTTGAACTTCCGGACGGGAAGACGAGCAAACGGGAGGTTGTCAAACATCCGGGGGCGGTGGCGGTTATCGGCGTAAACGAGGACGGGAAAATCCCGCTCGTGCGCCAGTTTCGGAAGGCCACGGAAGAATTTCTGCTGGAAATACCGGCCGGGAAAAGGGAAGCAGAAGAGGAGGCAAAAATAACGGCCGCGCGCGAATTGCAGGAGGAAACCGGATATACAGCCGGTCACTTGCAGGAAATGGCATGTTTTTACACGTCTCCGGGGTTCGCCGATGAGCTCATTCATCTTTATCTGGCGACGGATTTACGGGCAGGGCGTTCGCAAACGGAGGCGGATGAATTTCTGTCGGTAGAGGAGTGGACAATAGCTGAAGCCCGCTCCGCACTCCGGGAAGGCTCATGGCGAGATGCGAAAACGGCATTCGCGATTCAGTCGCTCGTGGCAAAGTATGATTAGTGTCGCCTTGATAGACGCCTGAAAGCTAAAATCTAGCAGCCATCATAAGATAAGTTCCTCTCTCATATGTTTCAGTAACGGACAAGCGTGGGGAGGAATTTTTTGTGAAGTTGAAGCCTTTCATCGAGCGACAAGTCTATTTACACTTCAATGAATATCGGTCTTTATATATATTCTCAGCTGTTCTTTTTTTCACGGGCATCATTTTCGGCGCCATCGTCGTGAACAGCTTGAGCCTGACACAAAGAGAAGATTTGTTCGTTTATTTACAGCAATTTTTTGATCAAGTCGGCCAGGGGCAATTTTCCAGTGAGGGCGCTCTGTTTTGGCAAAGTTTCAGCTATTATGCGAAGTATATGGGGTTGATGTTTATTCTCGGGCTTTCCGTCATCGGTTCGCCCCTGATTCTGTTACTGCTTTTTCTCAAGGGACTTACCGTTGGCTTTACAGTCGGTTTTCTCGTCAATCAATTAGGCGTGGTCGGATTCTCATTATCACTCGTGTCCGTGCTTCCGCAAAACCTGATTATCGTGCCTATACTGATCGTCGTCTCCGTCTTGTCTGTCGCATTCTCATTGCGCTTGATCCGGCAACAATTTATAAAAGTGAGTGGTCAACAGGAAGCGATTTTTCCCATCTTTGTACGTATGTGTATCGTGATGGTGATAGCGCTCGTCTTTGTTGTGATCGCTGCCCTGATTGAAGCGTTTATTTCTCCCCTGTTCCTGGAATGGGTCGTGGATTGGCATTCAGGCAGTTAATTAAAATAATTATTATTTACTAACGATAATGATTATTGATTGACACCTGCCATACGGGATTCTATAATAAATGTATGCCTCACAAGGGAGGATGGAACCGATGACAGCGCGTCTGGATCAGATTAAAAAAGAGCTGCATTCGCAAAGCTACAAGTTAACCCCGCAACGGGAAGCGACAGTGGAAGTATTACTGGAAAATGAAGAAGACCATTTGAGCGCAGAAGATGTGTACTTACTGGTGAAAGAAAAAGCACCGGAAATCGGCCTTGCCACGGTTTATCGCACGTTGGAGCTGCTGAATGAACTCGAAATCGTCGATAAAATTAATTTTGGAGACGGCGTCTCGCGCTATGACCTTCGCAAAGAGGGCGCGAATCATTCTCACCATCATCTCGTTTGCATTCAGTGCGGGTCTGTATCTGAGATCGAAGAGGACCTCCTCGGTGACGTTGAAAAGAAAATCGAAGCTGACTGGACGTTTAAAATAAAAGATCACCGCCTCACCTTTCACGGCATTTGCTCCGAATGCCAGGCGAAACATGAAACGGGGTCGCCGTTATTAAAGGCCGCACGCTAATCTCTTTCAGCGAGTGACTGAAAGGGATTTTTTAGTATAGATTTTGCCTTCCTATATCGTGGTTTCAAAATAGGCTAAAACGTGTATAATTAGTGTGTGAAGGTTGTACACGAAACATCAATAGGGGAGGAGGATCTACATCCATGAAAAGAGCTAGAGCTTTGGTTATCCTGGGTGCTGCTGCCTTTATCATCGGGGGCTGTAACGGTGAAGTAGACGAAAAAGATAGCGAAGAAACCGTCGATGCCGGTGAAGGCATGGAGCTTTATGAAGACTCTTGTATCGATTGTCACGGTGAAAATTTTGAGGGCACTACCGGGCCATCAATTGCCGGATATAACGAAGACGAGGTTTTGGACGCTATTGAAGAAGGACCGGGTTCGATGCCCGAGGACCTTTACACCGGTGAAGATGCAGAAGCCGTGGCTCAATACGTAGAAGAAGAAGCTGGTTAAAGGACGTTGTGATAATGTCTTGCCGACGATAGGCAAGGCTTTTTTTTCGCGAGCTCGCGATTATATCAGCGAAATCGTCATTATGCCCCACGTATAACCTATCGCTTTTCGGGCATATCATGGTAGTGACATGGTAAGATCGGAGGCGATTGGTGTTGCGCACAATCTGGAATGGACTGAAGATATTCATCGTTTTCGCAGGCTGCACGGCGATGTTTTATTATGGTATTCTATTTGTGATCGACGAATATCAAGGGGATGAAAGATTTGAGGAACCGGAAGGAAACGCGATTAAAGTGTTCGACCGGGAATCGGAGGATGATTTTTCTTTTCGGGAGCGACTGTGGTATTTGTGGACACGCGGGGAGTAAGCGACTGTGAACGAGCTGACACCATATATCGAGGAGTTTCTGCACTACGGGCTCGTTGAAAGAGGGTTTTCGGACAATACATTGGCATCTTACCGGCGGGATCTGTACGCCTATACGGAATATCTCGTCGCGACGGCAAATATCGAGCGTTGGGGGGACGTTCAACGTCATCATATTGTCGATTATCTTACTTTGCTAAAAAATGAAAGCCGATCCCAGGCGTCGCTTGCCCGGATGACTTCGTCGGTTCGCGTGTTTCATCAATTTCTGTTGAGGGAAAAGGTCAGTGATCACGATCCCGCTGATCTCATTGAAACCCCGAAAGCGGGACGAAAATTACCGGTCATTTTAACGGTTGCCGAGGTGGAAGCACTGCTAACCGCGGCTGCAAAGGGAAACGATGCCTATGCACAAAGGGATACGGCCATGCTGGAATTGATGTATGGTACAGGCCTTCGTGTATCCGAATTGTGTGCGCTCACCCTGGATGACACCCATTTGGAAATGGGCTTTGTCCGCTGTATCGGCAAAGGCAACCGGGAGAGGATCATCCCTCTCGGGTCGAAAGCGATTGAGGCGCTCCGAACATATTGGATGAAAGCACGCCCCTCACTCGTGAAAACACAATCCCATGACATCCTTTTCGTCAACCGGTTGGGGAAACCGTTAAGCAGGCAGGGATTCTGGAAAGTATTAAAAAAGAACGTCGCCGCAGCAGGACTTCATAAAACGGTGACCCCCCACACATTACGTCATTCGTTTGCGACTCACCTCGTAGAAAATGGTGCTGATCTTCGTGTCGTCCAGGAAATGCTCGGCCATGCCGATATTACAACGACACAAATTTATACCCATATCTCCCGGCAGCATCTCAGGAACATCTATCATACTTACCACCCACGCGCTTAACCTACAAATTAGAAAGGCGGCATCATCATGACGACGCGTGATTTTTCCCGTATTTTTGTCATTGTTATGGACTCCGTCGGCATCGGCGAAGCCGAGGATGCGAACGATTATGGAGATGAAGGGGCCGATACCCTCGGCTCGATTGCCCGTTATAACAACGGCCTGCACATTCCGAACTTAAATAAACTTGGATTGGGTCATCTCAAACAGGCCCCGGGGCTTGTCCAGGTCGAGCACCCCCTTGCTTTTTACGGAAAAATGAATGAGAAATCACGGAGCAAGGATACGATGACCGGCCATTGGGAAATCATGGGGCTCTACGTCGATGCCCCGTTTCGGACTTTCTCGAATGGCTTCCCGGCGGATTTAATCACACAACTGGAAACAGCAACGAACCGGCCGGTGATCGGAAATAAAGTCGCTTCCGGCACGGCGATTATACAGGAACTCGGCGAAGAGCAGATGGAAAAGGGCGCGATTATCGTATATACATCCGCTGACTCCGTCCTGCAAATCGCTGCCCATGAAGACATCGTTGATCTGGATGAGTTGTACAGCATTTGTGAAAAAGCTCGCGAGCTTACCTATCATGATCCTTACATGCTTGGCAGAGTCATCGCCCGTCCGTTTATTGGAGAACCTGGAACATTTCAGCGCACATCGAATCGCCATGATTACGCGTTGAAACCCTTTCATCCAACGGTGATGAATACCCTGGCCGATGCCGGTTGGACCTCGGAAGCCATCGGCAAAATTGACGATATTTTTGACGGCGAAGGTGTGACGCACGCGATCAGGACAGACTCGAACATGGATGGCATGGACAAGCTATTGCAATCGGTGAAACGGGATTTTACAGGATTATCTTTTCTCAATCTCGTCGATTTTGATGCCCAGTTCGGCCATCGCCGCGATCCGGTCGGTTACAGAGAGGCGATCGAAGCCTTTGATGTCCGTTTGCCGGAAGTGCTGGAAGAACTAAATGACGAAGATCTGCTCATCATTACCGCTGACCATGGAAATGATCCCACGTATCCCGGGACGGATCATACCCGCGAGCAAGTGCCGTTGCTCGTGTACACGAAAGCGAATCAACCGGGCTTTTCACTCGGGACGAGAGAGACTTTTGCCGATGTCGGGGCGACGATCGCGGACAACTTCCGGGTGAGCAAGCCCCATCACGGCACGAGCTTCCTGAACTTACTGGAAGAGGGGGATGAAGGTTCACAATGAACGAGACAGTACAAAAAGCCGTTGACTTAATCAGGGAGAAGACAACGATCACACCGAAAGTGGCCGTGACGCTCGGTTCCGGCTTAGGCGGGCTCGCCGATAACATCGACGCTGATGCGGTCATTTCCTATGAAGACATTCCGGGCTTTCCTGCATCTACTGTCCCCGGTCATGACGGGAAATTTGTCATTGGCCATTTAGGGGATGTCCCGGTGATCGCGATGAAGGGCCGTTTTCATTATTATGAAGGCTATCCGATGTGGAAAGTCGTTTTGCCAACCCGCGTGATCAGCGCCCTTGGCGTGGAAACATTTGTGGTGAGTAATGCGGCGGGCGGTGTGAATACATCGTTTTCCCCGGGGGATTTGATGGTGATTGCGGATCATATCAACCAGATGGGAGACCACCCGCTTATCGGGCCAAATAATGATGAGATCGGCCCCCGTTTTCCCGATATGTCGAGCGCGTATGACGAGGCGTTGATAGACATTGCCGAACAGGAAGCCAAAGCGATGGAACTGTCTTTGCAAAGAGGTGTGTACGCGGCAACGACCGGCCCAACGTATGAGACCCCCGCGGAAGTACGGATGTTTCGGACGCTCGGTGCTGATGCGGTAGGCATGTCCACGGTTCCGGAAGTAATTGCGGCCAGGCACGCGGGTTCACGAGTGCTCGGTATATCCTGCATTTCTAACGCGGCAGCGGGTATTCTCGATCAACCGTTAAGCCATGAAGAAGTCATCGAGACGACAGAGAAGGTAACCGCCAACTTTATGGAACTGGTTACACGGATCATTACACGTGTAGGGAAAGGGGAACAACAATTATGACCATGCTGACAGACATTGAGCAAGCAGCAGATACCATCAGACAAAAATTGGGCGATGATCCCATTGATATCGGCTTGATTCTCGGGTCCGGCCTGGGAGATCTTGCCGATGAAGTCGAAGCAGGCGTGCGCATCGCTTATGAAGATATCCCGGGCTTCCCGACATCCACGGTCGAAGGCCATGCCGGACGTCTCGTCCTTGGGCAACTGGAAGGCAAAAATGTCGTCGCCATGCAGGGCCGTTTCCACTTTTATGAAGGTTACAGCGCCCAGGAAGTCACTTTTCCGGTGCGGGTGATGAAAGCGCTCGGCGTACATACACTCATCGTCACGAACGCCTGTGGTGGCATGAACCCGTCGTTTCGTCCGGGTGATCTCATGTTGATCACGGATCATTTAAATATGACCGGAACCAATCCGCTCATCGGTCCGAATGACGAGCAATTAGGGACACGCTTTCCCGATATGAGCCAGGCTTATTCCGGCTCTTTGCGCTCGCTTGCTAAAAATGTCGCCGAGCAGGAAGGAATCAACGTACAAGAAGGCGTATACGCGGGGATTTCCGGCCCCAGCTTCATGACTGCCGCTGAACTGGCAATGCTTAGGAACCTGGGCGGTGATGTCGTCGGAATGTCCACGGTTCCGGAAGTGATCGTCGCCCGCCATGCCGAACTTCAAATCCTGGGGATTTCCTGTGTCACGGATATGGCCGTTTCCGACGGCCACGAGGGCGTCAGCCATGAAGAAGTGATGGAGACGGCAGCCAAAACGAAGCCAAAATTTATGAAGTATGTAAAAGGAATTTTAAATGAACTGTCTTAACAGAGACACTCGACTCGAGACCGTGAAAGGTTTCGGGTTTTTTTTTCTAGGCAGATAAGGCTTTCGTCATATTGGCGATAAGCCAAGTTTTCTTTACAGGCAGGCGTATAAAAAGAGAAACCGGTGGTGATACTAAAAGAAAAATTGGAGGCTGCGAATCATGTGTAAAAAGGCTGTAGCAATCATGCTTTCATCGCTTCTTTTACTATCACCTCACCAGGCTTTAGGGGAAGAAGACGAAGAATCACAGACATTGGCAGAGGAAACGGGTTCCGCGCTTTTAATGGAAGTAGACACGGGGAATGTATTATACCAAAAAGATGAGCATAACCCCCTGCCCCCGGCGTCGATGACGAAAATTATGACGATGCTTTTAATTATGGACGATGTGGCGAATGAAGAGATCTCCCTGGATGAAACGGTCACGACGAGTGAACGGGCGGCTTCCATGGGAGGGTCGCAAATATTTTTGGAAACGGGCGAAGAAATGACGGTAAGGGAAATGTTAAAAGCGATCGCGATCGCTTCCGGCAACGATGCCTCCGTCGCTATGGCTGAACATATATCAGGTTCGGAAGAAACTTTCGTGGAGCGGATGAATGAAAAAGCGGAAGAACTCGGACTTGAAGATACGACGTTTCACAACTCCAATGGATTGCCTGCAGACGGACATGAATCCAGCGCCTATGATCTCTCGGTTATGGCTCGTGAACTTCTGCAGAAACACGAAGAAATCACGTCATTCACCGGCGTTTATGACGATTACTTGCGGCAAGGGACAGATGATGAGTTTTGGCTCGTGAACACGAATCGTTTGTTGAAATTCTTCGATGGTATGGATGGGTTGAAGACCGGCTTTACGGATGAATCGAAATACGGACTGACAGCGACAGCAAAAAGAGATGACATGCGACTTGTGGCGGTTGTCATGGGCTCGGAAACGCCTAAAACGAGAAATGCCGACATCAGCGAACTTCTAAATTACGGATTCGCCAACTACCGGGTTGAACCGATGTTCGAAGAAGGGGCTGCGGTAACCTCGGTTCCCGTTGAAAAAGGGGTACAGGACGCTGTTGTCGGACGTTTGGACGATAAAGTGAGCATGCTCTATGGCAAACAGGATTCCTCCGATGATATTACGGAAAATATCGAACTTGAATCATTACAAGCACCCGTTGAAGAAGGGGAAGTCATCGGGACATTTCAACTGCTACACGATGGGGATACAGTCATCGAGTCGAACATCATCGCCGGTGAAACGGTGGAAAGTGCTTCCTGGTGGCATCTGTTTAAGCGTTCAACTTTAAGAATTATCGGTGTTGAACCGGACCCGGAAGATACGATTTCCGATGGCGAAAACTAAAAACCTTGGCTGAAGCATGACTGATTTTGTCGGCCGGGCAGGAAGAAATCCGTGGAGAGCGAATGTTAGAGGTGGGAACGAACTTGGGAGAATGGAGGAAACAAAAGATGAGTTTCAATGTTGAAACCGAACAGAAAAACCGCGTCTTATGCGTGCGTTTGTATGGGGAACTGGATCATCATGCCGCAAGTGCCTTGAGATCCAGGGTTGATGAAGCATTAGAGGACTCGGGGGTTGAACATTTACTTTTGAACGCTGAAGGGTTAACGTTTATGGATAGCTCGGGGATCGGGGTCATTCTCGGGAGGTACAAAAAGTTACAGGCAAGAGGAGGAGAACTCGTCGTTTGTTCGGTTTCTCCTTCTGTCCGCCGCATTTTCGAAATGGCGGGGTTGTTTAAAGTCTTACGTCTGGAAAATGAGGAAAGTCATGCATTACGGACTTTGGGGGAGGCCGTTTAAATGAAAAACGAAATGAAAATTCAATTTTCAGCGCTCAGTCAGAATGAATCTTTTGCACGTGTAAGCGCGGGGGCGTTTATCGCCCAACTGGATCCGACGATGGATGAACTGACAGAAATGAAAACCGTCGTTTCCGAAGCGGTCACCAATGCCATTATTCACGGCTATGATGAAAATCCGGCCGGCACTGTTTACCTCAACGTTGTCCTTGAGGAAGATACGGTCGCGATCATCATCCATGATGATGGCGGTGGTATTGGCGATATTGAACAAGCGCGTGAACCGTTGTTCACGTCTAAACCGGAACTGGAACGATCCGGGATGGGATTTACCATTATGGAAAATTTCATGGATGAAGTAAACATTACGTCTGCCGATGGAACAGGGACAACCGTTTATGCCAGGAAACAGCTCTCCAGAAATAAAGTGTTCTCTCATTAAGGGGCGGTGTTATGGAGACGAAAACAAAAAAAGGAAAACAACCATCCGATGAGACGATACGCACGTGGATTGCCGAAAGTCAAAATGGAAGCCAACAGGCGAGAGACCAACTGGTGGAAAACAACACCCGTCTTGTCTGGTCTGTGGTACAGCGGTTTCTTAACCGTGGCTACGAGGGGGAAGACTTGTTCCAGATTGGCTGTATCGGCTTGATGAAATCGATTGATAAATTTGACTTAAACTATGAAGTTAAATTTTCCACGTACGCGGTACCGATGATCATCGGTGAAATTCAGCGTTTTATTCGCGATGACGGTACGGTAAAAGTCAGTCGTTCTTTGAAAGAATTAAACCATAAAATCCGGCGGGAAAAAGAAGAGCTCACTAAAAAAAATGGGCGTATGCCTACCGTCAATGAAATTGCTGAAGCGTTGAATATCCTTCCCGAAGATGTCGTATTTGCAAATGAAGCCACCCGCTCGTTATCTTCTTTGAATGAAACAGTCTATGAAAATGAAGGTGATCCCATTACCCTTATGGATCAGCTTTCCGACCCGGATGAGACGAAATGGTTTGAACAGCTGGCCTTACGGGACGTGGTGCATCACCTCGAGCAAAGAGAGCGCTTGATCGTGTTTTTGCGTTATTACCGCGATCAAACGCAATCGGAAGTGGCCCATAGACTCGGAATCTCGCAAGTGCAAGTGTCCCGACTGGAAAAGAAAATACTGGAAAAAATGCGTAAAGAGATGGTGGATTAAGACCACCATCTTTTTTTAGCAGATAAGAAAGTACAACTTTCTTATCCTGCATAAGTGCAACTAAGGCTTATCGCCTTAAAGGCTTGGCGATAAGCCAAGTTTTCTTTATCTTAAAAATATCGCTTCCATGAATAGGAACACGTATTTAACAGAAAATATGGGATGGCAATGGAGGCATCAACGGTATGGTCAAGCAGGTCATCTATATCACCGATGGAGATACAGCCGCTGCCAAAGCAGTGGAAACGGCAACGAAAACGATCGGGCTCGAATGTGTTTCCCTGTCGGGTGGAAACCCTACATACGGTACATATGAGCAATTACTGGAGAGTATTATCGCAACTTCGTATGAAAGAATAGCTGTCTTGTTCGATGATGCCGGAGAAGCTTACGAAGGGCGGGGCGAGGATTTTATGGTTCGTCTCGCTCGTGAAGAAGAGATTGAGCTCATCGGCGCGCTTGCGGTAGCATCGGCTGAACGGTCCGGTGATTGGACGAAAGTGGACATCTCCGTCGATCGCTACGGTTACCTCACGGAATGGGGCGTTGACAAGGAAGGATTTCGTGATATCGAGGAATATCGCATTCATGGCGATACGGTTTATTGCCTCGACCAATTACAGATTCCTTTGATTATCGGCATTGGTGATCTGGGGAAAATGGGTGGACGCGATGCGCCTAAACGGGGCTCGCCGGTAACGAAAACAGCTTTAGAGCTCATTATTGAACGGAGCGATATGAATGATGGAAACGAATGAAGCACAGACATTAACCAATAGTCTCCAGGAGAACGAAAAGATCTTTCACGATCGCTTAAACATTGATGCCAGCTTTGACGTCGGCATGCGCAAAATCAACGTACTCGGGAAAGAAGTACAATTTTATTACGTAAACAGCTTAAACGATGAACAGATCGCTATCCAGGTTTTGCGGGAGCTCATGGATCTGGAAAAATTTAACATGGAAACAAATAGTGCCAGAGAAACGATTGAAAATCATATTGCCCATATACAGGTGGATGTGACTGCTGAAGTTGATCAATGTATTTTTCATTTGTTATCCGGGCTTATTTTTATTCTCATCGAAGGCGAACATGAAGCGTTTATCGTCGATGTTCGCAATTATCCCGGTCGGGAGCCAGCGGAACCGGATACGGAAAGGGTGACGCGCGGGGCCCGGGATGGTTATACGGAAAACATTATTGAAAATGCGGGGTTAACGCGTCGGCGTCTACGTGATGAACGTTTGCGGAACGAAATTGTGCAGGTAGGCGTCCGTTCGCAAACGGATATCGCCGTTTCATACATCGACGGGATTGTGGATCCGGACCTCGTCAATATCGTTAAACAGGAACTTGACAAGATCAACATCGACAGCATTACGATGGCCGACAAGGCCGTGGAAGAATATATTCTCAATCAAGGATGGAACCCGTTTCCGCTCGTGCGGTTTACGGAACGGCCGGACGTCGCGGCCGCCCATCTGACCGAAGGCCATATGCTTCTCATGGTGGATACATCCCCGACGATTATGATTTTGCCGACGACGATCTTTCATCACGTTCAGCATGCGGAAGAATTTCGGCAATCGTCCGCGGTCGGTACTTTTCTGCGTTGGATTCGGTTTATCGGCATGTTGGCTGCCGTCTTTATCGTTCCATTTTGGTTGTTATTGGTGTTGGAACCGGACTTGGTTCCGGCCGGTCTTGATTACATTGGTGTTGAAGATGAAGGAAACGTGCCGATATTCGCGCAGATGCTCATCGGTGAACTGGGCGTGGAACTGATCAGGATGGCGGCGATTCATACATCGGCGCCGCTTGGAACAGCGCTCGGATTCGTCGCGGCATTGTTGGTCGGTGAGATCGCCATCGATGTTGGCCTCCTGACCGCGGAAGTGATTCTTTACGTCGCTCTGGGTGCGGTTGGCATATTTGCCTCGCCGAGTCATGAACTCGGTGTTGCCCTGAAGATGGTGAGGTTGCTCTTTATTTTTGCCGTGGGGATCTTTACGTCTTATGGTTACGTTATCGCCCTTACGGTCGTCTTCATTCTCATGGTGCGCATGAAACCGATGAATAAACCTTACCTGTGGCCGCTCCTTCCGTTTGATCCGGCGGCGATGTGGCAAATTGTCGCGCGCACCGGCGTGCCAACGATGCGACTGCGCCCAAGAATCGTTGACCCGAAAAATGTGGTGAGACAAACGAAACCGTGATACAATATTGGGCATGGAGTGGAGGAGTGAGACATGTCCATGACCGTAATGACGAAAAAGCGAAATGAACAAGGTCATTTAATGATCGGTGAGGTTGATGCCGTGCGCTTGGCTGCGCAGTATCATACACCGTTATATGCCTACGATGTGAGCCACATTCGCGAGAAAGCCCGCGCGTTCAAACAGGCTTTCGAACGAACGGGCATCGCTTATCAAGTGGCTTATGCCAGCAAGGCTTTCAGTTGCACCGCCATGGTTCAACTTGCCCAGGAGGAAGGACTTAGTCTTGATGTCGTTTCCGGCGGGGAACTTTATACGGCCAGGCAGGCAGGCTTTCCGATGGAAAAGGTTCATTTCAATGGCAACAATAAAAGCAGGCAGGAAATCAGCGAAGCCTTGACGGCGGGGATTGGCTGTTTTGTCGTTGATAATTTTCAGGAACTGGAAATGTTGAGCGAGGAGAGCAGACGCCTGGACAGCGCCCCCGCCATTTTACTGCGCGTAACGCCAGGGGTAGAGGCCTCCACGCATGATTATATATCTACAGGCGGAGAAGATTCCAAGTTTGGCTTCGACCTTCATAACGGGCAGGCCCAAAAGGCGGTTGAACAAGCGTTAGCCATACCATCCCTTAAATTGCTGGGCTTGCATTTCCACATTGGATCCCAGCTTTTTGAAACGTCGGCATTAGTGCAGGCACTCGCTACCCTCTATCGTTATTTGGGATACTGGCGGGACACCTACAGGTTTGTTCCTGAAGTGATCAACGTCGGTGGAGGGTTTGGCATCAGCTATACGCGTTTTGATCAGCCTTTAAGGCCGGAGACATTCGTGGAAACCATCATCCAGGCGATACGGGCGGAAAGCGATCGCCATCACATCCCTGTCCCTCAAGTTTGGATTGAGCCGGGGCGGGCGATCGTTGGAGAGGCGGGCACGACGTTATATACGATCGGATCGCAAAAGAAAATCGAAAATGTCCGTCATTATGTCAGTGTCGATGGCGGGATGACCGACAACATTCGACCGGCTTTATATGGGGCCCATTATGATGCCGAATTGGCGAATCGCACCAAACAGCAGGATGAGAAGACTTATGCTATAGCAGGCAAAGCCTGTGAAAGCGGGGATATGCTCATTTACGACCTATCATTGCCCGCCGTTAAAAGCGGCGATTTGTTGGCAGTATTCTCGACCGGCGCGTATGGCTACTCCATGGCCAGTAATTATAACCGCTTGCCTCGTCCCCCGGTCGTATTTGTCGAGAATAATGAGCATAAGCTCGTCGTTGAACGGGAAAGCTATGCGGATCTCGTTCGTAACGACCGTTCCCTTTACGCTTGATTGTAAACTTAGACGTCGGTGAATAAATCATGTTTCCAATGCTCTTATTTTGGGTATCCTATATTAATGCTAGAGCAAATAGATTGCGTTCCTCATCGAACAATCTCTTTTAAAAGAGAGGAGCCAGGCAGATGATTATGAAGTACAAGCCCGCCTATAGAAAAATCGCTATGGGTTTACTGTCATATACGCCTGACCTAAAAGAGGTCAAAACCTTGCAGGAAACCATCGATCAATATGAAAATGAGGAATCGATGAAACTGTTTATGTATAAGAAGGATGACGATATCGTCGGCGTCCTCGGTTACCAGGAAACTGAGAACGGGGATATTATTCTTCACCACATCTGCGTGAACCCTTCCTATCGGGATGAGGGCATTGGTGAAGAGATGCTTTTTACGATGCAAGAGAGGTTGGGGAAAAAGTTTACCCCTTCAGAGGAAACACGAACCTTTCTCGAAAAACACCAAAACAACTGAGAAAAGGCGAGGTGCTGGGTGATCCGGCACCTTTTTTCGTTAGTGCAATGTTATAATAAGACAGATTGAGACTATTGAGGGGCTGTTTATCTTGCAAACGGAACGCTATAATGTCAAACTGGATAGCTTTGAAGGCCCGTTGGATTTACTTTTGCACCTGATTAAACAGGCGGAAGTTGATATTTACGATATTCCCGTTGCCCAAATCACTGAACAATATATGTCGTATATCCAAAAGATGCAAGCGTTGGAACTGGATGTTGCGAGTGAATATCTCGTCATGGCTTCGACCCTGCTCGCTATAAAAAGCCAGATGCTGCTCCCGAGTCAAGAAGTCTGGGATGATGCTGAGGATGGTGTCGAAGAATGGGGAGAGGAAGACCCCCGCGAGGAGCTCGTTGCTCAGTTGCAGACATATCGCAGGTATAAAGCGGTTGCCGCCGAGCTGAGGGAAAACCAAGCCAACCGTGCCCATTTTTTCAGTAAGCCACCGAGTAAAATAACTCTCGGCATTGCATACGCGGAGGAACCAACATCGCTCGATGTTTCTTTAGCGGACATGCTGCAAGCTTACGAGAATGTCAAACAACGGCTTCGCCTCGAACGACCGCGGACAACCACCGTCGAAACACAGAAATGGTCGGTGGAGGAGAAAATGCAAATGATCACTTCCCGTGTGTGGTTTAGTGATCAACCGGTTCCTTTTTTGGAATTGTACGCACCAGGGAAAGTGGATGAACAAGTGATCTCATTCATGGCGCTTTTACAACTCGTAAAGGAAGGTCATGTGCGTTGCAAGCAAGGGGGACTATTCGCAGACATTTACATTGAAGCACGAGAGGATACGACGAAGCATGAATGAAGATATTGGCCGCATACTTGAAACGTTATTATATGTGAGTGGAGATGAAGGATTGGAAGCAGCGCGGGCCGCCGAAGTCCTTGGTATCGACCGCCACAGGATCATCGCTGAATTACAGGCACTGGCTTCCCGGTTTGAAGACGAGGGGCGTGCGCTTACGATTCTCCAATTTGACACGCGCTTTCAAATGGCGACGAGAGATGAATTCTCCACTTATGTAGAGCGGTACGCTCACCCTCCCCAGCAGAAGACACTTTCGCAGGCGGCATTGGAAACGCTGGCGATCGTCGCTTATCAGCAACCGGTCACACGCACGACGGTTGAAGAGATTAGGGGGGTTAATGCCGATCATGCGATGTCAACCCTGGTCGGCAAAGGTTTGGTAGCCGAAAGCGGGCGCGTGAAAGGAGCAGGCAGGGCCATCCTTTACAAAACCACCGCCCGTTTTCTGGACGTTTTCAACCTGCGTTCCCTGGATGATTTACCTTCTCTCGAGGAGGAAGAGCCGGCTGAACAATTGGATTTGTTTCTTTCCGGCTACGATAAGGAAAATTAAATAGTCATGAAGACAATCCTTCGATCCATATAAATAGTCAGTGAACACATTTTAATCCTTCAAAAAGGAGTGAAGAGTCGATCACTACATGGGAAGAATATAAAGGTGATGTGGAAAAATGGATCGAAGCGTTGGAGACGTATCTCGACGCTGAACATCGTTCATCTGAAGCGAACATGAAAGACAAACTGGAAAAAGTGAGAACGGAGCTTGATGCAACGACAAGTGACCCCGATCAGTTGATACAGTCCGTCGAGGCGCTCGCCGCTGAACTGGAAAAGAACGAACGGTCGAGCACAAAAGCAGCCAAAAAGGAAGCCCATCCCGTCGAGCCCGGTCAGCATGAGTTGCCGCCCCTGCCTTACGCGTACGATGCCCTGGAGCCTTATATCGCCGCTGAAATCATGTACCTCCATCATGATGTTCATCATCGCGCTTACGTGGAAGGATTGAATGAAGCAGAAGAACAGATGCAAAAAGCGCGCCGGGACAATAAATATGACCTCATTACTCACTGGGAACGGGAAGCGGCCTTTCACGGCGCCGGTCACTATTTGCATACGATCTTTTGGGAAATTATGGATCCAAAAGGGGGTGGCAAACCTAAAGGCGATTTGCTGGCCATGCTCGAGCGGGATTTTGGCAGTTATCAGCGCTTTCGTGCCCATTTTACGGCTGCGGCTGAAGAACTGGATACCCCGGGATGGGTGATTCTCGTCTGGTCTCCCCGCGCCCAGCGTCTGGAGATTTTAAATGCTGAACTTCATCATTATTTGAGTCAATGGGATGTGATCCCCTTGCTCGTCCTCGATATCTGGGAACACGCTTACTACTTACAGTACAAAACGGACAAAGAAGCGTATGTGGAGAATTGGTGGGAAGTCGTTAACTGGCCGGCAGTGCAGCATAGGTTGGAGGTCGCCCAAAAAGTAAAGTGGACCCCCTATTAATAATTATTTGAAAAAACTGTTTCCGGGGCGGAGACAGTTTTTTCTATTATAAAGCCAAGTTTTTCTAATGCCGAAAATGCATGTGAAGGGTCATTAGACTCATACTAAGACTACGATATGTTTGCGAAAGGAAGAAACGTTATGAACTACCGTTCGTTACACATGCTTACTTTCTCCGTGTGTGCCATGGTGCTTCTTCTGTCTGCTTGCGGGGAACCGGCGGGTGAAGAGCCGGAGAAAACAGAACCGGATATGAGTCACCACTCCCGCGAGCCGGTCAATCCGCCCCAGGCCGCTTCTGAATACTGGAATGTTGATCCTCGGGAGGAACAGACCTTGGCCGAGGAAGCCAAGGCTTCCACAGAGGAATTGGAGCAAGTCAAGAATGCGCATGCTGTGTCTCTCGATAATCACGTCTATATTGTTCCCGAGGTGAGGCACATGACACGCTGGAATCTGGAGGCCTTCCGGGAAGAAGGGCGCGAGCAGCTAAAAGAAACATTGCCGCCTGATACGATCATTCATTTATCCACCGATCAAAAAGCCAATATGGAACTGAAAAGGCTGACCGAAGACATTCAAAGCGGCACCGTAAGCGGAGAAGAATTGGACAGGCGTTTAGAAAGCATAACTGAATTTATGAAAACTGATGTATGAAAGGGTCGAACGATGATGTCGAGTACAAAATCCAATATGGAAACAGAAAACTACAAACAAGTAGCCAAGCGGATGGAACCCTCTCGCCCCGTCGGGATGAGAAGCCTGAAAGCATTTCTCGTCGGAGGGTTTATATGCCTCATCGGACAATGCATTCAAGTGTTTTACATGACGTTTTTTAACTTCAACGAAGCAACCGTGGGCGCCCCGACGGTTGCCACGATTATTTTTATCGCGGTCTTGTTAACGGGATTCGGGGTTTATGATAAGTTCTCCCAGTTTTCCGGGGGTGGCACGCTCGTACCCGTCTCCGGTTTCGCAAACGCGATGGCATCCACTGCCATTGAGTACCGCAGTGAAGGATACGTCCTCGGCGTTGGCGGCAATATGTTTAAATTGGCCGGTTCTGTCATCGTGTTCGGTACGGTGGCAGCTTTCATCATAGGCATTATTTATGCGATCGTCACGCAACAGTGGGAGGTCATGTAATGTTCACCGGAAAACAGAGCTGGACGTTCCCATCTTACCCGTGCATCCTTTCTTCCGGGGTCGTTGCCGGTCCGTTTGAAAAGCAAAGTCCGTTAAAAGATACCTTTGACTACATCTTCGACGATCGGCGCATGGGTGAGAATACGTTTGAAAAGGCCCAGGTCGTCTTAATGGAAGAAGCTTGTCAACAAGCATTAAAAAAAGCCGGAAAGACCGCCGCGGATGTTGCCTTTATTTACGGCGGCGATCTCATTAATCAAGATACGGGGACCACTTTCGCGTCGCGCTCTTTAAACGTTCCATATTATGGCCTGTTCGGCGCTTGTTCAACCTCGATGGAGGCGCTCTCGCTTGCCGCGCAAGCCGTGGAAATGGGGGCGCCCCTGGTGCTGGCGGGCACAGCGAGCCACTACGCGGCGATCGAAAAACAATTTCGCTATCCTATTGAGTACGGGGCGCAACGGCCTCCGACCGCGCAACGTACGGTGACCGCCGGAGGTGCGGCACTCATCGGACCGAGTGGTTCGGATGTCGTCGTCACCAAATCGACGATCGGGAAAATTGTCGATCACGGCTTGAAGGACCCTTACAATATGGGCGCGGCGATGGCGCCGGCTGCCGTTGATACGATTCTCACGCACTTTTCCGATTTTCAAATGGATGAAAACGATTATGATCTGATCATTACCGGTGATCTCGGCGATTTAGGCCGCTCACTGGCTCTGGAATGGTTCCGTCAAAAAGAACATCCCTTGCCGGAGGCTAAATTTCAGGATTGCGGAATGCTCATTTACGATAATGCGCCGGAAGCGATGTCAGGGGCGAGCGGAACCGGCTGCTCCGCGGCGGTCGTGTTCGGCAAAATACTGGACGATATCAAAAACGGACGTCTGCAACGCGTATTAGCCGTAGCCACGGGAGCCCTTCTTTCCCCCACGACGTATCAACAAAAAGAATCGATTCCCGGTATAGCGCATGCAGTCACGTTGGAAGCGAAGGGAGGAGGGCCACTGTGATCTTTTTCTGGGCCTTTGTTGTCGGAGGGTTAATATGTGTCGTCGGTCAATTGTTGATGGATGGATTGAAGCTCACCCCAGCCCATACGTTGGCAACCCTCGTCGTGAGCGGCGCGATTCTGGACGGGCTCGGCATATATGAACGCCTCATCGATTTTGCCGGGGCCGGAGCGACCGTACCCATCACCAGCTTCGGAAACCAGCTCGTCCACGGGGCTATGACCGAGGCTGACAACACGGGACTTATCGGAGTAATAACAGGGATATTCCAGGTAACGAGCGGAGGGATATCGGCCGCGATTATTTTCTCCTTTATTGCCGCGTTGATTTTTAAACCAAAAGCATAATTGGGATGAGCCCCTTTTCTGCGGAAGAGGGGGCTCATCCTATTTTCTTTACACACATAACTTGTCTCTTTTTACATACATATTGAGCAAGTAGATATATTGGACTTGCTGCGGTCGAGGGATGAGGTGAAATATGGGACGTTGGCTGTTGATCATCATATCCGTTCTTGTTTGTATACCGTCACTTCAGGTGAAAGCAGAAGAAAACGCAGAAGACCCTTTTGCCGTTTCGGCAGAAGCCGGTGTCTTGATCGAGGTCGAAAGTGGCCGCGTGCTTTGGGAAAAAGACGCGGATAGTGAAAAGCGTATTGCCAGCATTACGAAAATAATGACGGCGATGATTGCCATCGAACATGGGGATTTGGATGACTCGGTAGAGATTTCAGCTAACGCCGTGAGAACAGAGGGGTCATCTTTATACTTGCAGGAAGGCGAAAAAGCTACATTGGAAGATTTATTGTATGGATTGATGCTTCGGTCCGGCAACGACAGCGCAATCGCGATTGCCGAGCATGTCGGCGGGAGTGTAGACGGGTTCGTCTATCTTATGAATGAAAAAGCGAATGAACTGGGACTGGAAAGCACCGTTTTTGCCAACCCCCACGGACTGGATGATCATGAAGATCATTATTCCAGCGCTTATGATATGGCGATGATTATGCAAGCAGCGATGCAACGTGACGAATTCAGGGACATTTCCGGAACTGAGATACATCGAGCCCCTAATGAAAACGAAGATTGGGAACGGGTATGGCGGAACAAAAACCGCTTGTTAACCGAGCGTTATGAGTATACCACCGGCGGAAAAACCGGTTATACGGACAGAGCAAGGCGAACGCTAGTGACGTCTGCCGAAAAAGACGGCATGGAACTCATCGCGGTCACATTGAATGCCCCCTCTGACTGGGATGACCATGTCCGAATGTTCGAATATGGATTTGACACCTTTCGGATGCAAATGCTCATTCGTCAAGGTGGGCTGGAACGCAGCGCCAATGAACAATACGAAGATTTTGAAGTACGTCGTTCGGTGACCTATCCCTTAACCGAGAGCGAGTACCGTCGTGTTTTGCCAAGGATCAAATGGTCCAGCGAGGAAGAGGGGCCTTTTGCCGGAAACATACAATTTCAACTGGATGGCGACGTCATTTCAGAACAGCCGATCTATAGAGAAGGTGAAGACGAAAACGAGGAACTTTCCTGGTGGCAGCGGTTTACAAATAGTCTCCGGCAAATAATGGGGTGATAACTGGATGATTAACTGGATCTGGATGTCGATGCTGATAACGGGGCTTGTTTTTGCCATGATAACCGGCAGGATGGAGGAAGTGAACGAGGCTATATTTGAAGGCGCGCAAGAGGCGGTTACGCTCTGTTTAGGGATGATCAGTATTCTCGTGTTTTGGTTGGGGATGATGAGAATCGCCCAGGAAGGGGGACTTCTCAAGCTCCTTTCCAGGGTGTTGTCGCCCCTCGTGCAGCGCCTGTTCCCGGAAGTGCCGAAAGAACATCCGGCGATGGGCTATATTTTATCGAATATGACCGCGAACATGTTCGGGCTCGGCAATGCAGCGACCCCAATGGGGATTAAAGCGATGGAACAGTTAAAAGAGCTGAATGGCAGCAAAGATGAAGCCAGTCGTTCCATGATCACGTTTCTCGCGATTAACACGGCCAGCTTAACGTTGATTCCGACGACGGTGATCGCGATCCGGATGACTTATGACTCTGCCAACCCCGGGGAAATTATCGGGACGACGATAGCGGCCACGGCTGTAGCCGTTACAAGTGCCATATTGATTGACCGGTTTTTCCATTGGCGCCGGGTGCAGCGAGCGAGGGCAAAATAATATGGCAGTTATAACAACGCTATCCATGTACATCATTCCGCTGTTATTGTTTGTCATTCTTTTAAGTGCGATCATCAATAAAGTCCCGGCCTATGAAACGTTTATCGAAGGCGCCAAGGACGGTTTTCAGATGGCGGTGTCCATCATCCCTTATCTCGTGGCCATGCTGGTGGCTATTTCCGTTTTTCGTGCTTCCGGTGCCCTGGATTTTTTACTCGAGGGGTTACGCCCGATGTTGACAGCTATCGGTGTACCGACGGATATCGTACCTTTGGCGGTCATGCGCCCGCTATCGGGAACGGGCTCACTGGGTGTGATGAGTGATTTAATCGCAACACACGGCCCCGACTCTTTCATCGGTAGACTGGCCTCAACGATGCAGGGAAGTACAGATACAACCTTCTATGTCCTCACTGTGTATTTTGGCGCCGTCGGCATTAAAAAGATCAGCGATTCACTGAAAGTCGGTTTGCTCGCCGATTTATGCGGGCTGGCCGCAGCGATTTTCTTCGTAACGATCGTGTTTGGGAACATGTGATAAACGCGACAAAAGCAAAATAGCAGCCCAATCAATAAGCCTATATCGCCTATGGTGGCGGTGTAGGTTTTTTTCATAAAAATAATGGCAGCGGGAAATGTAAGACTAAACATATTTTCAGGAGAGATGGATAATGAATGTCATAAAATGGACGGGGGTTGTTCTAGGTTTTGTAATCATAGCAGGCTTAGGCTTTTTTTATTTCGGCCACTTTACGATTGGATATACCCCTTCCTTTGAAAAAATTATAAATGATGATCACATTTACAGCGATGATGGCAGACCGGAAGAGGCCTATGACGTGTTTGGGGAAGCTGTATCGAAAGAAGAAGCTGAAGCGTTGTTGCAAACGGAGGAAGGCCGGGAATACTTGGCAGCAGAAAATGGGGCTGTCCGGGTGGATGACGAATTTTTGGAGCTTGGCCGGGAAACGTTTTATGAAGAAACATTTGGCAACGAAGTGTTCCTGACCGATGTTCTGGGCATTTTGGACGGTCCATTATCGCTCTTCGACTTTATGAAGGCGATCGCCAAATTAGGGGGTAGTGCTACGGATAATTTGCAGGTAGAGATCCCGGAGACGGTGACGATCGGCGGGGAAACGTTTGAAGAAGGTACGATGCTTGATACAGGTCTGGACGTCCCCGAGGGGGCGATGATGCCCCTTGGCATGCCTGTGACCGTCGATCGGGGGGAGATGAAAGTCGGTATTAGTTGTGCCCTCTGTCATGCTTCCGTCGATATGGACAATGGCGGTAAAGTCGTAGAGGGGGGAACGAACACAAATTTAAATACAGGCGCATTGATGGCTTTCGGAAGCAACACCGCGTCTTATTTTACCCATGCGGACGTTGAAGATTTGAAAGACTTTGTGGCGGAGACCAATCGAACGGTAGAAACGACGGAGGGGGAGGAAGAGGCGTTACCCGATGTTAAGGCACTGGAAGATGCCGTGGACGAGACATTGATGAAGTGGCCGCCGGGGTTTTTTGACGCGACGATAGATATGGAAGCGAACCCGACGCAAATGGCTGATTCATTTACATTTGAGGATCATCCCTATAGCTGGTCCGGGATGGGGACGAGCGGTCCATTCAGAGGGTTGTCCACCCTGAACAATAACGTCCAGGCGCAAGGGTCTGATGCCCTGGCGCAGGCGCAAATCAGCGATGAACTGTTTGACATTGACCCGGAGGTTTATCTGGGGACCCTGTTGCAAAATGCCGCTAATGAAAGATACCGTTATAATCCGTTTGCGGATGAGAAACCATCGGACTTTTTTCAGGAAGTCCAACCCTTTCCGGATTCACCCGGAGTCAATGAAGTGGTGAAGTTGCCGACGTATCCGAACGTTTCCCGAATCTCGCCCCAGGGTTATCTGGCTTCGTCTGAAGGCCATAACGTGAATGAACAGAACAACGCGATGTCGGCATTTCAAAACACGCTCGTGCCCCCTGAGCCGAATCGAACTGTGGATGAAACAACGTTGGCACGCGGGGAGGAAGTGTTCAATGAAGCGGGGTGTCTATCCTGTCACGCCGGACGTGCCAAGACGAATAACCGTATTATTCCCCTTGATGAAATCGGAACACAACCGTCGCGGGCAGACTCTCTGGAGGATACGGAAAAAGTATGGGATGAGCCGCTCATTTTCTCTCCGGACACACCTGTGCCGGTACCTGAGCGGGCGAAGATCTTAAAAGCGCCTACCGACCACGTTGATGAAGAGCAAAAGAACCTTGGCTTCGCTCATGGCGATTCCGATGGAGGATATAAGGTTAAAGGGCTGGCCGGCGTGTCCAGGCATGCCCCTTATCTGCATGACGGCGGGGTAGCCGTGGGAGAAAACAAGGAAGACGATTTAGGTATCCCCGGAACATTTTTAAGCGACAGGCGGCCGGATCCATTTAACAGTATGCTCGCCGTGATTGACCGGGATTTGCGCGAGCGGGTAATTGAGGCCAATCAATCCTCCCAGGACTTACGGGATGTCAACATCGAAGGCATTGGCCATGAATTCTGGGTCGATGAACAGTCCGGATTTAGCAGTGAAGACCAGGAAGCGATCGTTGAATATATTTTGTCACTGACCGGTGGAGAGGAGGAAGATTAGTGACGGGGTGTCCGTCAGTGGCGTGCTTGAGAAAAGCGGTCAGGAAGCGTATGATAAATGCTGGGGTGAACGTAGATGGAACGATTGCAAAAAGTGATTGCACGCGCGGGGATAACCTCTCGCCGGAAAGCCGAGAATTATATCACCGCCGGACGTGTCAAGGTGAACGGGAAGGTCGTGCGCGAACTGGGAACAAAAGTAACGGCGAAAGATCGTATTGAAGTGGATGGCATCCCCATTGAACGGGAAGAACCGGTTTATTTTCTGTTGTATAAACCGAACAAAGTGATCTCCGCCGTACACGATGATAAAGGTCGGACCGTCGTCACCGATTATATGGGTAAAACGGATGCGCGCATTTATCCGGTTGGGCGTCTGGATTATCATACATCGGGGTTGTTGTTGCTCACGAATGACGGGGAATTCGCGAATTCAATGATGCATCCCCGGAGCAAAATCAACAAAACGTATATTGCAAAGGTGAAAGGTAAGCCGTCTAAACAGACATTGCAGACCCTCTCACGAGGGATTGAGCTCGAAGACGGGAAAACACTGCCGGCCAGGTGTGCTTTTAAGTCCGGGAATAAAAAGAACGACACGTCCATTATTGAAATCGTCATTTCGGAAGGCAGGAATCAGCAAGTCCGCCGGATGCTGGAAGCCGTCGATCATCCGGTTTTGAAGTTGAAAAGAGAAAGGTATGCCTTTTTAACTCTGGATGGATTACAGCCCGGGGATTTTCGCACGTTAAAACCGGTAGAAGTCGCGAAATTACGGGATTTAGCTGTCACACAACCGTCATAAAAAAAGCGTTTATACGGAAGTAAACAAAGGCTTTGACCGTTATAATATGATGCAGAGGATACCATATGCTGGGGTGATTTTTTTTGGACGAAATCAAATGTGAATGTGGACATCTTAACCCTTATGGTACAGAAGTATGCGGGTCATGCGGGAAGCCTCTTGTCAATTCCGGCTCCGATCGCTTGCTGAACATGCGTTATGAAGGGGCCGCGCGTCGTTCCCAAACATATAACAAGTCGATTATAGATAAAATCTGGAACTTTTTTTCTTCTGTCAAAGTAGGCGTCACGATCATTGTTATCACATTGTTGGCATCGTCGCTCGGAACGCTGTTCCCGCAGGAGATGTTTATCCCTCCCGGAGCAGATCCGGCGACTTTCTATGCGGAAGAACACGGGGCGTTGGGACAAGTGTATTACAGCCTCGGCTTGCATAATTTGTATGGCTCCTGGTGGTATATGCTCTTGGTCGCCGCCCTCGGGACGTCGATTATCATTGCCAGCATTGACCGTTTCTTTCCGCTGTATAAAGCTTTGAAATCACAGCGTGTGACCCGGCACAAGAGCTTTATGAAACGCCAGCGTATATTCGGGACAAGCCGTGTTGACAATGAGGATACGACGATGGCCCAAGCGCAGGATATACTAAAAAACAAGCGCTACAATGTCCGTGAAGAAAACGGAAATCTTCTTGCGGAGAAAAATCGCTGGGCTCGCTGGGGGCCTTACGTGAATCACATCGGTCTGATTATATTCCTGATCGGTGCATCCTTGCGGTTTTTCCCGGGGATGTATCTGGACGAAAACGTCTGGGTCCGCGAGGGTGAAACCGTCGTCGTTCCCGGAACATCCGGTGATTATTATCTGGAGAACGAGCAATTTACGGAAGAACACTATGATGAGGACGATGAACGGTACGAAGCCGCGATGGCTGAAGCGGGAGAAGGGGCGCAATTTGAAGAAACGTTCCGCACCGATGCCGTGCTATACGCCCCTGATGAGGAGGCAACCGTAGGTGTGGACCAGGAACTTGAAGAAATCGACCGGCACGGCATCGAAGTCAATGACGCCTTCCATTTTGATGAATATGCCGTCTATCAAGTGGATCGTAAGTTGGATGAATTGGCGGAAATGACGTTTGACGTCGAGGATACCGAAACGGGTGAAGTGGTTGATTCTTTTACGGTTGATTTAAATAACCCCGACGGTAACTACACGCTGGAGAACGATGAAGTTGTTCGGATTCACAGCTATTTTCCCAACTTTTACATCGATGAAGAAGGGGTGCCGACGACAGAAAGCGATGTTCCTGAGAATCCGGCCTTTATTTTTGAAATGGAAAACGAAAATACCGGCCAAATGGAACATACATTTCTCGGTATTCAGGCCAATTATGATGTGAGTCAGGACGAGGAGGGAAACCAATACGCGTTCTCCATGTCCGATTTTGATACGAACCATGTGGCCGGACTGACCGTGCGGAAAGACCACACGATACCCTTTCTGATTGCGGGGGGCGGCATTTTCTTGATCGGCCTTACGCAAGGGTCTTATTGGGCGCATCGACGTATCTGGTTACAGAGAAAGGACGGCGAAGTATGGATCGCCGCCCACACGAATAAAAACTGGGAAGCATTGAAAAGAGACATTCATGCCATTACTGAACAGACGCAAGTGACGACACCTCAGGATCAAACCGATGAGACGCATGAAGAGGATGAAAACCAACAGGAGCACATTCAGTCCTAAGTCCGCTCTATTGGGATTGTTGCTCAGGAGGTAAATGAAAATGGAGCAATTGAGTATGAACCTGCTCGGCGCGGCCTTTTTCCTCTATCTAGCCAGTACGATATTTTATGCCGTTTCCGTAACGGGCAGAAAATGGCGTAATAAACAAGGAGAGGTTACCGGGAATAGATGGGGGAAAGCGGGGTATATAACCGCCATCCTGGGCGTTGTCGCAGCGTTGGGATATTTCTTTACACGCTGGGCGGTCGCCGGACACGCGCCGGTCAGCAATATGTTTGAATACGTGGCGTTTTTCGGGATTACCATAAGCCTTGCCTTCGTTATCATATATGGCATCTATAGAGTGAATGTACTCGGTCTCATAACGATGCCGATCGTGATGCTTTTGATCGCTTATGGGTCGGTATTTTCAACCGAAGTACAACCTCTGCAGCCGTCCCTGCAATCCCACTGGCTCGAGATACACGTCATTACGACGGCTATTGGGCAAGGGATTCTGGCTGTCAGTTTCGGAGCGGGGCTCATCTATCTTCTCCGCACGATTAACCTGAAAGAAAAAGGGATGACGAAAAGGACGTTCGGCGTTGAATTTATCATGTACACCCTGGTGAGTGTCATCGCGTTCATTATCGTCACGAATGCCTTTGGGGCCTTTGATTATGAAGCGAACTTCGCGTATATTAATGAAGAGGGACAACAAGCGGAGATACTTTATGAACTGCCGCCCCTTTTTGGTCCGAATGAAGGGGAGCTGCTCACAGAAGATCGCATGGAACCGTGGCTGGAGATGCCGGACTGGATTGAGAGCGATGATCTCAATACGGTCGCATGGACGTTCGGGACCGGCTTGATCCTGTACGCGCTCATCCGTTTGCTCACAAGAAGACGTGTCGGTGCCTTGTTACAGCCATTGTTCAAAAACGTCAGGCCGCAGACGGTGGACGAGGTCAGTTATCGCGCCATCGCCATCGGATTTCCCGTTTTCACCCTGGGAGGCTTGGTGTTCGCGATGATTTATGCGCAGATTGCCTGGACAAGGTTTTGGGGATGGGACCCGAAAGAAGTATGGGCGCTCGTCACTTTTCTATTCTATGCCGTCTACCTGCACTTAAGGCTGAATCGCGATTGGCACGGGGAACCTTCGGCCTGGCTTGCAGTTGTTGGTTTTGCGATTATCATCTTTAACTTGATTTTCGTCAACCTTGTCATTGCCGGCCTGCACTCGTATGCTTAAAGCAGGGGAAGGGTGTTCCTTCCCCTAATGGAAAGGAGCATGGACGATGGAAGAAGCGGAGAAAATTCTCGTCGTGGATGATGAAGCTCGCATTCGCCGGTTATTGCGGATGTATCTGGAACGTGAAAACTATCAAATCGAAGAAGCCGAAGACGGGGAAAGCGCCCTCGAAATGGCGAAGGAGACGGATTATGACCTGATCTTGCTCGATTTGATGATGCCCGGTATGGACGGCATTGAAGTCCTGCAGGCGTTGCGAAAAATAAAAGCGACACCGGTGGCGATTTTGACCGCAAAAGGCGAAGAAGCCGAACGTGTGCAAGGGTTCGAAGAAGGGACCGATGACTACATCGTCAAGCCTTTCAGTCCGAGGGAAGTGATCTTGCGCGTAAAAGCCCTCTTGCGGCGTTCCTCGACGACGGCTTATCTGCAAACCGATACACAGGCGCGAAATATCCTTGCCTTTGAACACTTGACGATCGATCACGACGCCCATCGGGTAACCGTTGAGAACGAAGAGGTGTTACTGACACCGAAAGAGTATGAATTGTTGCATTATCTTGCCAGCAGTCCGGATAAGGTTTTTTCCCGGGAACAGCTGTTGAAGGACGTTTGGGAGTATGAGTTTTTCGGGGATCTGCGGACGGTGGATACCCATGTCAAGCGGTTGCGCGAGAAGTTGAACAATATCTCAACCGAAGCGGGAGATATGATTACCACAGTCTGGGGTATTGGCTATAAATTTGAAAACAGCACGATTGCCAAATGATTTGGAAAAGCGTGGTCGGTAAGCTTTGGCTTACGATTTTACTCCTCGTCTCGGCGGTGCTCATCGTTCTCATGGCCTTATTGTTTCAGTTTTTCGAGAATATGCACCTCAGCCAGATTGAAGATGAACTCGGCGGACATGCTTCGTTTATTATTTCAATTATGGAAGACGAGGGCGATAGCCTTAATGGGATGGAAACCGTCCAGCAACTGACGGAGACATCCGAAACGCATGCGATTATTTTTCGCGATGAAGTTCCCTATTGGAATACTTTTCAGGGAGCTTCAGACGAGGTGATCATCTCCCCTTCGGAACTCATGCAAGTCGATGAACTATCGGCAGTATTAAGCGGAGATGTTCCTGTGACCACACAACTGACTTATGAGGATGCCAATCTGGAAGAAACGGATTTCATCGTCGTGGCCGCCCCTTTTGAAACGGGGGGGATGGCGGATTATTCATTGCTATTGTACCAATCCCTGGAAGTTACGGAAGAGACAACCCAGGAAACGAGAAGGCTGATTTTACTGGCTGGCGGGATTGGATTTGTGTTGACGACGTTTTTTGCTTTTTTCCTGTCTTCAAGGGTGACGGCGCCATTGCGGACGATGCGGCAATCCGCCCTTGAAGTGGCGAAAGGAAAATTCGATACGCCCGTGCCGATGGTGACGCGTGACGAGATCGGGCAATTGGCCATCGCCTTTAACCGCATGAGGCGTCAGTTAAACAGTAACCTTGAAGCTTTAAATCAGGAAAAAGAACAACTATCCAGAGTATTAAGCAGTATGGCTGACGGTGTGATTACGATGAATCGCCAAGGTTACCTGCTGGTAAGCAATCCGCCTGCCGAATCCTTTTTGAACAGCTATCGGTATGAACAGGAAGGGGAAACGATCGAGGAGCAGCTTCCTGAAGAAATGATGTCATTGTTCGAGACGGTCGTCGCCACCGAGAAAGAACAAATGACCGAAATCAAGGTGCAGGGAAGAAGTTATGGCGTCTTGATGACACCGCTGTATCATGACACGTTTGTACGCGGGGTTGTCGCCGTCATTCGTGATATGACCGAAGAACGGCAAAATGACAAGTTACGAAAAGACTTTATCGCCAACGTCTCTCATGAATTGCGCACGCCGATTGCCATGTTGCAAGGCTATAGCGAGGCGATGATCGATGATGTCGCGCAAAGTCGCGAGGAAGAAAAAGAAATGTCGCAGATTATCTACGATGAATCCCTGCGTATGGGACGTCTCGTGAATGAATTGTTGGATATGGCCCGTATGGAAGCAGGCCAATTGGCTTTCCGACTGGAACCGGTCGATCTATTTGTCCTCTCGGAAAAAGTCTATCGCAAGTTTAAGCCGATGGCTGAAGAGGCTGATATCGTTTTAAACTATGAAACCGATGGGTCTAACCCGTGGATAGAAGCGGATCCCGACCGCATCGAACAGGTGATGACGAACTTGCTCCATAACGCCCTGCGGCATACGCCGCGTGATGGAAGCATGACCTTAAAAGTGACGGAACAAGCGGATGGCCTGCAGATTGATGTGAAAGATTCGGGGGCCGGCATCCCGGAAAAAGATTTGCCTTTCGTGTTTGAACGCTTTTATAAAGGGGATAAGGCGAGAACGAGAGACGTAAGCGGCGGAACGGGTCTGGGCCTTGCCATCGTCAAAAACATCGTCGACAATCATGGCGGGGAAATCTCTGTACAAAGTATGATTGACAAGGGTTCGACGTTTACCGTCTATTTAAAACGAGAGGAACGAGAGGGATGAAAAAGGATGAGCTTGTATACAGGCGGTGGTGATCGCGGTAAAACGACCCTTATCGGCAGCCGCCGCGCCAAACATGACCCCCGCGTGTACGCGCTCGGCAGTTGTGATGAACTCAACAGTTTTGTCGGGCGCGCGCGGGCCCAGGTCTTATCCGTCTTCGAATGGCACATAATGGCGTCGGAACTGACGATGATTCAACATGAACTGTATGACTGTGGCAGTGATTTGGCGACCCTAAAACGTGGGGCTGAATGGAAAGTCACACCACATATGGTTTCCCGTTTGGAAGCATGGATCGATCACTATCATGAACAAGCTCCGGAAATCCGTCGTTTTATTCTCCCGGGCGGAAGCGTCGCCGCTTCCGAGCTTCACATTTGCCGAGCGGTGGCTCGCCGTGTAGAAAGAGACATCGCCGCTTTATACGAGAGCGAGGATCAGCTCAATCCCGCCGTGTTGACGTATATAAATCGTCTGTCTGATTATTTTTTTGCAGCTGCCCGGTTTGCAAACGCCCAATTAGGGGTGGATGATGTGAACTATGAGCGGAGCGCGATTGTTTTTCCGGCAAAGGACCGTTATTGACGATCAGTGTTCTACTGGCTTGCGAACGTACATAGGGATACATTGAGCGTTATGAGAAAGTGAGGCCACCTGCTTAATGATCCTTGACTATAGCAAACGATTCGGCGTCGTGCTGCTTTTTTTCATCGTATTACTCATGGTGATGAATGGGTTAATGTTTGCCATGTCAGCAAACGATGGCCAGCAGGCAAACGCCATGATTATGGTATTTGATCTGTTCCATTTTTGGACCGATCCGAAATAGCCGCCCGAGACGGGCGGCTTATTTAAACTCAATGGGGTCGGCGGCATGAATTTCCTCGAAGGCCGTGAGATCATGAATGACCGCCTCTGACACTTCCTTGTCTACGGCGAGCATCATGATCGCCTCTCCGCCTTCTTCTTTTCGCCCGACTTGCATGGTGGCGATGTTGACCCCGTGGCGGCCGAGAAGCTGTCCCATTTTACCGATAACCCCGGGTTGGTCGCTGTGGCGAATATAGATTAAATGACCGGTGGGGAACAGGTCGACGCTGAACTCATTGATTTTAACGATGCGAGGGCCGTAGGCCTCGACATAAGTGCCCTGGATGCGAAAATCACCGTTATCGCCCTGGACGTTGGCTTGTACGAGATTGGCATATCCGAATGAATCGGAATGGTGCACCTGGCTATAGGAAATGCCTCTTTCTTCAGCGATCACTCCGGCATTGACGACATTAACCGGCGCATCGACCCGAGGGGACAGGAAGCCGGCCATAAAACTGCGCGCGAGGACGGATGTTTCTTCGCGGGCGATGGTGCCGCTGAAGGAGACGTCAATGTGTTGAACGGCGGTTTTGACACATTGGCTGACAAAATTGCCCATGGTGTTCGTCAGTTCATAGTAGGGGCGGATTTTTTCATACAACTCCGTCGATATGGCTGGCAGGTTGATCGAATGCGCGGCGGGTGCGCCTTCCAGTACTTGCATGACTTCCTCAGAAACCTGGGTGGCCACGCTTTCCTGTGCCTCCAGGGTAGAAGCGGCAATGTGCGGCGTCGCAACGACTTGAGGAAGATCGATTAAGCCATAGTTGTCCGCCGGTTCGTGTTCAAACACATCAAGGCCCGCTCCGGCCACGTGTCCGTTTTCGATGGCTGCCTGTAAGGCGCGCTCGTTAACGATCCCTCCGCGTGCACAGTTTAGTATGAAGACACCGGGTTTTGTCTTGGCGAGGTTTTCCTCTCCGAGGAGTCCTTGCGTTTCTTTCGTGAGCGGCGTGTGAACGGTGATAACATCAGCCGTCTTTAAAAGGTCTTCCAGCGATGAGAGTTTGACGCCGATATGTTGGGCACGTTCAGCGGTTAAAAACGGATCGAACACGCTCGTGTTCATTTGGAATGCTGCTGCACGGTTGGCCAGCTCTGTGCCGATCCGACCCAACCCGACGATCCCGAGGGTCTTGCCGCGCAGTTCCGTTCCCTGAAAGGCTTTTCGGTTCCACTCATGATTTTTTAAAGACGTGTGGGCCTGGGGAATATTACGAAACAGCGCCATCATCATCGCGAACGTATGCTCGGCAGTTGAAATCGTATTACCGTCAGGGGCGTTGATGACGATGACGCCGTGTTTCGTCGCCGCATCGAGATCGATATTATCGATCCCCACGCCTGCCCGGGCAATAATTTTTAGTTCCGGCATCTGTTTGAGGAGGGCCGCATCCACTTGGGTGGCACTCCGAACGATTAAGGCGGAAAAACGGGACAGGTCATCGATATCATCCGGTTTAGCCCGGACGACTTCGATATTTTCACTGTTTAACAACGGCAACAGGCCATCTTCACTCATCGTGTCGGCTACGAGTACAGCGTAACTCGTTTCTACATGGGCTTTTACAATCATGACTCCAACTCCTCTTTTTTTCTATGGCAGATAAGAAACAATGTGGCTACGCTGCCCGTAGCCACCATACCATGCTTGGCGATAAGCCAAGTTTTCTTTAGCAGGTAAGAAAGTATAAACCACTTTCTTATCCTGCATAAGTGCAACTAAGGCTTTCGCCATGCTTGGCGATAAGCCAAGTTTTCTTTATAAAATCCCCCGAACGCGGGGGCCAACCTCTCAATAAGTAGTCGCATACTTAAAAGGATCTCCATGAAATGGCTCAGTGGCTAATTTGATGGAATCCGTCGGGCATCCTTCGAGCGCGTCCTGCATATCCTCATGCAAGGAGTGAGGAACGGCGACCGTTCCCTGATTATCATCAAGACATCCTTCTGCCAGCCCTTCTTCATCATAGTCAAAGACATCAGGAGCAGTCACGCCGCAGGCACCGCAAGCGATACATGTATCCTTGTCAACGATCGTATACATATGCAACCCTCCGCTACATCCATGCCTACGATATTATTGTATGCCTTGACTGCTTACATTTCAAGCGGCTAGTCATCATCGTTAACATGAAGATCATCGTTTTTTGTTGTCAAAATATTATTGTTCGGTTAATGTACAGGTAGAGGGACTCGGGAGTGAGCATGGATGATGTTAGAAGAAGAACAAAAGAGAGAGCAAAACAGCGAAGAAAAAACGACAAGCTTGCCATCCAGACTGGACACGCACGGCACGAGGAAAAAGACGAGCAAGAAAAGGGACGAAGCGGAGGAGGAGTCTTCCCACGAAGGGAGACATGAACTTCGGAAAGATTACTATAAAAGCCCTATGATTGCCCGGGCACTCTTATCCCTTTTTCTCGTCCTTGTCGTCTTTATTTTTATGTTAACGTTTTTCCCTTAAGCACAAGGGGACTTGAATGCCTCGGACAATGCTGACATACATTCTAGTATGGAGGTGTATGTATGGCTGTTCATAAGGAACATTACATGACCCCGATCGCTGAACGCGTCATTCGTGAGTTGATTGAACGGAAAAGAGAAGAAAAGAAAAGGGAAAAACGGGTCACGATGGCCACCTGGGCGACGACCGTGCTATTCGCCTTCATCATTCTTTTATTATTGGCGATGGGTCAGGAAAATCTCGGCTCGACGATCATGCAATCGTTCCGATCGGCGTATGGCTTTCTGCTCGTGGCTATGTGCATCGGCGCTTCCGCTTTTCTCATTCTGGAGAGGAAAAAACTGGAGGAAGCGGAGGAAGACTATGCAAAACTGCGTAAGGAAGTCGTAGAGCGCTATGAAGAACTCTGGCATACAGAGGAATTACGCACCCATAGCTATACATTGTATGAGTGGCTCGATAAAGAGCATGATGTTAATCTTTTTCATAGTTAAGGATGGACCCTGCGTGGATCCATTCATTTTTTTGTAGATAAGAAAGTGTAACTGAGTCCCCGGTTAAAGGCTGGGCCGTCATGAGTCCGACAAAACAAAGGACGATACCCAGGCCCATAAAAATAAAGGGAAAAAGAAGTGATTTTTTCAGGTAAAGAAAAAGCAGCAGAACGACAAAACCGATGCCGAAACAGGTGGCACCTGCAACAAAAATAATGTAATCCATAAGCACACCTCATTGACTCCGTCATGATATCTACTATGATTATTATAAATAAAATGATTGGCAAGTCCATTAAAATTTAATGGCAATTTATCGACATTGGAGGTTTTACCATGACCAGCCACCCGAAACGTCTGGCGATTTTAACCGGGGCCGGCATGTCTACGGAGAGCGGAGTGCCTGATTTCAGATCACAATCCGGCCTGTGGGCGAAGCACGACCCGATGCAGACAGCGACCGTGGAAGCACTCGAGGAAAATTATGACCACTTCCATGACTTTTACAGCAGTCGTCTTGACCGTCTGCAAACGCTCAAGCCGCATAGCGGGCACGACATCATCACAAAATGGCAAAAAGCGGGCATCGTTTCTGTTATCGCAACCCAGAATGTGGATGGTTTGCATCAGGAGGCCGGGAGTGCAAACGTTGCTGAATTACATGGAAATCTGCGAGAATTTAAGTGTCACGATTGTCGCACCCATGCTTCACAGGAGGATTTTATCTCGAAAAACGGGTGTCGTCGTTGTGGAGGTAAACTGCGGCCGAACATCGTATTATTCGGTGAACAGCTGCCCATGGATACCTGGGAATACGCGATGGAGCGAATCCGGGAATCCGACGCTTTGCTCGTCGTTGGGACAAGCCTGGAAGTAGCCCCGGTCAATCAACTGCCCGACATCGCTACCAACGAAAAGATTTATATCAACGATGATGTCGATACGGATGTTCATTTTACCCGCGTTATTCAAGATGAGGCAGGGAGTGGGCTGAAGCGTCTGTCACGGGAATGGGAACTGTGATTATTAACAGCGCCTTTTCCTTTCCTTACATACACGAGATTAAGGCCGATTGAATAATTTATAGAAAAGACCAGTAAACAACTGGATCCAAAAGGAGGGGCGGTTATGCGTCTGGAACGGATTGCCGCTAATAAAATCAAGGTATTTCTCACCTTTGACGATTTACAGGAGCGCGGTTTAACGAAAGAAGATTTATGGATGGACCGTCCCCGCGTCCATCAGTTATTTCGGGATCTCGTGATGGAAGCGGATGCCTCACTTGGTTTTAAAGCGGATGGCACGCTATCCGTTGAAGTGTTTGCTTTGCCCGCCCAGGGCATGGTCATCCATATATCCAAAAATGAGGATATCGAGCAAGAAGAAGATGATATGATCGAAATGGATATCACCGTCGATGAACGGTTGGATTTATTTTATAAGTTCCCGGATTTCGAAGCCGTGTTGCAACTGGTTCAGGTGTTAAGCCGACTCAACATCAAAAACGGGACTTTCATGTTCATGGAAGGACACTATTATCTCTGTTTTCCGGCAAGCACACAGAATTATCTGGGGTATGACCGTTTCGTAGCCCTTATTTCCGAATTCGGAAACGCTTGCCCCTACTCGCCCGCCGTCGTAAAGGAACATGGTTCAGTGCTCATTGAAAAAGGAGCCGTAACGGTATTGGCTGATGCTTTTGGCTTCCGTCATTAAACCTCATTCGTGGAAAAAGAAACAGATTTTTAATATAGTAAATAAAGAGAATGTAGTGTAACCCATTGGATGAAGGGCCAAGGCCAAGCCCGATCCAATTCGAGCATATGGAGGTGACCCTCGATGGGGGAGAATGGAAAACAGGAAGCGGCGGCTGGGGAGGAACGAAAAGAAAAATCCCGTCATACGTTTGCGTTGACACAAGACATTATAGCTTCAGCGTTGCAAAAATGGGGCTATCAAACAGAGGTATATGAGTTGTTAAAAGAACCGCTGCGGACGCTTGCCGTTCGCATTCCCATTAAAATGGACAATGGGGAAACGAAAGTATTCTCCGCTTTTCGCGTGCAGCATAGCGATGCGGTCGGCCCGGGCATCGGCGGCGTCCGTTTTCATCCCGAAGTGACAGAAAAAGATGTGCAGGCACAAGCGATCTGGGCTTCATTGCAAGCAGGGATTATCGACATTCCCTATGGGGGCGCGAGTGGTGCCATCGTATGCAATCCCATGGAGATGTCATTTCGTGAACTGGAGGCGCTGAGCCGGGGCTATGTACGCGCGCTCGTGTCTTTCATAGGCACGTCAAAAGATGTCATTGCCCCTGACGCGGTCACCAATACGCAGGTGATGGCCTGGATGCTGGACGAATACAGCCAGCTGAAAGCCGATGACACGCCCGGGTTCATCATCGGCAAACCGGTGATTCTAGGCGGGTCCCTCGGCCGGGAAGCGGCGGTAGCTAAAGGGGTCGCCATCACGGCCAAATCCGCGGCCAAACGCCTGAACTTACCATTAAAAGGTGCGCGCGCCGTCATTCACGGTTTCGGAAACGTCGGCACTTACGTGGCGAAAGCATTGGAGGAGGCCGGAGTGAGCATTGTCGGGATCTCTGATGGCCATGGCGCCCTTCACGATGCAAACGGGCTGGATGTGGATTATTTGCTGGATCGGCGTGACAGCTTTGGGATGGTGACGAATTTATTTAAAAAATCCATTTCCAAAAAAGAACTGCTTGAGGTCAACTGTGATATGATCATTGATTCTTCCAGAGACACGGGCATCATCACCTCACTTTCGGTGGATACGATTACAGCCCGTCTCTTTATAGAAACAGGTCGGCATAAAATCTCCCAGGAAGCAACCGCCCGTCTTCATGAACAAGGAACATGTGTGATTCCGAATCTGCTTACGAGTGCCGGAAACACAGCCATTTCATATTTGGAAGGGGTCCAGAATAACCAGGGCTACTACTGGACGGAAGAAGAAGTGAACGACAAATTACAAGAGATATTGGAAAATGCCCTCACCTCAGTATATGATCTCTCCCGCAAGCGAAAAGTGGACATGCATGAAGCCGCTTATATGACAGGCGTTCAAAAGCTCGCGGAAGCCTCCCGTTTCCGGGGCTGGGTATAGAACCGTTCAGCAAGGGAAAGTGTAAGGTTGGAGGAATGAAACTTGATACAAGAGAAGATTGTTATTGTCGGAGCCGGTCCGTGCGGCCTGGCAACGGCGATTGCCTGTAAGGAAAAAGGATGGGACCCCCTGGTGATTGAAAAAGGGAACATCGTCTCCTCGCTCTATCGCTATCCGACACATCAAACGTTTTTTAGCACGGCTGATAAATTGGAGATCGGTGATGTTCCTTTTATTACCGTTGACCGTAAACCGAGAAGAAATGAAGCGCTTGCCTATTATCGGGAAGTCGTTGACCGCAAACAACTGCGCATCCATACGTATGAAGCCGTTGACCATGTGCAAAAAACGGCGGATGGAACGTTTACAGTCGAAGCAACGGCTAAAGGGGATGAGCGCAAGGTTTACCGGGCATCCTATGTCATCATGGCAACGGGATATTATGACCAACCGAATACACTCGGTTGCGAAGGAGATCATCTTCCTCATGTCTACCACTATTTTAAGGAAGCCCATCCTTTTCATAGGCAAAATGTCGTCGTCATCGGCGGCAGAAATTCCGCAGTCGATGCCACGCTCGCGCTGGAGAAAGCCGGGGCCAATGTGACCGTTATGTACCGGGGTGAAACGTATTCGTCGAGCATTAAGCCGTGGATTCTACCGGAATTCGAAAGCCTTGTCCGCAAGGGAATTGTCCGCATGGTCTTTGACGCTGAAATCACACGTATCACCCCCCACAAGGTTTATTTTATGAAAAACGGTCAGGAAAGCAACGTTGACGCCGACTTCGTTTTCGCCATGATCGGATATCATCCCGATCACCGGTTTTTAGCTTCGGCCGGTGTCGGGATCGATGAAGAAACCGGAAGGCCCATGTATGATCCGGAAAGTTTTGAAACGGAAGTGTCGGGTCTATATATCGCCGGTGTGTTGGCGGCCGGTAATAACGCGAATGAAATCCTGATCGAAACGGGACGATACCACGGCTATCGAATCGCGGATTCAATATTAAGCGCGGAAAAGGTCCGGCAAACGTAAGGGGCAAATTATGAAGAAGATTGCACTGGTCACAACCGGAGGGACGATCGCGAGCAAAGAGACGAATGAGGGTCGTTTACGCGCGGGGGAGAGAAGCGGCGAAGAGCTGATTGAGATGTGCGGGGTTCCTTTTGATCTTGACTTAAAGGTTGTTTCCCTGTTTAATAAGCCGTCGGCTCATCTTGGTTATGAGGATTTATGGCAATTGCGTATAACGATCGAGGAATTACTTTATGAGGAAGACATCGCCGGTGTGGTCATAACCTCAGGCACGGATACGCTGGAAGAAGTCGCCTATTTCCTCGATCTCACGCTGGACAATGAGAAACCGGTGGCCGTTACCGGTTCCCAGCGCGGGCCTGACCAGGTGGGGAGCGATGCCTTTGTTAATTTAAGAAACGCCATGATTGCTACGGCTGATAAGCGACTGACCGAGCTCGGTCCGGTTGTTATTTTTAACGAACGTATTTTTTCTGCCAAATATGTGCGCAAAGCCCATGCCTCGAATGTACAAGGGTTCAATACATTAGGTTACGGTTACTTTGGCATCATCGATAATGATCGCGTCAATCTTTTTCAACGCCCGCTTGGTCGTGATATTTATAAGCCGCAAACGCATATCACGAGCCCTCGCGTACAAGTAGAAATTGTAAAGGTCCATTTCGGGACCTCCCCGGCCTTGTTGCAATATCTATTGCAATTGGACGACATCGATGCCATCGTCCTGGAAGGGCTGGGCAGAGGACAAGTGCCGCCTTCTTTCATGCCCGTCATTGCCGGTGCCCGTATTCCGATTGTGATTACAACGAGCGCTGAAGAAGGTGAGGTCTATCCTGTCTACGAATATGCGGGCAGTACTTACGATCTGCTTAATCACGGGGTTATCCTCGGGAAGGATTATAGTAGCCGCAAGGCCAAAATGAAACTGTACGTGCTTTTGGAGACGGGGGTCACCGAGCTTGAAGAGGCGTTTCGCAAATGACGGGATGCACCATCTGATAAAGGAGGGAAGCGACCAATGACGACGGATACGAGGTATCGTGTTGTGATTCGTTGCCCCAATTGTGGCGAGAAATATATCTTGCGTGGCCGCCAAAAGAAAAACGGAGAATATGATACAGGATTTAAGCAATGCGTATGCGGTAATGAGGAGCAATTCGTCATTGAAGCATATCCGGAGACGTGAAGGAACGTGGATCAAGGGGTGCAGCTGAAAAATGTGTTCCAACCGCACGCTTTTCTTACTTCTCACCTCTCACTGCCACGGTAAAATCAAATTACAACAATTTATTAAAAGAAATGACGTTCGTCTTTCCACTCTGTGAACCCTCAAGTGGAAGTATTGCCTCTTCGAGAGGGATCAGAAGGGCAAGGGAATCCCTCTGAGGGTGATCGCCCTACCCCGAGAGGTACAAGAAGGGCAAAGTAATCCCTCTGACGGTGTTCGCCCTACCCCGAGAGGTACAAGAAGCGCATTGTAATCCCTCAAACGGTGTTCGTACTACTCCGAGAGGTACAAGAAGCGCATTGTAATCCCTCAAACGGTGTTCGCACTACTCCGAGAGGAACAAGAAACGCGAAGTAATCCCTCAAACGGAGGGAATTGGTATTTTCCGTTTCTACACTTCCGGACATAAGTGATTATATTGACTTTGACGATGCCCTTCTCCCGCTGCTAGAATCGCTTGCATAATTGTATATTTTCCTGTATGGTTTAACTCAAGTAATGGATAATAAACATACTTTTCTTATCAAGAGAGACGGAGGGAAAGGCCCGAAGATGTCTCAGCAACCAGCTCTTTCGAGTCAGGTGCTACTTCCTTCGGAACGACCATGGTTCCGAAAGATAAGAGAAGGCATTCGGGAGCGATGCTTTCTTCTTATCATCATAAGGAGAAGGCTTTTTTAGCAGGTAAGAAAGTATAAACCACTTTCTTATCCTGCATAAGTGCAACTAAGGCTTATCGCCTTAAAGGCTTGGCGATAAGCCAAGTTTTCTTTATTTCAGGTCACATCTTGGAGGAGGAGATCTCATGGAACGAAGGTATACGAAAGAGACGAGGCTCGTTCAGGCGAGCAATCGCAAGGATGACCGCACGGGTGCTGTCAATGCGCCGATTTATATGAGTACCGCTTTTGAACATACGGGTGTCGGGGAGTCTACAGGGTATGACTATGCCCGCACGGGTAACCCCACGAGGGAAGTGTTGGAAGAGACGATTGCCGACTTGGAGGGCGGTCGCTACGGTTTTGCCTGCAGTTCCGGTATGGCAGCCATCCAGGCGGTGCTTAGCTTATTCTCCCAGGGGGATGATATCATCGCTTCCCTGGACTTGTACGGCGGTACATATCGCTTGTTTCGGGAATATTGGCCGCAATGGGGGGTGGATGTTCGCTATGTCGACCCGCGGGACCTGCAATCCGTGGAGAGCGCGGTTAAAACCAACACGAGGGCATTGTTTATTGAAACGCCGACGAATCCGCTCATGCAGGAAGCGGACTTACAGGCTCTCGGCGAGATCGCGCGCAAACATGATTTGCTTTTAATCGTCGATAACACCTTTTACACACCTTTATTGCAAAGACCCCTTGAATCCGGTGCTGACATCGTCATTCACAGCGCGACCAAATATCTGGGGGGACATAACGATGTCGTCGCAGGCCTGATCGTTGCAGATGATGATGAATTGGGAACCCGGCTTTTCAATATTCAAAATGGCATCGGGATGACCCTCGGCGCTTTTGATGCCTGGCTGCTCGTGCGCGGGATGAAAACGTTGTCTCTCAGAATGGAAAAGCATCAACAAAATGCTGCCGCTGTCTGTAAAATGCTCGGGTCCCATCCTTTAATCACAGAGGTCCTTTATCCTGGCCAGGGCGGTATGCTGTCGTTTAAAGTTCACGATGAACGCCTCGTCGATCCTTTGCTTCGCCACCTGCAGCTCGTCACATTTGCCGAAAGTCTGGGAGGCGTCGAAAGTTTAATGACGTACCCAAGTGTCCAAACCCACGCGGACATCCCCGAGGAAGTGCGCGTCAAAAATGGTGTGACCAATGACTTGCTGCGTTTATCGTGCGGGATTGAAAACGAGCAGGATATCAGTGCTGACATTACACAGGCACTGGAAGCGGCTGAAAAACAAATAGCAGGACGAGAGGAGCGATATACATGACGTTTCTGGAAAGATTGCAGGATGAGATTATGCTCGGCGATGGCGCGATCGGCACCCTGTTGTACGCGCGGGGAATAAGCGGATCCATCGAGGATGCCAATCGCCATGAAAAAGAGATGGTTATTTCCGCTCATAAAGAGTATATCGCAGCAGGAGCTCAAGTCATTCAGTCGAACACATATGCAGCTAACGCATTAAAGCTGGACAATTACGGTTTGGCAAAGCAGGTAACAACCATCAACGCCGAGGGCGTACGGCTCGCCAAACAGGCGGCGATCGGGGAAGATGTCTTTGTCGCAGGTACGATCGGAGGCATTCGCGATGGCAGAGCCAGTCATTTCAGTAACGATGAAGTCAAGACAACTACAGAAACACAGGCGGAAGCCCTTTTATCGGAACATCCGGACGCGATCCTTCTGGAAACGTATTATGACCTGCATGAACTTGTACAGGCACTGCGGATTATTAAGCGTTTGTCCCCGCATATACCGGTGATTAGCAATATTTCCCTCGGAGATGTCGGCGTGTTGCATGGCGGCATTCCGATTAATGATGCGCTTTTACGTCTAGCCAACGAAGGGGCGGATGTCGTCGGTATCAATTGCCGCATGGGCCCCGCCCAGACGATTGCTTCGCTGGAAGAGGTCTCTCTGCCGGAGGGGGTTTTTCTATCCGCCTATCCAAACGCGAGTTTGCCCGGCATTCAGGATGGCCGCCTCGTCTATCAATCCAATCCGGAATATTTCAAAAGCCAGGCGAGTGCCTTCCGAGAGCAAGGTGTGCACCTTCTCGGCGGATGTTGCGGAACAACGCCCGATCATATCCGTTCTTTTCGGGAAAAATTACAACATCTATCACCGCTCCGAAAGCCCCGGGCAAAGGTTTCCGCTGCCTGGCAGCAACAGGCGGCAGATATTGGTGAAACCATTGACCTTCATAAAAAAGAATCATCGATGATCGTGGAACTTGATCCGCCGAAATCCCTCACTAAAATGGATAAATTTTTACAAGGGGCCGAGGCGCTTCACGATGCAGGTGCGGATGCAGTGACCCTGGCGGATAATTCCCTTGCCACTTCGCGTATCGATAACCTCGCCGCTGCGACATTGATGAAGCAACAAACAGGGGCTCATCCCTTACTGCATATCGCGTGTCGGGACCGGAACTTAATTGGTATGCAGTCGCATCTCCTCGGTCTGCACGCCCTTGGTATCCGCGACGTTCTCGCGATCACGGGCGACCCGACAAAAGTGGGGGATTTCCCGGGGGCAACATCCGTGTATGACTTTACCTCTTTTGATCTCATCCGTCTGATTAAGACGATGAATGAAGGGTTCAGTCATTCCGGACGCCCATTGGGGCTGGAAACCCAGTTCAAGGTCGGGGCCGCCTTTAATCCGAATGTCAGTTCAATGGATAAGGCGGCGAAGCGCCTGGAGAAAAAAATCGTCGCCGGCGCGGACTTCATCATGACGCAACCGATTTATGATATCGAGACGATGGAACGCGTAAAGGAAGCGACCGCCCACCTGGACATTCCGATTTATATCGGTCTTATGCCCTTGATCAACGGAAGGAACGCGGAGTTTCTCCATAATGAAGTGCCCGGCATCCACCTCACGGACGAGGTGCGTCAGAGAATGTCAGCTTGTGGAAAGGATGTGCAAAAAGGCGAAGAAGAGGGGATGGCCATTGCCCGGGATTTACAGGCGGCGGCCCTTGATCTGTTTGGTCGGATTTACTTGATTACCCCGTTTTTACGTTTCCATATCACGGCCGCATTAACGAACGAGGCGAAGGCCCACTCTTCGCAAAGATCATCGGTATAAACATACTTTTTCAATGAGTCTACCCACCCGGTAGACTTTTTCTTTTTTTACGCATAATTTCCGGTGTACATCGAAAAATATAGGCAATGAAAGTTAATCCTTTCAATTTGAACTGCATCAGAAGGAGGTAAGGCAATTGAAGGTAAGCGTCCGATACTTACTTGCAACCATGATTGTATCGTGTGGCGTGCTTGGTTTTGCTACTAAAAACGGTGAAGCTTTTAGTGAGCAAGTGATCCAGCAAGGTGCTACAGGCGATGATGTTGTGGAATTGCAGGCCAGACTTCAATACATCGGTTATTTTGATCAAACCATTGACGGCGTATTTGGCTGGGGGACTTATTGGGGCGTCCGTGAGTATCAAGAAGCATTTGGCATGGAAGTGAATGGACTCGTCGGGGATGAGACGAAACAAAGATTATATGAGACAACGGAGTATGATGAAGAATACGTTCAAAATGCATTGCGAAGCGATGACGAGTTCACCCATTACGGCCCGAATCCCCGGGAAGGTGAAGCGCAACCAGAGGGAGAAGCAGAGGAGCAGCCCGCTCCCGAAGAGGAGGAAGAAACACCCGCTCCGGATGAGGGCGAAGAAGCCCCGGCCCAAGAAGGTGATCAGCCGGAGACAGGTGGCGAAGAGCCCGAGGAAGGACAGGACAATCAGGCAGATATAGGAGAAGCGATGAATGTGCCGGACGGGTATTCGGATAACGATATCCAGATTATGGCGAACGCCGTTCACGGCGAGGCCAGGGGTGAGCCTTACGAAGGGAAAGTAGCCGTCGCGGCGGTCATTATTAACCGTACGGATGACCCTGAATTTCCCGACACGGCGAACGAGGTCGTTTTTGAACCGCGAGCCTTTACGGCGGTTGCAGATGGGCAAATTTATCTGGAGCCGGATGAAGAAGCACGCGAGGCCGTGCTTGATGCGATTAATGGCCAGGACCCTTCGAACGGTGCGGCTTATTATTACAACCCGGTAACCGCGACTTCCGAATGGATCTTTAGCCGTGATGTGCACACAGAAATTGGTAAACACGTGTTTGCAGACTAACAGGAGGTGATTTACTTGATTCGAGCAATTACCATTGCCGTATTGTCCGTCGCGTTGATCGGCACAGGGGTGTTTGCCTATAATGAACATCAGGAAAAAGAAGATTTGGCCATGAGCCATGAAAATAATTATCAAAAAGCGTTTAACCAATTGGCTTTCGATTTAGACCAAATGCAAGATGAGTTGGGAGCCTCTTTAGCCATGAATGGCAATGACAACATGACCGGTTCACTCGCTGAGGTGTGGCGGATATCATCGTCGGCACGTTCCGATATGGGCGGACTGCCGCTGGGACTTGTCCCTGTCGGTGAAACGGAACAATATTTAACAAACGTAGCTGAATTTACCCATGATGTCGCGATAAGGGATCGGGCAGAAGAGCCATTAACAGATGATGAGTATGAACAATTGGAGACCTACTATGAACAGGCAGGAGAAATGGCCCATGATTTACGGGCGGTTCAGGCCAATACACTTTCGAATGACATTCGCTGGACAGACATTGAAGCTGAACTCGTCAACAACACCGATCCCGGTGAAGGAACAGCCATCGATGGGATTCAGGGCGTCGATGAAAAGGCGAAAGGGTTTTCCGAGAACAACTGGAATGATGATGCCGGTTTTCCCGGGGATGTGAATGAAAGAATCGCAAACGTGGTCGAAGATAAGGACGCCTTCGACGAAGAGGAAGCTGTCGAGCGGGCGCGTGACTTTATGAACCTTCCGGATGATGCGGAGGCGCAAGTGGAATCTCTCGGCGAGGGAGTGCCTTTTGAAGGTTATCACATCGCGATACAGGATCCCGAGGGAGAAGGCAATTACATGATGGATATGACGGTGAACGGTGGTTTGCCGATCTGGGCGATGCAGGACCGCCCCTTAAATGATGTGAACATCAGCTTAAACGAAGCATCCGAGATCGCGGCCGATTTTCTGGAATCGAAAGGGTTTGAAGACCTGGAGCTCGTCGACAGCAAACAATACAATTCCACCGGCACCTTCCAATTTGCGCCAACGATCAATGACGTTCGCTTGTATCCCGATGCCATCCTGATGGAAGTGGCTCTCGATGATGGTGATGTCGTCAGTTACAAGGGAGCCGATTATGTGGCCAACCATCGCGAGCGTCACGACGTGGAGCCGGAATTGGATCTTGAAGAGATCGAGGACGAGGTTCACGAGAACCTTGAAGTGAGAGAGGAACACCTGGCAGTGATCGAAAATCAGGAAGGCGAAGAACAATTGGTATATGAATTGTACGGCACGATGAACGATGATACGTATCGTCTCTATATGAACGCTGAAGATGGCAAGGAAGAAGAGGTCAAACGAATGCAGGGTGCTGAGCCTGTATATGATCAGTAGCAAGCGTCCGCAAGGTTCCCGCGAAATGTAAGGGAGCCTTGCGGGCCATCTTTTTTTCCGGCTGACAAGACTGAATCGTTTGTCTTGTAAACCGTTGTATGATAAGCTTGAGACAGTGTTCGGGTCGCCCCGACATATCGATTTTTAGCTTCTACATACGGGGTGTAATATGCACAAGATCAATATCGCCATCGACGGGCCTGCCGGTTCGGGCAAGAGCACAGTCGCGAAAGAAACCGCTGCACATTTATCTTATTTATATATTGATACAGGCGCGATGTATCGCTCGCTGACCTTCCGCGCGTTACAGGCCAACATATCCGAACAGGATGAAGACAGCCTTCTCCGGCTGTTGACGGATATGGATATTACCCTTAAACATGGAGAAAAAGAGGCGCAGGTCCAGGTATTTGTCAACGGACAGCTTCTCGGAGAGGAAATCCGCTCCCAGGCGGTCACCGGAAAAGTTTCCGAAGTTTCCGCTCACGGAAAGATTCGGGAAGAAATGGTGGCAAGACAACAGAAAATAGCAGAGCAAAAAGGGGTTGTTCTCGATGGCAGGGATATTGGCACATTTGTTCTCCCCGGTGCTGAATTGAAAATATACCTGTATGCCTCTGTTGATGAAAGAACAAAGCGAAGGCATTTAGAAAATATTGCAAATGGTCGTCCATCTGATATACTAGCCACCAGGGAAGAACTTCAGCGTCGTGATCATCTCGACCGGGAACGAAGCATCGCTCCCCTGAAACAGGCAAAGGATGCTGTGCCTATCGATACGACGGATTTAACGAGCGAAGAAGTGGTTGCACGCATTTGTCGCATAGCCCGGGAGAAGGAGACCGAGGGCTCATGATCTACAAGATAGGAAAACTTATTAGCCGAATCGTATTATCGCTTGTTTTTTTCGCCAAAATTGAGGGAAAAGAGAATATACCAGTCGATGGCCCCGTAATTATTTGCAGCAATCACAGAAGCTATTTCGACCCCCCTTTGCTTGGCTCATATATTAAGCGTCCGCTAAGGTTCATGGCCAAGGAAGAACTGTTTACATCGAAATGGTTCGGTCCCTTAATCCAAAAACTGGGGGCCTTCCCGGTGAAAAGAGGGGGGAGTGATCGAGGGGCGTTACGGAAAGGCATCAACGTGCTTGCAAATGGAGAGATGTTGCTGTTGTTTCCGGAAGGAACCCGCAGTGAAACCGGAGAAATCAGGGAAGGGCTTACCGGCGTGGGTTTTTTCGCACTAAAAAGTGAGGCAACGGTTATTCCCGCTTATATACAGGGGAAATATAAACCTTTTCGCAGAGTGGCCCTTCGCTACGGTTCGCCGATTTCCCTGGAAGGTTTACGAAAAAATCAGGCTTCATCCCGTGAAGTGACCGACCATATTATGTCTCACATTCAAAAGCTCAAGGATGAAGCACAAAAACCGAAAAACCGGTAACAACACTAAAAACTTGGCTTATCGCCAAGCTTTAGTTGAAAAAGAGTTATTGTTCCCGCCAAGGGTAAGGAGGAAAATGGGCAATGGTTGAAGAGATGAACAATGAAATGGCCAATGTAAAAGAATTCCACGTGGATGATATCGTCAGTGGAAAAGTAACGAAAGTGGAAGAGAAACAAGCTTTTGTCGACGCTGGTTACAAAGTGGACGGCATTATCCCGATCAGTGAAATATCCAGCCTGCACGTGGAGAAAGTATCGGATGTATTAAGTGAAGGCGATGAAGTGGAGCTCAAGGTGAACAAAGTGGAAGATGATGAGCTTGTACTCTCCCTTCGCGGCGCTCGTGCGGATAAAGCCTGGGAATCCTTGCAGGAAACCTTCGAGGCTGGAGATCATATCGAAGCGGAAGTGGCCGAAATTGTCAAGGGAGGCCTCGTCGTCGATGTCGGTGTACGCGGTTTTATCCCGGCTTCGCTCGTCGAACAGCATTTTGTTGAGGACTTCTCTGATTACAAGGGCAAGCAACTGGAACTGAAAATCATCGAAATCGATCCGGATGACAACAAGTTGATTCTCTCGAGAAGAGCCGTCCTTGACGAAGAAGCAGAATACAAAAAGCGGGACGTACTTGAGAACCTCGAAGTCGGTTCGGAAGTGACCGGAACGGTTCAGCGCTTAACATCCTTCGGTGCATTCGTCGATGTCGGCGGGGTTGATGGTTTGGTGCACATTTCGCAAATGGCCCATCATCGTGTGGAATCGCCCGGAGAGATCGTTAAGGAAGGCGAAGATATCAATGTAAAAATCCTCGCCGTTGACCCGGATAAAGAACGCATTTCTCTGTCGATTAAGGAAACCCTTCCCGGTCCCTGGACATTGATTGAAGGTCAATTTCAACCGGGTGATGTGATCGATGGACAAGTCAAGCGACTCGTATCCTTCGGCGCATTCGTAGAAGTGGCTCCGGGCGTGGAAGGACTTGTTCATATTTCCCAGATTGCCAACCGTCATATCGGCACACCCGAAGAAGTGCTGGAAGAAGGACAAGCGGTGCAGGCAAAAGTCCTTGACATTAATCCCTCCGAGCAAAGAATCTCTCTGAGCATTCGGGAGCTGGAAGACGAGGCTACCTCGGAAAATAAAGTACAGAGGGAAGCCGAAGCTCCGGAAGAAGACCACTCAGGTTTCTCTTTTGGAGATATGATCGGCGATCAATTGGATAAATACCGTCAATAGTTTCAACAGATGATACAATCGGCGAATCGCTGGATTCGCCGATTGTTTTCCGCTTTTCCGGAGCTCGGATTTCCGGTTTCCGATGTCTGACTTCCGGAATATGAATCTATAGTCTTGTCTATACTGTGGATGTCCGGACAGGAGGGTTCACATATGGACTATGCGCTATTTTTTTGGTTAGCCTGGATGCTATGGATCATCGTTGCCTTTTTTATGCGAACTTCCGCGGGTCAGGGGCTTCTTGCCGCTACCATATTAGCGACCATTATTTGCGCACCTATGACTTTTACAGAAGGGCCTTTGCAAATGTCGGCCGCATACGGGATTGTTATGCTGCTCGCCTGCGGTTGGGCAGGTTCTCTCGGTGTACGACACAAGTGGAAATTTTTTCTGTCTGCGGTAGCCTTGATGTTTTTATACGCGAGTTTTCAGCTCATGATTTGGTATAATCCTGCCTTCTTTTTATTGGGGGAGGTGTGGTTGTCTGCTGTTGTGCTCGCGTTTCTGACGGTGTTTATTTGTAGTTATGCCGAGGGCCGCTATCCGTTGATTCTGCTGGCGTTTTGTTTTGGCGAACTGATCGGCGCCATCACCGTTATGCCTTTAACAGGGGGATTATATCTGGCGGACACGTTTTTTTACAATGTTTTGACCGCTGTGCTCATGCTAATCGTGGCTTGGCACGCCCTGGAAGTATGGGCATATAAATTGACCGGTACCCGTACGCCTTCCAGGCATTCACCCGGGCGGCTATCTTTATAGCTTGTAACAGAGATTGACAGATAGGAGGCATGCCAAACATGTCGAGACCAGTCGTTGCTATTGTTGGTCGCCCAAATGTAGGGAAATCAACGATTTTCAATCGTATTGTCGGTGAAAGGATCGCGATCGTTGAAGATATCCCGGGCCTTACACGCGATCGTATATACGGTGAGGGGGAGTGGCTGAATCGTGCATTCAGTTTAATCGATACAGGCGGAATCGCTTTCGACAATGAACCGTTACGGGAACAAATGCGACTACAGGCGGAGATCGCTATCGATGAAGCGGATATTATCATTCTACTCGTGAACGGACGTGATGGCGTAACAGCCGCCGATGAAGATGTAACCAATATTTTGTATCGCTCAAAAAAGCCGGTCGTCATCGGTGTGAACAAGGTTGATAACCCGGAGATGCACGAGCAAATTTATGATTTTTACCGATTGGGGTTTGGGGAGCCCTTTCCGATTTCCGGTTCTCACGGTCGCGGCATCGGCGATATGCTGGATGAAGTTTTTACATATTTTCCCGCTGTCCGGGAAGATGAGCACGATCCTGACTCGATTCATTTTGCCGTGATCGGCCGTCCAAACGTTGGCAAATCCTCGCTCGTCAATGCCATCCTTGGAGAGGAGCGGGTCATCGTCAGTGAACACCCGGGGACGACCAGGGATGCCATCGACACCGGCTTTGTCAAGGATGAGCAAAAATATCGCATCGTAGATACCGCCGGGATGAGAAAGCGGGGAAAAGTATACGAAAATACGGAGAAGTACAGCGTATTGCGTGCCCAAAGAGCATTGGAACGCGCGAACGTCGTCCTTGTGGTTATCGACGGGGAAGAAGGAATCATTGAACAGGACAAAAAAATTGCCGGCTACGCCCACGAAGCGGGTCGCGGCGTCATCATTGTCGTCAACAAATGGGACGCCGTAGCTAAAGACGACAAAACGATGAACGAATTTACGGAGAAGATCCGCAAGGGCTTTGCCTTTCTTGCCTATGCCCCGATTTTATTCGTGTCGGCCAAAACAAATCAGCGGATTCAAAACCTCCTTCCCGTTGTTCATCGGGTAGCGGAGAACCACCAGACGCGGGTGCCCACCCACGTGATCAATGATGTCATTATGGATGCGGTGTCGATGAATCCGACCCCGACCTCCGGGACGAAACGGTTGCGGATAAATTACGCGACGCAAGTAGCCGTTGGGCCGCCAACGTTTGTCATCTTCGTCAATGACCCGGAACTTATGCACTTTTCCTATCGTCGTTTTTTGGAAAATAGCTTAAGGGAAGCATTTACATTTGAGGGATCGCCTTTGAAAGTGCTCGCACGGAAAAAAAGTGACCGCTAGTCATTGGAGGTAAGAAGAGGAGATAAGAAGAGGGGGATTTTCTCCAACCTCTCACATCCAACCTCTCACCTCCAGAATGGGAGGGAGCCACGACGATGGATGTACTCATTGCCGGAGTGATGGCCTATTTGCTCGGGTCATTAAGTTTCAGCTATATTATTACCCAGAAGGTCAAAAAAGTGGACATTCGTCAATATGGAAGCGGAAACGCAGGAGCCACGAATACCTTGCGGGTATTGGGAAAAGGCCCGGCGATTCTTGTGCTCGCCCTCGACTGTATCAAGGGTATTCTAGCCGTTTGGTTCGGTCACGGAGCAGAAGCGGTATTTATGGGCACTGGCCTTTCCCTTTTCGAAGGATATCCGGGATGGGCCCCTGCCATTTGTGGTTTATTGGCCATATTCGGCCATAATTGGCCGATATTTCATCGATTTCGCGGTGGTAAGGGAGTGGCCACGACGATCGGGGTCATTGCAGCGCTCATTTTTTTCCCGGCCGTCTATGTAGGAATTGTTGCAATTTTAGCTGTTGTGCTAACCCGTTATGTGTCACTCGGCTCGATTATTTTCGCTGCCGGAACCCCTTTCCTCGTTTTTTTCACAATGGATTACTACGACCATCCCTGGCCCTATTTTTATCTTGCCTGCGTCGTGGGCGTGATGTCATTGTGGCGGCACAGAACGAATATGCAAAGGTTAGTCAGGGGCAATGAAAGTAAACTGGGGCAATAAAGGGGGACTCATAAATGGGGAGCAAAAAGATTGCCATGCTCGGCGCGGGAAGCTGGGGAACAGCTCTCGCGATGGTGCTCGCGGACAACGGGCACGATGTCACTATGTGGACGCGTCGCGCTGCAAAGGCACGGGAAATGAATGAACGAAAATCAAATGAACAGTACTTAAAGGATATCACACTTCCTGATCGTATTCATGTGACGACGGATTTCAACGAAGCCCTTGCCGATTGTGATGCGGTTATCATCAGTGTCCCGACATCAGGCATTCGGGAAACGACACGTCAGTTAATCCGGGCAGAAGTGAGCATCCCGCTCGTCGTACATGCAACAAAAGGGATTGAACCGGATACGCTTTTGCGGGTTTCGGAAATGATGGCCGAAGAAGGCTTGTATGCCTTGACGGCAAATGTTGTCGTATTGTCGGGTCCGAGTCACGCTGAAGAAGTAGCAAAGCGTCAGCCGACGACTGTAACCGTATCATCTGAAAGAAGTGAAGCCGCAGATAGTGCCCAGAATTTGTTCATGAACCCGAATTTTCGCGTGTATACGAGTCGGGATATGGTTGGCGTTGAGCTGGGAGGGGCCTTAAAAAATGTGATGGCCCTCGGCGTAGGCCTGGCCGCGGGCTTAGGCTATGGAGACAATGCGAGAGCGGCTATCATGACGAGAGGGATTGCTGAAATGACTCGTCTCGGTACAAAGGTCGGCGCTGATCCCTTAACGTTTGCAGGTTTGTCAGGGCTTGGAGATTTAATCGTAACGTGTACGAGCCAACATAGCCGTAATTGGCGCGCAGGTTATCAACTGGGAGAAGGCGCCCCCCTCGATCAGGTGCTCGACCAGATGGGCATGGTCGTTGAAGGGGTGAAAACGACACGAGCAGTCTCGCAGCTCGCCGAACGAGAGGGCATCGAAGTCCCGATCACAACGGCGATCTATGATGTCCTGTTCAATGACCAGTCACCGGTCCAGGCCGGCAAACAACTTATGGACAGAGTCCCCAAGCATGAAACGGAACACTAATCCCACCTCTCACTTCCCACCTCTAAACTGCATACACTATGTATGAGTAATGAATGGGAAAGGGATGAAAAACTCATGCATCATGATGATTTCTTTGATCGTATTCAGAATCAAACCAACGTCGACCCAAATGATTTGCAAAAAATGGCCAACGCCGCTGAAGGTGTGAACTTTCAGGATGAAGCTATGGTCAGACAACTCATAAATGAGGTGGCCAGAATGGCCGGTACCCGCGTTTCAAGGGAAAAAGAAGATTATTTGGTTCATGCGATTATCAATAACCAGGTCCCGCTTGATTTCGCATCGTTAAATCAATTATTCAGAGACTAGTTGTTCTGCTGGGCCGCCGCCAAGCGCGCTACGGGGAAGTGGCGCATAGGATATCGAGAACCATATCCTAAAAAGGAACCGCCTTTTTGGAAGAAAGGTTTAGTCAACCGGAGATGATTCGTCTCCGGTTATTGTCTTCGAACAGCCCTGTTTGTTGATTTGTCACTACCCCCACCCATTCGCAAAAATGGATCACTATGCTATAATGACAATGGTTAAAGGAGGTCATTCTGTGAGTGCACTGGATGCCATGTGGCTGTCTTTTTTTGGTTTATTTCTTATGTTTGTCTCCGCTGCCACCGCACTGCTGGGTCGCGAGAAACTGAGAGGTTTTTTCAGGTTTACCGTTCTTTCGTTTTCCTTTACTTGCTTGGTGATTGCAGGCATTATTATGCTTATTGTGGTCTTACCGGGTTCGAGGGCTGATCTATAGATGGACAGGTCTTGGAGGTGTTACATGTGTCACGACATCCGGGGTTAAGTGTCATCCTCGGTACGCTTATGCTTTTGGCCACGGGTTGTTTCTATCCGCAGGAAAATACCGATACCGGCACTTCACCGTCACAGAATCAGCCACACGGGGAACAGCTGCAATCCGTACAAACGGCGGTAGACGAATATCAAGCCGAGCACGGCGTCCCTCCGATCGAGGATTTTGAAGGCGACACGAATCTATATGAACGTTATCAGGTTGATTTTCAAGCTCTCATCCCCGCCTATATGCAGGATGTGCCCGCGAGCGCGTATGAGAATGGCGGCGATTTTTACTATACATTGATCGATGTTGAAGAAGACCCGGAAGTTCGGGTGATTAACGCGAACATTTTACATGAAGCGCGGGAATTTGAACGCGATATCCGCGAATACATGCGTGCCAACGAATTTCCGCCTATTGACGACATGGTGGGGCCGGGCGTATTCTCACTGGATTATGAGCGTTTAGGCTACGAGGAGCAACCGACGGTGGAAAGCCCCTATCATGCCATGAGCCTTCCGTTGTACCTCGATGAAAATGGCGATGTGATCATCGATTACAGCAGCGACTTGAATCGTCTCCTTCAGGAAGGGGATCCGAATATCGAAGACGAGGAGGATATTCGTCCGATTTTGACGGATGAATTCGCCGTTGCCCCTGTTTTATCAAGACCGTATACGATTGAAGACGGCGAACCGGCATTTAATGATAAAAGAGATTAAAGGTATTGTTCTAAACCTCTTTCTTTCTATCTATATATAGAGAGAAAGGGGTTTTTTCTATGGCCGGTGATGATCCCTTTACTGTGAGGGGATGAAAATAAAACATGAAGGCATAAGCCTTGAGAAATTAATGAAGAACGTCATAAAGGGATGGACAACATCATACGATGGAGTAGCGATCACAGATTTCGTAGAACGGAAGCAGCGTATATTTTAGAACGGAGGGGATCACGTGGAAAAAGTGGATATCTTTAAGGATATCGCGGAACGCACAGGAGGGGATATTTACTTAGGCGTCGTCGGTGCTGTGCGCACGGGGAAGTCGACCTTTATCAAGAAGTTCATGGAACTGGCTGTGCTTCCGCACATGGATGCAGAAACCGACCGGATACGCGCCCAGGATGAATTGCCGCAAAGCGCAGCGGGAAAAACGATCATGACGACCGAGCCTAAATTTGTACCGAATACGGCTGTGGAACTGCATGTCGATGAAGGCCTCGATGTGAACGTAAGATTCGTGGACTGTGTCGGCTACGCGGTGTCCGGTGCGAAAGGATATGAAGATGAGCATGGGCCACGCATGATCAATACGCCCTGGTATGAAGAACCGATCCCGTTTCAGGAAGCCTCAGAAATTGGTACGCGCAAGGTCATTCAGGAACATTCCACCCTCGGTGTGGTCGTGACCTCAGATGGATCGTTCGGGGAACTTGCCCGTGAAGAGTACGTGGAAGCCGAGGAACGTGTTATCGAGGAATTGAAAGAAGTCGGCAAACCATTTATCGTAATTGTGAATTCGGTCCGGCCCTATCACGAGGATACGAAAGAACTGCAGCGCCATCTGGAGGAAACCCATGATGTGCCGGTCCTGCCTTTAAGTGTAGAGACGATGTCGGAACATGATATTTACCGCGTGCTCAGAGAAGTGCTCTTTGAATTTCCGGTGCATGAAGTTAACGTCAACTTGCCCAGTTGGGTTATGGTGCTCAATGATGACCATTGGCTACGCACGGAATATGAAGAATCAGTCAAGGAAACGGTGCGTGATATTAAAAGGCTTCGCGACGTTGATCGTGTCGTCGGCCACTTTAGCGAGGACTTCGAATTTATCGACTCCGCTTCCCTGGCCGGCATCGAAATGGGCTTAGGCGTCGCGGATATCGATCTGTACGCCCCCAATGATCTTTACGATCGCATTCTCAAAGAAGTCGTCGGTGTCGAGATCCGCGGAAAAGATCATCTTTTGCAGTTGATGCAGGAATTTTCCCATGCCAAAAGTGAATACGATCAAGTCTCCGATGCTTTAAAAATGGTGAAACAAACCGGATATGGCATCGCGGCGCCTGCTCTTCCCGATATGAGCCTGGATGAACCGGAAATCATCAAGCAAGGATCTCGCTTCGGCGTGCGCTTGCGGGCTGTGGCCCCTTCGATTCATATGATCAAAGTGGATGTGGAATCCGAATTCGCACCGATCATCGGTACGGAAAAGCAGAGCGAGGAACTCGTCCGCTACCTCATGCAAGACTTTGAAGATGATCCGCTTTCGATCTGGAATTCCGACATTTTTGGCAGGTCACTCAATTCCATCGTCAGAGAGGGCATCCAGGCAAAAATATCACTGATGCCGGAAAATGCCCGCTATAAATTAAAAGAAACGCTTGAACGTATTATAAATGAAGGGTCAGGCGGATTGATCGCGATTATCCTTTAGTGATGTACCTCCGTTCATCGGGGGTGCATTTTTTTTCTTTATCATCTTGCCCCTGTAAGTGTTATAATCAAGACAGTCGCAAGTGGATTGCTTTTACGCGGGGGCTGTGCTAAAATCTCTAGCGATTAAACATACATAATGGAGGACCCAACGTTGAATACATTTGACCATGATAAATTGGAAGCAGCGGTGCGGCAATTGTTGGAAGCAATCGGCGAGAATCCGGACCGCGAAGGCATTACAGAAACACCTGCGCGTGTGGCGCGTATGTATGAAGAAATTTTCAGCGGCCTGAATGACGAGCCGGAAGAACATTTGCGAACGATTTTCGGGGAGGAGCATGAAGAACTTGTCCTCGTAAAAGATATACCTTTTTACTCCATGTGTGAACATCACCTTTTACCTTTTTTTGGAAAGGCGCATATAGGCTATATCCCTAAAAACGGAAGGGTCACAGGGTTGAGCAAGCTTGCCCGTGCGGTGGAAACGGTGGCGCGCAGACCGCAACTGCAGGAAAGAATTACGTCTGAGGTCGCCAATGCCCTTGTGAAAACGCTCGAACCCCATGGGGTGATGGTGGTCGTGGAAGCTGAACATATGTGCATGACGATGCGCGGTATTAAAAAACCGGGAAGTACCACCGTGACTTCCGCGGTACGCGGCGCCCTGGAAAAGGATCCTGCTTCGCGTTCTGAAGTGTTGGCACTCATAAATTGAAGGATTTAGCTGAACAAAATAGGTCGGTCACCTTCCGGCCTCTGACATCTGATCTCCGGCAAAGGAGGTGTGTAACCCGTGCGGGAAAATGATTTTTTTGTTATCAAGGCACAGGAAGATGGCGTGAACGTTATCGGATTGACGAGAGGAAATACGACTCGTTTTCACCATACCGAAAAACTCGACAAAGGCGAAACGATGATCGCCCAGTTCACAGAACATACGTCTGCCGTCAAAGTGCGCGGCAAGGCGGTCATTCAAACAGCCCATGGTGAAATGAAAACGGAAGAAGAGTCCTGAATCTTGGCTCCAAAAGAACCTGGAGGAACAAATATGGAGAGTATGACGACAGAACAGCAACAGCTCAAATCGGTCATCTCTGAATTCAACGACCTTAGTCATCATTATTTTCTGAAGAGATATGGGATGAGTCCCCCGTGTGATGAAGACAAGACTTGTTTTTTATTGCACGCGATACAAACCGAAACGCTTGATGAACGAGCGAAACTGGAACGGGTGATATCCGCGATGCTCCTCGATGCCGCCCTTACCGTCCATCACCATATTTCCTTACATAGTGACCGGACGTCTGATGGCACATACGAACAATTAACGGTGCTCGCCGGCGATTTATACAGCAGTATGTACTATAAAAGACTGGCGGAACTGGCGGACATTCCCCTCATTCGTTTGTTCAGCGAGTCGACCCAGACGATGAACAACGCCAAGGTGCGTTTACATGCCGGTGACTGGCACACGGCTGCTGAATTGGAGCGATTAATCTCGGATATGGAGGCGACGTTGATCGCTGGTCTTGCCGATTTTTATCAGCAGCAGGCGATCCAGCAAATCGTTCCCTATTTTTTGGGGCTAAGGAAATTGAAGGAAATGTTACACTTACTGGAGCAAGGCACGGAAAGCTGGGGATCATCCCTGCTTGCGCCGCTCGTGTCGAGCAGGCCGACAGATAGATGCGCTGATGAAGAAAAGTATCTTTTAAAGAAACGTCTCCGGGAGACGGTTGTAAGCCAACAGACGAAACTGCGAGAAGCCTTGGCGAATTTCAACAGCACCATCCCCTCCTCCCTCGCGGACCGTGTTCAGACGGTTATCGACGCCTGAAAGGTGCGAAATATAAAAAGGTGAATCCAAATGAATAAAAGAAAAGAACAACACGTCCACGACGTATTTGAGTCGATTTCAGGCCGATATGATCGCATGAACGGTGTGATTAGCCTGAAGATGCACACCTTATGGAGAAAAGATATGATGAAACGCATCGATTTTCAGGCGAACGCAAATGTGCTCGACGTATGTGCGGGGACCGCTGACTGGACGATCGCGAGTGCCCAACATCTTCAAGGCGGAGAGGTGATCGGACTTGATTTCAGCGAGCGGATGCTGGAAGTAGGGCGGGAAAAAATCCGGAAGGCCGGCGTGAGCAATGCCCGTTTAATTCATGGAAATGCCGGCGAATTACCGTTTGCGGCCGAAACGTTTGATATCGTTACGATCGGGTTTGGCCTACGGAATGTCCCGGAGCCGCACTTGACGCTCAAAGAGATGAACCGTGTGCTTAAACCCGGGGGACAAGCCCTTTGTCTGGAGACGTCCCGACCTGATAACGTTTTCATCAAGCCTGTATACAGCGTCTATTTTCAACGCGTGATGCCCAAACTTGGGAAATGGTTCACGGGTACGGATAAATACGAATGGCTCAACGAATCGACTGTTCACTTTCCGAACAAGCAAAAGCTTGCCCGCTGGTTCGAGGATGCCGGATTTGAAGAGGTGAACTATTGCAGTTACGCTGCCGGGGCAGCGGCCGGGCATTGGGGATTTAAACCGATGCCCGTGAAAGAAGAGAGGGAATGATGTGATACGGAAAATCAGAATTATACTCGAAATGATCAAGTTTGAACATACGATTTTTGCGCTGCCGTTTGCCTTTTTAGGGATGATTCTCGGAAGCTTTGAAATCACGGGGCAATGGCCGACGTTTTCGCAATGGATCTGGGTGACGGTGGCCATGTTCGGGGCGAGAAGCGCGGCCATGAGCCTAAACCGTCTGATCGATGCAGAGATTGATAAACGTAATCCCCGCACCGCTGAGCGGGCGATACCGGCTGGACTTATTTCCTACCTTGAAATTATCCTCTTTATTTTCGTATCATTAGTGTTATTATTCACAGCCGCCTTTCAATTGAATATGCTTGCCGTTTATTTACTGCCGGTGGCGGTGTTCTTTCTCGTTATCTATTCCTATACGAAGAGGTTTACATGGCTGTGTCATTTCATTCTCGGGATGACGATTGCCATCGCGCCTATGGGAGGATGGGTCGCAGCAACGGGGGGCTTGCATCCGGAAGCCTTTTTGCTCTTTTTTGTCGTGATGTTCTGGACTGCAGGTTTTGATATTATTTACGCGAGCCAGGATGCCGATCATGATCAGGAAGTCGGCTTGTATTCCATACCTGCCCGTTTTGGTGTTAAACGCGCCCTGCAAGTAGCCAGAAGTAGTCATGTCGTGAGCATTGTCGCGCTTTTTTCGCTTTTTTTCGTATCCGAATTAGGCATCATTTATTTCATCGGAGCTTGTATATCAGCAGCGATCATGATCTATGAGCATTCACTCGTCTCCGCGAGTGATCTTTCGAATGTCAACGTTGCTTTTTTTACGATGAATGGGATTGTGAGCATGGTCATGCTCGCGTTCACGATTGGAGATTTTATGATATGACAGATAGACAGCTGATCTACACAGTGGCCATGACCGGAGCGAGTGGTGCGATTTACGGTGTTCGACTCGTGCAGGGCTTGTTAAAACGCGGGGTGAAAGTCCATTTCCTCATGTCCGGCGCTGCATGGCAAGTGTTTGAACAGGAGCTTGAGCTGGACACTTCGGACCAGGAGGCGTGTTTACACACCTTGTTTCCGGAAGGGGATTTGCATATTCATGGCTTGCAAAATTTTTCGGCTCCTGTCGCCAGCGGTTCTTACCGCACTGACGGGATGGTTGTTGTGCCTTGCTCCATGGGGACGTTATCAAAAATCGCAAACGGCAACTCCGGGAGTTTGCTGGAACGCAGCGCGGATGTAGCCCTCAAGGAAGGGCGACAACTGGTAATCGTTCCGCGTGAGACCCCGTTGCACAGCATTCACCTCCACAATATGAAAACGATGGCCGACGCGGGAGCCACAATTATACCGGCGATGCCCGGGTTTTATCATAGACCCGAAACCGTTGATGATCTCGTCGATTTTGTCGTGGGAAAAATTTTGGATCGCCTCGATGTCGATCATCAGCTCTTTACACGCTGGGGGGATGAGTAAATGGTACGTGTCGGCGAGATCCTGTATACGAATGTCCACCCTTTCTTTTTTTACATGGACCGGGAAGCATTAAGCGCCCACAGCCGTTTCATCCCCAGTATTCCCGCCCGGTTGAATGATGCGATGGCCAACGGGGAGATCGACGTCGGCGCGATTTCTTCGTTTGCTTACGGGAAACAATACGAGGATTTGATCCTGATGCCCAATTTGGCGGTTGCTTCCCATGGGCCGGTGGGGTCGATTTTCTTGTTTTCCAGGGCCCCCATCGAAGATTTGGATGGTAAAAGCATTGCACTTACGCATAGCTCAGCGACGTCCAGCCATCTTTTGAAGATTATCCTCAGGCGGTTTTACGGTCACAGAAACATCGATTATACCACGATGGCTCCCGTCTACCAGGATATGCTTGAGAACCATGATGCTTGCCTGTTGATCGGGGATGACGCGATCCAGGCGAATTGGCGCGAACATGAACAAATGTATGTTTATGATTTAGGAGAAAGATGGTATCATTTCACGAGGATGCCAATGACTTTCGCCGTATTCGCGATGAGAAAGCAATCCCTTGCCGAAGAACCTCAAGCTTTACAAGCGCTTCATGATGATTGGAAAAAGAGCGAGGAGCGCGCACGTGCGGACGGATATGAAGAGCTGGCCCACGCCGTTGTGGCTGATCACGGCGGAAACATTCCTTTTTGGCAAGACTATTTTAAGACATTGCAACATCAATTTACACGTGTTGAACAACGCGGCCTTCTTCATTTTTACCGATTGGCCCATGAAGAAGGGTACTTGCCGAATCATGTCGATCGTCTAAGTGTTTGGGATATTGGCATGGGCATTCACTCCATACATTGAAGGAGCCACCGGTCATGAAACTAATCGACCACTACATGTATTTACGCGGTGATATACATCGCATCGAAAAAGAGATGGAACAAGCGGTTTCCAAAGCCCATCCCGTTCTTCAGGAAGCGACGTTGCAGTTGCTTCAGGCAGGCGGAAAACGCATTCGGCCTGTTTTTACATTATTGAGTGCCAAATTCGGAAACTATGATACGCAAGCGCTTAAACACATCGGTGTGGCGCTGGAGTTCGTCCATATGGCATCCCTCGTTCATGACGATGTCATCGATAACTCGGATTTGCGTCGCGGCAAATTAACCGTTAAGGCAAAATGGGACAATCGCGTCGCCATGTACACGGGCGATTATATGTTCGGGAAAGCGATTGCCCGTGTCGCCAACTTTGAGGAAGTCGGCATTCACGAAACGATGGCGTGGGTGATGCATGAAATGGCCGTCGGTGAAATCGAACAAATTCGTTTACAATATGAATGGGAGCAGAACATCAGAACGTACTTGCGAAGAATCAGGCGTAAAACGGCGGTTTTAATCGCGGGCAGTTGTAAAATGGGCGCCCAGGTGGCCGGTGTATCCCCACAGGTGCAGAAGGGGCTTTATCAATTTGGCTATTACGTCGGACTGGCTTTTCAGATCACCGATGATATTCTGGATTTTACAAGCTCGGAAGAAGCGCTCGGAAAACCGGCCGGTGGCGATTTGTTACAGGGGAATATCACTCTCCCTGTCATTTATGCCATGGAAAAAGATTCCGCACTGAAAACGGAGCTGCTCCAGACCTTTGCCGAAAGTCTGCCCTCCCGGGAAAAAATGGCGCATTTACTGGAACAAATCAAGGAAAGCGGTGGAGTTGAATACGCCCGAGCGATTAATAATCGTTATTTAAACAAAGCGTATCAAACGCTGGAGACGTTACCGGATATTCCTGCGCGCCGCTCTCTATTTGAAATTGCCAACTATATTGGCGAACGCGACCATTAATGAGCATGAGGGAAACCCTTCATGCTCGATCTTTTTGTACTGGGGCAGAGCGGTGGGCAGGCTTTTTCGCCGTCACTGGATGATGGCGCCCTAACGTGGGATCGCGAAAGCGGTTAGGTCGTCAACGGAGAAGGATGGTACCCCTAACGTGGGATTGTGTAAGCGGTTAGGTCGTCAACGGAGTAGGACGGCGCCCTAACGTGGGATCGGCGGAAGCGGTTAGGTCGTCAACGGAGTATGATGGTGCCCTAACGTGGGAATGCGGAAGCGGTTAGGTCGTCAACGGAGTATGATGGTGCCCTAACGTGGGAATGCGAAAGCGGTTAGGTCGCCAACCTCGACTTAATATCCCAAATGCGTGGCCGTGCTAGTCTTTTTATAACGGCCACCAGATGGACCTAGAAGCGTTGCCACCGCCGGAACGAAAAGAGGCAGTAAAACGAACGAGTAAAAGAGTAAGCCGAGGACGACAAGCGTACTGATCTGTAGAAGGGTGAGCACGCCCGAGGCACCCGATTAAATTCGTGAAGATCAACTCGTTAAGCGCAGCGGTTCCAAAGTAGGTGGCTACCAGTGAAAACAAGACATAAAGCGGCATGATAAGCGAACGAAAGAGCACGCACAACGCGATAAGATCTTCCTGCAGCGATGACAACTGCCGTTCGATTTCATTCGCCTGTTGCCGGGAAACGCCTTCTTCGTCGTAGTAGGCGATGATCACTTCTTCACCGACAAAACCGTCATGCTCGCCGATCAATTGTTCAAATTGTTCCGTTGGGTAATCCGGAGGGACTTCAACCTGGCCTTCTTCACTGACCAATTGATCCATGTCCGGAGACAGTATGAATAGGATGATCGTCAAAAAAGCCCAAATGAGCGGATATAAAATTAGCTGCCTTACTCGTTAAACGGCTGCTCATGTTGTCACCTCGCTGGCATTTTCCATCCTCTGCCACCATATCATAGATGTCCGTGCCCACGCTTACTTGAGAACAGTCCCGGCGGGTATTTTCACAAACAGAGAAAGAGATGGTATACTAAGCTCGTGGACAGCTACAACTGACGAAAGAGGAGTGGAACAGGATGGAACAAACATTTGTCATGGTTAAGCCGGATGGTGTCAGGAAACAGTTAATCGGAGACATCGTTTCCCGGTTTGAAAGACGCGGGTATACATTGCGGGATGCAAAAGTGATGACCATTCCCCGTGACTTGGCGGAAGAACACTATGGTGAACATCGCGATAAACCTTTTTTCGGAGACCTCGTTCAATTTATTACGTCCGGACAAGTCTTCGCCATGGTTTGGGAAGGCGAAAATGTGGTTGAAAATGCCCGTACCATGATGGGGCCAACGAATCCAAAAGAGGCCGCCCCGGGCTCGATCCGCGGTGACTATGCGACGGATGTCGGCGAAAATATCATCCACGGATCTGACTCTCCGGAAAGCGCCGAACGGGAAATCGCTTTATTCTTCTAGAGCAGGGTGGTGCTCATGCAGGATGATTACAGTTTTTTCAAAACCGCGATCTTGCGACAAACAGGCATTGATTTATCCGCTTATAAAGAGCGGCAAATGAAGCGACGACTGGAAACGCTCTATAAACAGCACCATTTTTATTCTTTTCGCTCCTTTTTTCAAAGGGGCTTGCAAAACGATCCCGCCCTCTGGCAAGCGTTTTTTGATAAAATGACGATCAACGTTTCGGAGTTTTATCGAAACAAAAAGCGGTGGGAACGCTTCGAATTTGACATCCTTCCGCAGTTATTGGAAACGCGGGGAAAGCTGCAATTGTGGTCCGCCGCTTGTTCATCGGGTGAAGAAGCGTACACGGCTGCGATGATCACGAGTAAATATCGAGCGCTTACGGACGTCTCCATTTTGGCGACAGATATTGATAGAGAAGCTTTGCAGAGGGCGAAAGCCGGTCGCTATCAAGAGAAATCGGTACGCGAAGTCGTTCCTGCCGAGCGCAAACGCTGTTTCGACGAAGAAGGGAATCACTATCGGGTCAAACCGATGTTCAGGGATACGATCCGCTTCAAACGACATAATTTGTTGGCGGATCCTTACCCTCGTGAGCAAGATCTGATCATTTGCCGAAACGCCCTGATTTATTTTACCAATGCGGCGAAGGAACAGATTTATCATCGTTTAAACCAGTCGCTTAAGAGCGGCGGTTTTTTATTCGTCGGCAGCACGGAGCAACTTTTTTCGCCGGAAACCTACGGATTTGAACATGTCGGCAACTTTTTTTATCGTAAAAGGCATTCATCTTCACGATTGTGGTGACTTATGATAAAATTTACTGCATAAAAGCACTAAAGAAAACTTGGCTTATCGCCAAGCCTGGCGAAAGCCTTAGTTGCACTTATGCATGATAAGAAACCATCATGGCGGCTGAGCATACCGCCACCATCTATCATGAAAACAACTGATTTAGCGCAAAAAGTATAATCGTGACATATGTTGGTTATACTGATTGGTTTGCGCTGCTCCAATAATGGTTGTTTTCATACAAAAGTAACGCGCCTATAGACAGGGGGAACAACATGCGCTTTCTAACAGCTGGTGAATCTCATGGTCCCGGGCTAACGACGATTATCGAAGGGGTGCCCGCCCATCTTACGCTGTCACAAACGGATATCAATGATGAATTAAAACGTCGGCAAGGCGGATATGGCCGCGGCCGACGCATGAAAATCGAGAAAGATCTCGTCGAGATTATGAGCGGCGTTCGCCACGGAAAAACGACGGGGGCGCCCATTGCGCTCACGGTGACGAATGATGATTTTGTGCACTGGGCAAAGGTGATGGGCATCGATGCCCTCCACGCCGAAGATGAAAAACAAGTCCGAAACAAGACCATCTCCCGCCCGCGTCCCGGGCACGCCGATTTGAACGGTGCGATCAAGTACAATCATCGCGACATGCGCAATGTGCTCGAACGGTCGTCGGCCCGGGAGACGACGATGCGGGTAGCGGCCGGGAGCGTGGCAAAAAAACTGTTAAAATCGCTCGACATTACCGTCGGTGTTCACGTGCTCAATATCGGCGGGGTAGAAGCGGAAGCCGACTACGAAAATGTGCACGATTTAATCGAACGGGCGGAGGCCTCCGATGTCCGTTGTGTGGATTCGGCGGCCGGCGAAAAGATGAAAGTAGCCATCGATGAAGCGAAAAAGAACGGCGATTCCATCGGCGGCATCGTGCAGGTCGTCGTCGAAGGGGTTCCGATCGGTCTCGGCAGTCATGTTCATTATGATCGCAAGCTGGATGGAAAGCTGGCGGGAGCGGTGATGAGCATCAATGCCTTTAAAGGGGTCGAGGTGGGCATCGGCTTTGAGGCTGCGAACCTTCCCGGCAGCCAGGTTCATGATGAAATCGCCTGGGATGAAGAACAGGGATACCACCGGAAAAGCAATCGTCTCGGCGGCTTTGAAGGCGGGATGACCAACGGTATGCCTCTCAAGATCAACGGGGTTATGAAGCCGATTCCCACCCTGTATAAACCGCTGCAAAGCGTGGATATTGAGTCGAAAGAGGCGTTCTCCGCTTCCATCGAGCGTTCAGACAGTTGTGCGGTTCCGGCGGCCGCCGTCGTCTGTGAAAATGTGATCGCGTTTGAACTTGCGGACGCCATCGTGGATATGTTCGGCCATGACCGTTTCGATCGTATTCAGGAAGCGATTGCGCACCATCGTGCGGAAGCGAGGAACTTTTAATGCAAACCGTTGACGTAACGGCCCCTTCCCGTTCTTACACCATTACCATCGGGAGCCGTCTGCGGAAGAAGCCGTACGCTTATTTACCGACAGACTGGGCCCGGGGCAGCAATCGTCTGTTGATCCTAACCGATGAGCGTGTGGCTTCTTTGTATTTAGACGAAGTATACGCGGCCTACGCCGAGCAGTTGCCGGTCGATACGTATGTCCTACCCGCCGGCGAAGGCTCAAAATCGTTTTCGGGATATGAACAGGCTACGAGCGCCTGTCTTCGTGCCGGTCTTGATCGTGACAGCGCCATCGTAGCCCTTGGAGGTGGCGTGATGGGTGATTTGGCCGGATTCGCGGCGGCCACATATATGCGCGGTATTTCCTTTATTCAAATGCCGACAACCTTGCTCGCCCATGACAGCAGCGTCGGAGGGAAAACGGGGATTAACCATCCGGACGGCAAGAATATGATCGGGGCCTTTCACCAACCCGACGCCGTCCTTTACGATGTTGATATGCTTGACAGTTTACCTGCGGAGGAATGGTTGTGCGGGTTTGGGGAGGTGATCAAGCACGGGTATATCGCCGATTCCCGTGTGCTTGAAGAGGTCAGGCAAACCGGTCCTTTTACGATCAGCGACCAACTCCTCGCCGCTTCGATCGAGGTTAAAAAAGACATCGTCAACGAGGATGAACGCGAGCACGGCATCCGCGCCCATTTGAATTTTGGCCATACACTCGCGCACGCATTGGAAAAGACAGCCGGTTACGGCGTGCTGACACATGGGGAAGCAGTCGTCAACGGCATGGTGTTTGCCATGTACGTCGGCCGCCAACTTGGTTACGCCGGACCTGAACCACTGGAAGAATTGCAGTGGCTGCGTACATTCGGATATTCTTTTAAGCCGCTACGGCAAATGGACCCGACCCGCATCTTGCAGGGAATGAAAAAAGACAAGAAAACACGGTCCGGGACGATCCGTTATGTCATACTTGCCGAGGCTCAACAACCGATCATCGTTACGATATCCGATGAAGAATTATTATCGTTGCTGGAATCGTTCAAGAAGGAGATGGAGTTCACATGAGAGGCATTCGCGGAGCGACGACCGTTGATCGCAATGAAGCCGAACATATACGGGAGCGGACGAAAGAATTATTGACGGAAATGACTGAAAAAAACGAGGTTGACCCCGCTCAGGTCGTCCATATTTGGTTTACCGTGACCGACGATATCGATGCCGCCTTTCCCGCGAAAGCGACGCGCATGTTGCCGGGGGATTGGACGTATGTCCCGGTTATGTGCGCCCGGGAGATTCCGGTGCCGGACAGTTTGCCGCGCTGCATCCGCATCATGATGACCGTAAATACCGAGGCACGCCCCGAGACGATTCGGCATATTTTCAGGGAAGACGCGGTACAGCTTCGCACAGATTTAAGTGCTGTTGACAAAACAAGCCGGTGAGGCTTATGCTTAGAAGTAATTGAATATAAGCGTTTCATGAATTGAGTATAGTTGAGTTGAGTGGAGAAGAGTAAGGAGAGAAGAGCCGAGGCTACGTATGTATGTGACCTATCCACTCATCCCGATTTTGGGATGAGTTTTTATATGACGGGTCTTCCCGCTTATTCCCCACGCTTCTCATCAAGATGAGAGGTGAGCAAAGTATGATCACATCCTTTGATTTTTTTCGAAAAGAGGCGGAGCAGTATCGTCTCGTGCCGATTGTAAAGCGCATGTTCGCGGATACAACCACACCGATTGAGATTTTCAGGCAATTACAGACGGAGGCGGTTTGTTTGCTCGAGAGCAATGATACCTCTTCTCAGTGGTCGCGTTTTTCATTCATCGGCTTAAATGCGCCTTACCGGTTAAAAGAAACAGAGTCAGGCTTTGAGTTGGTGACATCCGCGGGAGAATCTCTTGTCAGCGCCTCTGATTTGCCTACCGTTTTCCAGGAAGCCTTTCAGGTGTTAAACCCTTCTCCGGCTTCTGAAAGTGGTGTTCCCTTTCCCGGCGGAGCGGTTGGCGTCCTTCCTTATGACGCGATTCGTCATCAGGAACAGCGGATCAACAAACCGAAAGAAGAGACGCTTGAACCGGTACATTTTCTGTTTTGTGAGACGATCATCGCTTTTGATCATGAACAGGCGACACTGACGGTCGTTCATTATAAGGATTGCGACGAGCAGGTGGTGGCGGACGCTTATCGTGAAGGGGTTGCGGATGTGGAAGCGCTCGTTGCCCGCATGCAAAAGAAGCGGGAGAATGACGCTTTTTCCGGCGAAATGTCGGAAAAAAAGGCGCCCTCTTTTAAAAACGTGACTTCCAATTACAGCCGTGAGCAGTTTCTTGCCGCTGTTGAGAAGATCAAAGCCTATATTGAGCAAGGGGATGTTTTTCAAGCCGTCCTTTCCCAGCGCTTCGAATGTGAGGTTCGGACATCGGCCTTTATGATCTATCGCGTCTTACGTCGTTTAAATCCATCTCCCTATATGTTTTTTCTTAGACTTGACGGAAAAGAGATTGTGGGGAGTTCGCCGGAACGTCTTGTGGAAGTGAAAGAAGGCCGAGTGGAGATTCATCCGATTGCCGGCACGAGAAAACGGAGTCAGGACCCTCATGAAGATGATAAGATCGCCGAAGAAATGCTCTCTTCTCCGAAGGAGCGGGCCGAACACCAAATGCTCGTGGATCTGGCGCGAAACGATGTCGGCCGAGTCGCGCGCTACGGGACAGTGCGAACGCCGGTTTTTATGGACGTCGGGAAATTTTCGCATGTGATGCATATCGTTTCCAAAGTTGCCGGCGAATTAACACCGGACATTCATCCGTGGGCGGCTTTACTGGCCGGGTTTCCGGCGGGTACGTTATCAGGAGCACCGAAAGTGCGGGCAATGGAGATTCTTCAGGAACTGGAGCCGACGAACCGGGGCATTTACGCGGGCGGGATCGGCTATATCGCCTATAACGGCCATATTGATTCTTGCATCGCGATTCGCACGATGGTCGTGGAGGATACAAAAGTCCGCGTCCAGGCCGGAGCCGGAATCGTCGCGGATTCCGTCCCGGAAGAGGAATATGAAGAGACGATCAATAAGGCATCCGCCCTTTTTAGCGCGATCGAAACTGCAGAAGAGATGAGCAAAGAGGAGATGAGTCAGAAATGATCAAAGACGTATTACAATCGCTTATTGAGGGGCACACCCTCTCGGAAGAAACCGCGGAAGCGGTGATGCATGAGCTTATGAACGGAGAAGCAGAGGAAAGCCAAATCGGCAGCTTGTTAACGCTCCTTCGCTATCGCGGAGAAACGGTCGCGGAATTAACGGGATTCGTGCGTGCGATGCGAGCGCATACCACGCCCGTCCCTCGCCCATCCCACCGAACATTGCTTGATACGTGCGGAACCGGCGGCGATCAGCTTTCCACTTTTAATATTTCAACAGCGGCGGCGATTGGTGTGAGTGCCTGCGGCATTGCCGTAGCCAAACATGGCAACCGCTTTGTTTCTTCGAACAGTGGCAGTGCTGATGTATTGGAACAATTGAACCTTCCCATTGACAAGAACCCGGCGGATTTAGATACGACGATTGCTGAACAGGGCCTGTTTTTTCTGTTCGCGCCGGTGTACAATAGCGCGATGAAACATGTGGCGAAAGCCCGCAAGGCATTAGGCTTTCGGTCGATATTCAACCTCCTCGGCCCATTGACGAACCCGGCACGCGCGGATGTTCAGGTTGTAGGAGTGTTCGATCGAAACTATGGAAAAATGATGGCCGAGGTACTACGACGCCTGGGCACGAAGCGAGCGCTGTTCGTTACCGGGGAAGAAGGCATTGACGAAATGACGATCACCGGGAAAACATATGTGACCGAGTTGGATGGGGACAGAATAAGTTCGTATACGATCGAACCGGAAATGTTCGGCATTCAGAGAGGATCGCTCCCGGACATACAAGCGACTTCAGTTGCCGAAAGCGCGACGATGATCCATAATATATTCTATAACCATGCCTCTGAAAGTGCGAAGCAAGTCTTTTTACTCAACATAGCGGCAGGTTTATATGTGAGCGATGAAGAAAAAAGCTGGACTGACGCTTATGAACGCGCGTACCATGCGTTGAAGGATGGTACGATTCTCGCGCATTTTCAACAACTGCAAAGAAAGGCCGGAAAAATTCATGCTTAGAGAGATCGTCGATCGCAAACAGGAAGACTTGAAATTTTTCCGACTCCCTCGTCGGGAAGAAATGGAACATCATTCATTGGAAAAAGCGCTTGCCTTCGCGGCGAATCATGACGGGATCGGTTTAATCGCGGAAGTTAAACGGGCGTCTCCGTCAAAAGGCCCGTTGGCTGAAAATCTCGATGTTGTCGCGAGGGCGAAAGCTTATGAGGCCGGTGGCGCCGATGCGATATCGGTGCTGACCGACGGTCCTTATTTTCAGGGGTCGATAACGGATTTGATCAACGTCAAACAAGCGGTAAACGTACCCGTCTTGCGAAAAGATTTTATCATTGATGATCGGCAAATCGAAGAGAGTGCACGCATCGGTGCCGATGCGGTATTGTTAATCGCGTCCATTCTCGATCCCGATCACCTGAAAGATATGGCGAAAATGGCACATGCGCTTGGATTGGAAACGCTCGTGGAAGTGCATACAGAAGAGGAAACTAATGCGTTGCTTGAAGTATATGAGCCTCCGTTGGTCGGGATAAATAACCGTGACTTGCAGACTTTTGCGACAGATATCAATCAGACGGTGACCATCTCCGAAACGATTCCGACCCAAAGTCTGATCGTGAGCGAGAGCGGGATCCACAGCGCCGATGATGTCGGCGTGATCGCCCGTGCAGGTGCCAAAGCGATGTTAATCGGGGAAAGACTTGTCGCAGACGAGGACCCTGAAACGACGATCCCGGATCTTAAGAAAGGAGCACGCTAGAGTGACAGACATAAAATTTTGCGGATTACAATCGGAAGAAGATGTGCAAAACGCCGTTGCGGCAGGCGCGAGCGCGCTCGGTTTCGTGTTTGCGGACAGCAAGCGCCAGGTAGCTCCTGAGGCTGTGAATGCGTGGCTCGAGAGCGTTTCGCTGCATGACCAGCAAACGGTAGCTGTATGCGTGAACCCGGACCACGCCGATGTAGCTGCCATCATCGACATCGCTCCATTGGATACGTTGCAATTTCACGGGGATGAACCCCCCCAGTTTTTAAAGGAAGTGAAAGCAAAGACAGGTAAAAGAGTCATTAAAGCTTTTCGGCATCAAAAAGGGACATTGGATCAGCTTTCCGCGTTTGCACCTGTCGTTGACGGCTTTCTCCTAGACGCGGGGACGAAAGCGCAAAGGGGAGGAACCGGCAGACGTTTTGACTGGAAGGCCGTTCCCATCTATGTGCATTTTGCGAGGCAACTGAACCGACCGCTTTGGATCGCGGGCGGTATCTCGCCGGACAATATAGCAGGGCTGCTCGCTCATCATCCTGACGGGATTGATATTGCCAGCGGAATCGAAAAGGAAAAACGAAAAGACGTGAACAAAATGGAAGCGATCGTAAAGCAGGTGAGTGCAGATGACCGTGTCTTATCCTGATGCCCGCGGCCGTTATGGGAAGTTCGGCGGGAAATATGTCCCCGAGACGGTCATGGCCGCCCTCGAAGAGTTGGAAGCCGGTTTTCAGGAGGCTATCGCCGATCCTGCTTTTATGACCTCTTTCCGAGACGTCCTCCGCGATTACGCGGGCAGACAAACGCCACTTACGTATGCAGAACGTCTCTCGCAGCATACGGGCGGTGCGAGCATCTATTTAAAAAGGGAAGACCTCTTGCATACCGGAGCGCATAAAATCAATAATGCCATCGGCCAGGCGCTCCTTGCCGTTCGGATGGGCAAGAAAAAAATTGTCGCGGAGACGGGCGCAGGCCAGCACGGTGTCGCCGCGGCCACCGCTGCTGCCAAATATGGGCTCGAATGCAAAATTTTTATGGGCGCCAAGGACATGGAAAGACAACGTCTGAATGTGTTTCGGATGGAACTGTTAGGCGCGGAGGTGATCCCCGCGGAAAGCGGGAGCCAGACGCTTAAGGACGCGACGAATGAAGCGATTCGCTACTGGGTGGCGAATGTCGAAGATACCGTCTATTTGATCGGTTCCGTCGTTGGTCCCCATCCCTATCCGCAGATGGTGCGGGAATTTCAGCGCGTCATCGGCGAAGAGGCGAAAGCGCAGATAGAAGAGTCACCTGCCGCTGTCGTCGCCTGTGTGGGCGGCGGGAGTAACGCGATCGGTATGTTCAGTGCGTTTCTTGAAGATGAAAACGTAAGCTTATACGGGGCAGAAGCAGCCGGGCGCGGACTGGATACGGAGGAACATGCCGCGAGTCTCACGAAAGGGATCCCCGGGGTGATTCACGGGGCCTTTACGTCTTTGCTCCAGGATGAGGCCGGGCAAATCACCGAACCTTATTCGATTTCGGCCGGACTGGATTATCCCGGCATCGGCCCGGAACATGCCCATTTGTCCGAAACCAAGCGCGTGACATACGAAGCGATTAGCGATGAAGAAGCGCTGCAGGCCCTCTCACTGCTAACAAAAACGGAAGGTATCCTCCCTGCGCTTGAAAGCGCGCACGCCCTTGCACTGGCGCTGCGTAAAGCCAAATGGATGTCCCCGGCAGATAAATTGCTCGTCTGTTTGTCAGGACGCGGCGATAAGGATGTAGAAACGATAAGACATGAATGGGACGGAGAGGGGAACGACGATGAACAGCGTTGAACAAGCCGCACGTGCCGCCGAAGATCAGTTGTTTATTCCCTATATGATGGCTGGAGACCCTTCATTCGACGCTTCTGTCGAAATTGCTCTGCAGCTTGAAGCAGCCGGTGCTCATATTCTGGAGCTGGGCGTTCCTTATACCGATCCTTTAGCTGACGGGCCGGTGATTCAGGAAGCGAGCCACCGGGCCCTGGACGAAGGCATGACCCTCACACAAACATTTTCACTCGTCGTCGCCATGCGCGAACGCGGCGTCACCATCCCGATCGTTCTTTTCTGCTATGTGAACCCGTTGCTTCGTTTCGGCATCGACGCCGGCGCTGAAGCTGCTGCCCGGGCCGGGGCAGACGGTTGGTTGATTCCGGATCTTCCGTTTGAAGAAAATGAAGACGTGCGCGCAAGTTGTCGCCGAAATGATCTGGCTTTGGTTTCCCTCGTCGCCCCCACATCCGAAAAACGGATTCAAAGCATTGCGAGCCAGGCGGAAGGTTTCCTCTATTGTGTTTCAAGCCTGGGCGTCACCGGTGTGAGGAATGCGTTTGCCGAAGGGATTGATTCCTTTTTGCAGGAAGCGAGGGCTTATAGTCAAGTGCCGCTCGCCATCGGCTTTGGCGTTTCCAGCAGCCAACAAGTAGAGGCGATACAAGCGCGAGGGTATGGAGCGATTGTGGGCAGTGCCATCGTGCGGGAAATCGGTAAGCGAAAAGAGGCCCTGCGCCATGAGCATTCACGGCCGCAAGCACTCGAGGACATCAAATCCTTTGTGGAAACGCTCGTTTCGTCATAAAATTGGGGGAGAAAGAAAAGGAGATTCGCGTTTTATGAAAATGAAAATGAAACCTGTCGTTAACCAACTCCGTCCGTATGAACCGGGAAAACCGATCGAAGATGTCAAAGCGGAGTACGGGCTGGATAAAGTGATAAAACTGGCTTCCAATGAAAATCCATATGGTTCTTCTCAAGCCGTGCAAAAACGGCTGACAGAGGCGAGTACGCCACAACTCTACCCGGATGGACACGCGAGCGTCTTGCGTCGGGCGGTCGCCAATCACCTGCAGGTGGAAGAGGGACAGCTGCTCTTCGGAGCCGGCTCTGACGAAGTGATTTTACTCCTCTGCCGGGCGATGCTGACGGAGGATACGAACACCGTGATGGCGACACCGACGTTTTCCCAGTATAAGCATAATGCCCTCATCGAAGGGGCTGAGATTATTGAAGTCCCGCTTAAAGACGGCTTTCATGACCTGCCGGCCATGGCCGAGGCTATCGATGAGAAAACGCGTATCGTCTGGGTGTGCAATCCCAATAATCCTTCCGGCACCTATAACAATGCCGACGATTTTTCCGCGTTTATGGAACGGGTACCAAGTGATGTCCTCGTCGTGAGCGATGAAGCCTATGCGGAATATGTAGAGGCGGACGATTATCCCGACACGCTCTCGCTGCTTAAGTCTTATGATAATTTATTTATTTTACGTACGTTTTCCAAAATGTATGGCCTTGCCGGTTTAAGGATTGGATACGGCGTCGGCGTAAAGGATTTCGTCTCCAAAGTCGAACCGCTCAGACCGCCGTTTAACACGACAACGCTCGCGCAAACAGCGGCTATCACCGCTCTTGAGACGCAAACATTCGTCGCTGATTGCCATCGCAACAATCTCCATGAAAAGAAGAAGCTCGAGAGTTTTTTTCGAGATCAGGACTGCTACTGTTATCCGAGCGAGACGAATTTTATCCTCGTGGATGTAGGCGTAAGCGGCGATGATGTTTTTCAGGCGCTCATTCGCCGGGGCATTATCGTTCGTTCCGGAGAAGCGCTCGGCTTTCCTCACTGTATTCGCATCTCGATTGGAACAGAAAACGAAAACGAACAACTCATGACCGCTTTTGCCGAGTGGAATGCGCATGGCAAAATGAAAGTATAGGTGAAACGATATGACGAAGCGCGCCTCCTCACATTCGCACGATCCTCCCAAAGTTATCATTATTGGCCTGGGCCTCATCGGCGGCTCAGTGGCCCTTGCCATTCGTGCTTCCCATCATGTACATATCATCGGCATCGATATACATGAGCCATCGTTACAGATGGCCAAATCGCTGGACATCATCGACGAGGGACATACATCGATATCAACGACCGTTCAGGACGCGGATCTCATCGTGATCGCCACCCCTGTCTCCAAAACGATGGAGCTGCTGGCGTCACTGGCGCGTCACCCGCTAAAAGTCGGCATGATGATTACGGATGTCGGAAGCACGAAGGAAACGGTTGTGACCGAAAGTGAGCGCTTGTTCAACGAGCACGAGGTCACATTTATCGGCGGGCACCCTATGGCGGGGTCGCACAAAAGCGGCGTACAGGGTTCGCGGCCCGATCTATTCGAAAATGCTTTCTATATTTTAACGCCGGGAAAAAATGTGGATACGTTTGCCGTGGAACGTTTGAAACGCTGGTTGATCGGCACGAATGCCCGTTTTATTGAATTGGAGGCCGAGCAGCATGATTTGCTTGCGGGTAGTGTCAGCCATCTTCCGCACATCGTGGCGGCGTCACTCGTGCACCAGTTAATCGATTTAAAGCAGCATCACCCTGTTCTAAGCGATCTGGCTGCCGGTGGATTCCGGGATATTACCCGCATCGCTTCAGCCAATCCCATCATGTGGCGTGACATTTTAGTGCACAACAAACATGTACTCATCCCGATGATGGAGCGTTGGCAAGCGGATATGCAAACGGTGCAAAACTTGATCGAAGAAGGCGACGATGACCGTTTGCAACAGTTTTTTTCGGAAGCCAAACGGCATCGGGATGAATTGCCGGCGAAAAAGAAAGGGGCGATTCCCGCTTTTTATGATTTATTCGTCGATGTCCCTGACCATCCGGGTGTGATTTCGGAAGTGACGGGTATTCTCGCCGACCATGACATCAGCATTACGAACATCCGCATTATGGAAACGCGCGAGGACATCATGGGCGTGCTCCGCTTGAGCTTTCGTAAGGAAGCGGACCGTCAACGGGGGCTCGATTGTCTGGAAGCCGAACAATTTAACACCTATATCAGTGAATAAGGGGAAGATTTGCATGGATACAGAAACGATGATTCCCTCGGAACCGTTGCGTGGAAATATAACCGTACCCGGAGATAAATCCATTTCCCATCGCGCGGTTATGTTCGGGGCGATGGCCCATGGCCGGACGACGGTGGACGGTTTTTTGGACGGAGAAGACTGTAGGCAAACGATCAAATGTTTTCAAAACATGGGTGTCCACATTCAGCATGACCGGGAACAGGGGAAGGTCACGATCGAAAGCAGAGGACTGGAAGGGCTTCATGTCCCGTCACAATGGTTGGATGTTGGTAATTCCGGAACGACGATACGTCTTATGTTGGGGATTTTGGCAGGGCGCCCGTTCTTTTCGGTCATCGGGGGTGACGAATCCATTGCGAAACGTCCGATGGCGAGAATTACAGATCCGTTAAAAAAAATGGGTGCGGCTATTTATGGTCGAGATGATGCCACATACACACCGATAGCGGTCAATGGGGGTACAAAACTCAACGGTATCGATTATGAGCTGCCAGTCGCGAGTGCTCAGGTGAAAAGCGCGCTTCTCCTTGCCGGTTTGCAGGCAGAGGGAACGACGACGGTACGGGAAGAAACGCGTTCGCGGGATCACACCGAACGAATGCTGCAGGCTTTTGGCGTTGATGTAAACATCGACGGTCACGCTGTCTCCATCACCGGGGGACCGTCTTTACAGGGCAGGCACGTCGATATCCCGGGAGATATCTCGTCGGCCGCTTTCCTGCTCGCTGCTGCTGCGATCGTGAAAAACAGTCATCTGCGCGTCAGTAACATTGGTGTCAATCCGACGCGCGCAGGCGTCCTCGATGCGCTTGTGGCGATGGGGGCCGATATAACGTTGGAAAATGAACGTCTCGTAAGCGGTGAGCCGGTGGCTGACATTGTCATCAGCGAAAAGCCGTTGCGTGGCACGACGATTTCCGGAGCATTGATTCCGCGTCTTATCGACGAGCTTCCCGTCCTCGCGGTCGTCGCGACCCAGGCCGAGGGACAAACGGTAATTACAGATGCTACCGAACTCAAATATAAGGAAACGAACCGGATTGAAACGACCGTAGAGCAATTACGGCGGTTGGGAGCGAATGTAGAAGCCACCGAAGACGGTATGGTGATCGAGGGTCCGACGCCACTTTCCGGTGCTGAAGTCCATAGTTTTAACGATCATCGGATCGGCATGGCATTTACGATCGCGGGATTAATCGCAAAAGGAAGCACGACCATACATGGATCGCAAGCAAACGAGATTTCCTTTCCGGGCTTTTATGAAGCCGTCCGTGCTTTAAGCACCCCATAAAAAGGATGTGGAGAAAACCGGTTATTGGCGATAAGCCAAATTTTCTAGTGAAAAATCATTGACAATCCGATGAATTCATTTATAATAAGAATCAGCGTATGGTTTCTCTCCACTCCTATCCATAATCTAAGGGCATATTTTTGCTCAACCTGAAATGTAAGCGTTTTCTCGCGATGCATTCAGGTTTTTTTTATGTCTGTTATTTGCTATACTAAAGAAGGCTTAGCCCCGCAAAGAGCCTATTTAAAAGAGAGGAAGATGTTTGTGCGCACGGATGTTGAACAAGCCATTGATCTGATCGAGCGTGGAGACGTGCAAAGCGGTCTGCAAAGGCTGAATACGATCGAGACGAACGCCGACGACGAGCAATTATTTGAACTGGCGACCGCTTATCAATCGCTTGGCCATCCACAGGAAGTACTGCGCCTCGTCGATCAGCTGCTGGCGACGTATCCGCTTGAAGGGAGTCTGTTGACATTGAAAGCGGAGGCGGCCATTGACCTGGACCGGGAAGAAGATGCCATCGATGTGTTGGAGACAATCGCCGTTAATGATGAAGCATTCCTGGAAGCGCAGATGTTACTGGCTGATCTTTATCATATCCAGGGTTTGGAAGAAGTCGCGGAAAGAAAGTTGTTTCTCGCCCTCGAACAGGCACCGGACGAGCCGGTTTTACTGGCGGGAATCGGAAGTTACTACGTGGAGCAGGGCAATTACCAGAGCGCGATCCCTTACTTAAAACAAGCGCTTCAACAAGGTTTTGCTGCTGAAGATACGAATCTTTCCCTGCTTCTGGCCGAGGCATACAGCAACACAGGCGCTTTTGAAACGGCGGTTTCTTATTATGAGGAAGCCCTTGCCGAGCAAGAAGAACCGCGCGCCCTGTTTGGATACGGTTTTACGGCCTTGCAACTCGGCGATATGAAAACAGCGACGGAGCAGCTGGAAAGTTTGCAAGCGATGGATCCTGAATACACGAGCCTCTATGCCCCGTTAATCGAAGCGTATGAGGCGGATCACCAATATGAGAATGCCCTGAAAACGGCGAAAGCCGGGTTGAGCGTCGACGCCCACAACGAGCATCTATATGCTGAAGCGGGACGTCTGCAACAAACCCTCGGTCAACGGGAGGAGGCAGAGCAATCCTTTGCACAAGCCCTCGCCTATCATCCCGGCAACATGGCGGCCAGCGCCGGACTTCTACGCATGTATGCCGAAGATGAACGCGTCGAGGATTTACAAACGCTCATCGGGCAACTGCGCGAGACGGGTGAAGAAGACCCTTTACTCACTTATTATGAAGGGAAAGCTTATTATCTTAATGATGAAGTAGAGGAAGCATTACCAATTTATGAGCGTATCACTGCATATCTGGAAACAGATGGGGAAGCCTTGGAAGAGTATGGCCAATTACTTTTGGAAAACGGACGCCGTGAGGATGCGCTTGCCATTTTGACCCGCGCCATGCAACTGCAGCCGGACAACCATGAGCTGGCTATGTTCGTCGAAGAGTTACAATCTCGTGAACAATAGAATGTTTTCCTGTTTCGGACTGGCATTTTTTAAAGGGATTCCTTTATAATGAGAGGCAGGCGATTTTCGATAAGGGAGTTTCCATAATGCAATGGCAAACAGCAGATATTGATACGTATCAACAATCCCAATCGTATGTCGATACGGCCCTCATCCCGCTTTTATCCGTTTCACTCGGAGAGGAGATGAAGAGTGCCGTAGCGATGGGGGAGTACATATCACTCATTTCGATGGAAATGGAAAAGCAGTTTCGCGGCAGAGTGTTACAGTTGCCACCGCTCGTTTATCCGCAGAATGAGTCGCAGGAGACGCTTCTGCAGCATGTGGATGCCTGGGCGGATGAACTAAAATCGAACGGCAAAAACCACATCATTTGGGTAACGGCCGACCCGTCATGGAAAAAAGTTGAAAATGACCTTCCCGGCCTTTTGTTATGGCTTCCTCACTTACCCATCGAACACATGGACAAGAAATTACAACAAAAAACCTTAAATGATCAGATGAAAGAGATCCTGCCTCAGGTTATGAAAGAATGGCAACAGGAAAAAGGGTTATGAAACACATGCAAAAGAGCCATTTAAAGATTGACATGCCTTGAATCGCTGGGCTATGATGAGGATGTCTTTGTCAAACGGCTTTAGCGTAAAGAAAACTTGGCTTATCGCCAAGCATGGCGAAAGCCTTAGTTGCACTTATGCAAGCTAAGAAAGTTTATACTTTCTTAGCTGCAAAAATAGGGAAAGGTTTCAAGCACGTAGGGGGGAGTATTCCGTGGAGAAGGACCACAATGTATCAAGACGACAGTTTTTAACATACGCATTACTGGGCACCGGCGGTTTTATGGCCGCAGGTGTGATTATGCCGATGGTTCGTTTCGGCGTTGATCCCATATTGCAAGCCGATGCCGAAGATGACATGGTCGATGTCGCGGCGGTCGATGATTTAACCGATGTACCGCAGGCTTTCGATATGGAATATGAACAGGATCATGGCTGGCATGTAGAACAAGTGACGGAAACGGTGTGGATTCATATGGAGGGGGATGAGGTCGTCGCTTTGTCTCCGACCTGTACGCACTTAGGGTGCACGGTAAATTGGGGAACGGACCCGGATAATCCGGAACAATTTTTTTGCCCTTGCCACTTTGGCAGATTTGAAAGGGACGGTACGAATGTTCAAGGCACACCACCGACGGAACCGCTTCATCGTTATGAGCATGAAGTCCGGGATGGCAGGGTCTTTCTAGGGACGAACCCATCACCACAAATCTAGGAGGGGCATTTAGAATGTTACAACGTATCTACGACTGGATCGACGATCGTGTAGATGTCACCCCATTATGGCGGGATGTAGCTGATCACGAGGTGCCTGAACACGTGAATCCCGGGCACCATTTCTCGGCCTTTGTATACTGCTTTGGGGGCTTGACGTTTTTCACCGTCGTCATTCAAATATTATCCGGCATGTTTTTGACGATGTATTATGTACCTGATATCGTGAATGCCCACGCGTCCGTGGAGTATTTACAAAGTGATGTCGCTTTTGGAATGATCGTGCGCGGGATGCACCATTGGGGCGCGAGTGTCGTAATCGTCATGGTGTTTTTACATACATTACGTGTATTTTTTACCGGCTCATATAAAAAACCCCGTGAAATTAACTGGGTCGTCGGCGTCCTGCTATTTTTCATTATTTTAGGCCTTGGGTTTACCGGCTATCTTCTCCCGTGGGACATGAAAGCGTATTTTGCCACGCAAGTCGGACTGGAAATCGCCGAAACCGTGCCCGTTGTCGGAGACCTGCTCAGCAATTTGCTGGCTGGGGGAGAATTTATTGGTGCGCAGACGCTCACCCGTTTCTTCGCCATCCACGTATTCTTTTTGCCGGGAGCATTGCTCGGTCTGATTGCGATTCACTTTATTATGATTCGTAGACAAGGTATCTCCGGTCCGCTCTAGGAGATGGCCTGAGATGATAGTATTAGCATTGAAAGAAAATGATGGCCATAGTGAAGGCCGGTTTTTTCCAAACGCTTGAGGAGGGGAACCGATGCATCGAGGAAAAGGAATGAGGTTCGTTACTGATTCCAGAATTAAGGAACGCGAACATCGAATGGAAAATATACCTAAAGATTACTCGGAATACCCCGGCAAGACAGAAGCTTTTTTCCCGAACTATTTGCTGAAAGAATGGGTTGTCGGTGCCGTATTTCTAATCGGCTTTCTCTGTTTAACGGTCGCTCACCCGGCACCGCTTGAACGGGAAGCTGACCCTATGGACTCGAGTTATATTCCGTTGCCTGACTGGTTTTTCCTGTTTTTGTATCAGCTCCTGAAATACCAATTTGCCGCGGGGGATTACGTTGTCATCGGGACGGTCGTGTTACCCGGCCTTGCCTTTGGCGCGTTAATGTTGGCCCCGTGGTTGGATAAAGGCCCGGAACGAAACCTATCCAAACGGCCGATCGCGACGTCGATGATGATCCTTGCCGTCATGTCTGTCGTTTATCTGACGTGGGAATCCGCCGACCAACATGACTGGGAAGCCGATGCAGAACAAGCCGCGATGGGCGAAGAGGATATTTTAGAAGTCGAAGAAGATATCGAGGGTTATGAAATATACCAGGCCCAGGGCTGTATTTCCTGTCACGGCGATAATATGGAAGGAAACCCGGGCGTGCGGGGACCTGATCTTTATGAACTCCCTTACGACGCTGAAGGCGTCGCGGAAATTTCCGTAGATGGAATCGGAGAAATGCCGCCGGATATGTTTGACGGCTCGGAAGAAGAATTACAGATCCTCTCCGAGTATGTTGCTGACGGCGGGGGCGTAAACGAAGAGTTGGAGTACCTGGATGAAGATGAGGTTGACGCTGATGACGCCTCGGATTTGGGAGAAGAAGATGATGAAGATGACGCGGAAGAAGAAGCACAATAGCGGTTGAAAAAAGCTGACATCGGTCAGCTTTTTTCAGCAGGTAAGAAAGTATAAACCACTTTCTTATCCTGCATAAGTGCAACTAAGGCTTTCGCCAGTCTTGGCGAAAAGCCAAGTTTTCTAACACCTGGTTAGCGGATGAGGAGTGGCTGGTTTGCGAATACTTATTGGTTTTTTGGCCCGTCCACCGATGTTGTGGGTATTGCTGTTGATTAACGGGGGCGGGACACTATATGGATTTTACTGGTATGAAGACCAACTTGCGCAAACGCCTGTTATCTTTGTTCCCTTTGTGCCCGATAGCCCTACAGCCAGTCTGTTTTTCACCGGGGTGCTGGCTGCGTTTCTTTTGCGGAAACATATCGGGTTACTGGAAGCGTTCGCGGCGGTCACACTCATCAAGTACGGGATCTGGGCTGTTGTCATGAACCTGGGTGCCGATATAATGGGCGGGCCGGTGAACTGGCAAAATTACATGCTGGTCGCTTCTCATTTCGGCATGGCACTGCAAGCGGTGTTATTCTTGCCTTATTACCGTATAAAACCGTGGCACCTCGTCGTCGTAGGTATCTGGACGGTACATAACGATATCATCGATTACGTTTTCGGGATGCATCCATGGGTGAGTCCGGCCATGTTGCCCTATATCGACCATATCGGCTACTTTACCTTTTGGCTCGGCCTTGTAGCGATTGCCATCGTGTACTTTTTCAATATCCGGCATGACCGCTATCGTCTAACTTTGCCGCGCTGAGTCGTTAAGTCGGTGCTTTCTCCTTTCAAAGCGGAGATTCACCGGCTTTCTTTTGCCTGTGGAACGTCATCGGTGGTCTACTCTTGGCCTTGTCCTCATACGATTTGGTAAGAGGACAAGGGAGGGGGGTCTCCGGTGCGTGGCTGGTTAGTATTAATCATGGCTGGAATTTTTTTATTCGGATTCGCTGCCGAACAAGGTGAACAGCGGGAAGAATGGGAAGATATCAGTGCCGAGACTGAAGAAATCGTGTCACTTGTACAAGCCGAAAATTACGAAGAGGGGCGAACCCTTTTAAATGAACTCGCCGATGACCTGACAGGTGCGGACTATGAAGCCATGGGATTGGATGTCCATGACATGGGCACGATTATAATGAGTTATGAACGCTTGCAGGGAGCGCTAACAGATGTATCTCTTGCCGATGCTGAACGTCTTAACGCTGCCTATCGTTTTCACTATGTCATCGATGCGGTCGTTCACCCGGAAGAACCAAAATGGAAAGAGACGGAAAATGAGGTCAAGGAGCAGGTGCAACATTTGCGAACCTCTGCCTCTGCAGGCGGCCAGACGTTTGAGCAGGCCTGGAATGATTGGAAACGTACGTTTGAAACCATTCATCCCGCAGCGACTTTGCGCATGTCCCCATCTGAACGGGAAGAGCTTCGCTCGCTCATGACTTTTATGGAAGAACATCGGCAGCGTTTAAAAGATGAAGAAGATGCCCGCCCGTTTTTCAATGCCCTGGAATATCAAATCGATCGCTTATATAATGAAGACATCGAAGCGGATGATCCATCCTTACTTATCGTGATCTTTACGGTTGGCGGCACGATTGTACTCGCTTTATCCTATGCCGGGTGGAAAAAATACAGAGGAGAACAAAGGCGGGAACGCCGAAGGCGTGATCGTTGACGGATACTCATATATTCAATAAAATAATGATAGGAGAGGTTTTGGAGGTGAAATCATGGATTTAATGACACTATTGATTTATTTTGCCCTGATCATGATCATTCCCATTTACGCGCAGATGCGTGTGAAATCGACCTACAACAAGTATTCACAAATAAGTAACAGTACGGGAATGACCGGGGCGCAAGTAGCGACGAAGATCATGCAGGATAACGGGATTTATGATGTAAACGTGGAGCCCGTAAAGGGTCAGCTTACCGATCATTACGACCCGCGTTCCAAAACGGTGCGCTTATCCGAGGATAACTATTATGGCACATCTGTGGCCGGCACATCGGTCGCCGCCCACGAAGTGGGTCACGTTATCCAGGATGCGGAAGATTACAGCTTTATGCGCCTTCGATCCTCCCTCGTGCCTGTCGCGAGCTTCGGATCGAACGCGGCGATCTTTCTGATCATCGGCGGGATGCTGCTGCAATTTAGCGGATTGATGCTCGTCGGCATTTTCGCGATGGCTGCTGCCGTGTTGTTCCAACTCGTCACCTTGCCGGTGGAGTTTAACGCCAGCAACCGCGCGATGACGCAACTCGTCTCCAGCGGTGTCATTCGCAACGATGAGGAGAAAGAATCGAAAAAAGTATTGAACGCCGCGGCACTCACGTATGTGGCAGGCGCGCTCGTAGCTGTGCTCGAACTCGTCCGTTTTATCCTGATGTACGTGATGATGAACAACGACTAATCATTTTCAGGCAAGTGCCTGGGTATGCTATTCCGGAAGTCAGACATCGGAAGCCGGAAGTCAGAAGGTCATTCTCTGCTTCCTGAAAAGGCATTTTCCGACCTCTGGCTTCCGTTTTCTGTCGTCTGAATTCTGGCCTCTGCAATCTGACTTCCGGTTATTGCAGCGGTTTTTGTTCGTTATCGAAAGTGAATCCTTCTCCGGCTACGTCCTGGACGTTGGAAATGGATATAAACGCGAGGGGGTCGACCTTTTCAATAATGCCCTTTAAACGATTGATTTCGTGTCGGCTGACGACACAATAAAGAATTTCCTTATCCGAGCCGGTAAAAGACCCGCGCCCGCTCAATAAGGTGGCCCCCCGATCCATTTCCAGCAGGACGGCATCTGCAATCGCCCCGCTGTTTTCTGATACAATGAAGGCAGCTTTCCCGGAATAGGCGCCCTGCTGGATAAAGTCGACAACCCGCGAGGCGACGAAGACGGCGACGAGCGTATACATCGCTTCCCGATAATTTAAATAGACGAGCGAAGAGGTGATGACAATGGCGTCGATAACAAAAAGCGAGCGGCCGATGGTCACACCGAAATACTTGAACATAAGTTTAGCGATGATGTCGGCGCCGCCGGTCGTACCGCCGAACCGAAAGACCATCCCCAAACCCGCTCCGATAAAAACGCCCGCGAACAGCGCGGCCAGGGTCAAATCATCCTGAAGGGGTACATCGATCATGCGATAGGCTTGAAAAAACCAAAGAAACAGGGAAAGCCCGAACGTTCCGATTAATGTATAAATGAAAAGCGTTCGCCCCAGAATCCGGTAGCCGATGAAAAACATGGGAATATTGAGGACAATATTGGAAAGGGCAGGGTCAATCGAGAAAATGAAAAATAGAATAAGAGTAATTCCGGTAAATCCTCCGTCGGCAAGATTGTTTTCCATGTTAAAATAGACGATACCGAACGACATAAGTGCGCACCCTAACAGCACAAAGAAAACACGTTTGGCGTGTTGCAGAACATGTACCAAGATCATACCTCCTCTATCATGGCGTACATATTATAGCTAAACATGGAGGAGTGCGCAAATGTTTACTTGAAAAGTGGAGGGAGAGCCCATGACGAAAGAGCTAACGCTTAAAACCGCGCAAAGAGAAGTCGATGACTATATCAGCCAGTTCAGGGAAGGCTACTTTTCTCCGCTATCCATGCTCGCGCGCATGTCGGAGGAAGTCGGGGAACTGGCGAGAGAAGTCAATCACACTTACGGCGAGAAACCGAAAAAAAGCACGGAGAATGAGAAAAACATAGAAGAAGAACTGGGAGACGTGTTATTCGTTCTCATCTGCTTCGCCAATGCCCAGGGTATTGATTTAAACGAGAGTTTTGACACGGTTATGAATAAGTTTAACGATAGAGACCGGGACCGGTGGACACCGATCCGGGAAGGAAAGGAAGATGACGATGGCTAATCGTGATATTCGAATTATTTTGGCGGGGCCCCGCGGGAAAATGGGAACGGCGGCCCGTGACCTCATTGCCCACACCGCGCATTTTCAGCTCGTTGCTTACCTTGACAGCAAGACGACAGACGAGACGGGATTTACGGATGAAGAACGTCCGGTTTACACGGATGCCGCCCGGTGCTTTTCCGAAGTAGAGACGGATGTATTCCTTGATTTAACGACCCCGGAGGCAGCAAAAATAAATCTGGAAACCGCACTTGATCACCATGTTCGGCCGGTGATCGGCACGACGGGTTTTACGGATGAAGAGATTGCTCGTCTTCGTGACAAGACCGAGGAGAAGGGTTTGGGGACCATGATTGTCCCGAACTTTGCCATCGGCGCTGTCTTGATGATGAAATTCTCGCAAATGGCAGCGCGTTATTTCGATGATGTGGAAATTATCGAACGTCATCATGACAATAAGCTCGACGCCCCTTCGGGAACGGCTTTAAAAACCGCGGATCTCATATCTGAAGAGCGCGTGGCAAAAAACCAGGGCCATCCCAACGAAGCGGAAACCCTCGATGGTGCAAGAGGAGGGCAGGTGGACGGTATGCCGATTCATAGCGTCCGTTTACCCGGCCTCGTCGCTCATCAGGAAGTTATCTTCGGCGGCAGTGGACAGACGTTAACGATTCGTCACGATTCCATCGACCGAGGGTCTTTTATGCCAGGTGTGAAGCTGGCGGTGGAGACGGTGATGTCAGTCAAAACGCTCGTTTACGGGCTCGAGCAGATCGTGGAGTAAGCACATGAATATTGCGCTTATCGCCCACGACCGCAAGAAAGATGAACTCGTCGATTTTGTGCTCGCCTATCAGGACACCATCGCTCGCCACGCTCTCTTCGCCACCGGAACGACCGGCGCGCGTATTTCTGAAGCGACGGGATTAACGGTAACCCGTTTTTTATCCGGCCCCCTCGGAGGTGATCAACAACTGGGGGCACGTGTGGCCACGGGGGAACTCGACCTCGTGTTGTTTTTCCGGGATCCCTTGCAGGCGCAACCCCATGAACCGGATATCAGTGCGCTCATTCGCCTTTGTGACGTGCACAATGTGCCGATCGCCACGAATATGGGGACGGCGGAAGTCCTGTTGGCCGGTTTGCATGCGGGGGCGTTCGAGTTTCGTCATGTCGCGAAAGCGTCGGACAATGAGGGTAACGAGTGAAGATCGAATACAGGAAAGAAAGGAAGTAAAGGGTGAATGTCCTTAAAGATTGGAATCACGTGCTATCCAACCGTTGGCGGTTCCGGCATCGTAGCCACGGAGCTTGGTAAGCGACTGGCGGAAAAGGGACATGAGATCCATTTTATAACGTCGAGCTTGCCTTTTCGATTACAGCGCGTCTATCCGAATATTCGCTTCCATGAAGTGAAAGTGAACCAATACCAGGTTTTTCAATATCCGCCGTATGATCTGACGCTGGCAAGCAAAATGGCCGATGTAGTCAACATGTATGACCTGGACATTTTACATGTCCATTATGCGATTCCCCACGCCGTGTCCGCTGCTTTGGCCAAGGATATGAGCGGCGGGCGGGTCAAAGTGATGACCACCTTGCACGGCACAGATATTACCGTGCTCGCCTACGACCCTTCCTTGCAGAACATCATTCGTTACGGGATTGATCGCTCCGATAAGGTCACGGGCGTTTCCCATTTTCTCATCGAACAGACGCGGGAACAACTTGGCATCTCCCGACCCATGGAGCCGATTCATAATTTTGTACCTCCAAACGTGACATTGGCGCATGACCAACAGGCACTGCGACAAGGATACGGAATCGATAACGATGAAGATGTGATCGTACATATGTCGAACTTCCGTCCCGTAAAAAGGGTTGAAGATGTCATTCGCGCTTTCAAACTTATCCGAAGAGAACGCAAAAGCAAGCTGCTTTTGATCGGAGATGGGCCGGAACGTCATTCGTTGGAAAAACTCGTCCATGAATGTAGCCTCGAACAGGACGTTTTATTTCTCGGGAGCCAGAACCAAATCTATGAATTGCTCGCTCTTGCGGACTTGATGCTTTTGCTGTCGGAAAAGGAAAGTTTCGGCCTTACCGCCCTGGAAGCCATGGCCGTCGGTGTGCCGGTCGTCGGCACCGATGTCGGCGGCATTCCCGAGGTGATTAACGACCGGGAAACGGGCCTGATCTGTCCGGTGTACGACTATGAAGCAGCGGCGCTGGCTGCTTTGGCCATTCTCAGGGATGAAGCGATGCACCAGCGAATGGCAAGCGCGGCGAAAGCACGTGCGTTCTCGAAGTTTAACAGTGACACGATCGTCGCTGAATACGAACAGCTTTATGCGGAGATGCTGAATGGTTATGAAAACAACAGATGAGTGGCGGGTGGCATCCTCGCTGTTAAACGTATTGAATGACTATAATCACGAAGCTTATATCGTCGGTGGGGCTGTCCGCAATTGGCTTTTGCAAAAACCGGCCGAGGATCTAGATATCGTGACTTCGGCCCCATTGGCTGAAATAGCGGATATTCTCCCGGAAGCGACCGTGATTGAAACGAGCGTTCCGCTTTTGACCATGAAGAAAGAGAGTGTGCGCGTGGATATCAGCGCATTAAAGGGTGAGTCCCTCGAGGAAAATTTAGCAGCAAGAGATTTTACCGTGAACGCGATTGCCGTAAACGCAAAAGGAGCAGTCATCGACCCTTTTCATGGGCAAAAAGATGTGCATGCGCGTGTGCTTCGCTTGCTCCACGATGAAGCGATAGCTGTGGACCCGTTGCGTATCTTACGCGCGGCACGGCTCATGGCGAATGATCAGTTCCTGGTCGATGAGGCGACTGTGAATGCCTGTAAAACCTATCGTTATCGTCTGACCAGGGTGCCCGGGGAAAGAGTCGGCGACGAATTAAACCGTCTGCTTTATACCGAGCATGCGTCTAAAGGGTTTCAATGGTTGGCGGAACAAGACATTATCGCGGTCTTATCCCCGGGAACCCCGGATACATCCTTTACGTTTTCTGCCCTGGACATGGTGGACACCTTGACGGAAAAATGGGTCGTTTTTTTCTTTCAGCTTGGAGAGGAACACATACGCACCAGCTTGCGAAAATGGCGGCGCTCGGAAAGGTTGATCAAGAACGTGGAGCGCTTGTTTTTTTACACGAGGAAACGACTGAAATCAGGCTGGAGCCGCCAGAGGCTGTATGAAGCAGGACAAGCCCTGGCGGTGGCCGCGGAAAAAACGGCTCATGCCCTTTCCGGCAATGTACCTGGAGGACGGATCGATGTTTGTCGGCAGATCGCAGCATTGCCTATTTCAAGTCGTCAGGACTTGGCTGTACATCCCCTTGAGATCAGTACGTATATCGATCGCGAGCCGGACGCGTGGCTCGGAGAAGTTCTGCAAGAGCTGGAGAAGGCGGTTGTTGACGGAGAGGTCAGCAATGAGCGTGCGGCAATACTCGCTTGGGTGGAGGAGGTGATTTCTTGAAACATGAATTATTGCGTATATTGATCGAAATGAAGGATACTTACGTTTCCGGCCAACAGTTAAGCGAACGGCTGGGGGTAAGCCGAACGGCTGTATGGAAACACATGGAAGATTTGCGCCGGGAAGGCTATGTGATCGATGCCGTTCCCCGCAAAGGCTATCAGCTTAAAGAACGGCCGAACACATTAAGTGAAGCGGAAATAAAGGCCGGTCTTCCCACGAAGAGCATCGGTCAGACAACGATCTATAAACCGACGGTTACCTCAACGCAAAGCGTTGCCAAAGAAGCTTATCGGGCAGGAACGCCGCACGGAACCGCCGTCGTAGCCAGTGAACAGTCGGGAGGCCGCGGCCGGATGGAACGATTGTGGCAATCTCCCGATCATACGAGTATCAGCGTTTCGATCATTGTCAAACCGGATATTTCGATATCAGAGGCCCCGCAGTTAACCTTAGTGGCTGCGGTGGCGGTGGCGGAAGCCTTGGCGGAGGTGACCGAACTTTCTGCCCAGATTAAGTGGCCCAATGATATTTATATCAACGACCGCAAAGTGGCGGGCGTTTTAACGGAGATGCAAGCCGAATCCGACAGGATGCAGATGATGATCGTCGGTATCGGTTTAAATATTAATCAAAGGAAAGATCATTTCCCCGGCGATTTGCAGGAAAAAGCAACGTCGTTGCGTATGGAAAGCGGCAGAGAATGGTCGCGGGCAAACATCTTGCAGGCCCTGTTTGTTTCTTTTGAAAAGTGGTACGGGCGCTGGCTGGCGAACGGTTTTAAGGATATTCGCACAGCCTGGGATGCGTATGCTTTACTTTATAAGAAGCCGATCAAGGTCGTGCAGGGAAATAAGTCCATTCACGGTCACATGTTAGGCATCGATAACGAAGGCATTTTGCAACTGCAGGATCAAGACGGAGAAGTCCACGCTATTTACAGCGGAGATCTGGAATCGTGACGAGAGGGGGGCGGCAGCATGCGTATATGTCGAACGAAAAAAGAATTCGAGGACTGCCGGACACAAATGGATTCGGACGGCTCGATCGCTCTCGTGCCGACGATGGGGGCCTTGCATCAAGGACATTTGCAGCTGGCGGAGCAGGCGAGAAACGAGTATGAACAAGTGGTAATGACGATTTTTGTTAATCCTTTACAATTCGGGGAAGGGGAGGATTACGAAAGCTATCCGCGCGCAGAAGAAGCGGATATCGAGAAGGCGCGCGCAGCAGGGGTTGATGTACTGTGGATACCGGGTGTTGAGGATATCTACCCGCGCGAACCGGAAGTGACACTGCAGGTTGGAAACATGAGTGATCGGCTCTGCGGGAGACATCGTCCCGGCCATTTCGACGGCGTCGCCACCGTTGTCATGAAATTTTTGCAGCTTGTGCGTCCGGATGCTGCTTATTTTGGCAGAAAAGACGGGCAACAGCTCGCGATCTTAACGCGTATGTGTGAAGATTTGCATATGAACGTAACGGTTGTCGGCGGAGAAACGGTCCGCGAGGAAGATGGCCTTGCTCTCTCATCGCGAAACGTATTTTTGAGCGAAAAAGAACGCGCGGAAGCCCCGAAGATATATGAAGGTTTAAAAATGGGAGTCGAACAATGTCGTTTGCAAGAGGCAGACGCCCGGGACGTGGAACACGATGTAACCACATGGCTGTCCGAACAGTTAAGCGCATCAATCGAGTACGTGGAACTTGTAACCTATCCGAGCCTGGAGCCCGTAGCAACCAATGATACCGATGATCAACTGATTCTCGCTGTCGCTGTTCGTTATCCAAAAGCGCGGTTGATCGATAATATTATTTTTGCGCGGTCATGACGCTTGAGGCGGATTATGCTAAAATGAAAAGGTCAGAGTGAACAGACCAAAAAGAAGTGATCAGCATGAACCGATTCGTCGTTGTCGATGTGGAAACGACCGGAAATCGTCCGCGCCACCATGATCGTGTCATAGAGATCGGGGTGGCGATCGTAGAGGATATGCAAGTCACAAAAACGCGTTCCTCTTTAGTGCAATACGAACAGGAAATTCCCGCATTTATTGCCCGCCTTACCGGGATCACGGAAAAAGAACTCAGCGAAGCTCCCACATTTGAGGACCTTGCTCCTGAGCTTTTGCACGATTTGGATGGCGCGTTTTTGGTGGCTCATAATATCGATTTTGATTTACAATTTTTAAACAATGAGTTTGACCGCGCGGGTTACGGGGCATTTCAAGGCCCTGTTTTGGATACAGTCGAAATGGCGCGGATGCTCCTTCCTACCCTCGCCGATTATCGTCTGCCATCGTTGGCCGAACATTTTAATATCTCCCACGCGCAGGCGCATCGCGCCGGCAGCGATGCCGAAGCTACCGCCCGCTTGATGATCCGCATGATGGAAAAGATCCAGGCATTACCTGCTATAACACTGGAACAACTCGAACCGTACACCGCTTATATGCGCGAGGGATTGCATTTTTATGTGTATGAAACGATGAAAGCGAAAAGGCAGCGCCATCAAAAAAACGATGACGATTATGATATTTATCGCGGACTTGCCCTGAAAAAACAAAAAGAGCAACCGCCGCCGCCAGCCCGGGAAGGTATCTCGCTGACCACGGAGGAATTTTTCGGTAGCGACGGGGCGTTGGCAAATGCCTCACCTTCTTTTGAAGAGCGCACCAGCCAGGTGGAAATGGCTCAGAAAGTCGGGGAGGTTTTTGCCGAGGAAAAATACCTTTTGGTAGAGGCGGCCACCGGTACCGGCAAAACCCTGGCTTATTTATTTCCGGCTGTAGCCAAGAGCCGGAAAACCCGGCGCCCGGTCGTGATTGCCACCGAGACGATTGCCTTGCAGCAACAAATTAAAGCGCGGGATGTTCCCTTGCTGGAAAAGGCACTCGACACGGTCATTGAAGCGACCGTCCTCAAAGGACGTCGTCATTATTTATGTTTGCACAAGTTCAAACATTTTATGGAAAAGCAATTACCTGCTTCCTACGATGAGCAATTAACGGCCGCCCAGATTCTCGTGTGGTTGACGGATACGGAAACCGGGGATGTAGAAGAGCTTAATCTCCCTAACGGCGGTTACAAGCTGTGGGAGGATTTAAAAAGCGATCCCGAATCCTGTACACAGGGGAATTGTTCGTTTTTCCCCCACTGTTTTTATCCTCGTGCGAAAGCAAACGCGCGAGGGGCGGACATGATTATTACGAATCACGCCCAGCTGTTCACCGATCATTTCCAGGACACCCGGATCCTTCCGGCCTATGACTATGTAATCGCCGATGAAGCCCATCATCTCGAAGAAGCCGCGGGACGTCACCTGGGCACGAGCAGTAGTTACCAACATTTCATGCGTTTGTACAATCGTTTTGGCGTTCAGGAAAGCGCAGGGTTATTTTCCAATCTTGAAGTGTTCATCGAAACGCATGCGGACGCGTTTTCGACGGAATGGTTGCGCGAGCGAAAAGGAGAGTTGCAGTCGTTACAACAGGAGTGGCAGCAGTTGTTTAACGCTTTGCAAACGGCCCTCGTTAAAAAATCAAACCAACGGAAAAGTTATATGTACCATCCTAAAGATATTCTCGACGACCTTATCCACGAGCAGTGGAAACGGGTTGAAATGGGTGGCAAGGAGTTGGTGCGCGCCTGGCGTAACTTTGTAGATGTCGCAAGAAAAGAAGGGTTCGGTACCCATGAGGAACCGTTATTGCAGAAAGTGAAAACCCTTTGTAACGACATGGAAGAGGCGCATAATGCTCTTGCGTCCCTTCTTGTCGAACAGGAAGACGCGCAGCAAGTGTATTGGGCCGAGAGTGATGCCGAGCAACGCCCCGATCGCCTGCGACTTTACCGGCGACCGCTGAATATACGGGAGCAGCTCGCTGACGATTTTTTCCCGACAGCCAAAAGCATTGTCTTCACTTCGGCCACGTTAACCGTCAAAGGCTCTTTTCACTATCTGCTGGAGCAACTGGGCCTCGGTGATGAAGAGACGGACTGTTTACAATTGGCGTCTCCTTTTCAACACGAGAAACAAGCGCAATTGCTCGTCCCGAAAGATTTCCCGGAAGTCCGTGCGGATGGCGAAGAGCGTTTTACAGAGGAAGCGACGCGTTTCATCGCTCAGCTGAGCCCGATTGTCAGCGGTCGCATCCTCGTCTTGTTTACGTCTTACCAAATGTTAAAAAATGCCTATCGAATGTTAAAACCGTACATGGACGCTCTGGATTACACCCTCCTGGCACAAGGGGTGAGCGGCGACAATCGCGCTAAACTCATGAAACAGTTTCGAAGCCTTGAACGTTCCATATTGCTGGGAACGAATACTTTCTGGGAAGGGGTCGATCTGCCCGGAGATGACGTTCGCGCGCTCGTTATCGTGCGCTTGCCCTTTACGCCACCGGATGACCCTGTCTATACAGCGAAAGCCGAAGAGATCGAAGCAAACGGCGGGAGCGCTTTTAGCCAATTGGCCTTACCCCAGGCAGTTCTTCGCTTTAAACAAGGATTCGGACGCCTCATTCGCACGAAAAATGACCGCGGGCTGATTTTCGTATTGGACAAGCGCTTGATCAAGGCGCGTTACGGAAAGGTGTTTTTGCGTTCTTTGCCGGAGGTGCCTACGTTTTATGCTGACGGCCACGAATTGCTCGCTCGAGCTGCAGACTTTTACGAGCGAGGTGAAGGCGAATGACTCAGCGATCTATCGTGGAAAATGTGACCGTCATGGACGCGACGCGCATTTTTTCCGACGCCGCTGTTAAGGTGAAGGGCAAAAAAATCGTTGCGGTTGCCAGGAGCGGGGAATTGGAGACAGATGGCTATGAGCGCATCGACGGACGAGGGAAAATCCTCATGCCCGGGCTTGTCAACACACATGGCCATACGCCCATGACATTGCTCAGGGGCATCAGTGACGATTTGCCGCTTGATCGTTGGTTGCGGGAAAAAATTTGGCCGGCAGAGGCGACATTGGATGAAGAGAGCGCTGCCGCCGGCACAGCTCTTGCCATCGTGGAGATGTTGCGCTCGGGTACGACTTGTTTTGCGGATATGTATCACCTCAACCGGGAAGGTGCTGCGCGTATCACGGAGGAGACGGGATTAAAGGCTTCACTCGCACGGGGGATGATCGTGCTGGGGTCGACGAAAACGGAGCAAAAAGAAAAACTAAACGCCGCAGTGGCCTATGCAAATGCGTGTGAAAACGCACCGAGCGGACGCCTGCGAGGTGCTATCTTTCCGCACGCGCCTTATACGTGTCCGCCGGATTTTTTACACGCAGCTAAAACCGCTGCAGATGACGCTTCACTTCCTTTGCATATTCATATTGCGGAAACGCGCCAGGAGGTAAGGAAACATGAAGCGACATACGGACAAACGCCCGTCACTCATCTACTGGAAGCGGGCATTCTAGCTGAGGGGTCGCTGGCTGTTCATGCCGTTCATGTGAATGAAACGGATATTACCGGGATGAAAGAAAAGGGCGTTCACGTCTCCCATAATCCGCAAAGCAACTTAAAACTGGGCTCGGGAATCGCCCCGCTTCCGCGCCTGTTAAACGAACACATTCCCGTTTCCCTTGGCACAGACAGTGCCGCCTCAAACAACACGCTCGATCTTTTCGATGAAATGCGGCAGGCGGCGATGATTCATAAAGGAACGGAACAAGCGGCTGAGGTGACGAGCGCGCAGTCGGTAGTGGAAATGGCGACCGTTAATGGTGCGCGAACGCTTGGTTTTCCCGGGACCGGCTTGATTGAGGAAGGATATGACGCTGATTTTATTTTAATCGATACAGGGAAGCCGCACTTAATTCCGCGTGTAAACGATTATGGCAGCCTTGTTTATGCGGCTTCGGGACAGGATGTCACAGATGTTTTTGTCGAAGGGCGTGCGTTGATGCGTCGCGGAGAACTCCTTACGATCGATGAGGAAAAAGTATGTCATGAAGCGATAAACGCTCAGAAAAAATGGAAGGCTGATCGGTAACAGCCTTCCATGTGCGGGCGTGTATTGATTATCTCCCTGGCAGAGAGTAATTTTATTATGTCCGCTTTAAGCTTTCGGTTTACGTAGAAAATCTCGGCAATCGAGACAGTGTGCCGGGAGTGGGGTATGAGGAGGAACGTTATGCGCAGTTGGCTCATTTTAGGCATTGTAATAGCGGTTATTGTGTTGGCCCTCGGTGGTTATGTTTTTTTCCAGGCGGTCGAAGCGCCGAAAGAAGACGAAGCAGAAGCGGTGGCCTCCCTTGTTTTGGCGGAAGACGATGTGGCGTCTATGGATGACTTTCAGTTATTCTTCGGCATGGAAACCATATATGTCGCCACCGTTACACACGATGACGGGGAGCAATATTATTGGCTTTACGACGATGATTATGAACGGATCGGAAACGCTGCCTTTGCCGATCTGGAAAACGAGGAAACCATCGTTGACGAGGTCCGTTCCGAGCAGGGGGATATCGCGATTCGTGACGTGCGTGTCGGGTACGAAGAGGACACCCTCGTTTATGAATTGGTTTACACAGACCCGGAAGACAATCTTTATTATGATTATTATACAGCCGCGGACGGTGAATCCCTGAAGCAATACCGTATAACGGCATCATAGCGGGCCGGGTGGCGCTGTGCGCCGCCCTTCATAGGAACGTGAGTCGCGGTGTGAGGCCGGAAAAAGTATTCCAATCGCGCCCGTTGGAGCGTGAGTCGTGGTGCGAGGCCAAAAAAAGTGTTCCAACCGGGCGCTTTTCTTACCTCCACCTCTCACTTCTCACCTCTAGTATAACCCTTGCAGTTCATCTTTTGATTGTCGTACACTTAAATGACAGGAAGTTGGCCAAATGGCGTTTCACTTACTCTCACTCCCACTCCCACTTCCAGAAAGGAGAACATATGCAACTGTCGAAACGAGTGCAAAACATTACCCCATCATCGACATTGGCCATTACCGCGAAGGCAAAAGCGTTAAAAGCGGCTGGCCATGATGTCATCGGTTTGGGCGCCGGGGAACCGGACTTTAATACCCCGGAGCACATCATTGAAGCGGCCACGCTTTCCATGAAAGAAGGAGAGACGAAATATACCCCCTCCGGCGGTTTGACGACGCTCAAGGATGCGATTATCGACAAGTTCAAACAAGATCAGCAGCTTACATACATTCAAGAGGAAATCATGGTCGCTTCAGGTGCGAAACACGCCTTGTACACCATTTTTCAGGCTCTTTTGGATGAAGGGGATGAAGTGATCGTCCCTGCCCCTTATTGGGTGAGTTATCCGGAACAGATCAAACTCGCGGGTGGTGAACCCATCTTTTTACAGGCGAAAGAAGCAGATGACTTTAAAATCAGTAAAGACGCATTATCAGCCGCTATAACCTCCAAAACGAAGGCCTTTATTGTTAATTCTCCGAGCAATCCCACGGGAGGTTTGTATACGAAAGAAGAACTGCAGGCGCTCGGAGAAGTGGCGACGGAACATGATGTCATGATCATCTCCGATGAAATATACGAAAAACTGATCTACGGTGATGTCGAGCATCATTCCATCGCGAGCCTTTCCGATGAGCTCAAAAAGCGTACGGTTATTGTGAACGGTGTATCGAAGGCTTATTCCATGACCGGCTGGCGTATAGGTTACGCAGCTGGTGATAAAGCGCTGATTAAAGCGATGACCGACCTGGCGAGTCATTCGACATCGAACCCGACAACGCCCGCGCAATACGGTGCCATCGCCGCTTATCAATCGGATCAGGCCATGGTTGAAGAGATGCGACAAGCCTTCGAATCACGTTTAGAGAAGGCGTATGAGCAACTCATTCAATTACCGGGTGTCAGTTGCGTCAAACCTAAAGGGGCCTTTTATTTGTTTCCGAACGTTAAAGAAGCTGCAGAGGCCGGCGGTTTTGCGACTGTGGACGAATGGGCCGGCGCTTTACTGGATGAGGAAAAAGTAGCGGTCGTCCCCGGTGCCGGGTTTGGCGCGCCGGATAATATCCGGCTGTCATACGCGACCTCCCTTTCGCTCCTGGAGGAAGCGCTGCAAAGGATCGGTCACTTTATCAAGCGGACGAGTGCTGCCAGGAAAGGAGTCCAGTGAGTTGCGGGCAACGATAAACACGATTGGACAGTATGAAGGACAAACGGTAACACTCGGCTGTTGGCTTGCGAATAAACGCTCGAGCGGAAAAATTGCTTTTTTGCAATTGCGGGATGGTACCGGCTATATCCAGGGGGTTGTCGCTAAAGATGAAATCGGGGAAAGCGATTTTCAACAGGCCAAGGATATGGGCCAGGAAAGCTCGTTGTATGTAACCGGTGAAGTGCGTGCCGATGATCGCGCTCCCTCCGGTTATGAACTTACCGTTCATGATGTGGAGATCATTCAGGATACACAGGACTATCCGATTACACCGAAAGAACATGGCACGGAGTTTCTCATGGATCATCGCCATCTCTGGATACGTTCCAGCCGCCAGCACGCGATTTTAAAGATCCGCGATGTGATTATCCAGGCCACGTATCGGTTTTTTAAGGAAAACGGGTTTACGAAGATTGATCCCCCGATTCTAACGGCCAATTCCGCAGAAGGGACGACGAATCTTTTTCATACGAAGTACTTTGATGAAGATGCCTTTTTATCCCAGTCCGGTCAATTGTATCTGGAAGCCGCCGCGCTCGCCTTTAAACGGGTGTTTTCCTTCGGGCCTACCTTTCGTGCGGAGAAGTCAAAGACCCGACGTCACTTGATCGAGTTTTGGATGATTGAACCGGAAATGGCCTTTTGTGATCATGAAGAAAGCCTGGACATTCAGGAGGCCTACGTCGTGGCGATCACGCAGGCGGTACTGGAAGAAGCGAAAGCGGAGTTGCAAACGCTCGGAAGGGACTTGGCCCCGCTGGAAAACATACAGGCGCCATTTCCGCGCATTCGTTATGATGAAGCGATCGAGCGCTTGCAAAAGAAAGGGTTTGACATCTCCTGGGGCGAGGATCTGGGCGCGCCTCATGAGACGGAAATCGCCAGCCAGTTCGAGAAACCGGTGTTTATCACCCATTACCCGCAAGCGATCAAGGCTTTTTACATGAAACCGGAACCGGGTAACCCGGATGTGGCCCTTTGCGCCGATCTGATTGCCCCGGAAGGATACGGAGAAATTATCGGCGGCAGTGAACGAATCGACGATTATGAATTACTGGCGGAGCGATTTAAGGAACATCAGTTATCGGAAGAAGCCTATCAATGGTATTTGGAGTTAAGACAATATGGCAGTGTTCCTCACTCAGGTTTTGGATTGGGTCTGGAACGCACGGTTGCCTGGCTGAGCGGTACGGAACACGTACGGGAGACGATTCCGTTTCCGCGGCTCTTAAACCGCTTATATCCATGACTGTCAGCAGTATTTGTTGGCAGAAGGAAGGAGAATACGCATGGAACGGGACGTGGTTATCCATCTATTGGAAAAAGGTTATGTATCGATTCCTGTCGTATTCCTTGACTATTACGATGCGTTTGGCCTTGATGAAAAAGATATGATGCTGTTGCTTCACCTCCATCGCTACATTCAGCAAGGCCATACTTTTCCGACCCCCGAACAACTGGCGCAAAAAATGACGCTCACCGTCAACAGTTGTCAACAGGCGATCGGCCGGTTGCTGAAGCGAGGTGTTCTCAGGCTTGAACAAAATGAAGATGATAACGGCATTATGTTTGAAACGTATAGTTTAAAGCCTTTTTATGAAAAGATCGTGACGCATCTCGAAGCTGAGTATGCACCGCAAGACGATACGAGGGACCAGGATGCCGGCGAACTTTACCGTTTATTCGAGAATGAATTCGGCCGTCCGCTATCGCCGATGGAGGGAGAGACCCTCGCCATGTGGGTGGATCAGGATAAATATACGTATACATTGATAAAAGCGGCTTTGCGGGAAGCCGTTATTTCCGGAAAATTGAACTTGCGCTATATTGATGCCATCCTGTTTGAATGGCAAAAAAATGGCATCAAAACGCCGGAAGAAGCCAATGCCTACAGTGAAAAATTCCGGCAAAAGCAAAAAAAGGGAAAAGACAAAGAGACCTCAAAACAGTCAGCCCCTCCGTATCCCAACTACAATTGGCTGGAGTCTGATTAGGAAAAAGGTGGCACGATGGGCCATGTTATCAAAACGAGATACCGTTAACGCGATCGAGACGATGGAAGAGATGTTTCCCGAAGCCAAATGCGAACTTTGGCACAGGAACGCTTTTGAATTGCTCGTGGCCGTTATTCTTTCTGCCCAAAGTACAGACGCTCTTATCAATAAAGTGACCCCGGGTTTATTCGAAAAATACATGGGGCCTGAAGATATTGTTGCCGTCGAACAGGAAGAGCTGGAACAGGATATACGCACGATCGGGCTTTTCAGAAGCAAAGCAAAAAATTTACAAAAAATGAGCCATTCCCTCATTACCCAATACGACGGGGAAGTACCTGCAGACCGCGATGAATTGATGACACTCGCCGGTGTCGGCCGTAAAACCGCAAATGTGGTCTCATCCGTCGCCTTCGATTTTCCGGCGATCGCGGTGGATACCCACGTAGAAAGAGTGTCAAAACGACTCGGCATTTGTCGCTGGAAGGATAGTGTCCTGGAAGTAGAGAAAACGCTCATGGACAAACTACCGGAGGAAAAATGGTCAAAGAGTCATCATCTGCTCATTTTTTTTGGTCGTTACCACTGTAAATCCCGAAATCCGCAGTGCCCGGAGTGCCCATTGTTGTCAAAATGCCGGGAAGGGCAAAAACGAATGAAAAATCGGGAGATGGACACAGGATGAGTTTGCTGGTTTGTAAAGGAAGGAGCAAGGCATGCCGATAGAAACTCTCAACCCCGTTAAGGAACTGAAACGACAGCTTCCTTTTGGCGAAGCAGAACGCGCAAGGCTGGAAAAGCTTGAGGCAAAGATCGCCCATGACTCTCCCTATTCGGTGATCGTAGGCGGGCATTTTTCCGCGGGAAAATCAACGCTCTTAAACGAGCTCTTAGGAGCTGAGCTGTTGCCTGCAAGCCCGATTCCGACCACGGCCAATATCATGACGGTCGTGAGCGGAGCGCCCGGCCTAACGGCATTTACGAATGATGGAGAAGAGCGTTCGTTCAGCGGCCATATTCCCTGGGACGAGTTACAAAGTTTTGCCCTTGACGGCAAGGGCATTCATGAGATTAAATTGTCCCTTCCCCTCCCGTTCCTCCCGGCCGGCGTCACTCTCGCGGATACGCCCGGGGTGGATTCAACGGATGAGACCCATGGAAAGTATACGGGAGCCGAACTGCTAACGACCGATGCGGTGATCTATGTCACCGATTACAATCACGTGCGTTCCGAAACGAACCTCCGTTTTTTAAGGCAAATGCAACGGGAAAACAAACCTGTCGTCCTCGTCGTGAACCAAATCGACAAACACGATGAGGAAGAATTGCCCTTTTCTATATTTGCCCATGGGCTGCGGGATATGCTGTATCGGTTTGGTATCGAGCCGGCTGGCCTTTATTTTACGTCTTGCCATAAGCTCGATCATCCTTACAACGAGCTCACGAACTGGATCAGCGATATGCGTTCCTGGCTTTATCATGGTGAAACTCTCCGGGACCATTCTGAGGCGAGGATGGTGCACAGCGCCGCAACCGCCTTACGGGAACGATTGTACATCGACCGTGAACAGGGAGAAAAAGCGCTGGAGGAAACGTTACATGCGCGCGGCTACAGCAAGGCCGATCATCAGCAGTTACTGCAAACCCGGGAACGCCTGCGGCGGTTGGATACTGAAAAATGGGAAGCAGAAGAAAACCTGCGAAATCGTTTACATGAATTTTTTAAACAGACGTATCTGTTTCCCCATGAGCTGACGGAGCTCGCAAAAACGTGGGTGGAATCCCTGAAACCGTCCTTTAAAATCGGGATGTTTACCTCCGCAAAGAAAAAAGAAAAAGAACAGGAAAGACGGGAAACAGCTCTCATTGAAGCATTGAAAAAACGCTGGGAGACGGAAGTCTGCTTATATTTACGGGAACAATTAAAAAAACAACCCCTGTCTGCAACGCTTAACCGGCAAGTACAAACAGCTATCCAGGAGATGCCGTTTCCCGCTGCGGAACCCGGCTGGCTGCGCTCGTTTATTACCGACGGGGAGAAAAATAACCAGTACATTTATCAATTGACGTCACAATGGAATCATGCCCTTCTCCAGTCTGTAAAGAAAACGATGGAGCCATTGCAGGCCGACATTCTCGCCGATTTCGAACAACAAACCGAACGTGAGCGTGCTGAACTTGCGGAAAGGGTCAACCATTTGTCGGAAATTGCCGATATTGAAGCTGACAACGAGTCAGCGCTGTACACTCTCGATGAGGAGATCGACCGGGTCAACGCCTATTTAGAGACAACCGGCGGGGACCGTCGTCTGGAAGAGATGATGGCTGACTGTATGACGCATTCACCCCGATTGGCCGGTGTAGAGATCGATATTGAGGTAAGTGAACGGGAGGAGTCAATGCCGACACAGCCGGAGATGCCTCCCCTGCCTGCACAGCCGGTGCTTGAGGCGTCGGATAGAATCGATCGGCAAGCATTGGAAGAGACGCTACGTGCCTACACAGATCAACCCTATGCCGAAACCAGGCGACAACAGTTGCTGGCGGCGATTGAAAAAAGAAAACATGATGCTTATACACTCGTCATGGCCGGTGCCTTCAGTTCCGGTAAATCAACGTTTATAAACGCGCTCATTGAGGCGGAGATCATGCCTGTCTCCCCACATCCGCTGACTGCTTCATTCACAATCGTCCGCGCTCCGGAAGGCCGCCATCGTCACGGGGATGTATCAATACGCTTAAAATCCGCGGCCGTGTTGGATGCGGAAATCCAGGCGGTGGCATATGAATGCGGATACGCTTTTGATCTCTCACGACTGAAAAGGGCAGAAGGCCTCTCGCTTATGAAAACCGATACGCTGAAGGAAAAGCAGCATCTCGAATATTTACGTGCCTTACAGACAGCTGTAAAGAAAGAGCAATATTCGTATGGAAAAACGTATGATATGACGCTCGAGCAGTGGCAAACCATTGCGGCCAAAGAAGACCATGCCTGTCTTATCGAAACGTCTACCGTCTATTTTCAATCGGAGATGACCGGTATGGGCTGGTCTTTTGTGGATACACCCGGCGTTCAATCGGTAAATGAACGCCACACGAGAATGGCGATGGAAAAGATAGCGCAAGCGGATGCCTTTATTTATTTAACGTATTATCACCACGCTTTTTCATACGCTGATCAGGCGTTTATCAGGCAAGTCACCAACGTCCGGGAACCGGAGTATATGGTCATCAATGCCGCCGATCTCGCGAAAGATGAACGGGAGGCAGCACATGTATCGAATTATGTGGATACACAGGTTAAACAAGCCGGTTGTAAGGAAACGCAAACGATGACGCTCTCAAGTAAACGGGCCCTGTCCTCAGACGGTGACCAGGGATTTTCAGATCTGCTTTATCTTTTGCAGAACGTCACCGTACCGTCACTGCAGGTGAAAACGTCCCGGGATATCGAGACACGCACGGAGCAGCTTATTGCCGAACTCACAACGGCAACGGATTCGCCGCCGGAACAGGAAAAAGAGAGCGTCACACAGATGGACACCCTCACAGTGGATGATTCAGACGTAGAAGTTTGGGAAGCCTATGCCGGGCGCAGAATGTTACTGGCGTTGGACGACGCTTTTACAGCGACCGTTCATGTGGGAGCTGTGAACGGCAAGGATAAAGCCGAACGGCACAAGCAGTTGAAAGACGCTTTGACGGAATTCCTGTATCAATGTGAAGAACAATGGCAAAAAGAGATGGATGCCTTTACCCGGCACATACGGGAATCGCTCCGGGAGCAAGCAGGAAGCGAGAGCTTTCATGACATGAATCCAGACGTCGCATTTAACTTGTCGCTATCATCTCTGGAACCGTTGGTGAAAATAAAGAAGTTGGATGCCTTCAAGGCAGAAGTATTTTCATTATTGGACGATCATGTACAAAAGAGGATTGCGGCCGCAGGCAACGAAATGCGAAAAATCAAGGAAGAGCGCCTCGAACTGATTCGCGAGAGAAAAGAAGCGCGTGCTGTACAGCCAGATATTGCGGTGATCAAAAAAGAAATCGAGGCGTTAAAAACCGCTGATAAATGAAAAAGCGGCGCATCACTTTAATAGTGGTGCGCCGCTTGTCGTTAATTGTTTTCGTCCTCATCATCGCCGTTGTCATCCTCATCCTCGTCCTCGTCCTCGTCCTCGTCCTCGTCCTCGTCGTCTTCTTCGTCGTCGTCTTCACCTTCATCTTCATCCTCGTCCTCTTCATCATCATCGCCATTATCTTCATCTTCATCTTCGTCGTCATTGCTGTCCTCATCGTCCTCGTCCTCATCTTCGTCTTCTTCCCGACCGTCCTCGTCCTCGTCTTCGTCGTCTTCCTCCTCTTCCTCCTCATCGTCTTCTTCGACCCCATCCGGGACCTCGACGCTCGTTTTTGCCGTGTCTACGCCACTTCCGTCGTAGATGGCTTCAACTTCAAACGTGTGATCACCCGGCTCCGGATCGGAAAGGGTATATGCTTGCTCCGAACTTTCGGCCACTTCACTCATGCCGTCTCCACTCCCGTGACTGACCGAGAACGTGACATCGTCCAGGCTTTCTTCAGAGAAATCCCAGTTCACCACAATTTGTTCATCATCTTCATCATAGCTGGCATCGAGACCTGAAATGGAAAGATCGTCTTCGTCCAGCTCGTATTCATCAGATACTTGCTGCGGTTCGTTGCCACAGACGAATAACTCTGTCGTGATTTCACTCCCGGGTGTAAATTCACTCGGTAGCTGTCCGCTGCCTTCTTCCATTTCACTTTCACAAACGGATTCAGGACGGGTGAAGTCCGCGGTTTCTTCCCCTTCATGGACGTCTGACATAATGATCCTGAAAATATCCTGGGCCATCTGTTGTTCTTCACCGGCAGCCAAATAACCGTCTCCGCGATTGCTGTGCCCGGTCCAGACAGCGGCGGTATAGTCGGAAGTGTAACCGTTAAACCAAACGTCGGGAACGGCCCCATCAGGGACATTTTGTCGTTCTTCCGCGGAGAAGTTCGATGTTCCGGTTTTACCCGCGAGCGGTAATCCTTCGACGTTGGCTCGCTGTCCGGTGCCCGACGAATCGCTCACCACACCTTTAAGCACATCCGAAATCATATAAGCCGTGTAGTCGTTCATCGCGCGTTCGGATTCAGGGGAGAATTCTATCTCGCGTCCGTCCCGGAACTCAATCTTGCGGACAGCGTGCGGTTCATTGTAGACGCCGTCATTGCCGAAGGCCGCATAAGCGCCGGCCATATCCAAACTGTTGACTTCTTCGCCGGTCCCTCCCAAAGCGTAAGATTCGAAAACTTCATCGAATTCGAGCCCAAGGCCCTCCGCGAATCCTTGCGCGTTGTCGGTGCCGACTTCCTGAATCGCCTTTACGGCCGGAATATTCAGGGAGCGCACGAGGGCTTCCCGCATCGTCACTTCTCCGCTGTAGCCTCCGCCGTAATTCGTAAGCTCGGCGGAATCATCATCGGTATATTCGTGAGGTTCATCAACGAGAGGTTCTCCCGTGGACCATTGCTGATAGTCTATGGCCGGACCGTAATCAAGGATAGGTTTAATCGTTGATCCGGGTTGGCCGCCGCCTCTTGCCGCGTGATTCCAGCCTCTTTGCTCATCGGTTTCCTGACGGTTTCCGACCATGGCGCGCAAGGCTCCGGTTTCGGTATCCAGCAAAGTAAAGCCAACCTGAAAGTCTTCATTATCCGGGTAGTGGGCAATGTAATCATCCGTTCGAATCACATCTTCCGCGTATTCCTGGGCATCCGCATCCAATGTGGTATAAATATCAAAGCCGGCTGCATACAAATCCGCGCTTTCAATGCCTTCGATATTTTCCACTTCATTCATGACTTGACTAACAAACGATTCATACATTCCCTCGTCTTCGGCAGGTGTGTAATCGAGTTGCTCTTCTATATCAACCGCCCGTGCTTCAGCGGCTTCATCACTCGTAATCAACTCTTGCTCTTCCATCAGGGAAATGACCAGGTTTCGTCGTTCTTCGGCGTTTTCAGGGTTATCGTGCGGGTTATAGTACGACGGGCGGCGCGGTATCGCCGCTAATACAGCGCCGTCGGCAATCGTAAGTTCGCTCAAGTCTTCTTTGTCGAAATAACGTATGGCCGCTTCCCCGACGCCCCAGGCGCTTTCATCAAAGTAATTAATGTTTAAATACATTTCCAGAATATCATCCTTGGAGTATTCCTGTTCCATGCGCAGGGCGAGCCACTGTTCCTGTACCTTTCTTTCAATCGTTGTATCCGCGGATAAAAAGGCTTGTTTGACGAGTTGCTGCGTAATCGTACTCGCACCTTCGGCGCCGAAACCATCGGTAATATTTGCAGCGATGGCACCGCCGATGCGACGGATATCAATACCCGAATGATCATAAAAACGGTAATCTTCAACAGCGATAAAGGCATTTTTCAGATCCTCGGGCATTTCGGAAACATCACGATAAGTGCGATTTTCCGTGCCTTGTAATTGCATGATCTCATTATCGTTCTGATCATAGATCGTCGACCCTTCAGCAAACACCAGCTCATCAGGATCAAGCGGCGGGGCATTTGAAATCATTGAAACCGCTGTCGCCGTCCCGGCAATGGCGGTGACCAGCAAGACGACAGCCACGCTCACCATCACCTTTTTAAACTTGGATCCTTTCTTGTTGCCGTTCTTTTTGGACGTTTGCTTTTTCTGGCGCGCAGCTTCTTCAGCGCGCCGTTTTTCCGTTCGTGATCGGTATTCAGCCATTAACGGCTCCCTCATTTCTCCTTAAGTAACTAGTCTTTAGACGTGATGTGAGGATTTTCGTTACAAAATTATCGAAAGAATAACCGTTCGACAGCCGGTAAAAAATCGATCGGTGGAAATGCACGGCTCTGAACGGGGATACTATTTTCGGAAATCACATCTTTTGGAAGGGATTTGCGCGTGCTCTCAGCCTTTAATTGCATAAAAACCGTGGCTTTCATAACGAAGATTTCACCTGAGGCAACGAACCGAAAAATCAAAAACGCGCACCCCTGTTGCCTGGCAACATCTGACAAATGTTGCAGTTGATGGTCATGAAAATTTTTAAAGGGAAAGGATTGTTTTTGTCTCGTTTCCTTGGCTTCAAAATCGAGATAATGCCCGTGGTAAACGCCGTTATAGTCGGTGGTGGACGCTTGCCGGAAGTAAGCTTCAGTAATTTTTGCCCGACTTCTTGCCGGATAATCCACGTTGACGATTTGAACGGGCGTCGGTTTCTTATGAATAAGGGCGATATTTTCCCTGCGGTAATAGGCAATGGATTCATTGATGTCATCTTCAAGACGCATGCCGCGGTTGCCACTACCTGTCGGTATCGGGGATCTCGGCTGTTCGTTTGTCGTATATAATTTACCGTCGGGGTAGCGAAAGCTCAACAGCAGTCCCCATCCTTTCTTTAATACTACTAATCAACTCTAAATAATATCATAAATAGAAGACTGAGAGAAGCACCCTTTCGCCTCATTCGGCAAAATGTTAGAATCTATATGTGAGTACTCTACAGAAATGAGGCATAGTATGAAGCCAAAGCCCTTGAATATCGGTTTTGGAAATATTGTACCATCCAATCGTATTGTTTCCATTGTTCAAGCCGATTCAGCGCCGACGAAAAGAATGATCCAGGAAGCGCGGGAGCGGCAAATGCTCGTCGACGCTACCAACGGTCGCAAAACGAGAAGCATCATACTCGTCGACAGTGATCATATCATTCTCTCTGCCATTCATCCTGACACCGTTGCCCAAAGATTGGATTCGAAAGATAAGGACTAATATTAACGAAAATATTTGGAACCTTTGCCGAATGAACACCTCTTTTGTCAGGCTTGCAGGTTTCTTTTAACAAAAAGAGAAACCTTTAGGACAAGCGATAAAAGGAGGCGTTTACATGGCTAGTTTAGTGAAAACGAGAAACGTCGCTGAGACTTTACAGGTGGCTCCGAAGACTGTTCAGACATGGGTGAGAAAGCATAATATCCCGGTGAAAACGAACGATCGCGGCCATTATTTATACGACAGGAATGCCATTGAACGATTGCGAACGGTAAAATCTACACAAATGCCGGATGACGCTGAGCAATATTATGAAACCCATAACCAGGTAACGAGAGCTGAAGCCGAAAATAGAATGGACGAAATCCTGCGCAGGCTCGATCATCTGGAAAAAACGATCGAGAAGAAGGCCGACGAGGTCGTCAGCTTTCAGCTTCTTAAACATCGGGAAGAACTCGATGATGTTCAACACTCACTCACAGAGGTACAAAGACACGTGGATGCTTTGCAGGCTGATACAGGCGAAGCAAAGCTCGCGGTGGAAGCGCCGAAGAAAGAGCGGGGAAAATTCGCCAGCATGTTTTTGGCAGACAAGAAAGCATAAAACATATTCACGTTGAATGAAGGGATGGTCATGGAACAAGACATTAGCGCGCTCAGTGAGCGATTAAGAAAGGATATGGAAAAAGCAAACCAATATCGCGAGGCGGTCGATCGTGGCGAGAAATTTTCTTTTCATGAAGAGATTGTTCCGTTCGTGGACGATGTTCAGGGACGCGCGGAAGTGTGGCGCTCGAATGTGCAAACGTTTCTTTCCGAGCATACCCTCGTCGTCCTGCATCCGAATCAGGTGGAACATACGTATGAAAATATGTACGTTTTAGCAACGGATTCGTTTCACCCTCATGTCCAGGAGCAACGCTATCAGGAACGTATGCAGGCGGTCGAATACATTTTGAATATCGTGCTCGAAGAAATCGACACACAGTAAGCGGGTCCCATTGAAAAGGGACCCGCTCCTTTTTAAAATCGACCGGAACGTAAAATCGAGTAGATCAGGAGCAAGAACATGAAAAAAGAAATGATGAAACTGATTTCAATGACGGGCAGTTGCACGAGAAAGGATGAGGAGTCGCCAAACGTCGCGCCTACGATTAAACCGACCATAATAATCGAAAAAGCGAGCAGGGTCAAACTGAAAGAAATCCGATTGCTGATTCGGTCAAGCTTATTCAGGAAAATATTGATCTTGGGCATTCGCACATTAAAAGAAAGCTCGTCGTCGTTGATTTTGTCCAGAGCCCCTCTTAAGGAGTGGGGCAAAACCAGCAGGGTGTCCCGTTGCCGTTTGGCCTCTTTGAGCCATTTTGTTGACCACGTTTTCGGATGCAGGCGTTCGCGGGCGAGTAACCGTCCGTAAGGTTCGGCAATTTCAACGATGCTCAAATCCGGGTCGAGCTGGGAAATGATGCTCTCAATGATAATGACTGCTTTGGCGAGCAGTGTGTATTCCTTGTAGATACGGATGTTAAACCGTTGCGAAGCGGAAAAAATATCGTTAATCGCTTCCCCGATCTGCACTTCTTCGAAAGGGCGCTGGTAATACTTATCCAGTAAAAATTCCACTTCTTCTTCGAATTCCTCGGCATCGACTGATTGGGGCACATCTGCCATGTTATAAACCATGCGGGCCACTTCTTCAGGTTCCCGTTTGGTCATCGCGATGACATAATTGATAAAATCATTTCGCATCGAGCGGTTTAAACGGCCGACTTGCCCGAAATCAAGCAAGCAAAGGCGATCTTCACCGGTAAGAAGCAAATTCCCGGGGTGAGGATCACTATGGAAAAAGCCGTCAATAAGCACCTGGTGCAAAAAAGCATCCGCGAGTTCGCGCGCGAATTTTGGGTGGTAACTTCCGTTCATGTCTTTCCATTCGGAGAATTTCTGGCCGTCAACGAATGACATGGTGATCATTTTTCGCGATGAATAGCGGGGGAAGACTTCGGGTATTTCAATGCGCGTGAATTTTTTCATATTCTCATGCATTTTTTCCGTATTCCGTAATTCCAACGTATAATCCGCTTCGTTACGGATCGCTTCCGCGAATTCATCGGCGACTTCTTCAAGGCGGTAATACTGGGCCCAATGAAAACGTTGACTCAATAAGCGGGTTAGGTCATGAAGGATATCCAGGTCTTTTTCGATCGTTTCCTTAATGTGGGGTCTCGCTATTTTTACCGCGACACTTGTACCATCGGGAAGTTCGGCCTGATGGACCTGGCCGATGGAAGCGGCTGCCAACGGTTCTTGCCGAAAGGTGGTGAACGCTTCGCTTATAGGAACCTGTAATTCCTGTTCGACGATCCCTTCAACCTGAGCATAGTCAAAAGGGGGAACATCGTCCTGTAATTTGACCATTTCGTCCACGATGTAATCGGGAAATAAATCCTTCCGTGTACTGATCATTTGCCCCAATTTAATAAACGTCGGGCCGAGTTCTTCCATCGCGTTGCGGATACGTTCACCGATCAAGCGGTAATTGGGGTCTTTAGGGTTTGTCGATAACCGTTTGGGCAAAGAGAGCACGTGAAAGAGACCGACTTCGTTTAGAATATAACCAAAGCCGTGCCTCGCCAGGACGGTGACAATCTTGCGATAACGATTGGCATGTTTTAATCCGGTAGAGAGCAATGGACATCTTCCTTTTTGGGCACCTCTTTTAAGTGGCTCAAAATGCTAGGCGTTGTTATTATCAGCGTTTTGCTCAAGCATTTTCTCCAGATGGTTAATTTTCGCTTCGAGATTTTCGATGTCGTCACTGGTGGCAAGCCCCATATCATGAAACATACCTTGGACGCGCTCCTTGGACGCCTGGGACCATTCGTCTTCTTTTGTTTCACCTTTTTGAATGAGGTTTTCAGCGAACTCTTCAGCTTCTTTCGGTGTAATACGGCCCTTGGAGACAAGATCATCCAGATACGTCTGCACTTTTTCCTTGCCTGCCACAGCTGCCCCCAAACCGAGAAAAAAACCGTTTTTAAGCCATTCGTTCATGAAAATCGCTCCTAACTTAGTTATTGTCTTTAAACATCGAGAAGATAAAGTAGACGATCGTGACAACCGACAGTACCGTAAGGGATGTAACCAAAAATGGATCGCCTTCGTGAGGGGTCGTGGCAATATTGCCCATAACAGTCGTAAGTAGCGTGGTCATTTAAGATCCTCCTTTTTGGCAGATAAGTACAACCAAGGCTTTCGCCTATCATATCAATTATAGAAGGTGAGCGCAGGTTTTTCAATTCCTGGCAGCACGAACACATATAAATAATGTGACACTCAAGAGCGTCTTTCATTCAGCAGATAAGAAAGTATCTAACTTTCTTATTCATGCATAAGTGCAACTAAGGTTTTCGCCAGGCTTGGCGATAAGCCAAGTTTTCTTTACGAATTATAGGGGAGCCTTAAAAATCTTCTTGCTCAGCGTGGTATAATAGGCGTTGGATATGTTACGTTATAAGAATCATGAAAAAAATGAGGGCGGTCTGGATCTATGATGCGAAAAGAAACAACGATGGATACATTGCAAATTGAAGATATCATTATTGCTTATCAGACATTAAAGGATGTAGTAAAACACACGCCGTTGCAAAAAGACGAAGTTCTATCCGAACGGTATAATGCGAATGTTTATTTAAAACGGGAAGATTTGCAACTCGTTCGCTCGTTTAAACTGCGCGGCGCCTATTATTTGATGAAGACATTATCAAGTGAACAGATGGAAAATGGCGTCGTTTGCGCGAGTGCCGGCAATCACGCACAAGGCGTCGCTTATGCCTGTAAGGCTCTCAAGGTACCGGGCAGAATTTTTATGCCGACCACTACGCCACGCCAAAAAAGGGACCAGGTTAAACAATTCGGCAAAGACTATATTGAAGTTGTCATTACCGGTGACACGTTCGATGATTCTTACGCGGAGGCGATTCGCTACCAGGAAGCGCATGACATGGCGTTCGTCCATCCTTTTAACAACGAAAAAACGATCGCCGGTCAAGGGACGGTGGGAATGGAGATTATGAACGATATCGATGAAAATATCGATTATCTATTCAGCTCGATCGGCGGGGGCGGTTTGATTTCCGGATTGAGTACGTACGTTAAGTCCATTAGTCCCGATACGAATATTATCGGCGTTGAACCGGCAGGCGCCCCCTCCATGAAAACCTCTCTGGCCAACAACGAAGTCACGGAGTTACAGGAAATGGACAAGTTTGTGGATGGTGCTTCGGTTAAGCGCGTGGGGGATCTTTCCTACAATATTAGCCGGCATCTCATCGATGACATCGTCCTCGCGCCGGAAGGGAAGATTTGTACAACGATACTGGAACTGTACAATCAACACGCGATTGTCGCTGAACCGGCCGGAGCGATGCCGATCACTGCCCTTGATTTTTACAAGGATGAAATCGAAGGCAAAACCGTGGTCTGTGTCGTCAGCGGTGGGAACAATGACATCGGGCGCATGGCCGAAATGCGCGAACGCTCCATGGTATATGAAGGTCTGCAACATTACTTCATCATCAACTTCCCGCAACGGGCCGGCGCCTTGCGAGAATTTCTCAATGATGTGTTGGGCCCCAATGATGACATTACCCGGTTTGACTATACGAAGAAAAATAACAAATCGATCGCGCCGGCACTCGTAGGCATAGAGTTGAATTCTGCCAGTGATTATCCGGTATTGATCGAGCGCATGAAAGCGGAAGGCTTTATCGTCGATGAAATCTCCGCGGAAGATAACATGTTCAATTTTGTGCTATAGGGGAGTGGTTGCATGATTATAAGGAACGAAGAGAAGCACTGGGTATGCATCCACCAGGATGAACACGCGCGTTTAAGTGCCGAGCTTTATAATAACTGGGGAGATGCCCGGATCCGGGATAAGGCATGGGCGCAAACGCTGCACACCGCCATCGCGGAACACGACCGGGCCTGGATCCCGCTTGATACCCATCCGTTATGGAATGAAAGCGACGGGCGCCCCTTTGATTTCACGAATTACCCTGAAGCTGAAAAGATTGAAGCTTATCGCACCGGTATCGAGGAGACGGAGTTAATCAACGAAAAGGCAGGCTTACTCGTCAGCCGTCATTTGCATTCTTTTTTTGATTCGATCGCGACAGCGGCGGCCGAAAAGTTTCAAAAGAGCGAGGAAAAACGTTGGGATCGCTTGCGAGGTAGGGGGGAGACCGCCTATGAACAAGAGGCGCTTCCGATTCTGAAAATGTGCGATGAACTATCTTTATTTGCCTGCATGAACCGACCGGGTGCTGTCAAGGAAGATGAAGTGCCCTGGTTTCGCGACGGTTTCTCGCTGTCTTTTGCTTTTTTGGATCATCGCACCGTCGTTCCTGCCTGGAAAAATGATCGGGAGATTGACTTAACCCCGTCACCCCTCTCTGCCGAGGTACGTTTTCCACTGAAACAACGTCTCGTCCTTAAAGAGACAGTGCAGGAAAAGGGCTGGTTACAAGCCTATCTTGAGACGCCTGTAACGACGCAGATCGTCGTTTTTAGAAGTGAGAGGTGAGAAAAAAGCCGCGCCGTTGGTGCACTTTTTCGGTCATCTCCTTGCGATAGACGCTCCAACGATCACGGTTGGAGCATTTTTTAAGTCATCTCATCGCGATACGCGTTTCAGCACACTTCACCCGCGGGTAGTGAAGCCATAAACCAGCCGATCCTGGCAGCCGATGGCGCCACTCGTAGATAGTGAAGCCATAATAAAGCAGAACCAATTTGATTATGGCGTCACCCGCGGATAGTGAAGCCATAAACCGTCCGATCCTAGGAGCCAATGGCGTCACCACCAAAAGATATCTCCACGCACGGACATCCGTGACTAATATTTGGACTTTGACGAAACCGTGTGAATGGACCGGTTCCGTCGTTTTCGGTAAGGATACCCCCACCTCTTAGCGTAGTGTAGGTGGGGGAGGCATTGCCGTTGGCGAAAGCCAACCTTGCCTTCCTCCTTCCGTTCTGATTGTCCTCATTCTACTGATTATCGTGTATAATAATAGTAGTGAAAGGTGGTGATAACCTATGAAACTGACGTTGACCGCGAAAATTAAAATCAATCCAACGGACGAACAGGAACAATTACTAGCAAAAACCGTTCGTGCCTATCGAGAAGCCTGCAACGTGGTATCTAGTGTCATCTTTGAGTCTAAGCTGCTCGTACAGGCAACTCTCCACAAGATGACATATCGGGACCTTCGTTCCAATCTCGGTTTGAAATCACAAATGGCACAGTCTGTTTTAAAAACTGTGATTGCCAAATACAAGACGAATCATAGCAACGGTCACGAATGGACGAAAGTACGGTTCAAGAAACCCCAGTACGATTTAGTATTCAACCGTGACTACGCCCTAAAAGAAGGGTGGTTTTCCGTCAATACGCTTGCTGGACGAATCAAAGTGACGTTTGAAACTAAAGGACTTGAACAGTATTTTGACGGGACCTGGACATTCGGTACAGCTAAACTCGTCAACAAATACGGCAAATGGTTTCTGCACATTCCCGTCACAAAAGAAGTTGAGGAAGCTGATCTGGCAAATATCCATCAAGTTGTTGCTATTGATATGGGGATTAACTTTGTCGCAACCTCCTATGATTCAAATAGTGACACCACTTTTTTCAAAGGTCGGCCCATCAAGCATAAACGTGCGAAATACAAGCAACTCCGAAAGGAACTCCAACAAAAGCAAACGCCTTCTGCCCGCCGAAAACTAAAACAAATCGGGCAACGAGAAAACCGTTGGATGCAGGACGTCAATCACTGCATCAGTAAGGCACTCGTTCAAACGTACGGGCAAGATACGCTTTTTGTTGTTGAGGACTTAACCGGTGTGCGAGCCGCAACGGAAAAGGTGCGTGTCAAAGACCGTTATCAAACGGTGTCGTGGTCATTCTATGACCTAAGGCAAAAGATTGAATATAAAGCCTTGAAAGCACAAGCGAAAATGATCGCTGTCGATCCGGCATACACCTCACAAACGTGTCCGAAATGCGGTCACACAGAGAAAGCGAATCGCCATAAAAAGACCCATACGTTCTGCTGTAAGACGTGTCGGTACATATCGAATGATGACCGTATCGGTGCGATGAACCTTCAACGAAAAGGAATAGAGTACATCGTTGAAGAAACGGCCCGAACATGATTCGGGTGGTTGGGTAGCTGTCAACCTGCCCCGATGTGACATCATGCTAAGATAGGAGATCGCAAGATCGCTCGCACTATTGGGTCGTCACAAGCCCCCCCTCTTCAGAACCCGTTAGGGTTTAAGTGGCGGGTAGTTGACTTGTGGCCCTTCGGCTCATCATGTAAAATGAAAGTGGCATGCTTGTGAGGAAAGGTGTGACATTTTTTTGTTAGCGGAAATAAGCGCACGCGATTGGTATAAAATTGAGCCGCTTGAATACACGGCTTTATTGATCACCTCGCCCTTTTGCCAAACGTGCACGCTTGCCGAGAAAATGGTCGAAGAGGCGAAAAACATCGAAGGGCGGACGAACATCTATAAACTCAACTTGCAATTGGCACCGGACTTCGCGTATGAATACAAGATTCAATCCGTGCCGATGCTGTTGCTTTTTCACCGTCAAACCCTTGTGGCTCGCTTATCGCCGATCAAACATACAGGGAACATTTTACATTTTCTTACCAATAACCGCGAGGAGTAAATAGTTAATATGAAACAAGCACCGGCTTTTTCTCTATATAATCCTTATAAAGAACGGGAAGTGACGAACGAAGACTTTGCCGGGACGCCGCTGTTATTAACGTTCTGGACGTCCTGGTGCCCGGATTCCCAACGTGATCTGCAAAAGAAGGAAGCCTTGTATCCCAAAATCGATAAGAGCGCGTTGGCGATGCTGAACGTTAATGTGCCGGGCAGGGAGCGCGCGCCTCAAGCCGGACAGAAGTACGTGGAGTCCCACGAACTGCTGATCCCAATGGTAGAAGACGCAGGCACGGATGCCTATGAACGCTACCAGTGCCAAGGGGTTCCCACTACGGTTTTAATCACGGCAGATGGAAAGGTTGCCAGACAATTTGGCGACAAAACCCCTTTTGAAGATATTATGTACCACATGGCCAAACTCGTAGATATCTAAACGAAGGGAGGTAACAATGATGAAAATTACCGGGATCGAACCGACGCCGAGCCCGCATACGATGAAGCTGACGCTGGATGAGCAGTTGCCGGGTGGAAAAAGCGGCAATTACACACACGATAACAAGGACGATGCCCCTCGGCAAATTCAGCAATTGTTTGACATTGACGGCATCAAGGGCGTGTACCACGTCGCCGATTTTCTCGCATTGGAACGGAAACCGAAAGCGAATTGGGAAGAGGTACTGGCTGAAGCAAGAAAAGTTTTTGGACAACAAGCGGAGAAGGCTTCCGGCCCATCTTCTGCGGGGACCGATCATTTCGGCGAGATTCAAGTGCAGGTACAAGTGTATAAGTATATCCCGATGCAAATTAAATTACTTACGGGGGATGAGGAAAAACGCGTAGGCTTACCCGAGCGTTTTACCGAAGCAGCATTTGCGGCCGCCGGAGAACAGGGAAATATCGTTTTCGAACGAAAATGGGAAGAACGAAGCGCGCGTTTTGGCCATGATTTGGAAGCCATCGGAACCGAGGTTGCTGAAGAAATCGCCGCCGCTTATAGCCAGGAGAGGCTCGATCAACTCGTGCAGTGGGGAGACCCCAGTCAAACCGACCCCGGACATCGCCCCCAACCGCTCACAGTAACAAAGGAAATGATACAGGACCCTGATTGGCGCAACCGCTACGCTTCCCTGGATCAAATGGACCCCGGGGAAGAAGATCTGCCGGTGCTGGATATGGCCCTGGATGATGAAAAACAATCGGTTCGGAGACTGGCAACGACGTTAATCGGAATGATTGAAACGAAAGTGACGTTACCTTACCTCTATAAGGCGCTTAAAGACCGGGCGGTCACGGTTCGACGCACAGCCGGGGACGCCCTTTCGGACCTGGGTGAGCCCGAAGCGATGGAAGCATGATTGAAAGCCTGCAGGATAAAAGTAAACTCGTGCGTTGGCGAGCCGCGATGTTTTTGTATGAAGTGGGTGACGAACGAGCGATTGAACCGTTAAAAGCTGCGATCGGTGACCCTGAATTTGAAGTCGATATGCAGATGCAAATCGCCCTTGAACGTATAGAAGGCGGGGAAGAAGCGAAAGGTTCGGTATGGAAACAAATGACCGAATCCGTTCGGGCTGACCGAAAGGATGGATAAAGATGAACAAGGATGAACTCATCAAAGAATTGGAATCCAGGGGCTTGGATGAAGCCCTGGAATTAATCGCGGAAGCTGACCGGGGCGAGATGGATGAGCTCGAGCTTCTTCCTTCGCTGGGCTTGCTCGAGGATCAACGCTTAAATGATGCCGTGTTGCAATATCTCGAATCACAAGAGGTCGTAATAGTCTATACTGATGAAAATGAGTAGTAAAGAAAACTTGGCTTATCGCCAAGCCTGGCGAAAGCCTGCCTGAAAAAGGAGATAGCATGATGAGGGAAGCACCGGCAAAGCGCCTTTCCAAAAAGGCGCTCCCCGTCTGGCGAATCACGGGATTTCTGGAAAGTTTATTTTATTTAATTTTCCCGGTTGGGTACGGGATCACCATGGTTCTGTTTGACTGGCCGTTATGGATTTTATACCTTTTAATTCTGCTGTGGATCATTGTGGCTTTGTTGCAGAGCTTTATCGTACCGGCCATTCGTTGGCGAAGGTGGCGGTATGAAGTTTATGAAGAGGAAATCGACTTACAATACGGGGTGTTCATTATTCGAAGGACGTTGATTCCCATGATTCGGGTTCAGCATGTAGATACGGAACATGGCCCTATTTACCGCCATTACAACCTCGCTGCAGTGTCTATTTCCACCGCAGCTACCGTCCATCAAATACCGGCGCTCTCGGAAGACATAGCTTCCGATCTTCGTGACCAGATTGCCGTTTTCGCGCAAACGGCTGATGACGATGAGTAACGGAAAGCGCCTGCACGGCGCTACAGTTGTCATTATGCTGCTCAACCGCCTTCGGGATTTTATCATTCCGATCATCGTTGTCTTTTTTGTAGGTGCGACCGGCGGAGGGATCGGACTGTTTGCCATGGTTGCCCTGCCGCTATTGTTCATTTTTTTCGCTGTCTACAGCTTTTTATATTGGTTGACCTATTGGTATCGCGCAGAAGAACAGGAGTTGCACGTTAAGCAAGGGATCATCGTCAAAAAGCATCGCTATATCCAGCGACATCGTGTGCAAAGTTTTGATATGTCCGCGGGGATCCTGCAGCGCATGTTTGGCCTGGTGAAAGTTCAAATTGAAACCGCGGGTGGCGGAAGTGAACCGGATGTGCATCTGATCGCTCTCGACCGTGAGGAAGCTAAACGCTTAAGGCGAAAGCTATTGGCAAAGCCGCAAGAGGTTGAAAGGGCAGAAGAGGATGACGGTGAACCGGTTGAAACGGACGATGATGAAAGGGGAGAAGAAGGGCTCATCGACCCTGAAGAAGAGGTCGAGGCTTCCTGGGCACTGGGGTTTAAGCGTTTGCTGTTTGCCGGCATGACGTCAGGCGGTGTAGGGCTTGTGCTCTCCGCTGTGCTGGCCCTCTTTTCCCAGGTTGACGTCCTGTTGCCCGAGCAGTTTTATGAATCGACCATCGGCTTGGTGCTATCGGCGACGATCCCGCTTTTGCTGCTCGCTGTCTTTCTGATTGCTCTGTTCGCGTGGTTGATTTCCATCGTGATCACCATCGTTAAATACGGACAGTTTACCGTCGTCAAACGCGGGAATGATCTTGTGATTTCACGAGGGTTGCTGGAGAGAAAACAATTAACGTTGAAAGTTCACCGCATCACAACTGTTCGCTATGTTACCGGCATTTTGCGTCAACCGTTCGGATTTACAACCATCTATGTGGAAAGCAAGGGCGGCGGAAGCGCGGATGAACAGCAATCCACGATTCTCGTGCCGCTTATCAGCCGACGAGACGCTCATGAAGTGCTGGAAAAATTTTTGCCGGCCTTCGTTGTCGCTGACCGAGTTGAGCTCAAACCTTTGCCGAGACGGGCTTTGATCCGCTATATCATACGCGCGGTTATTCCGATTCTGATCATCATTGTCCCCTTAAGTATATTCGTCCCGTTTGGCGTGTATGGCTTGCCGCTGCTTCTCCTCGGTCTTTATCTCGGCTGGTTGCGACACCGTGCGGGGGGCGTCAATATTAGCGACGATTATTTAATGCTGCAATGGCGTTTGTTTAATTTGAATCGGGCGATTATCCCTCACCACCGCATTCAGGCGGCGGATATGGTGCAGTCTCCATTGCAAAGGTGGCGCCGGTTGTCCACCTATTCTGTCTCGATTTTATCGAGTATGTCTGGGAAAAGCTTCGAAATTCAGGATATCGAAGCCAGCCGGGGAGAAGATTTGCTCGCCTGGTATTCCCGGGAAGTGGAAACCCCTGATTTTACACGTGAAGAAAGAAAAGAAAAATCCCCGATATAAGGGGATTTTTCTATGGTTATTGCGATGTTTGCATGTTTGTATACGTGATCACTTGCCGTTCATTGAGGTCAGAAGTGCATTCAAAACGGTCATAGACATAATCATCCCGATCACTATGGAGCTTACGTTCATAGCGATGTTGAATCATGAGAAATGACTCGTTTTTTTGGCAGATGATGAAATTCACACCGCTGAATTGACGGTCTTCTTCGGCTTCCAGCAGTTGTCTTAACAGCGTATTGTGACATTGTACCATGTGTTTGCGCTGAAACCCATAGTAATGCATCAACCGCGCCAACGATTGCTTGGAAGGGGATTCCAGTTCATTGAGGAGGATTTGAAAAGGCTCAAACTGTTCTTTATGAATGCGAATGGTATCTTTAGGCTGCAAGCGAATACGTTTGCCTGTTGCCGTTTTAAATACCCACTGATTTTCATGCATCACCTTCGTCCAGCGATTGGCCTTGGTGTCGAACCAGTCCATTTCAAATGGACAGCCTTCCAAAGACATCTTTTCGTCATACGATTGTTCCTGTAAAATAATTTCCTTGTATTCTTCCGTTAAATGAAAATACAGGAAAGGATCTTCCGCTTTTCCGCGTTTATTGCCAAGATCCACGCGCAGTTCCTGTAATTGTTGTTTTTCTTCTTCCAGTTCCTTGATCGATCCGTTCGTTTCTTTTTCCAGGACCTGAATGGCGTTTAGAAGGGAAGCGCGGTATGAATGCGTGGTTTTTCCTGTGAACGGCCGTATTTTTGTGCCTGATACTGTAACTTCTTCCCCTTCCTGGTAGGGAGGATGAGAAGCTATACGCGCCGTGTTTACAGTGTGGATGCCATTGATTTTAACCGTTCCCTGCCAAATTTTATTTTCCGGTGTATCGATATCCGTTAATACTCCGTAACAGACACAGTCGGGATGGCTGTCGACCAATACGGTGTGCCCTTTATTTTCGATTGCTTCTTTGCGGTTCATGGAGGACCCTCACTTTGTCAATAACCTGTCTCTATTATAAAAGGAATCATCGTTATCAGCAATCAATGATGGTTCTCTCAAAGTCTACCTTTTTCATGAGCCTGGTATAATCCGAGTGCCGAGACGTGGCAATCCATTTTCAGCGCTTTCCAGGCCGGACTATCATCGGCCTTTTCGCCGTGAATATCGATAACGGACTGCAATAGTCGTTCGCTTAATAGGCCACTCGAACCCTGTTCATCTGCTACTTCCCGTGTAATTTTTATCCATCTCTCTAACCACGTGGCCGTCGATTGAAAAATGTTGGAAATTTGGTCACTGGCGCCAAAATGGCCAAAGTAAATGACGTTCGGTTTTAACGCTTCGATCCGTTTGTGGGACGTCTTCATGCTCGCGGTGTCATATTGGGAGGGCGAGGTCGATGGCAACACGAGCGGGGCAGTGGAATGAATCCCCCGGTAAAAAATGCCGACCGTATCCCCCGTAAATACTCCCTGCGTATGATCATCAAAAATTGACATATGATGAACCGCGTGCCCGGGCGTATCATAAAACGTGAGCGTGCGGTTTTTTCCAACGGGGAGGCGGTCACCATCTTCGCACACGTTTATCCGCTCTTCGGGAACGGGAAAAACGGGATCGAACAAATCGGAAAAGTTGGAGCCATACACAGCTTTCGCGCCTTTCACCAGCTTTTCGGGCTCAACGAGATGTTTTTTGCCCCGGGGATGAACATGAACGGATGCCTCAGGGGTGTCCTTGACGAGCTGCCCGCAGCCGCCGGCGTGATCGAGGTGAATATGGGTAACGATAATGTGCTGGATATCGGCCAGTGACTTGCCCAATTGCTCCAATCCGTTTTTAATTTGCGGGTAAGAAGGGCTGGGGCCGGTTTCAATGATCGTTAATTCTTCTTCATCGAGAACGTAAATCCCCGTTCGTTCCGGTAAGTTCAGGTCATAGCCGTCAATCACATACGTTCTGGAAGCGAGCTTTTCAATCTTTGCCTGCACTTAAGCGTCCACCTTTCCTGAACGAACATTAATCTTTATTCGGATAGCGTTTTTCATTTAATTTCAGCAAGTATTCAAAGCGATCGGTTTTGACCCGGTTTTCCTGTTCCTGTACATGTTGTAAGTTGAGTTCCATTTTCGTTAAGGCTTCATAAACGCGCGACATTTGTTCCGTTTGATCGTCTTCATCCAAGTCCCGGTAGGCGTCCAAAAGATCAGGGATATCTTCATCGATCATACGTTTCACCTGGTGCCGGTCCTCGATAGCCAAAAGATGCAGCGAGGGCGTAAGGGCATTTATTTCTTCCAAAAGTTTGTGTAAACGATTGGAGAGCGCTTGCGGGAGGTCAGCATCTTGCCGGTAAAGGTTTCTGACTGCTGTATCATACCGGGATTGTTCTTGCTGTTCGTCTTCGCTCGGTGACAAGTCTTCCGTTGTCGAGGCTGTTCCCGTAGCCGTCGCGGGGGCGTGTCCATCCAGCGCCCCGTCCAATTGGATGAGTTTTTCAATGACGCCGTGAAAAAATGGTGATTTTTGAATGTTGCGTACATGTGATTTTCCATTTTTCATGTAATAGACGAGGCCTTCTTTCAGCAGCTTTTTCGTCGGTTTCTGGGTTTGTTGACGGGCGAACGTGATCACGATGCGCTTCTTTATGGCAGAAGGAGAAAGATGGGTATCAAAACTCATCAACTTTAAGCGTTTTTGGCTGACTTTCAGACGCAACTTGAACGTTCGCCCATTTTTTTTATAGACTTGTGTCCCTTTCACCGGCCCTTTTTCTAGGACGTGGGTGATGATTTTATCAATCACGGCTTCACTTTCCTTAATGAGCGAAAGGCCGTTGGGATCCGAAAAGATATGATCATCAACCGCCCTGATACGTTCCGGTAAAAAAAATTCATGAAAGGAAGTTCCCAACCAATCTTTCACCGCCATCAACACCTTTTTGCTTATTCCGGTAATTTCGCCCGCACGTCCTGGTTCAATCTGTCCAGTTCGGCAATGAAATTTTTGCCTGATTTGACAATCCGTTCATTGGACTGTTCCGTAATATCAATCGCGGCCTGTACATCTTCATAAGCCTGACGAAATGACTCGATAGCGACGGCGGGTTCTTCCAAAGTTTTTAACGTCTCTTCCGTATTGCTGCGCAGTGTTTTTGCGTTGCTTAGAATCATGTCCTCGGTCGCCTGGTTGACATTCTGCACCGCGTCAATGACATTTTTCTGGTTTCCGAGGGCAAGTTGAATGGAGGCGGTCACCGTGATGACGTTTTTCGTCATCGTGATCGCGTTAAAAATCGCTTCCTCCAGTTTTTCATTATTATCCTTGATAAGGTCGACGGAAGCGAGGGATTGTTGCAGCACCATAACCGCTTGCGACATGTTCTGGATGCGGGTGACGACTTTCTGTTGCCCCTTTTGTAAGGGGGCCGGGTTATCGCGCCACTCTTCGGCGGTCATTTCCGCTTCCAGCATGTCGTTTAACTGTTTACCGGTCTCTATTTGTTGTTCCAGATTTTGAATGCGGGCGTTGGCCGTCTCCCGCAATTGATCAAGCATGAGATTATCGGCTTGCAGTTTATCTTTGCCGGCCAGCAGTGATTCGATAATGTTTTCTACCTGGCCTTCCACGGTTTTGTATTTCTTCGCGTATTGCTCCACCGGATTGCGGCCGATCAATTTATTGAGCGCTTTTTGCAGGCGCCCTTCTTTTAAATGTTCGGGTTCAAGGCTGGCGACTTTTTCGCGCAGGTCATATAAACGATCCGGGAGTTCATTATTTTCCTGCTCCAACATCTCGCCGACGGGCCGTTTCAGTGCTTCCAGCGATTCGCCGGCTTGTTTTTGTTCGTGTTCACCCAAGTCTCCCAGTTCATTAACCAATGTTGTCGCGTCATCGCTTTCGCGAAATTTCTCCATATAGCTTTTCGCAGCTTCACCTGCTCGCTCCTTGTCTTCTTCAGGGAGCTGGGTCTGGATATCTTGGTTTTCACTGTTTTGCTTCTCAGCCATGTCGTAACTTCTCCCCTTTCACGTACCATAAGCTATATCCATTATATCATTTTAATAACTATTCGTCGTCATCAGCGAATGAGTGCTCGTTTAGACAAAAAATATTTATATCGGAGATTCCTCATACCCCGCACCATAAAGCGCTTTCAACAGTTCTGAGGAAAAAAATAAAAGATTGCCGAAGGTTCAGATAAGTGATAAAATCAGTTTCACCACAAATGGGAAGAGGTGAAAACACATGCTGAATCAAGATGGAAAGAACGCCGGTCTCTATCGGGCGAATTTCGAACATGACAATTGCGGCATCGGATTTCTAGCGAATATGAAAGGGGTGCCTTCCTATACGATTGTGAGAAGTGCCCTGGATTTGCTGTGCAACCTGGAGCACCGGGGCGGGGCAGGCGCGGAAGCCAATTCCGGTGATGGGGCCGGCATCCTTTTGCAAATTCCCCATGAATTTTTTGCGGAGGAGGCGCAAAAACAAGGGTTTTCACTTCCTGCTGCAGGTGAATACGGCGTCGGCATGTTGTTTTTACCTATGGACGAGGACGAGCGGATCGCTTGTAAAGCGGAGATTTCGAATATTTGCGCGGAAGAAGGCGCGCAAACGATCGGATTCAGAAGTGTTCCCGTAAAAGAAGAGGGCATCGGTGCGATTGCTCTCGGGGCCAAGCCGTATATTGAACAGGTGTTCATTCAAGCGGGCGAAAAGCGCGATAGGGAACTGGAAAGAAAATTATATGTGATTCGAAAACGCGCGGAAAAAGAAGTGCGTACGTGGCTTGATGAGGCACAGCCGTTTTATTTTGCGAGCTTGTCAACGCAAACCATCGTATATAAAGGGATGCTGACGACGGAACAGCTCGGCCAGTTTTACGTCGATTTGCAAGATAAACAATTCAAGAGCACGATCGCTCTCGTTCATTCCCGATTCAGCACGAATACGTTCCCGAGTTGGGAACGGGCGCATCCGAACCGTTATTTGATGCACAACGGGGAGATCAACACGATTAAGGGAAATGTGAACTGGATGCATGCCCGGGAGTCTGTGTTCCGTTCACGGGCCTTCGGGGATGATTTGGAAAAGGTAAAGCCGATTATTGACGGCAACGGCAGTGATTCCGCTATCTTTGATAATGCGTTTGAATTCCTGACGTTATCGGGGCGTTCCATGGCGCATGCAGCGATGATGATGATCCCCGAACCGTGGCAAAATGCTCATAACATGGATGAGGTCAAACGGTCTTTTTATCAGTTTCATAGTTGTTTGATGGAGCCGTGGGACGGGCCGACAGCGATCGTCTTTACCGATGGCAATCAGGTAGGGGCCAGTTTGGACCGGAATGGCTTGCGCCCTTCGCGATATATCGTGACCGAAGATGACATTGTCGTCATGTCGTCGGAAGTCGGTGTTTTACCGGTGGCGCCCGAAAAAATCGTGCAAAAAAGCCGTTTGCAGCCCGGACAGATGTTACTGGTTGACCCTGAAGAAGGGCGTATCCTTCCGGACGAGGAAGTAAAAGCGGACATTGTCCATGAGGAGCCTTACGAGCAATGGGTCAATGAGCAAATGCTCACGCTTGAGGATATTCGGGAAAATCCTGACGCTCCCGGTGTTGAAGACGGGGAGCCCATCAGACTGCAGCAGTCTGTGTACGGCTATACCATCGAAGAAATTGCAAAACAAATATTGCCGATGGTTGAAGAGGGTACCGATCCGGTGGGATCGATGGGTTATGACAATCCTTTAGCTGTACTCGCTGAAAAACCGCAGCTTTTGTATAACTATTTTAAACAGCAATTTGCCCAGGTGACGAATCCGCCGGTCGATGTTATCCGTGAAGAAACGGTGACGGCTGTCGGTACGACCATTGGACGCGAAGGAGACCTCCTGCACCCTGGACCGGAAAATGCCCGCCATATTTATTTGCAGACACCGATTTTAAACAATGAGGAAATGGCAAAACTGCGCATTTGTGATGCGGACGGCCTTCATGCTTCGATATTACCGATGGTATTTCCCGTTGCCGATGGCGCGGCAGGGATAGACGCCGCCCTGGAAACGCTATTCGCCAAGGCCGACGAAGCGATTGCCGACGGTTCGACGCTACTGGTGCTCAGTGACCGTGATGTTTCTTCCGCTTGGGCACCGCTGCCCACCTTGTTGGCGGTGTCAAGTTTGCATCACCATTTGATCCGCAAGGGCACCCGCACGCGCGTCAGCCTACTCGTGGAATCCGGGGAACCGCGGGAAGTCCATCATCTGGCTTTATTGCTCGGGTACGGGGCGGAAGCGATTAATCCTTATCTCGTGTTTGCCACCTTTGCCGATCTGATTAAAAACGGGGAGCTCTCGTCCTATTCCTATGTGGAGGCGGTTGAGCGCTATATTAAAACGGCCACCAAGGGCATAATGAAAGTTCTCTCCAAAATGGGCATTTCCACGATTCAAAGTTACCGGGGCGCACAAATTTTTGAAGCGGTCGGTATCGATGAAAATGTTATCGATCGCCATTTCACCTGGACAGAATCCCGCATCGGCGGTATTGGTTTAGAGATGATCGCCCGTGAATCGCTCGAGCGCCATCAAAAAGCGTATGAGCTGCTCTACTATGATGAACTGTCGCTTGAGGCGGGAGACGACCAGCAATGGCGACGCGGTGGGGAAGAACATCAATATAACCCCCATACGATTCATATGTTGCAGCAAGCCTGCCGAACGAATGATAAAGACATGTTCAAACATTACAGCCGCGCCATCGATGAGCAAAATGACCGGCAAACGACGTTGCGAGGGCTACTTACTCTGAAGAAAGACCGCCCATCCGTCCCTCTTGAAGACGTCGAATCGGTCGAAGAGATTTTTAAACGGTTTAAGACAGGCGCCATGTCTTTTGGCTCCATCTCCAAAGAAGCCCATGAAGCGTTAGCGATCGCCATGAACCGGATTGGCGGACGATCCAACACAGGCGAGGGCGGGGAAGACCCCGACCGTTTTACGCGAGATGAGAATGGCGATTTGCGCCGCAGCGCCATTAAACAAGTGGCTTCGGGGAGGTTTGGCGTCACGAGTCATTATCTCGTGAATGCCGATGAAATCCAGATCAAGATTGCCCAGGGGGCTAAGCCCGGGGAAGGCGGACAACTCCCGGGCGGGAAAGTCTACCCGTGGATCGCGAGTGTGCGTGGCACAACCGCAGGCGTCGGTTTAATTTCTCCACCCCCTCATCATGATATTTATTCCATTGAGGATTTGGCGCAGCTCATTCACGATTTAAAACACGCGAATCCGGATGCGGCGATTAGCGTCAAACTCGTATCGGGCACAGGTGTCGGCACGATTGCCGCGGGGGTTGCCAAAGGGCGTGCCGACGGCATCGTCATCAGCGGCTATGACGGTGGCACCGGGGCAGCCGCCCGCACCTCGATCAAGCATACCGGCTTACCGTGGGAGATCGGGCTTGCCGATACCCACCAAACGCTGGTCATGAATGGCTTAAGAGAGCGGATCCGGCTGGAAACCGATGGCAAATTAATGACGGGTAAGGATGTCATCTTTGCGACGCTATTCGGAGCCGAAGAATATGCGTTTTCAACGGCGCCTCTCGTCGTCATCGGCTGTGTCATGATGCGCGTGTGTCACATGGACACGTGCCCGGTCGGCATCGCAACGCAAAACCCGGAACTGAGAAAGAAATTTCCCGGGTCTGCGGAGCAGGTCGTCCGCTTTATGACCTTTATCGCGGAAGAAATGCGCGAGCTTATGGCAGAGCTCGGGTTTAAAAGAATCGACGATATGATCGGGCGTACGGATCTGTTGCAGCAGAAAGCAGACATTAAAAATCCGAAAGCCAGACAAGTGAATGTAGAGCCGCTTCTATATCGGCCGAACGCTGACGAGCAAACCGCTCACGTCGGAGGCGGTCAGCAACAACATTTGGTTGCTGAGTCCCTGGACGTTGAAGTATTGCTGGACGAATGCCGACCAGCCATTGACAAACGACGGCCTGTACGGGAATCCTTCAAGGTTTGGAGTATCAACCGCGCCGTTGGTACCGTGGTGGGAAGTACGATTTCCAAAAAATGCGGACCGGACGGGTTGCCCGAAGACATGATTGACCTCACGTTTACCGGCTCGGCGGGCCAAAGCTTTGGCGCTTTTATCCCGAACGGGATGACGCTGCGCTTAATTGGGGATGCCAATGATTATATCGGAAAAGGGCTTTCCGGCGGTAAAATCATCGCAGCGCCTCACCCTGACACTCCGCTCGCTGCCGAGGATAATATCATCGTCGGGAACACGGCCTTTTACGGGGCCACCTCCGGTGAGGCCTATATTTCCGGCATCGCCGGCGAACGTTTTGGCGTGCGAAACAGTGGCGCGAATGTCGTTGTCGAAGGAGTGGGCGATCATGCCCTTGAATATATGACCGGCGGCCGTGTCGTTGTCCTGGGCACGACCGGCAAGAACTTTGCCGCGGGAATGTCGGGTGGCATCGCCTATGTTTATAATCCGAACCATACCTTTGAGCACCATTGCAATCAGGCATTGGTCGAGATTGATAAGCTCAGTGACGAAGATGCCAAAGAGCTACAAACGCTCATCGAACAACATGTCGAATATACCAATAGTTCACTGGGGACCCGGATATTGGCCGACTGGCCAACGGCTGTCACCCAATTCGTCAAAGTCATTCCGACGGACTACCGGAAAATGTTACAGGCGATTGAGGCATCGATGGCAGAAGGGCTTCCTGAGGACGAAGCAGTGATGGCTGCGTTTGAAAAAGGTAAGCAAAAAGAACCCGTCTAAACTGGCGAGTAAAAAGGAGGGAAACCGATGGGTCATCCAACCGGGTTTATGGACATTGCACGTAAAAATCCTCCCAAAAGAGATCCTGAGGAAAGAGTGAAAGATTGGGGTGAATATCAACTAACCCCTCCCGAGGAAGAGGTTGAGGAACAGGCAGCGCGCTGTATGGATTGTGGCATTCCTTTTTGCCAGGCAGGAACGAACATGCCCGGCTCGGATGAGATCGGCTGTCCGGTTTATAACCTCATTCCGGAATGGAACGACCTCGTTTATCGAGGCCAATGGAAAGAAGCCCTGCAGCGGTTGCACAAAACGAATAACTTTCCTGAATTCACCGGAAGAGTCTGCCCCGCGCCCTGTGAAGGATCGTGCACAGTCGCCATTGACGCTGAACCGGTGACGATTAAATCGATTGAACTGCAAATCGTTGAAAAAGGCTTTCGTGAAGGCTGGATCACTGCCAAACAACCTCTTCACCGTACCGGAAAAAAGGTGGCGGTCATCGGTTCGGGCCCGGCCGGTTTAGCTGCCGCTGCCCAGTTAAACCGAGCGGGTCACGAGGTCATTGTGTACGAAAAAGAAGACCGCGTCGGGGGGTTACTCACGTATGGCATTCCTGACGTGAAATTGCCTTATGAGACGGTGCTGCGGCGGGTTCGTCTGCTGGAAGAAGAAGGGGTTACATTTAAAACGGGCGTTGAGATCGGGACGACGATGACGTGGGACGAATTGCGGACACACGTTGACGGCGTTGTGCTTTGTACGGGCGCCCAGGTCCCGAGAGACGTGGAAGACGTTCCCGGTCATAACCTAAGCGGGATCGAATATGCCATGAACTTTTTGACGCAGAATACGAAAGCGTTGCTCAATCATAACCTCCGTAACGATGACTACATTTCTGCCGAAGGGAAACACGTTGTCGTGATCGGAGGCGGAGACACAGGCGTTGACTGCATTACGACGTCTGTCCGCCACGGGGCGAAATCGATCACGCAATTCGACATTAATACCGAAAAAGGGGAGGAACGCACGGAGGACAATCCGTGGCCGTTATTTCCCATGACTTATAAACAGGAAGAGGGGCAAAAGGAAGCTGAAGCCGTTTACGGTGAAGACCCGCGTGCTTATCAATGGCTGACGACCGAATTTATCAGCGATGGGGCGGGAAATCTCACGGGCATAAAAGCCATGCAGGCAGATACGGTTTATGAAGATGGCAAAAAGGTGAGAAAACCAATTCCGGAAACCGAGCGCGTTTGGGAAGCCGACCTCGTTTTACTCGCCATCGGTTTCACCGGACCGGAAAGAGATTTGCTTGAACAAATGGGCCTTACAACGACGAAACACGGAACGGTATCCGCTGAGTATGGGGACTATGCGACAAGCCGGGAAGGCGTCTTTGCGGCCGGGGATAACCGTAGAGGGCAAAGCCTCGTCGTTTGGGCGATCCATGAAGGACGAGAAGCGGCAAGGGAATGTGACCGTTATTTAACAGGTTCCACGATTTTGCCTTAAGGTCAGGAGCCTTTTTCAGCAGGTAAGAAAGTATAGACCACTTTCTTATCCTGCATAAGTGCAACTAAGGCTTATCGCCTTAAAGGCTTGGCGATAAGCCAAGTTTTCTTTACAGCGAGGAGCAGGAAGGTTCCCTCTTCCTGCTCTTTTTGGGGTACAAGAACATTTTCATACAGGGGTCAAAAAATTGTAGATAGTTTCAACTTCTACAACGAGGTAACTTTTTTGAGTATTTCTTCCTTCTTTAGATCAATCTAAAAAAGGAAAACCCTCTATCCTTATTCGCAATGGTCAAATTGAGAGACAAGAAATGAAAAAGAATAAAATTGATATGAATCAAATGCTACAATCACTACGAAAAGAAAAGGTATTTTCCGTAAGAGAAGTGGCCTATGCGATTCTTGAAGCCGATGGTACAATGAGCGTTCTGAAAAAAGCAAAATATGAATCGCCTACAACTTCAGACATGAATTTGCCTTTAAAGCCTGCATATCTACCTGTTACATTAATCAATGACGGAAAAGTCGACTGGGAGAATCTATCCAAGTCCGGCCTCAATAAAGAGTGGCTGCTCAATCACCTTCATAAACATAATATCAATCATTACAAAGATGTATTCTATCTTGAATGGAAAGAAGATGAAGGTGTATTGCAGCGCAATTAAGTGTTGTTTCCGCTTCCGTCATCAACCATCAATTGATGATTTTTATCCCAAACGGTTGCAATAAAAACATCTTCCAGTTTTTTATACCCTTTTTCTTTAAGTTGGGATCTTAGCCATCGTTCATCACGATGAAGGAGCTTTAAATTTTCATATTGAATGATCCCTTCCACCACTACAGTGATAGGAACTCCAGTTTTTTCCACATCCAAATTTAAATCTTTTCTTGTAATGGGGTGTGCATCTTCCCTAAGCACAACACTAAGCTCCCCAAAAGGCTCAAGAATGGCATATTGAATGTTTTTTATGTCTAGATATCCCTTGCTTCTCAGACTTGAAAGCAACTCAATTAAGGAATAACGGGTTTTTTTCAAATTTGATTTGATGATTTTTCCATGCTTGATTAAGATCACAGGTTCCCCTACTACCAAGTGGTGAAATCTCCGTAAAAGGCTCAGTCTTGCCAAAGAATAGTGCAAACCCCCTACGGCGATAATCCCCAAGATTGCCTGACTAAGGGTATTTATTTCAATGGGGGATGTAGCAATAATAACCAAAAAAAAGACAGCCACTAAATCATGAGGCGTGATTTGCGAAAAGGCGGAATGCCCAAACATCCGAATGATGAATAGGGTTAGAAGGAATAGCAGAATAATTTCAACGATAAACAATGGAGCCACCTCAAACGCGACATGCGATTCGTCTACCTACACATATCGTATGTACATATAACCATTTCATACAGGGCTAAAGGGAGCATCCATCGATTTTGCCGCCATTTCCCCCTAACCGTTGGTTTGACAGTTGAGGGTGTTATCATTAGTGATCAAATAAAAAATTTAGATTGGAAAAAAAAGAAATGCACGCATTGCAGGAAAGGCACCTAACGACCTTGTTAATAAGGTTGTTCAGGTGATACATACCTATTTGTACGAAGAAAATCATGGATAAACAGCTTTAGAAGTCCTCCGATTTCATCCCAAGGTCAGGACCCCTTCTCCCATCGGGACCACTTTTCACTCGGAGCAGGTAGGGGAACGCTTTCCTGTTCATTTTCCTGTAACGTTTCTATGCAGGCGCTAATCACTTCTTGAAGCTGAGGGTGCTTATTTTGCTGTCGGATTTTCTCAAGCCATAATAGTAGCTGCGTGGGTTCCAGTTCTCTCTCGGGAAAATGGGCTAATATGCCTTTAAACGCAAGAGTCGGCAATGATTTTGACGTGCGTAGGATATGTACATGCTCAAGAAGGCGTAACAGCGTGTCAATGCGTCTTTCCGTCAGGTGTAATGCTTGCTGATCCACGGGGGAAGCAGGATGCAATCGCCATTGAGTCCGTTGTTTGTGCAAACGTTTTTTCATACGGTGGAGTTTTGCATGGAGCACGTCCCTTTGCGCCCAAAGACGAGAATGTTCATGGCCCTCCTCCTCATTTTCAATAATGGAAGCAATCATATGTAATCCCTGGCGCCAACTTTTCTCGCTGTTTTTCTCCAGTGAAGCCGTGTAAGTAGGTGTATAGACGAGCAGATTAATGATGGAAGCGATCATAATGCCAATTAATGTACTCATGACACGGGCGAGGAATTCGGCGAGTTGGTGCCCGGCCATCGTCGGTATGATGGCAACAGCTGTCACAGAAGCGATAGCGGTAAATTTTCCGATGTTAAAATAATGAAGAGCCGCGAGTACGACAACGGTTATAAAGGCATACACAATCGGGTGCGCGCCGAGGGTATAAAAGAAAACCAAGGCATATAAGGCGCCTGTAGAAGCGGCAATGACGCGCGTTGCCCCGTTACGGACGGCATCGATACCGGTAGGGTCCCACGCGAGCATAACCGCCACGAGCGCAAATGTTGGCGATATGTGCAAATGCAAACAAAGGGCAATGCTTAGACAAATACTCAAACTCGTTTTGAGAAGTCTTCCGCCACTCCATTGAAGCCAGAACAAGGTTGTCACCACCAAAATTTCACGTACCGAAATTTTATTCTTTCAATAATAATATGCCATATACCAAAGCATTTTATGCACCGGGATGAAATTGTTGAAGAAGACTGGCACATTCACGTATGATACAAATAAGAGATGATACACAGAAAAGAGGTGCGAATATGATCGTACAAGGAAAATATAAAACAGGGGTTTACGTGGGGGAAGAACTGGAACGTAAAGATGACCGAACATTAATTAAAGTTTTGGCGGTCCTCAAACACCCTCTACAGGGAGACCTACACCAAGGCTTTGAAACAGAAGTCCCCCTGTTTCATGAAAGAAACGCCCTCTCCTATTATGAAAAAACATGGGTGCCAACGGTTACCGTTCAGCCTTATGAAGAAGACATCCCCGATTATAAAACAAGCTTGCGTACTGCACTGGACAACGAAAAAGAGAAAATGAAGGCCAGAGAAGATGAATTTGGAGAGAAAGCCTTAAATAGCCTGGAAAGCCTTGAAACAAGATATAAATTTGATTAGCCATTCGTATAATCGTACAGCAGCAATTGTTTTAACACCGTAAGACCGTAGAAGAAGAGGGTAGACATCGTCTAATCCTCTTTTCTTAGCAGGTAAGAAAGTATAAACCACTTTCTTATCCTGCATAAGTGCAACTAAGGCTTATCGCCTTAAAGGCTTGGCGATAAGCCAAGTTTTCTTTACGGTCGAAGATACCTATAAAGAGGGGGGATAACCGATGAAACATAAAGTAGCCATTATCGGGTTTGGAGGTGTCGGGCAGGGATTTTTACAAATCATAGGAAATAAAAACGAAGCCTTACAAGCCCAACACGGCCAGCCCATCGACATCGTATCCATCGCTGATTTATCCAAAGGAGCCTTGCACAACGATAACGGATTGGATCTTGCCAAGATTGATGCCAGCCTCGAAAAAGATGGAACGTTACACCATTATGAAGACGAACCCGGTTTGGAAACCGGATGGGATGTCCATACCACTATCACCAAAAGCAATGCCGACGTCGTCGTAGAACTCACATATACCGATGTTGAAACCGGGCAACCTGCCCTTGATCATTGTAAAGCGGCTCTTTCTGTCGGCAAGCACGTGGTCACGACCAATAAAGGACCGATTGTCAATGCTTACAAAGAACTGCAGCAGCTCGCTGCAAACAACGGTGTAAGCTTTTTATTCGAAGGCACGGTTATGAGTGGCACACCGGCGTTAAGGATGCCGGCGCAAACTTTAATGGGCAACGACATTCGGCACATACGCGGCATTTTAAATGGGACAACGAACAGTATGCTCACGGAAATGGCCAGTGGCATGAGTTATGAAGATGCCCTTGTCTCTGCTCAAGCCAAAGGCTATGCGGAAGCTGATCCGACGAACGATGTTGAAGGCTATGACGTGCAGGGGAAAGTTGTGATTCTGGCCAACGTTTTACTGGAAGCAAACTTAACGAGAAATGATGTTCCTTGCCAGGGCATCTCGCATTTAACGACCACCGATATCGCCGACGCCGACGCTGAAGGCAAAGTTTGGAAACTCCTCGGTGTAATCGAAAAAGACGGCCAACAAACGCGTGGATACGTGCGCCCGGAAAAACTGGATAAAACAGATACCCTGGCACAAATCTCGGGACCGACCAATGCCGTCGCTTATGAGTGTGATCTTTCCGGAGAAATTACGCTGACAGGAGCCGGAGCCGGAATAACGGAAACCGGTTATGCCGTTCTCATTGATATTCTCACACTAGGCCGTGATTAACTGTGTGTAAAAATGAGTAACAAAGGGTATAGATCTTTGGCATTCACTCTCCAGAAAAGGACTGATGTTCAAATGATGAAAAAACAGATGTTTATAGCAGGAGAATGGAAACATAAAGATCAAGTGATTGAAGTCGACGATCCGGGTACAGAAGAAATCATTGGAACAGTCCCCAAAGGTACAGCCGAAGATATGGAAAAAGCATTAAAAAGTGCCAACAAAGGCCGCCAGATCGCAGCTGCGCTTACGACAAGACAACGCATGGATATCCTTACAAAAGCAGCAGAACTGGTGGATGACAATCTGGAAAAAGCCGCGCAACTCATTGCCACAGAGGGTATAAAAACGATAAACGAGGCACGCTCCGAAGCCGGTCGAACCGCTGAAACCTTGCGTTTATCAGCAGAAGAAGCACGGCAGTTAAGCGGAGAAACGATAAATTTTGATCAGGCTTCCGGCAATTCCGATCGCCACGGGTATTTCTTTCGCTTCCCCGTAGGCATTATCGGTGCGATTACACCGTTTAATGATCCTTTAAATCTCGTCGCCCACAAGATCGGGCCCGCGCTCGCGAGCGGAAACGCAGTGATTCTGAAACCGGCAACGCAAACGCCGTTATCCGCTTTGTGGCTCACGGAAAAACTTCTCGAGGCCGGTTTGCCGCCAGAAATCATAAATACAATTACAGGCAGCGGAAGTGAAGTCACCCCGCCATTGCTGGAAAGTCCGGATGTCCGCATGATCACTTTTACCGGCGGGGTAGAAGCAGGGGAAAAAATCGCGAAAACGGCCGGTTTGAAAAAAACAAGCATGGAACTCGGTTCCAACTCGCCCTTTCTCGTCTTTAAGGATGCCGACCTGGATGATGCTGCGGAAGCTGCTGTCGGCGGTGCTTACGGGGCAGGTGGGCAAAACTGCCTCAGTGTCCAACGGATATATGTCCACAAGGACATCGAACAAACCTTTACGGAAAAATTCATTCAAAAAGCAAAACAACTGAGCACCGGTGACAAGAAGAATGAACAGACGGATATGGGACCGGTGATTTCCGAACAAGAAACAAATAATATTATGACAAATATAGAAAACGCCAAGGAACAAGGAGCAGAAGTGCTTTGTGGCGGTACGCGTAAAAATCGCTTCGTGCAACCGACGTTGCTAAGCCGTGTTCCTAAAACGACAACCCTTTACAAAGATGAAATCTTTGGTCCGGTGGCTTCCCTGCACACGTTCTCGGATTATGACGAAGCCATAAGCGCGGCCAATGAAGTCGATTTCGGTCTTCAAGCCGGGGTTTTTACGAATGATTTACACATCGCCCATCGAGCGGTTCACGATCTGCATGTCGGGGGCGTCATTATCAATGATAGCAGTGATTTTCGTGTTGACGCCATGCCGTTTGGCGGTGTCAAAAGTTCCGGTATCGGCCGGGAAGGGGTTCACACGGCTATGATGGATATGACAGAACCAAGGGTTGTGAGCTTTAAAATCAAAGACTTATAATATCGGCCTGGTGGCGGTATAAAGAGAAGAGGGGGGAGACATTTGTTCTCGATTGAAGAATATGAAATGAGGATGAATAAAACAAAACAAAAAATGCTTGAATACGGGGTAGAAGTACTGGTGCTTTCCAACCCGTCCAATATGTGTTACCTCACAGGTTATGATGCCTGGAGCTTCTACGTTCATCAAGTCGTTGTCGTTTTCATCGATGAAGAAGAACCCCTCTGGATCGGAAGGGAAATGGACGCAAAAGGGGCAAAAACGACGACGTGGCTGAGTGACTCTCATATTATCTCTTATCCTGATGAATTCGTGCAGTCATCGATCAAGCATCCGATGGATTTTGTTGCCCATGTGCTCAACGATCTCGGGCAAGCTTCGAGAAAGATCGGCGTGGAAATGGATGCCTTTTATTATACGGCTATGTGTCACGACCGTCTTCAAGTCGGCTTGCCGGATGCCGAATTTAAAAACGCCAGTGCCCTCGTTAATTGGGTAAGAGTGATCAAAAGCGAAACGGAAATCGATTATATGCGCAAGGCTGCGTATATCGTGGAGAATGCCATGCAAGCGGCTTATGACAAAGTCAACATCGGGGTAAGGGAAAATGAGGTTGCGGCGGCCATTTATCATGCACAGATCTATGGCAGTGATGATTTCGGCGGTGATTATACATCGATCGTGCCGATGCTTCCATCGGGAAAATATACAGCAAGCCCCCACTTAACATGGACGGATAAAAAATATCGCGAAGGTGATTTTTTAACCCTGGAAATTGCCGGTTGCTATTCGCGCTATCACACGCCCATGGCCCGAACGATGGCACTCGGAAACGCTCCCGATTATGTGCTTGACGTCGGGAAGGTTGTCAACGAGGGAATCAGCGAGACGCTTCAACACATGAAACCCGGGATGACAGCTGAAGAAGTGGAAGAGATATGGAGTCGCTCCATCGCGAAGCATGGATACGTGAAAGCGTCTCGGCTCGGTTATTCGATCGGATTGAGTTACCCGCCGGATTGGGGTGAGCATACGATCAGTTTTCGAAAAGGGGATCGTTCCATACTGGAACCGAATATGGCTTTTCATCTGATGCCGGGTATTTGGTTTGACGATTTCGGGATCGAGATAACAGAATCCGTCCTTGTAACCGACGATGGCATAGAAACGTTAACGTCTTTCGATCGCGATATTTATGAAAAACCGACCCCTTAATCTTTCTCTTTTTTCTCCGGAACCGGGTCAAAGCCACCTCGATGAAAAGGGTGACACTTACTCAACCGAATGAGGGCAAGTATTAATCCTTTGCCTGCCCCATGTTTTTCAATGGCTTCGGTTGCGTATTGTGAGCAAGTGGGATAAAACCGGCAAGACGGCGGGGTGTAAGGGGAAATGTAGCGACGATACAAACGAATAGGAAAGATGAATATACGGCGTATCATATGAGCACCTCGAATGAAGAAGAGCGACCACCTTTTTTGGTCGCTCTTTTCTCTGCTTGGCAGATAAGAAAGTATAACTTTCTTATCATGCATAAGTGCAACTAAGGCTTTCGCCAGGCTTGGCGATAAGCCAAGTTTTCTTTAATTAGCTAACGAAGAAGGTCGCCTTGGGCTGCAATGTTTGATACAAAAGCTGATGTTCTTCCTCCGTTAAAGGAATCATCGGTAAGCGCAGATTTCCGGAAATAATGCCTTGCATTTCCAGTGCCGCTTTTACCGGAGCGGGGCTTGGAGCCATAAACATCGCGTTCATCACCGGCAACAATTCCCGATGTTGCTTGGCGGCCAATTGGACATGGCCCTGGGTGAAACTCTGTATCATTTGCAGCATATTCTTGCCGATAATATGTGAAGCTACAGATACGATGCCAGTACTGCCAATCGACATAAGCGGCAATGTTAGGCTGTCGTCTCCCCCGTATAACTTAAAGCCGTCCTGCGCGTTTTCAATGATGAAGGAAGCCGCATCAGCATCGCCGCTCGCTTCTTTCACGGCCTCGATATTCGGGATGTTCGATAAACGGATAATCGTCTCGGGGGTTAAACTTACAGCGGTCCGCCCCGGGACATTATACAGCATGATCGGCAAATCCGTGCATTCTGAGATGGTTTTAAAGTGTTGATACATTCCTTCCTGCGAAGGCTTACTATAGTAAGGGGTGACGAGCATGATGCCGTCGGCGCCTGCTTCTTCCGCCGCCCGCGTCAGAGACATGGACGCGCGCGTATCACTGGTGCCGGTTCCCGCAACCACCGGAATTCTTCCGTTAACCACCTTGACCGTATGCTTGAATAAGGCGACTTTTTCCTCTTTTGACAACGTCGGTGATTCACCTGTCGTTCCGGAAACGACGATGGATTCCGTGCCATTTGCAATCAGATGGTTAATCAACTTTGTCAGATCCTGAAAGTCGATCTCGCCTTTGTCGTCAAAGGGCGTTACCATCGCTGTAACTAATCGTCCTAAATTCATGTTTACCACCCTCGTGTTTGATATTTTGATTATGAGGGGCTCATTACACGAGTTAGTTTATGTGCCGTCGGGTAAGAAAGTGTAGGCAAATCACTATGAACGACCGCCTAAAAAACAGCAATGAGCGCTCTCATTGCTGCATGAACACTTCTTTATAACCAGAAGCACTTCATGCGTGAGATAGCCCTCCATATAGCCTCGAGCTATATGACAGCCCTGCATTTCTTCAATGCACGACCAGCCGTGAATGCGTGAGCCATTCCTAGCTTCGGCAAATTCCCCTTTCCGTAAACGCGTCGGATCTCACCGTCCATACGGATACGTACTGATGGTTTTTGCTCCTCTACTCCCACTTCAGAAGAAGCTGGATGTATTTATAAATGTATTGTACCAAATGTTTATGCCTTCTGCAACAGCAAAAATGCAAGAAATGGACGGCGTATCTATAATTTCCGGATGTTAAATGAGCTAAAACGGTTATCCTAAAGGATAAGAAAGGAGGATGATCCACATGAGAATACATGTCCCTCTGTTGGCGGCGATCGCTCTTCTGGTCATAGCAACGGGTTGTGTCCAGGATACCCCCGAAATGGGCCATACCAGAGAGCATTATGATCCCGAGCTTGAAACGGGTATTAATCTGCAGGATCATCTCGGTCCCGCTTCCGACCTCATGGTACCGGATAACAGCCCGGGAAATCTAACAAAGGGGGGAACGCAGGACATCGATAGCCAACGGGATTACGGCTGGCATAAGAATCGAATCAATTCCGTTGAAACAGGGCGCGTGAAAAATCATCCACGCTTACGTGACGATCCTGAAGCGCTTCAACAACAAGTCGATGACATCAATCAACAATACGGGGATGAAGCAGACCCTGCCACGATTAAGGAAAAAATTGAAGCGCTGGACGCCGTTTCCCATGCTCATGTCGTCTCGCACGATAACCTTTTATATATCGGTATTGAAGGGAGTTCCATGAACGATGGACGCTTACAAGAAACGATCACATCCCTTGTCGGCGAAGATGAAGACTTCGTCTGGCATACGGATCGCAGAGCCGTACATCGCATTCGTGCTGCGGAAAAAACGATGGCTCCCGATCATGAATTCGGTGCTCATGAATGGCTTGAAGATGCGGAATATGAATTACAAAAAATTGGAGATGACTGGAGTCACTGATGCTAAATAACATTGAGAGCTTCTTTTTCAACATCGATTTTTATCGGTGTTTGGCCGATGATTTCACCATCTCCGTGTACGATCATGGCAGTTGAAGAAGAAATTTCAATTTGTTTTCCCGTGAGCATTTTTACTGCCGGATGGCTGACATGTTTTCCCTTAAATACGCCGGGAAATGCTCGCACAAACTGGAGCCTGGACATGCCATGAACAACGCAGAGCTCCAGGAAACCATCATTGCCTTTTGCGTTTGGGCAAATGGCCATTCCACCGGCGTAATAGGGGAAATTGGCAACCGCAATCAGCCACACGTTCGTGATATCTTCTTTGTGCCCGTCAACGGTGATGGTGATATCCACCGGTTTGTAACTGAGTAACACTTTAAAAACGCTGATAACGTAAGAAAGCTTCCCAAAACGAATGACATTCAGCCACCTTTTTGATTTGGAAGCATTGACGGTTTGCGCCACTTTTCCATCAAAACCAACCCCTATCACCGTCACACAACACTTGCCGTTGATCCGTCCAATATCCACGGCCTGCTGCTTCCCATGCAAAATACGATCAAGCGCTTCCCTGGCGTTTGTGGGGATGTCCAGAGCTTTTGCAAAATCATTGCCGGATCCGGCCGGTATAATGCCGACGGGGGTTTTTGCCCCGATTAATCCATTGATGACTTCATGGATCGTCCCGTCGCCTCCGATCACAATGATCACTCCGCCATTGATCTCCCTGACGATAGCGGTGGCATGGTTGGATCGTTTGGTGAAATAAACCTGGTAGTCAATTTCCTTGGTCTGAAGTGCTTTTTTTACCTGTTTCCAAATCAATGCACCTTTCCCGTTACCGGAGCATTTATTGACGATGATGCTGTACAATGCCCAGCCCTCCTTTTGTCAATTTTCCGATGGTTTTCCAAGCCACTCCAGCTCTTCGTCTTCGGAACGTTCTCTAATTTGCGCCATGACATATCGGGACATCCATTCATCATCGGCACTCGGAAAATCACCTGGCGCGATGGCTTCCCCGATGACGACCTTGACAGGCCTCCGCCATAACACTTTTTTTCCTTTGATAATGGTTACCGGGACTATAGGCACTTCGGTTTTCCTCCCCAAAAACGCTACCCCTTTTTTTGGTCTGACCGTCTCGCCTGGCTTACACCTCGTTCCTTCGGGAAAAATTCCAAATAGTTCCCCCTGCTCAATCGTATTCAGCGCCTGTCGCACCGGACGAATCACGATGCCACTCTTACGATCGACGGGTATAGCGTGAAGTTGCCGCAAAAACCAGCTCCCGAAGCGATGGCTAAACAATTCGGTTTTTGCCATAAAATGGATCGGCTTTTTGAACACACCGGAAAGAATAATCGGGTCAAAGTAACTGTCATGATTGGCTGCGATAATGACCGAACCATGTGGAACCCGGTCCTGCCCGCTCACCCTGATTTTAAACAAAGAGAACATGATCATGATTCCGACAGGTTTTAACAACCAGTATAGCATGCTATCAAGCCCGCCTCCGTTTATTTGCTTATCCTTATTATACCTTGAAATCCCTTAAAAATACCTGCGGGGACGTATATCCCGTCATTTTGCGGTTAAAATATAACTGGTATATTTTTCAATGCGATTTTGGCAAGGAGGATTTAGCGAAATGAAAAACTTCACGGTTGCAGGAAACGTCGAAAGCCCTTTTTTGTCCTGGTTAACCGCTGGTATGATCCAGGAATTCCAGACGGCCGGATATCAATACGATGATGAGCCCGCGAATCATATCAATTTGGTCTTTAATATGATTGAGCCTGATCGTCCTCGGCATTTTCGCAGAAACTCACAATCGACGTTTGTCGTTACCGTCGTCGAAAATGATCACATACCCGAGGATGTGTTTAAAACCGCGTACCCATACTTAATTCGGTCATTGGCTAACCATTTGCTCTTTATTTCCCATAGAGATGACCGCACGGAGCTTTACTTTCTGACACCGGAGCAAGGATTCTATAACATTACCTATCAGGCGGCAGATGATGAAAGCCTTTTTTTTAAAAAGATATACGAAAGGCTCGAACCTTTGGCTTCTTCGCAGTTGGTGATTGACAACGATTTCTATGAAGACCTTTACGGGCAGCTATCCAACGGCAATGACGTGACAAAAAGATTGTCCCTGTATGGCAAAGAATTGGACAAAATGGATCTATTACCGGCTCCGTTTCCGATAGAGGAATATTTATCACCGCGGGATCTGCGCCATTTAAAAAAATTGTACGGCATCGGCGGCTTGAGTTATGGAAATCTGAGCAGTCGCGAGAATGCCAACCATTTCTGGATGAGCGCGAGCGGGATTGATAAGTCAAACATGAAAGAAATCGGCAGGGATATTCTTTACATCACCGGTTATGATGACGATAACAACGCCATGAAAATCAGTATTCCGCCGAACACGGACCCGAAGAGAGCTTCTGTGGACGCGATTGAACATTGGATGATTTACAGGGAGCATCCTGAGGTGGGAGCGATCGTACACATCCATGCCTGGATGGATGGGGTTGAGGCGACACCTATAAATTATCCGTGTGGGACGATTGAACTTGCTGAATCCGTGGCCGAGCGGGTACATCAAGCCGAGGATCCGTCCCGGGCCATCGTAGGACTTAAAAATCACGGTTTGACGATTACGGGAACTGATTTGGATGACATCTTCCGCCGTATTGAAGGACGGGTGATCCCCCAGGTGCCGATGGGATAGCCGGAAATCAGGGGTCAGGGGTCAGAGGCCAGAAGTCAGAAGTTGAAGGAGTGGGTAATATGGATAGGATCGATCCGGTGGCTATTGAATTGGGGCCGATTCAGATATACTGGTACGGGCTTATTATTGTCGCGAGCGCCCTTATTGGGTTGTGGATTGCGGTGCGGGAGAGTGAACGTCGCGGCCTTCCCAGGGATACATTTGTGGATCTCCTTTTTATCGGTTTTCCGGTGTCCGTTGTGTTTGCCCGTCTCTATTATGTCCTTTTCAATTGGGAAACGTATGCGGAAAACCCTCTGCGGGTTTTTGCCGTTTGGGAAGGCGGCCTGGCCATGCACGGCGTGTTAATCGGGGCCGCTCTCACCCTGATCGTTTTCGCGAGAGTGAAAAACATTTCTTTTTGGCAACTCGCGGACATTATGGCTCCGAGTTTGCTGTTGGCCCAGGCGATCGGACGCTGGGGCAACTTCATCAACCAGGAAGCTCATGGCGGTCCGGTTTCCCGCGAATTTCTTGAAGGCTTATATTTGCCCGATTTTATTATCGAGCAAATGTTCATTAACGGAACTTATTACCATCCGACATTTTTATATGAGTCCATCTGGAATTTCGCCGGGTTTATCGGACTTATGCTGTTGCGGAGAGTCAACGTACGGCGCGGCGAACTGTTTTTGACCTACCTTCTTTATTATTCGCTCGGGCGTTTCTTTATTGAAGGACTGAGAACCGATAGTTTGCTGCTTACTGACAATTTGCCGGCGGCCCAGGTCGCATCTTTGCTGCTCATGGTTTTTGCCGTCGTGATGATCGCATACCGCCGGAAAAAAGGATATGCCGACGTCCGCTATCTGGATGAGGGTGTTTAATCTACGAGCCCGAACTCGGCTATCTTTTGGTCATAAGTGTATTCCATCGTACGTAAATATTCAGTAAGATTTTCCGTATAACTGCGTGTGAGATCACAAGCGGCAGCGTCCCCGTCTGCACAATCACTGACATTCATCGCGATGGCATCCATTTCCAGGAGTGAACCTAACGTAACATCCCTGAGATCATGAAATTCAGGAGGGGTCGGTCGATCGGTAATGTCTTCCACCAGTGCCGACAAACGTTCCACCGACGCTTTTGTTTCTGCTTCGTCATCGTCATCCACATGGTCATAAAGAACTTCCAGTTCATCATGGTAATGTTCTAAAAAAGTGCTGTAATAATCGCTGTAATCCTTGAGATCATCATAATTGCCTTCGGCCTGTTGATGTCTTACATATAGTTCATTCGGTTCTATGCCCGGGCCCTCTTCATATTCCATCCTCTCCAGGTCGGCGCCCAGATCTTCGGCATTCTCGCTTCCACAACCGACCAGGACAAGAATGAGCGAGAGCATGACAAGCAATCCCTTAATGAAACGCATGGGCTTTAAAACTCCTTTTTTGGCAGATAAGAAAGTATAACTTTCTTATCATGCATAAGTGCAACTAAGGCTTTCGCCAGGCTTGGCGATAAGCCAAGTTTTCTTTATCTCATTTTTTTCGTTACCGCTAGTATGGGATAGTGTAAAGGCATCTATGCATGAAAGCTCAAGGATCGGGCTATCCTGATGGGTAAGGAGATGTTTTCCCAAAAACTTATAGTGAAAAATCTTTAAACCAATGAGGTTTTCGCTTATAATAGATGGGGAATACAAATCTGGGGGGCCCATGGACCATGCATTCAGAAAAGATCTCCGTACCGCTTACAGATGAGTTATTCAGTGAGATCAAGCACTTAAATGAACAGAACCGTTTTTTTTATCAGTTGCTTCATCGCTACATGGAGCGGAAGAAGCGGGAGTCCCTCCGCGCTGAATTGGAGCAAGGATATATGGAGATGGCACAATTAAACCTGTCGATTGCCGAAAGCTTTGCTTATTCAGAATGGGAGGCCTTTCATCATGCAGAATCGCGTCAGCATGTCATCCACTATGAATAAGGAGGTGAATGGATGACGTGAATCATTCGGACCAATCCCAACATACAACGGGAAAACAAAACGTCAAACGCGGCGATGTTTTCTTTGCGGACTTATCTCCGGTGGTCGGCTCCGAACAAGGCGGAGTCCGCCCGGTCCTCATTATTCAAAACGACATTGGCAACCGCTTTAGCCCAACGGTCATCGTGGCAGCGATTACTGCGCAAATTAAAAAAGCAAAGTTGCCGACACACGTAGAAATCGACGCTGACGAACATCAATTCGACCGTGACAGCGTCGTGCTCCTTGAACAAATCCGTACGATTGACAAACAACGACTGACAGATAAAATTACACATTTGGATGATGACATGATGAAAAAAGTCAAAAACGCTTTAGAGATTAGCATCGGTCTCAGTGATCTGTAGTTACATAATGAACGAAACGCCAGCTCCCCCCAGGGCTGGCGTTTGTTATTGCGGAGATCAGATTCAGGGGATAATACTGGACAATCATGGATACCTTATCCATGAGCTGTTTACTAACCGTTAATTGTGTGATAATGTGTGAAAAAGTAAAATAAAATCGCACAAAACGCAATATAATATGGTATAATGTAAAAACAGATAAATTAAAGGGGGGAATGGCGAAGAACGCTGTCCGTTATGATTAAAAGAAAAGCGCTTTCAATTTCTTTGAAAATCGCCATCGGTTTCTTGATCATCCTATCGAGTTTCGTCAGTGGCTGGTCAACAACGTCAGAAGGGGATCTGCCTTCCAAAACAGCAGTGATTCTTCATGCCATTAACAACCAATTGGTCGTTCCCGATGAACAGCTGACCCCGCCCTCGTTTTTAACCGGCAGCAACAGTGCCGGAGGCGTTGCTTTTGAACAGGAATCACTGCAAATTCCCGTGAGTGACGGCTCGGTTTTACCAGGGCGCATGCATAAACCGGTCGATGCCCAGGACGCGCCGGTGATTGTCTATTATCATGGTGGTGCTTTTATGGAGGGATATGGCAATATCGATACCCATGATAACATCGCCCGTGCCATTGCCTATCGTTCGAATGCCATCGTCATCAGTGTCGGGTACCGGCTCGCCCCGGAGCATATTTTCCCGAAAGCCGTCGACGATTCTTATGATGCGTTGATATGGGCTTATGAACAGGCAGAAGAGTTCGGCGGTTCCCAGGAGAAAATGATCGTAGCCGGCGACAGCGCCGGAGGGAACCTTGCCACCGTAACCGCCATGAAAGCGCGAAATGAAGGCGGGCCGGAATTACAAGCCCAACTTCTTTATTACCCTTTGACCACCTTTCATGACCGACCATTGGATACGCGCGATAAATATGCCGAAGGCGGCTATTTACTTTCCAGAACGGTGATGGAGAAGGCCAGGGATTCCTATACGCCCGGGGAAGAAATGTGGGAGAATCCGTATGTATCCCCCCTTGATGAAGGTGTGGCCGAAGACCTGCCACCCGCATTTATCGCCACCGCCGAATTTGATCCTCTCCGGGATGAAGGAGAGCTATACGCACACAAACTCAATGAAGAAGAAGTCCCCGTGGAAGCGATTCGCTATGAAGGGGTGATGCACGGATTTTTATCCTTTTATGAAGTTTTGGCCACCGGCCGACACGCGTTGGATGACAGTGTAGAGTTTCTCGATCGCACTTTGAATGACGAGCAAATGATGGCGACAGGCTTTCGGATTATTGAACGGGCGCAACCATCGGGAATGGAAAGAATAAGGGAAGAAACGGAAGCTCACATGGCCGCTGTCTATTTGCTTGGATTGCATGTCCAGCGACAATTCCAGCAATGGGTCGAAACGTCAATGCTTGCAGAATCGGAAGATGAATGACATCCCCCTGGTCACTGCTAAGTGACCAGGGGATTTTTAGCGTTTAAAGAGTATATATCCATTCACAATCGGTGAGTGTTTATTTTGTTCATTTTTTGTCCAAATTCTTTTATATCCTCTGTTTTATTATCACTAAAGCTATGATATAATCCTTAAGGATTGCTCACCAAGAGAACGACATTTCTAAAGGGGGTTCCCAGATGTTAGCGGGACGAAAACAACGATTACAGACATTCGCCAGGCGACGCCGTCAGATGGATGTTCATGAACGCATACAGGAAAATGAAATGATGTCCATCCTCGAACAGGAGATGCCGCGATTTATTAAAATGACAAAACCTGTGTTTTTATTGCGTCCGGAAATGGAAAGACAACTGCATCATTTTTTGCAGACACAAAATCGCCAACACGGATATTCAATGTCATTTTTTAGTAAAAACACTCGGGATCAGGCCCATTTCTATAAAAAAGAGCTGTCCGTCTTTATTAAGTATTTGCAGAACAAAGACTTCCAGCTAAAAGGAAACGAAGCATTGTTTGCTCAAGTGCTGCTCAACCATTTGGCTATCATCAACTTCCAGCAAAAACAAAAACGCTACGGAACATTGGCATGGCAGACGGATCGCCTTATAGATGTCTTCGATCGTTATCTAGCTTTGGTGAACGAAAAAGATTACTATCAGATTGATCACCTCGAGTTCCTGCGCCAAAACCTGATCAGCAAACGGTTAGTACCGGTAACGATGAGTCAGAATAGACTTAAACGCCAACTCAGGCAACACGAGAAAACCAATGACGTTCATCGACTTAACAAAATGGCGAAACGCCTACAGGAAACTCAATAGAAGAGGCTTTCCGCTCAAACGGAAAGCCTCTTAAAAAATAATATGCGCGCATAAAACGATAATCGGTAAGGTAATGAGTGTTCTCAATAGGAAGATCATGGCGAGTTCCATAAAGGTGATCGGTATCTTTGACCCGAGGATCATGCCACCGACTTCGGACATATAAATCAGTTGCGTGATGGATACAGCACCGATGATAAAACGGGTCATTTCGCTTTGAATATCAGCCCCGATCAAGGCCGGGAGCAGCATGTCCGCAAACCCGATCAACATCGTTTCCGAGGCCGCCTGCGCTTCGGGCACTTGCATGAGTTCAAGGAGCGGGATGAAAGGAAGGCCCAGCCATTGAAAGAGCGGGGTATGTTCGGCGATGATAATCATCACCGTACCGATCGCCATCACGATCGGTATAACAGCCAACCACATTTCCAAAACGTTTCTTAAACCGCTGCGAGCTGCTTCTCCGGCACCGGCATCGTCCGCCCGGATTAGTGCGCCTCGCCACGCGCGCTGAATCGCCGGTTCATCGACGTTTTCAGCACGCTTTTTCGGTTCTGCACCCGGGTAAAGTTCCTCGCTTTTTCTTGAAAGCGGCGGAATGCGCGGCATAATCATGGCCGCTACGATGCCTGCAATCGCAATCGTTACATAATAAGGAAGAAACATGTGCGTAAGCTCAAGATAACCGAGCACGACAATCGTAAACGTAATCGAGACGATGTTGAACGTCGTTCCCAACACCGCCGCTTCCCGTTTTGTATAAAAACCTTGTTCATATTGTTGGTTCGTGAGCAACACCCCGATCGCGGCATCCCCGAGCCAGGAAGCCAAACTGTCGATGGAAGAACGGCCGGGCATTGTGAACAGCGGGCGCATAATGACGTGCAGCAAAGCACCCGCGAACTCCAAAAGGCCAAAATTCATCAACAGGGGTAAAAATATACCCGCGAACAAAAAGATCGTAAGCAAGAAGGAGGCCAATCCGAGAATTTCCCCGCCTGTCGCTTCTCCCCACAGCCATTCCGGTCCCCACTCAAAAAGAATCGCCGCGGCCAATATAAGCCCGATGATCCTTATCACGAACCACGTCGGGGTGACGGAAAAAAGGGCGACAAACAAGGGGCGTCGCATCCACTGGGGAGAAAGATATCGATAGATCGTCGTTCCGACCACTGAAATGGCAACAAGGATGAGAATGAGTTCTCCGAGAATAGGTTCGAGTACAGCATCGAGCGCCTCTGCCAACCAGGCGATGGGAATGGTAATCTCACCATCCACGGTTATCGGCGTAATAAATATAAAGATTCCGATCAACGAGGGCAGGATGAATTTGAACATTTGACTGGCATTATATTGTTTCTGTGACAAGGGATCACTCCCAAACTTTCGAAATTAAAAACCGTCGATACGACCGATAGCATCTTCCAGTTCCCGCAACGTGGTGATCTCAACTTCCGGTATGATGTCTGTATTATTTTCCGCCTGCTCGCGATTCACCCATATCGTCTTGATGCCTGCCTGGTTTCCGCCCACGATATCCGTGTGCAAGTTATCACCGATCATAACGGTTTGCTCTTTTTCAGCACCAAGCTGGGTGAGGGTATGTCTAAAAATGGAGGAATCAGGCTTTCCAACCCCGAAGGCCCCCGAGATAATGATACGGTCAAAAAATGGAACCAGCGCTTTTGTCATTTGCAGTTTTTTCAGCTGCAAACTGGGCGCACCATTGGTAACGAGCGCGAGTTGATAAGGAATATCCATTTTCGTTAAAACCTCAAACGTTTCTTCGTAAACATAAGGCAACGTTTCCCGATATTCGATGAATCGTCTGGAGAGTTCCCGGGCCAATGATAAATCGTCTACCTCGACTTTTTTTAACGCTTCCGTCCAGACTTCGAATTGATACATCCCAATGTTTGCCCCCATCTCCCTGAGGCGGGCATCGTGTATGTCATCAAACATCCCCCACAGCCCCTCGAAGGGGTTGATGCCGAGGGCGGTCGTTAATGGATAAAACGATTGCTCTTCATAGAGAGTCGGAGCCACTGTTTTAACGGCTTCCATAAGCTCACCACTATCAATGCCCGTCTGCCGAGCGGCGTCGTTGGATGTGGCCAGCAACGACTCGGAGATGCTCTTTTTGTCCCATATCAATGTGTCATCAAGATCAAAAAGAAGTGTATGTATCATTTTTCCCATCCTTTCCTATTCGATTCTGCCATATATTGTAGCACAGGGGAGAACGTTCCTAACAGCATGACGCTACAGGCACCATCGCCCAGTCCGCTTTCTTTTGTATCCTCTTACAGACCATGTTAGAATAAAAAATGTGAATACATGATGACTTTTAGGTAAGGTCACTGATCAAGACACTATATAAGCGGGGGTAGCAACTCGCGATTCCCCTAAGGAAAATTTAGGAGAGTGATGATACCGGAATCCGGTTATACTGACCACGCCTCAAAAACTGACAACCTATCCATTAAAAGCAAACACGTGTACCTGGAGGTAGTAGCAGATGGACAGAAACGTTTCCAAGCCGGAAAAGTCTTGGGAAACATTTCACGGACCAAACCTTGGTTACGTGATCGACATGTACGAAAAATATAAGCACGACCCGGACGATGTAGACCATGATTTGAAAGAATGGTTTCAAGCCAACGGAGCGCCGTCCGCCGCTCAGCCATTGAATGGTCATGCGGAGGTGGAATCACCGGAATTGACCCATTCCACCATGCACAAGATTGCCAAAGCCATGAAACTAGTCGATAATATTCGGATATTCGGCCACATTCTGGCAGACGTGAACCCACTTGACACCCCCGGAGAAGAATCTCCTCTCTTACAGCCCGAGGAAAATGGCCTGGACGAAGAAGACTTGAGAGCCATGCCTGCAGATATGTTATGTAAAGATGCGCCCAGTCACGTACAAGATGGGTATGAGGCCATTGTTCATCTCAAACAGATGTATACGAAGTCCATCGCGTTTGAATTCGATCATGTCTACGACCTTGAAGAACGAGGCTGGTTAAATCGAATGGTCGAGTCCGGTGATATTTTTGAAAATTTATCACATGAAAAGCGACAGAGTCTCCTGGAAAGATTAACCGCCACCGAAAAATTTGAACAGTTCCTACACCAAAATTTCTTCGGACAAAAACGCTTTTCTGTTGAGGGTATTGACACGATGATTCCCATGCTTGAAGAAATGGTTCAGCATTTCATGCAGGAAGGTGCGAATAATGTTTTGCTCGGGATGGCCCATCGCGGGAGATTAAGCACCCTCGCGCACGTCCTGGGAAAACCCTATAACTTTATTTTTTCGGAATTCATGAATGCTCCGAGTCAGGAAACAACCCCTTCGGAAGGGTCCTCCACATTAAATTACGGCTGGACGGGTGATGTGAAGTATCATTTAGGCGCTAACCGGGAATTTAATCAATCATCGACCCATACGACGGTGGATGTCGCCAACAACCCGAGTCACCTGGAATTTGTCAATCCCGTCGTCGCCGGATCGACACGTGCAGCCCAGGAAGACCGTAATAAAATCGGATTCCCGGATGTTGAAACCAACAGGTCGGGTGCCATTCTCGTGCACGGAGACGCGTCGTTCCCCGGTGAGGGCATCGTTGCCGAGACACTTAATTTAAGTCGGCTCAAAGGCTATCAAATCGGGGGAACCCTCCATATCATCGCGAATAATCAGCTCGGCTTCACGACGGAAACCCACGATTCAAGATCAACGACCTACGCCAGTGATCTGGCTAAAGGATTCGAGATCCCCATTATCCATGTGAATGCCGATGATCCCGACGCCTGTATCGCAGCCGTACGCCTGGCTTGCGAATATCGCAGTCGTTTTCATAAAGATTTCTTGATCGATTTAGTCGGTTATCGTCGTTTTGGCCACAATGAAGGGGATGAACCCGCGGCGACCCAGCCAAAACTCTACGAAATGATTCGTGCTCATGATACCGCCAGAACGATATACGCCGATAAGTTGCAACAGGAAGGGGTTATTGAAGAGGGACAGGCCAAGTCGATGCAGGAAGAGATGCAGGAAAAGCTGGAAAAAGAATATGAAAAGGTGTCCGGACAGAGCCCCACTCCGGGAGAAGCAGAACCGCCCGAAGTCATTGAAAAAGGTTTGCCCGATATTGAAACCGGCGTCGATTATGACAGCCTGAAGCAATTAAACGAAGAGTTACTCGAGCATCCGGAAGGATTTACGGTATTCCGTAATGTAAGACGTATCCTTAATCGCAGGGAAAAAGCATTTACGGAAGGCAACATCGACTGGGCACACGCGGAAGCGCTCGCCCTCGCTTCGATTATTTCTGATGGTACGCCGATCAGAATGACAGGTCAGGATTCGGAACGTGGCACATTTAACCAGCGCCACCTCATCCTGCACGATGCCGAGACCGGAGAAAACTATTCTCCCATGCACACGCTTTCGACGGCCAAAGCTTCGTTTGCTCTTCATAACAGTCCTTTGTCAGAAGCCGCCGTCGTTGGATTCGAGTATGGCTATAACGTTCAGGCGCCTGATACATTGGTCCTCTGGGAAGCGCAATATGGGGATTTCAACAATGCCGCCCAGGTCATCTTCGATCAATTCATATCAGCCGGGAGAGCGAAGTGGGGTCAACGCTCAGGTATCGTCCTGCTATTGCCCCATGGCTATGAAGGTGCAGGACCCGAACATTCCAGCGCCCGTTTGGAACGCTTCCTGTCTCTCGCAGCCGAGAACAACTGGAACGTTGTCAACGCGACGAACACTTCCCAATACTTCCATTTGTTACGGCGTCAGGCAGCTACCCTGGAGATGGATGAAGTCAGGCCGCTCGTCTTGATGACCCCGAAAAGCCTCCTGAGGAATCAAACGATTGCCGACAGTTATGAGGCGTTTACGGACGGGAAGTTTTCAGCAACCCTCGAAGATCCGAAAACGAGCGGGCAGGAAGATGAAGTGGAGACACTCATTTTCTGCAGCGGAAAAATATCCATCGATCTAAACGAAAATATCGATGACGACGTAGATACGAGCCGTTTTCACATCGTGAGAGTCGAAGAATTGTATCCGTATCCAAAAGAAGATATTGAAGCTGTGCTTTCACGATATAACAATGTTAAACACGTCAAATGGGTCCAGGAAGAGCCGAAAAACATGGGTGCCTGGGGTTACATTGAACCGTACCTTCGCGAAACATTACCGTCAGACATCGATATTGAATATATCGGCCGCAGACGCCGTTCCAGCCCATCAGAAGGCGATCCGAATGTGCATAAAAGAGAACAGCAAAGAATTATCAATGATGCGTTGGGCCTAAAAGAAGGGAGAAGCTAGAATGGCAGAAATCAAAGTACCAGAACTCGCAGAATCAGTGACCGAAGGCACGATTGCCGAATGGATGAAAGAACCGGGCGACTTCGTGGAGAAAGGCGAAGCCGTGGCCGAGCTTGAAACCGATAAGGTCAATATCGAACTCACCGCAGAACAGTCAGGCGTCTTGCAAAAATTGTTGAGCGACGTCGGTGACGACGTATCCGTCGGTGACGCCGTAGCCACCCTCGACGAAAACGCGACGGAAGGCAGCAGCGAAAGTTCTGGCGAAGAGACCACTGAAAGCAAACAAGAAGAAAAAGAACCAGAGAAAACGACACAACCTGAAAAGACAGAAGCCGAGCCGGAAGAAAAAAGTACCGAAGAGGATAGCGGGGATGACTCGTCGGATCATGTCGTCGCCTCTCCGGCTGCCCGCAAACTCGCGAGAGAAAAAGGGATCAATCTCGATGATGTCCCGGTGCGCGATCCTCTCGGGCGCGTACGAAAAGAAGACATTGAATCCTACGAGTCGAACAAGGAAGCGCAAAAACAGCAAGCATCAGCACAAAAAAGTGCCCCTGAAAAGCAGGAACCCGAAGATGAGTTTGGCGGAAAACCGATCGAGCGCGAGCGCATGTCGAGACGCCGTCAAACGATCGCGAATCGCCTCGTAGACGTCCAGCAATCCACCGCCATGTTAACCACGTTTAATGAAGTGGACATGTCCGCGATTATGGACTTACGCAAACGTAAAAAAGAATCGTTCCAGGAGAAGCACGACGGGACAAAACTGGGTATCATGTCCTTTTTCACTAAAGGTGTGATTGGCGCCCTTAAACACTATCCGCTCCTCAACGCGGAAATCCAGGGAACAGAGGTTGTTAAAAAGCAGTTTTATGATATCGGTATGGCTGTATCCACAGATCAAGGACTTGTCGTGCCGGTCGTACGCGATGCCGATCGCTTAAGCTTTGCCGGGATTGAGGATGAGATCGGCCGTCTCTCGGAAAAGGCCCGCGACAACAAACTAGGCCTGGATGATCTGTCCGGCGGAACATTTACGATCACTAACGGTGGCGTGTTCGGCTCGTTATTATCCACGCCTATCCTGAATTCACCACAGGTCGGCATCCTCGGCATGCATACGATCCAATATCGCCCGGTAGCTATTGATAAGGAGCGAATGGAGAACCGGCCAATGATGTATACCGCTTTATCTTATGATCACCGTATCGTCGACGGAAAAGAAGCTGTAAGCTTTCTCGTCACATTGAAGCAGTTGCTCGAAGAGCCGGAAGATCTATTGTTGGAAGGCTAAAGGCAAACTTTCCACGTCTCATGGGCGCCCTTTTTCGGGCGCTTTTTTTACGGCCAATTGCCATTCATCCCCTTATTTGAATAAGGGGATGAATGGCAAGGTCTTTCGGATGCTCGGTATTTTAATACCGAGAGGATGTCACTGGATTCCCGCCTTTTGCAGAGGAAATTTAAAAAAACTTAAAAAATGTGGTTTCAAAATTGGTGAATTGTGTTATTATAATTCTACCTGCAATGCATCCCACCAGGAGATATGTATTGTAGACTTTATTTTCTAAAGTCTCACATTTTAGTCGCATTATTACGATGCACACGTCAATGGCAACTGCCTAAATTTTTAAGGAGGGATTGACATGCGTGTACAATCAAAGGCAATGGAACTATGTGCGGCTATTCAAATGCGAGGCTGGTCTAACACTCGGCTTTCCCAGGATCAACATGAAGGGATTGTGCTGAATAGCCGAACAGGATGCCGTTCCTGGAAAGGAACGAAGTGGGGGCTTATTTCCGAAAATACACCGGAACACCTCACCATTAATGTCGATATGCCCAAGGGCCAATTCCAGCTCGAGGCTATTGCCGAAAAACTGGAAATGGACATTATTTCGGATGATGATTCCGACGTCACCGGTGTCTACCTGGAACAGAAACCTGACCGTGACACCTTGCACATTTATCTGTGCAAAGAAGAACTGAGCAACACCCACTTCAACGACTCCGCGCTCGTTGATATGATAGGTGACATTCGGCGCTTAAACTGTTTGTAAAAGCATTGATTTCACGATAAGGTGGCGTTTTGTACTAACGCCGGCATGGGAACTCCCTATCGGGAGTTCTCGTTTTTTGGCAGGTAAGAAAGTATAAACCACTTTCTTATCCTGCATAAGTGCAACTAAGGCTTATCGCCTTAAAGGCTTGGCGGTAAGCCAAGTTTTCTTTAATGGCTAAACTATTTTTTTCTGCTCCTTCTCATGGTATAATAACGATAATCAATATCATTCTGGAAAAACATTATTCGTGTGACTTTCTTATCCTGCATAAGTGCAACTAAGGCTTATCGCCTTAAAGGCTTGGCGATAAGCCAAGTTTTCTTTACCGATCATTCGTTGGGAGGGAGCACCATGAATAGTACCCCTAAACGCTATTTCTATCTTCGTTCACTCAATCACAGCATGGAACCGATGACCTGGCCGCGAATCAAGGAAGCCGGGTTTGATTTAAACATAAAGCGTGAAGATCTTCCATTCTTTATTACCTTTTTTCGGGAGCTTACACAGTTTTATGATAATAAGGCCGCCCGTGTCACTGAATCACACCGCAGTTATATCGAGGAAGTGGCTTCTTTCTTCCGGGAACAGGCGCGGGAAATGTCCCAGTGTACGTCGTTGCAAAATGAAACGTCTTTTTATGTCATTCCGTTTAGTGACTTTGTGGCGGCGTTTATGTTGGCAGATGAAGCCTTCGAACGCATATTTCATGACAATAAACAGATGGCGCATCATTTTGATAAAGTGCTAACCTATTACAAACGCTTTAATTTAAAAGCAGATCCTGTAAAGGCTCAGTTTATATTGGAGCACTTACCGGAGCTTAGTTATCATTATGAGTAGGGGCGACGTATATGCAGCATCTCGTATGGCAAAATAAAGAACCGATTAAAACGATTACGTGTGTTCATGCCAACGCGGCGAAATACAAAGTTGACCGGGTGCTCACGCCCGGAAAGACGTATGATGTGAAAAATGAAACGCAGGAATTCTATTTCATCGTCGATGACACGGGAATCATCGGCGGTTTTAAAAAGGACTATTTTCGCGAGTGAGGGGAACGGCTGCTTAAACGGCAGCCGTTTTTTCGGCATATAAGAAAGTTCTACTTTCTTATCTTGCATAAGTACAACTAAGGCTTTCGCCATAAATTGGCGATAAGCCAAGTTTTCTTTAACGAGTCCGGCAAATCGTTGGCATAGTTTTTATCATTATGTTATGATAATAAGAAACATATGTTCTTCATCCGTGCGCACAACGCCAAGGGAGATCGTTTAAATATGGATCGAGACAATCATCGCGATAACGACAGACATGATGAAGACGAATTCCTGTGGGAGGAAGAGGAAGGCGAGGACAGCGAAGACGATGATATCCCGCCGGAAGAGCCCCCGCTGGAAGCCTTTCTGCGTGAGGAAGTGGATGATGAAATAACGATGAAGAAAAAGAGAGGCAAAAAGCGCTGGATGAAACTCGGGATCATCTTTGCTTCTTTTTTGCTTATCTTTCAGGGGGTTAGCACGCTCGTTCAATTCATTCAGCCTGACGTCGTCGACTTTTTAACGACCTCCTATGAATTATCCCAGGATGAAGATGTCGCCGAATGGCGGGAGTCGGTCGTGACGCTGCAAGTGGAGCAACCGGGTGCTTCAGCCCGAGGTACCGGCTTTTTCATTGACGATGACGGCCTTATTGCTACGAACCGTCATGTGGTGGAAGATGCATTTCAGATCGGGGTATCCTTACATGACGGTTCTGCATATGAAGCGAGTATCGTAAGTCAGTCCGAAGATGTGGATCTGGCTTTGATCGAAATCGAAGAGGATATTGCTGTCGATCCCCTCCAGCTTCAGCCTGAAGGAGCTGAGACCGAAGAAGGAACGAACATTACGATTATCGGAAACCCCCTTAATTTTACAGGTATTGCCAATGAGGGAGAGATTTTGGACACCGGGAACCCAACGACCATTTCCGCACCGACGTATCGGGGTAACAGCGGAAGTCCGGCCATCAATGACGACGGCGAGGTCGTCGGCGTCATTTATGCAACGAGACAGCCACCCCCGGGCCAGGGGGGAAGGGTGGGATTGATGGTTCCCACCGATGAAGTGTGGCAACTCCAGAGGTCAGATTTCTGAGGCCGGAGGCCGGAAAAAGTAAACGTGGCGTCATCTTCTGGCTTCCGGCTGCCGATGTCTGTTCTCAGGCATCCGGCATCTGATATCTGATATTCGGAAAGGAAAGGTGAATATGGAACCGCGTTTTTATCTAGGCAGAAGCGGCAGCGGGAAAACGACGACACTTCTGAATGAAGTGGAGCAGAAGTTATCTGACGAGGCGGTCGATGGTCCTCCGATTCTTTATCTCGTTCCGGAACAAATGACCTTTCAAGTCGAGTATCAACTGACGATCCGGACCGGGGGGCTCTCACGGGCTCACGTCATGAGTTTCTCCCGCCTTGCTTTACGCGTCCTGCAGGAAACAGGAGGAAGTACGAGAGAACATTTACAGCGGGCAGGCATTCACATGCTTTTACGCAAAATTGTAGAAGAAGTTAAACAAGACTTCCGTGTGTTCAGAAAAGCGGCCGACACGGATGGTTTTATACAGGAAATGGAGAAAATGGTAACGGAGTTGAGACGTCAGGCGATAACCCCCGAACTCATTACGGAAAAGCTCGAGCATTGGGAACAGGTAAAGCAAACGGGAAGCTTACAGGATAAGCTTCACGATATTGCGCTCGTCTACGAACGCTTTGAGGAAACCTTTCACGGTACATATATGAACACAGAAGAAGCTTTAAAGCAGCTCATCCACCAGTTGCCGGACTCAGAATGGTTGCAGGGTGCCAGCGTTTATATTGATGGATTTTATGATTTCAGCCCCCAGGAATTGCTCGTCGTCGAATCGCTATTCACAAAGGCCGATGAACTGACCGTCGCCCTTCCCCTGGATCACGTGCCCAGTCAAGAAATAAGTCCGAATGAGCTTAGTCGTTTTTACTTACCCGCGAAAACCTATACAAAAATCACCTCCCTGGCTCAGAAGCACGGCTATAGCTGGAAAGTGTTCACACGTTTTGCCACTAAACGCTTCCGGGAAAAGAGACTCGCGCAGTTGGAACAGGCCGGTCAAACGTCTGATACAGGCAGTAACGCGCTGCACATTTATGAAGCGGTGAACCGCCGCGCAGAAGTGGAAGGCGTCGCCCGTAAAATTATCGAGCTCGTCCGGGATCATGGCTACCACTATCGGGATATCGCGATTCTCATACGCGACGGGAGACCGTATGAGGAATGGCTAAAACGCGTATTTTCCCGTTTGGACATTCCGATGTTTCTGGATGAAAAAAGGTCGATGATGCATCATCCTGTCGTGGAACTCATCCGTTCAACGCTGGAAATCATCGAGAAAAACTGGCCCTTTGAGGCCGTATTTCGCGCGTTAAAAACCGATCTGCTTTTTCCTGTTCACAGCAACTGGGACACTTGGCGCGAGCGCGTGGATGAACTGGAAAACTACGCGCTCGCGCACGGCATTTACGGTAACAAATGGAAGGAAACACAACGCTGGCCTTACCGGCGACACCGTAATGTCCTGGAAGCCCGTGAACAGACGGATATGGAAAAAAAGATTGAAGACCGCATAAACGATACCCGTCATGCATTAATAACTCCGTTATTAAACCTTGAAGAGCGTATAAAGAGTGCCCGCAGTGTTCGCGATCGCTGCGAAGCTTTGTATCTTTTTTTCGAAGACCTGCAGTTACCGGAAAAGATTGAAGACATACGCCATCAAGCGGTTGCCGATGGCGCGTTGGAGATTGCCGCTGAGCATGACCAGGTATGGGAAAATGTGATGGATCTTCTCGACCAGTTCGTCGATGCCGCCGGAAATGACAAGCTTTCTCTCTTTTATTTTAATCGCATGATGGATGCCGGCCTGGAAAGCATGCAATTCGCGCTGGTCCCCCCGGCGATCGATCAAGTCACCGTGGCCGACATGGAACGCTCGCGCTTGCCCGATGTTCACGTGACTTTTATTATCGGCGCCAATGAAGGAATCCTGCCGGCAAAACCGGAAGAAGAGGGGCTCATTCGTGATCGTGAACGCGCGCAGCTTGAAGATACCGGCATTTCCATCGGGCCTTCGGCGAACGAACGCCTTTGGGATGAACCGTTTTATTTATATATGGCCGAGGCAAGTCCTTCCGATTTGCTCATTTACACGTATGCGCTCGCGGATGAGGATGGAAAAACACTGCTCCCGTCCCCGGTTATTGGACGGTTGCAGGAACAATTCCCCGACATCGAAATATCGCTCATGCAAGCGGAAGCCCTTAGTGAGACCGAAAAGAAGCAGCTTTCGTTTATCAATCATCCCGAACAGGCGATGGAAGAATTGGCCATGCAGTTGCAACAGTGGCAAAGCGGCGAAGATATCCCCACTGTATGGTGGGACGTGTACCATTGGTTCATAGAAAAACCCGAGTGGCATGATCGTTTGCGCACGGCGCTCGGAAGTCTTTTTTACAGGAACCGGGCTGCACCATTGGAAAAAGAAACGACGAGCTCTCTTTATGGAGACGAGATCCAGACGAGCGTCAGCCGGATGGAGTTGTTTCAGCAATGTGCGTTTCGGCATTTCAGCACGTATGGATTAGGGCTGAAGGAGCGCGATGTCTACAAATTGGAAGCGCCTGATATCGGAGAATTGTTTCATGCTGCCTTAAAAGATGTCGCCGAGGTCGTCCGGGAGAATGAGCTCGCCTGGTCGGATCTTTCGGATGACGATTGTCGGCAGATTGCTCGGGATACCGTGGGAAACATTCTTCCGCATATTCAGCGAAATATTTTGTTCAGCTCCAACCGCCACGCTTACTTAAGCAAAAAGCTGGAAGATGTCATCGTGCACACGACGAAAACGATGCGCACACAGGCACGTGCGTCAAGCTTTGAGCCGATCGGTCTGGAAGTCACGTTTGGCGAGCAAACGGGAGACATTCCAACGTATTCGTTCCGTTTAAACAATGGTATCCATATGTCCCTGCGTGGGCGCATTGATCGCGTGGATCGAGCCGACGACAACTTCTTGCGCATTATCGACTATAAATCGAGCGCGCAAAAGCTGCGCTTTTCCGATGTATATCATGGACTTTCGCTGCAAATGCCCGTTTATCTTGATGTGATTCTGAACAGTGCCGAAGAGTGGTTGGGGCAGGATGCCAATATTGGCGGGATGTTTTATTTTCACGTGCACAATCCCGTCATTGAAGCCGATGAAGGCATGTCGAATGAACAAATCGCCGAGGAGTGGTTTAAAAAGTTTAAAATGCAGGGATGGCTTCCGGAAGATAAAAGAATTGCTGCATTAATGGATCAAACGATTGAAAATGGGGGGAGATCGGCGATTATCCCGGCCTATATTAAAAAGGACGGAGAATTTTCCAAATCGTCTTCGTCAGTGCTGCAAAAAGAAGATTTTGCATCGCTACGATCATATCTTCACACTAAGTTAAAAGACATTGGCGAAACGATGACCGGGGGAGCCGTCGAGGTCGACCCGTACCGCACCGATAAAAACGAAATCGCCTGTACCTATTGCCCATTCGCATCGGTTTGCCAATTTGACCCGACACTTCCGAGCAATGATTATCGTTTTTTACCCACCTTAACGCCTGAAGAAACGATCGAACGAATGAAACGGGAGGGGGAACAATCGTGAATACACATATAGACGAGCCCATGTGGAAGCTGGATGCGAAACCGGTCCATGTTCACTGGACTGATACACAATGGCAGGCGATTTCCCTGCGGGGTGGGAATATTCTCGTGTCAGCAGCCGCCGGCAGCGGGAAGACCGCTGTGCTCGTTGAACGCATCGCGCGCCGAGTGATCGACCCCGACGACCCGGCTGACATCGACCGTTTACTCGTCGTCACATTCACAAACGCGGCAGCGGCGGAAATGAACGCGCGTATCGGTCAAAGAATTGATGAAGCCTTAAAAGAGCAACCGGGATCCTTGCACCTGCAGCGGCAAAGGCATTTGCTTAATCGCGCTCATATCTCCACGCTCCATTCATTCTGTAATGACGTGATACGCCATTATTATTACGAAGCCAATATCGATCCGAACGTGCGCATCGCCAATGACACCGAACGGGAAATCATCAAGGATGAAGTGTTGGACGAGCTGTTGGAAGACTACTATGGGTCCCGGGATTCCCTGTTTTTCGAAGTCGTAGATGCCTATAGCGGGGATCGCGGTGACGATGGCTTGCGTAAATGGTTGTTGACATTATTTACCCGCTCGCGGGCACAACCCGATCCGGAGAGCTGGCTTGAAGCGATGGCGGGCATGTATGAAAATCATTATGAAAACGTTGAAGAAACACCTTGGGGAGCCTCCATCCAGACATACGCGCGCGAGCAAATGCTCGTCGCCGCTGAATCATTGCAAAAAGCATTGTCCCTGGCTGAATCTCCGGAAGGACCGGACAAATATGTGGATGTACTGACAAGTGAAAAACAAATGCTGGAAACATTAATCGCAAATGATTCCTGGGAGCACTGGCATCAGACATTAAAAAATTTTACATTTGCAAGGCTCCCGGCAAAGGGCAAAGACGTCGATGAAGCAATCGCCGCGCAAAGTAAAAGTTATCGCGATGAAGCCAAAGAGATGATCCAGGACATCGCCACGATTTTTTCTGCTGATCCGACGAGGCATTTGCAAAAAATCCGCGATATGAAAGGACACGTGCGGTTGCTTGTCACCCTCGTCCAACAATTCAGCACGCGCTACGCCGAGGCCAAACGGGAAAAAGCCATCATCGACTATGAAGACCTGGAACATTTAACCCTGTATATCCTGAGCGAGGGGACGACGGATACACCATCGACGGTTGCCCGGTCCTATCAGGATTATTTTGCGGAAATTCTCACCGATGAATACCAGGATACCAACCGTGTTCAGGAAGCGATTTTGCGCTTGCTCTCGAACGGACATAACCGGTTTATGGTCGGGGATGTAAAACAAAGCATTTACGGCTTCCGTCTCGCCGAGCCTTCCCTGTTTTTGGAGAAACAAAAGCAATATGATGCATTGACCGAGACAACCCTTCGCTCCGACAATACCGAGGGCATTCGCATTGATCTCTCCGAAAATTTTCGCAGTCGGAAACAAGTGCTCGACGGGGTCAATTATGTCTTTCGGCAAACGATGAATGAAAGCCTCGGTGCTGTGCCATATGATGAGAGCCAGGCCCTTAGTTACGGCAATGTTGACTATGAACAGAAGGCCTCGGGATATGAAAATGAAGTCATCCTTTTAGACCGTACGATGCAGACCTCGGATGACGAGGAAGAAGATCTGCAAGTGGCGGAAAAAGAAGGGCAGTGGATAGCGGAAAAAATTCAAACGCTCATTGAAAACCGCTACCCGGTATACGATAAAAAACTCGGTGACACGCGCCCGATTGAATACCGGGATATCACCATTCTTATGCGTTCCATGCCGGCCGCCTCAACATTTATGGATATATTCAAGCAAGCGGGCGTCCCGGCGTACGCCGAACAATCGGGCGGCTACTTTCGACGGGTGGAAGTACAAGTCATGATGGCGCTCCTGCGTGTCATTGACAACCCTTATCAAGACATCCCGTTAGCCAGTGTTCTGCGTTCACCCATCGTCGGTTTACGTGAAAATGAATTGGCAGAAATCCGATTAAAGGGAAAGGGCGAGCCGTTTTACGAGGCGATGAAAAAAATCGTCGCGGAACAACCCGTGCTTTCCCCTGCTGCCAACCTTTCATTTATAGAAGAAAAACAAAGACAAGGGGGCGAATGGCGCGATCGGGTGGCCGCTTTCTATAACCATCTGCAGAAATGGCGCTCCCAGGCACGACACCATTCCTTATCGCAATTGATCTGGGATTTATTCCGGGAAACGGGTTATGATACTTTCGTGGGCGGATTGCCCGGCGGCAAGGAAAGACAGGCCAATCTTCACGCTCTTTATGACCGGGCGCGAACATATGAACAAACAGCTTTTCGCGGCTTGTTCCGCTTCCTTCGTTTCGTCGATCGCATGGAAGAGCGCGGGGACGATTTGGAAGTGGCTCGCGCGCTCGGTGAACAGGAGAACGTCGTCAAAATCATGTCCATTCATAAAAGCAAAGGTCTGGAATATCCCGTTCTGTTCGTCGCCGGCATGATGAAAACGTTTAATTTCAAGGATGTTCAAGCGCCGGTACAAATCCATCAATCCCTCGGGTTTGGTTCCAAATATATGGATATGGCCAAACGCGCGACGTATCAAACCCTTCCGGAAATAGCGATTAAACAGGAAGCCAAAAAAGAGCAATTATCCGAAGAGTTGCGAATCCTTTATGTCGCCATCACCCGGGCGAAAGAAAAAGCGATCCTCGTCGGAACGGCCAAAGACAGGGAGAAAACGATCGATCGCTGGATCAAGCGGGCGCAGACAGATACCGAGTTATTGCCCTTGCAAACGCGAACACGCGCCCAATCATTCTTCGACTGGATCGGCCCTGCCGTCATCCGGCATCACGCCGCTAAAGCCTTTCGCGAAGAAGCGGGGGCTCCGGCGCATTTAGCGCTTCCGGATCACTCGGAGTGGCAACTGGAACTTGCTGAGGTTCACGGGTTCGCTGCGAACGAAACAGAACCCGTCGAAGTGGAAACGACGTTGGCCAACGTGCAAAAATTGCAGCCCGTTCATCATTCCGGTGAAAATGAAGAGCTCGTGCAAAAAAGACTCGACTGGACGTATTCACACCTGCGGGCGACGACGCATTTTGCCAAACAAAGCGTGAGCGAACTTAAACGACGAAATGACAGCGATGACCCGTATGCCGCAAAATCGACTCGACAGCACGCTTTTCAATCCGCCCATGCCAATCGTCCCCGCTTTATGCAAAAAGGGGAAGGATCACTCAGCCGTGCAGAAATCGGAACGGCGATGCATGCGGTCATGCAGCGCCTTCCTCTCCAAGACAGTACAACGACGGCCATCGAGGGAACCGTCACGGAAATGATGGAAAATGAACAACTGACCGAATCGCAGGCACAAGCGATTGATGTCCCGGCGATTGTGCGTTTTTTACAATCCGATCTCGGTCGGCGTCTCCGACAATCACCCCGTGTTTATCGGGAGGTGCCTTTTACGTTTGTTAAACCCGCTGATCAAGTCTATGGGAATTGGAGTGATGAAGAAGGCGAACCCATTCTTATCCAGGGTGTCGTGGATTGTTTATTCCGCGACGAGCACGAAAATCTCGTCCTCATTGATTATAAAACCGATCAAATCAGCGGCAGAGAATCCGCAGAAGATATGGAACGATTATTGCGAACGCGTTACGAGGAGCAGATCCGGCTTTATTCTGAAGCCATCGAACGGATATGGCAAAGGAGCATTCAGGAACGCTATTTGTATTTCTTTGCCGGCGGCTATACGATTTCAATCTAGGAAGATATGGAGGGTTTTTTTGATGCGGATTTTACACACCGCCGACTGGCATTTGGGCAGAACCTTGGAAGGCAGGGATCGCCTGCCCGAGCATGAAGCCTTTATGGACGAGCTCGTTACGATTATAGATGAGTACGCGATTGATGCTGTCCTGATGGCCGGTGATGTTTTTGACAGCAGCAACCCACCCGCGAGTGCGGAACGTTTTTTCTATGAAAGTATGAGTAGACTGTCCGATAAAGGGAAACGGCCGATCATCGTCATTGCCGGCAATCATGATCAGCCGGAACGATTGGCGGCCGCGATGCCGCTTCTGCAGGAGCAATCGATTCACATCGTTGGCTGGCCGCGAACCACGGCTGTCAAAGTCCCGATCGCCTCCGCGAAAACCCATTTACACGTAGCCGCGCTTCCTTATCCGTCCGAAGCCAGGTTAAATGAAAGTTTCTCGGATGCCGGGGTATTTGCAGGTGATGACGAGGCGTACAGAATGGCTTATGACGCTCGCATTTCCCGTTTATTTCAACAATTAAGCGCCGGTTTTACGAATGATAACGTCAATATGGTGATGAGTCACTTGTTTATGGCCGGAGGGGCCGGTTCCGACTCTGAACGTCCGATTGAAGTAGGGGGAGCATATACGGTCCGCCCCGGGAGCTTGCCGGACAACATCGCTTACACGGCACTCGGTCATTTGCATCGCCCCCAGTGGGTGAGAGAAGCAACGTCCCCCACCCGTTATGCCGGGTCTCCCCTCGCCTTTTCTTTCAATGAAACAGGCGTTGCCAAATCGGTATCGATCATTGAAGCACACCCGGGGGAACCGGCTGAGGTCACCGAAATTCCCCTTTCCAGCGGAAAAGCGCTTACACGCTGGAAGGCTACGGAAGGGCTTTCCCAGGTGGACCGCTGGCTGGACGAAGGCCGGGGGAGAAACGATTGGATCGAACTGTCCATTCATAGCGAGTATACGCTTAAGCCTGATGAAATCCAGGCGATTCGCCGTGCGCACCCGGGCATTGTAACCATTCGCATGATTTTGCCCGAAGAGACGTTTCATATGTATGAAACACGCAGGGATTTACCCATCGAAGAACTGTTCCGGCAATTTTATGAGAAAAAGACCGGCGGGGCGGTGCCGGAACCTGCACTCACCCAATTGTTTCTAGAGCTGTTGGAGGAAGATAAAGACGACACGCGTCAGGAGGTGAATGTCCGATGAGACCGCTACAACTAAATGTCCGCGGCCTTCATAGTTTCCGTGAAGAGCAAACGATCGATTTCAACCATCTCTGTGCCGGGGGTGTCTTTGGCATATTCGGGCCTACGGGCAGCGGAAAATCCACGATTCTCGACGCGATGACCTTTGCGCTCTATGGAAAAATAAGCCGTTCAGGCGCTGCCGGCGCAAGTATGATTAACCAGTCGGAAAGTGAAGTGGCCGTCTCTTTTTCTTTTCGTCTCGGCGAGCGTATGTTTACCGCCGAAAGACGGGCCAAACGCAACGACTCGCAACTAAAAACGACGCGTTCCCGCTTGATTGAAACCACCTCTGACGCCTCGGTCGTACTGGCAGATAAGACCGGCGCCATGAATCGTGAGGTGGAAAACATTATCGGGCTGAAAATTGACGATTTCACGCGCGCGGTCGTTCTCCCACAAAATAAGTTTTCCGAATTTCTGAGCCTGAAAGGAGCGGAGCGCGGTGAAGTGCTGCAGCGTCTCTTCGATTTACATAAATACGGGGACGAACTCAATGAAAAAGTTAAAAACCATCTGGCGGAGTCAGAAACACAACGAAGGACGATTGAAGGGGAACAGAACGGCCTCGGAGATGCTTCCAAGGTAGCTTTGGCCCAGGCAAGGCAAGCCGTCGTGCAGGTGGAAAATGAGCTAAAGCAAGCAGCAAGCGAAAAAGATGAGTTGGAAACAAAATGGAAAAAGGCAAGGGATATTCGCGAACAACAAAACATTCGCGAAGAACTCTTAAGCGAACGCGAAACGTTGTCCCAGGAACAACCGCAGCACGAACGACGCCTGCAGGCTTTGCGACTCAGCGCGATCGCTCATCACCTCCTTCCGTATATCGAAGATAAAGAGCGAAGCGAACAAGCGCGAGATGAGGCCGAAGAAGCTTTAAGGATAAGCCAGGCAGAATCCGAAAAACTTGAGAAAGATGAAAAGGAAGCAGAAAACATTTACCGGACAGCCAGGGAAAAACGACAAGCAGAAGAGCCCGACCTTACCGTCAAAATCTCTCAACTTGAAGAAGCCGAAACGCTGGAAACACAACTGCAGGACTCTGCCGAAAAAATTGAAGAAACCCGCACCGAAGAAACGAGATTGCAAAAAGAACAAATGACGGCCCAACGCGAATGGGAACAAGCAACAGAGGAGGACACACAAGCAAAGGAGGCTCTGCAAGAAAAAGAAAGTGAACTTACAACGCTCGAAGACAATGAGCCTAAACGAGAACAGATCCGACGCGCCCAAGAGAAGGGGGATGCTTTAAAACAGCAAGCCCAGCGGTTGGAAGAAGAGAAAGAAGCCGAACAACAAGCCATCGAAATAGTCCGCCAGCAAGCAGCCGAGCTGAATGACGAAAAAGCGCAAAGAGAGCGGGCTGCCGAGCAACTGGCCGTCAGCCAATCCAATCTTTCGCAGTGGTATATCGATTTACATGAAGCGAAGAGAGAGCAAGAGACCTGGGTCGAAGCCATAAAAGAGGCGCAAACGAAAACCATCAACCACAACCAAGCGGAAACCATCCGCACGCTCGTCGCCCATTTAGAAGAAGGAAAAGCCTGCCCGGTCTGCGGTTCTGAGCATCATCCCTCTCCGGGTCATCCTGTAGGCCAGGTAAACCACCATTATGATGCGCTTGAGGAAGCGCGAGAACGTTTGCAAGCAGACTTTCAGATTGACAGGTATCTCTTGCAGCTCGACCACTATTCAGAACAGATCGCTACAATGATCGAATTGTCTGCCTTACAGCCACCGACCAGCGGAGACGAAAGGCCTGCTCATCCTGAACACATGGATGAAGACGCGGAACATTTACCAACAAAAGCCCAACAATTTTTGCATAAGCTGGAAGCAAAATTACGATCGTTGGACAAGCTTCTGAAAAACACCAGGCAACAGATAGAAGAAGTGCAGCAATACGACGCCAACCTTAGAGAAATAGAAACGCTCTACAGACAGGCAACAACAAATCAAAAAGAAGCGACAACGAAAAAGCAAAAACAAGCGGACATCTACCAAAAACAGAATGACGAATGGCTTGAATCCTTCCCCGAACACTCATTATCGACGATCGATGACGCGTGGGAGGCGGCCAAAGAAGAACAGGAACGGCAACTAAAGCTGCGAGAAGAAGTACGAGAACTCCAACAAAACCGTGAACAATTACGTGACCATCTGAAAAAGGCGGAAACCCGACAGACTAACATGCAAATGTCACTCTTGCAACGACAAACGGAACTCGAGCAACTGAAAAATACGTATCAGCAAGAACAGGCAAGACTTCAGCAATGGCTCGGCGAAAACACGTCGGCAAGCGCGGCCTTAACAGAAGCAAAGGACAGACGGCAGTTCTTGCAAAGTGAAGAGAAAACGGCAGAAGAAACGTTTCAAAAAGCGACCCGTAAACACCAGGAAGCCCAGCAGCAACAAGCGGCCGCCGCTAAACAACGAACAGCGGCCATCGAACAATACCATCTAGCCGAGGAGCGCTGGCAACAACAACTAAACACAAGTGAAGGCCGGGAAGCCGAAAAACACTTTGCTCATCATGAAGAGCTAACCAGTGCAGCGATCCAGGACTACTGTCTAACAAATAATGACAGAAAAAAATATGAAGAGGACACCCGAAACTTTGAAACACGACTTTCCCATACGAACCAACGTTTATCTGAAGTAGAAAAAACATTGGACGGACAAAGAGTGACCGACGAAGAATGGGAAGTGTTGGATAATACCCTCCAGCAAAAAGAAGCACACGTCGAGAAACTACTGGGAGACCAAAGTGTCGCCCGCTCAAAATGGGAAGACCTCCAGGACAAACACCACCGTTATCAGGAACTTGAAGAAGAACGACAACAACTGGTGACAAAAATCGGTCATTACCGGGAACTGGCCAACGTTTTCCGGGGGAAAGCGTTCGTCGATTTCATCGCCGAGGAACAACTTATGCAGGTCACCCGCCATGCGTCCGAGCGTCTGCATGCCCTCACCCAGGGAAGATACGCCCTTACGCTCGATTCAAACGGTGGATTTTTGATCGCCGATTATTTTAACGGTGGACAAAAAAGGCCTACATCGACACTTTCGGGTGGGGAAACCTTTTTAACATCATTGGCGTTGGCTCTTTCCCTTTCCGTTTCCATTCAGTTGCGAGGCCAACATCCGCTGGAATTTTTCTTCCTTGATGAAGGTTTCGGTACACTGGACGCAGAACTGCTCGACACCGTAGTAAACGCCCTGGAACAATTGCAAACCGAGCAGCTCGCCGTCGGCGTCATCAGCCACGTCCCGGAACTGCAGGAACGCCTGCACAAACGCTTGCTCGTGGAAGCACCCAAACCCGGGGGAGAGGGTAGCCGGCTGACGATTACGAGCTGACATTTACCGCCCGCGTGGGCGGTTTTATTTTTTTCGCGGATAAGTGCAACTAAGGCTTTCGCCAGGTTTGGCGAAAAGCCAAGTTTTCTAATTAAAAAATCTCAACAGTTGGCCGATCTGAAACGTTATCTCTGTGAACCAGCTGAAGTGGGAAGAGGGGGATTATGGAACACGAACAGTACGAAAAATTGTTTCCCCATCTATGGCGTTTTGCCTTAAGTATTGCCAGACATGAACAAGAAGCCAATGACCTTGTACAGGAAGCGTGGCTGCGCGCGTTAAATAACGAGAACGTTTGGACTTTAGCGCATCATCAGCAAAAAGCGTGGTTTTTTAAAACGATGAAACGTCTATTGATTGATGAACGCCGAAAACGCAAGCGGGACACACCTTACGAACCAACGCAACACGAAACGTTTTTTCCAAGTTTTAACCCTTTTGACAATATGGAAATGATGGAACTTCTGGGATCATTGCCGGAAGTTCAACAGACGATTGTTTTTCAAAAATTCTGGCTTGGGTTCTCGAGCGAAGAAATTGGCCGTCAGTTGTCATTGCCCGCTTCCACGGTTCGCTCAAAATTACGAACCGCCCTCGCAAAATTGCGAAAACAAATGTAAAGGAGAATATATGTATGACACGAACAATTGGAAATATCGGTATCCTCAATATGCTGCACACGAAAGAAGAAAATCTGGAAAACATTGAAAGGATTGGGAACGTAGGGATAGCCATCATTCGAAAAGGCAACGGGCACCTTCTGCAAAAACTGAACGTCGGCAATATTGGTGTCGTGAAAGAAGTCGAAGAGAATTATAAGGTTATTCAAGGAGGTTTAACGATCAATGAGTCCTACCTGGAACAGCTCGTTGAACCGCTGCGAGCTTTTGTGCAAGGTGCACTTATCGTCGAAAAGGATGTAAAAGCCGAGACGTTCCGGGAGCGTGTGGATGACATTCAATTGCAGGGAGGAGCGATTGTCCCGAATGAAATCCGTGGGGCGATCGAGTCAAAACTCGGGGACATCAAGGGTTCGGTGATTGGTTATGAGCAAATGCCGGAAATGTTTATCGGTGAGCACACTGTGACGAAACAGATGCTCATGCATTACGATCAGCCGATCACCCTGATCAGCACAGGGATGTTAACATTTGCCGATGACGTTGATCCGAAAGACATCGACGATCATATTGAGACACTCTATATAACTGGTGTCGTTGAACTACGCGAGCGCCTGGAGCCTGTCGTGCGCGCCAAAATGGCAACCGGTGGTGCCGCTGGAGATTTTGAAGTCATTCCCGATGGGTACTATCATGTCAGGGAAAAATGGAAATTGAATCAAAAAACGCTTAAACGTCTCCCGCACAATAAGTTATTCAGTCATGATCCCATCATTTTTTCCGCTGACATCAGCCGGGAGCAATTAGCCGAAAAAATCAGCAACATTCATTCCCATTCCTATATCATTGTCCCCGAGCATCTTGAAGATTTGCTCATTGAACGCTGTGACCGCCTGGAGACGGATATCATTTCCTATGAAAAAGAATACTTGCACGTGGAAGAAGTGGAAACGTGGAACAATGAAGCGCTTCTTAACCTGGACGAAACGGTCAGCATGATCGTGGACGGAACACTCACATTTGCTGCTGATGTTACAAAGGAAGCATTGCAAAACGTGGTCAGTAGCATCGGCAATTTCGGAAAAATCATTGTCACCGACCAACAACTGCTGCATGTCAAGCGATTAGTGGAAGATGGCGACGGGAAGGTCACCACGGAAAGCAGCGAAGAAGAAGGCATGGGAAACATCGGAACACTCACATTATAAGCGAATGGAGACATGTAAAATGGAACCTGAATTTCGAGCGAGAATACGACACATCCTGAACGAATCACCGGAAGAACAACGGCGCCGCTACCATTATGCCGAATTCAAGCGCAGACGGAAAATGCGGAAAAGAAAGTGGCGGTAGGCTTCCCACCATACCATCAATGGCTTCCCGGCATACAATAATGAAAAATGAAAATAATGAGGGACGAAGATGTCATTTGATGCGCGTATACATTTGGGAGAGAAGCGTTATCTTCCCCAAAAAGACAGAGCATTGTGCCGCAATCCTAAACCTTCTTGCCCAAAGTTTTGTATGGTGTGTTATTTCCTGCAAAACTGCGGATAAAAGATCAGCAAGAGATGGCCATGAAGTGCAGCGCTTCCTGGCCATATTTTGTATCAAACTCATAAAGCGTCTATAACGTCTCAACGAGTAGATATTCATGAAGTGGAAGCTAAATTGAAGGAAGCCTAGTGGGTACATTAAATGAGAATGTTGTGGTAAAATGCAGAAAAGGATGTGATCTGAAATGCACAAGGAACAAGTAAAAGACATAATTGATAACATGCCTGAAAACAGCTCTTTTGAAGATCTTCAATATACCATCTTTGTACAGAGTAAAATTCAAGGTGGTCTTCAAGCTGTTGAAAATGGTGATATCGTATCCCAAGATGAAGTGGAGAAACGGATAGAAAAATGGCTAAAAGAGTAATATGGTCAAAAATGATGACTCCCCAGCTTACGCGATTGCTTTTTATAACAAAGTCAAAGAGCGTTCCAGATCCTTAAGTGAATTCACCGAGCGGGGAAGAATAGTTCCTGAACACGACGATAAGCGAGTGAGGGAAATATTCATTCATCGTTACCGCTTAATTTATGAAGTTTTTGATCGAGAAATTGTGATACTCACCTTTATTCATGGTGCTCAACAATATACGAAAAGCTAAACAGACTCAAGTGCGTACTTCTTTTGCTCTCAAGAATGAAATCCATCCCACTAAAACCCCCGCTGCCGGATTTCTTTCTCGCCCCATTCCCATAGCTCTTTGGCCAGGTCGGCATCCAATGCTTTTCCCTTCAGCTCCTGACGTTTGCCACCTTCATAATAATACCCGCCATTGATAAGTTCGCGGGTTGATGCCAAGTGAATGGTCGTCGCCGCCCCTTCGCGCGAGCTTTTCAAAATCGGACGAAGCACAGTATGAACTTTTTTTCCAAAGCCGGTTTCACGATCCACGCCGATCTCTGTGCTTGCCGCGCCCGGATGTACACTCACGGCGTTGACAAAGCTTGTCTTCAAGCGCCTGGCCAGTTCCACGGTGAACAGCACATTTGCCAGTTTCGAGCGGGCATATCCTTTCCAGATGCCGAATGTTCTATCCAAGTGCGGATCGGCAAAATCAATATCTCCCCATTTATAAGCGCCTGACGAGAGCGTAATCACGCGGGCATTATCCTCGCGCATAAGCAGCGGTAAAAGCTGTGTCGTCAAATAAAAATGACCGATATGATTGACGCCGAGCATCTTTTCAAACCCATCCTCGGTCATCTCGCGCCGAGTGGTGACGACCCCGGCATTGTTGATCAACGCGTATAACTTATTGTTTCTTTCCTGATATGCCGCAGCAAACGCTGCCACGCTTGCAAGTGAGGACAAATCACATTGCCCGACTTCCAGTTGCGCATACGGAATGCGCTTGAGAATATCCGCCTTTGCCTCCTCCCCGCGATCGACACTCCTGCTTGCCATCGTCACATGGGCGCCTCGTGCCGCCAGAACTTCCGCGGTTTCTTTTCCGATTCCTGAATTGGCTCCGGTGATGATGATCGACTTATCTTGCACTGAAAACATATTATCATCCTTTGTCTCACTCGTTTTGCACGAAGTAATCACTGTAGGCCGGTTCAGCGAAATGATGATCCAGAAACGATTGATAATGGTCTTCGTAGTAATTGTTTTGCTTTGCGAGCCGCTTAAGATGCTTGGCAACCCCCATGATTTCAAATTCAAGCAAAAGCGGTGCCATCTCCAAATTTCTCTTCATATAAAAGACTTCCCGATGAATGAGGTCTTCAATCGCGGTGCCTTCCTTTAACAGTTGTATAATTTTGCGCTCGCGTTCTTCAATGATCGCCAAATACCGCTCAAGAGCCACTTCGTATTCCTTGCGCGTAAACGTCCCTTTATGGTGAAACGTCACATAGTAATCGGCGTCAACATTCAAGGTCATTTCCCCGGAAGTGATAAACGCGTCAATATCAGAATCGGCGTTGTTGTACCAAGGCCCGAATGAAGTGAGATCATAATCGCCGACGACGAGCACCCCTTCATCGGGAAAATACGGGCAGCAGTAACTCTCGCAATGCCCGGGGGCGTAAAGCATTTGCACGTCATGACCGGCCACATTTATCGTTTGATCATACGGATACAGGTTTTTGTCTCTTTTCATAATATCCGCGAAAGGTTGGCTGTTCTTGTTGTGCTCGATCCATTGATTCACGACAGATGCGCCATGGAGGGCGTATGTACCCATGGCTTTCCCAAGGACTTCCATATCATTTAACTTGTGCTCATCGATCTCGTTGACATATATATTGGCATTCTGAAAATAAGGAATCCCTTTTACATGATCAAGATGATAATGGGTAATAAAAATATCCTGAATATCATGGTTTTCATTGATGTACTCATAGCCTTCTTTGCCCGTGCCGATATCAACCAACGCGTCTCCTTTTCCATTTTTCCCTTTGACGAGAATGCTTGTGGAATAGGGGACTTTGCTGTTTCGCCTTCCTTCAATCAATTCGAGGTCGCCGATGTTTTCGATTTTCACTGCTGTCGTTCCTCCTTGCTGAATCATGAATCAGTATGTGGCAATACCATGATTCTACCGTTTATTAGCGTTTTCGTACAGGATTCAGGATTCATTCACGGGCAGATCGTCTAGCAATTGAATATTTTTTCCGCTTCATGCATATGGTAGAATATAGGGAGGGGGATGCCAATGACACGCCTGTCACGTGCCGAGATGATCCGCCTACTGATAGACTTATGCGGAATACCCAAACCATTTTTAGAAAACATGGACACGGACACCGTTCAAAAATTGTTTGAAGAGCGGCTGGGCGGTCTGCAAAAAGAAGCATAATACACAATGGAACGCGCCTGCGGGTGGCGTTCTTTTTTGATTTCGCTTATGCTGGGAAGCAAACAGAATTTTAAAGGATGATGGGCCATGATAGATATTCAAATCGACTTTAATCACGGAGCACCCCTGTACTTTCGCAACCCTGTTTCCATTATCCAAACGGAGCAACCAAAAGAGGTAGAAGCATGTATAAGACAGGTCCAATCTGCCGTCGACGAAGGCTTTTATGCCGCGGGCTATGTGTCATACGAAGCGGCCCATGGCCTGCGACCGGAGTTATCAGTCGTCGGCGAATATAAAATGCCCCTCGTTTGGTTTGGTATTTTTAGAGAACCAACCACGCCGCCTGCAAAGATGGGACAGGCTTATCATCTCTCAGATTGGACGTTTTCGACGAGCGCGCCGGATTACAAAAACAACGTCGAGGACATTCGCCGGGCCATTGCCAGAGGTGAAACTTACCAAGTGAATTATACGATGCGTATGGAAGCACCCTTTCAGGGACATGCCCGCACTTTGTATGAGCACTTAAAGCGAGCTCAACCAGGGACTTATAGCGCGTTTTTAGACACGGGGCAACAGCAAATCCTCTCCGTATCTCCAGAGCTCTTTTTTCAAAAAAAGGGAAATCACCTGCGAACGAAGCCGATGAAAGGCACGATCGCCCGCGGCGCAACGAAGCAAGCGGACGAGTATCTATATGAGGAACTACGGCATTCGGAAAAAGATCGGGCGGAAAACGTCATGATCGTCGACTTGCTCCGTAATGATTTAGGCGTGATTGCCGAAACGGGCAGTGTTCATACGACAGACCTTTTTGCCATCGAAGCTTATCCGACCGTTTGGCAAATGACATCGACGATTGACGCGGAGCTTAAGCAGGGGATTGATTTCGCTGAAATATTCCGCGCTTTGTTTCCGTGCGGCTCCATTACGGGCGCACCGAAACAAGAGACGATGAAAAGAATCGCAGAGCTGGAGAACAATTCCCGTGACGTTTACTGCGGAAGTATCGGTTATATCACACCAGCTGGGGACAGTGTGTTCAACGTTGCCATCCGTACCGCCGTCGTTGATTCTGCGAAAGAAAGGATCACTTACGGCACAGGCGGTGGTGTAACCTGGGACTCAACCCCGCAAGGAGAGTATGAAGAGGCTGTTCTGAAAAGTAAGATTGTGACCGACTTGAAGACTGATTTTTCCTTGCTGGAAAGTTTACGTTTGGAAGATGGGCGTTACCCGTTTTTAGCGCGGCACTGTCAGCGTATGCAATCGTCCGCTGCTCGTTTTCAGTGGTCATTTTCCGCGGAAAACATGCAAGATGTTTTGCTTTCATTTGCCCGCAAACACCCGAGCGGTACCTATAAGGTTCGTCTGCTTTATCATCCGGAACGCGGCTTTTCTATCGAAGGGGCTCAGATTCAAGAGATGAGTGAGCCTGTCGCTGTTGAATTATCCGCGATGCCAATCGCTGTTAACGACCCATTTTCATTTCACAAAACGACGGCCAGAGATGTGTTCGCTGCGCTTCATTCCCGGGCAGCAGAAGATGTATTTGATATTTTGCTCTATAATGACAAGGATGAGCTTTTAGAGTTTACGATCGGTAACCTTGTGCTCGACATCGATGGGGCGTACGTGACTCCGCCTGTATCACTCGGATTATTGCCGGGCGTCTATCGGGCGTATCTTTTAGAACAAGGTATCGTTAAGGAGCAAATACTTTCGATTGCGGATCTGGAAAAAGCCGATCGCGTCTGGCTGATCAACAGTGTGCGCGGGTGGGTGGAAGTTTCGCTGAAAAGTTTGTGAGTCCGCAATACTGCAAACAAGCGTTCTAATATGCTATACTTGAAAAAAGGGGGGAGACCATGAGAGATAAACAAGACCTCCAAAGCTTAATCGCGACACTGAAAGAAGATGAACATATCGCCCATTGGCATGAACAACCGGAAAAGGAAGCCAAATACGCGCCGTTCCCTTCCACGTTAAACGAAACGTTGGCCCATACGCTTGGAAAACGGGGGATCGGTGCGTTATATACCCATCAACGCTTGGCCTATGATGAAGTGGAGGCCGGGAAGAATATTGTGACGGTGACCCCGACCGCTTCCGGGAAAACACTTTGTTACAACTTGCCCGTTCTTAATGCAATTACGGAAGATCCTGAAGCACGTGCCATCTATTTATTTCCGACCAAAGCGCTTGCCCAGGACCAGAAGAGCGAAATGGCGGAATGGATTGAAGCGGCTGACTTGAATGTTAACAGCTACACGTACGACGGAGATACGGCGCCGGCTATTCGGCAAAAAATTCGCCATGCCGGTCATATCGTCATGACGAATCCCGATATGCTGCACACCTCGATATTGCCCCATCATACGAAGTGGGTGTCTTTATTTGAGAAGCTGCGCTTTATCGTCATCGATGAACTGCACACTTATCGGGGCGTATTCGGAAGCCACGTCGCGAACGTCATCCGGCGCCTTTTGCGACTGGCAAACTATTATGGAAGCGATCCCCAATTTATTACGACCTCGGCGACGATCCGGAACCCGAAAGAACTCGCCGAACAGTTAACCGGATGTTCTTTTTCCCTGATCGACAACAACGGTGCCCCGCAAGGGAAAAAACATCTCGTCCTTTATAATCCGCCGGTCGTCAATCAATCGTTGAATGTGCGCCGCAACGCCTCAAAGGAAGTGCGCACACTCGCCAAAAGGTTTCTCGAAGCGGATGCCCAAATCATCGTCTTCGCCCGCAGCCGTGTGCGCGTAGAAGTTATCTATAGCGATCTGCAAACGTTAATCAAGGATGATTACGGCCCGGCCTCCATTCGCGCGTATCGCGGCGGCTATCTCCCGAACGAACGGCGCGCCATCGAACGTGGCTTGCGGGAAGGTGACATCCGCGGCGTCGTCAGTACGAATGCCCTTGAATTGGGGATGGACATCGGTCAACTCCAGGTGTGTTTACTGACTGGGTATCCGGGCTCAGTTTCCAGCCTTTGGCAACAAGCCGGCCGCGCCGGACGCCGTCAGGAAGAATCCCTCGTCATGATGGTCGCGGGCTCAACGCCGATTGATCAGTACGTCATGCAGCATCCGGACTACATTTTGTCGTCGCCCGTGGAAGAAGCGAGAATCGAACCAAACAACTTGATCATTTTAATCGATCACCTAAAATGTGCCGCTTATGAATTGCCATTTAAGGTGGACGACACCTTTGGCGGACTAGACATCAGCGATATGATGAATTATCTCGCCGAGGAGCGAGTGGTCCACCGACGCAAAGAGACCTGGTACTGGATGAGCCAGGCCTTTCCGGCCCATGATGTGAGTCTGCGCTCCGCTTCCCAGGAAAATATCGTCATTGTTGATACGACGATCACAGGCAGCGCCAAGGTCATCGGCGAAATGGACCGTTTCAGTGCCATGACGTTGCTCCATGAAGAGGCGATTTACCTGCACCAGGGACAACAATATCAAGTGGAGACGCTCGACTGGGAGGAAAAAAAGGCATACGTGCGGCTTGTCGAGGTCGAATATTTTACCGACGCGAGCCTGAATGTGAAATTAACCGTTATTGAACAAGACGAAAGCCAACACCGCGAACATCATCACGTCGCGTTCGGCGATGTGGCGGTGACGATTATGCCTTCTATTTTTAAGAAAATAAAGCTCTCTACGTATGAAAATATCGGCTCCGGGCCGATTCATCTCCCGCAGGAAGAAATTCATACCGCGGGGACGTGGGTGGATTTTGACGAAACATGGTTACAAACATTTGGCGAGCAACGTTTCGAACGTATGCTTGTGTCTTTTTCACAAGTGGTTCATCACCTGGGCGCGGTCCTTACGATGAGCGACAAAAGTGATCTCCATGTCGCGGTGCAAATCAAGGCCGACCATTCCCAGATGCCGGCGATTTTTATTTATGATCATTACCCGGGCGGCATTGGGCTTGCTTCCCAGTTGTATAAGCGCATGGACGAGCTGATTGAACGGAGCGCCAAACTGATTCACGACTGCCCTTGCAGCGACGGCTGCCCAGTTTGTATCGGAACGGGTGAGCAATCAGGACTTAAAAACGACGTCCAGCGATGGTTATCATCATTAGCGGAAAAACAGACGGGGAACGTGTAGGCCATGGATATACAAAAAAAATTACAACGGCTTAAACCACATATGAATCGTTCCCAACCGGCCGAAACCGTGCCGGAGGAGCCGGAGGTACCTGCACAAAAGTGGGATGATTTTCAATGTGATGTTTTACCTTTTGAAGATGGCTACGCGGTTCGACGCCGGAAACGCTATTCTCTTTCCCATGTGCACGGACGCCATGCTTTTAAGGAGCTGAAAACCACCGTGGATGCCTGGAAAGAAGCCGGCATTGAGGGTCATCCGCTCGCTCCCGGTAATGACCTTGAAGCAGAAGACCTCGTCTTTCTCGATACGGAAACGACCGGGCTCAGCCACGGGGCGGGCAATATGATTTTCATGATCGGAACGGCACAGCTGAGCGAAGAGGAGATCATCGTCGATCAATTTTTCTTGCCGGGACCTGAGCACGAAATCGCGTTTTACCACCATTTTTTAATGAACAAAACGTCCCTGCACGCGCTTGTGACCTATAATGGCAAAGCATTTGACTGGCCCCAGTTAAAAACGCGGCACACGTTGCTGCGCGAAGAGCTGCCGGCGTTACCCGCTTTCGGGCATTTCGATCTCTTGCATGCTGCCCGGCGCTTATTTAAACATGAATTGGCCTCGTGCCGCTTAAACAACGTAGAAGAAGAGATTCTCGGTTTTGGGAGAGATGACGATATACCGGGTTATTTGGCTCCCATGTACTATCAGGATTTTCTATCCGAAGGAGAACCATCCTACATTGAAGGGATATTCCGCCATAACGAATACGATTTATTATCGCTGATCACCCTCTACATCGAGCTTTCCAGAAGGGTTTTGAATGGTGGGACGACAGCTGAAGAAGCTTATGAAATCGCCCGTTGGTGGCGTGATACGAAGCACTTCGAGCGGGCAGATGAAGTGTATGCCACCGTTGGAAATACGAGCCACGTATACGAAAGAGCTCTTTTCGAGCACGGGCAACTTCTCAAAAAAGCCAACCGACACCTCGATAGCCTTTCTCTTTTTAAAAAAGTGTGGGAAATGCAGGGAGAGTGGGCTCCAAAAGCTGCAGAAGCCCTCGCGATCTGGCATGAACATCACGAAAAGAATTACACGCGTGCGTATTATTACAGTAAATATGGGCAGGCGCAATCTGTCCGGGATGTAGAAAACGATGCATGGGAACACCGGCTCCAACGCCTCCGGCGTAAATTGGGAAATGAATCATCATTTCCCCAGTGAATATTTCCCGGGCAAGCGCATAATTTGCCAAAAGTCTGCTTTTTTTGGCAGGATAAGTGCAACTAAGGCTTTCGCCATGTTTGGCGATAAGCCAAGTTTTCTTTACACCTCTTGTCGATGTTGCCTCATTGAGACAAATTGACATTTCCCGCGTCTTCTGAAAAAATAAGGATAAGCTTTGAGAATACTAGCGCGGGGTGTGTACGATGCCAGCAAACGTTCAATTAGAAGCCAAAGAGATACTTGAAAGAGAATTTAAGACGAGCATGAAAGGCTACAACAAAGAAGAAGTTGATCAATTTTTAGATACGATCATTCAAGACTACGAGCTTTTCCAGGATCAGGTTGATAAATTGGAAAAGGAAGTAGGACAGTTACGAAAAATGCAAACGGCGACGGGGCCCCAACGTTCGCAACGCTCGCAAGCGCCTCCCGCAGATGCCGAGCCTTCGGAAACTGATGAAGCGCCTGCTACCGCAACGACGGGTGGATCAACCAATTATGATATTCTAAAACGGATCTCCAACCTGGAAAAAGAAGTGTTCGGAAAGAAATTATCGCAATGACTGCCGAGCAAGTCGTTCACATATATGTCGATGCCGCTTGTAACGGCGATCCCGGCGTATGTGGCTATGGCCTGTTTTTGAAACATCCGAACGGAGATGTCGAGAGAAAAAGTCTCCCCTCAGATCATACCCATATTCATGAGGCGGAATTCGCCGCCCTCCATGAAGGAATGAAGTGGGCGCAGGGGACAGGCTACGATCACGGGCGCTTTTTCACGGATTCCCAACTCGTCTCTGATGCCGTTGAACAGGGGAGGATGAAAAGTGCTCGTTATACGCCGTTATTGCATGAAGTCTTGTTATTAAGCGCCGACTTTAAATGGTTCGACGTAGCATGGGTCCCGAAACGGGCCAATCAAGAAGCCGACCACTTGGCAAAAAAAGCCTTACTTCGCATGTGACCTTGCATAAAAGTTGAAAGCACGTTATAATACAGCTTGCAGATAAGCTGTAAATGTTCGGGCAATCGCTCTGTTTATAGCGAACAGAGAGGAAAGTCCATGCTCGCACAACCTTAAAGGGTTGTAGTGACCGTGCCTGACGAAACCATAAGTCAGGGCAGTTCGGTTTTTTGTAGATAAGAAAGTATAACTTTCTTATCATGCATAAGTGCAACTAAGGCTTTCGCCAGGCTTGGCGATAAGCCAAGAGTTTTCTTTACTGAACTGACGGCGCAAGGAACACCTACGTTCTTACAAAGAATAGGGTTATCCTTCTGAAAGTGCCACAGTGACGAAGTCTTCGCGGAAACGCGGAGAGTGGAACGCGGTAAACCCCTCGAGCGAGTAACCCAAATGATGGTAGGGGCATTTTCCCTGTTGGAAACGACGGGGAGAGGCGATTGATTCGCAGATAGATGATTGCCGTCGCTTTGCAAGGTTAACAGCCGGAGCACAGCGATACAGAACATGGCTTACAGAACATTTTCAGCCTCTGGACAGACCCCGTATACGGGGTTTTTTACATAAAAGGCAGGGAAGCGCTTATGGGAACGTATACATATATTGCTACGGCAACGATGGGACTGGAAAGTCTCGTGGCTAAAGAGGTTCGCAACCTTGGATATGAAACAACCGTCGAAAATGGAAAGGTTATATTTGAAGGGGGCGAGGAAGCGCTTTGCCGGTCCAACTTGTGGCTGAGGACATCGGATAGGGTGAAACTTAAGATCGGTTCATTTACCGCGACCTCTTTTGAAGAACTGTTCGAAGAAACGAAGAACCTGCCCTGGGAAGCATTTATCCCCGTCTACGGCGAGTTTCCTGTCGTCGGCCGTTCAGTGAAATCGCAACTGTACAGCGTTCCCGACTGCCAACGTATTGTTAAAAAAGCCGTCGTCGAGCGTTTGAAGCAAACGTATAACCAATCATGGTTCAATGAGGACGGCCCTTTGTTTAAAATTGAGGTAGCCTTGTTAAAAGATGAAGTCACGCTCACATTGGACACGACGGGCGACGGTTTGCATAAGCGCGGCTACCGCCGCCTACACAGTGAAGCACCGCTGAAAGAAACACTCGCCTCGGCCATGATTATGTTGACCAATTGGCGCCCCCATTCCGATATGGCGTTCCTCGACCCGTTCTGCGGCTCCGGAACCATTCCCATCGAAGCGGCGATGATGGCCAAAAATATCGCTCCCGGTCTTAAGCGAAGCTTTCAGGCCGAACAATGGCCGTTTATCCACGAGGATACATGGGTGCAGGCGCGAGAAGAAGCCCGTGATCTGATCGATGATGCGCACATGCCTGCGATTTACGGTTCGGACCGGGATGCGCGCATGACAAAACTGGCTTCCGATAACGCGGCGATCGCCGGTGTCGAGGAGATTGAATGGAAAACAAAAGATATCAAGGACCTTGAGCGTATGTCAGAACGCGGCGTCCTCGTTTGCAACCCGCCTTACGGAACAAGGATGGAGGAACGCCAAAGCGTGCAAAAGTTGTACGAAACGCTCGGTCGTGTGAGTCAAAAACAGTTTCCGGGCTGGTCTGTCTATGTGCTCAGCGCAAACGAACAGTTCGAAACTTTTTACGGACAAAATGCCACGAAAAAAAGAAAACTGTTTAACGGCAATATTAAAACCGATTATTACCAGTTTTGGGCGAAAAAGTAGGAATAAATCGGCAAACACGGGCGTACAATAGATTTGTTAGCACCGTCTTCGGGGGAGGAATCATCGTTGTACGCTCAGCTTTGTTTCAAGGAACGTTCCCATACCTATGCACAAGTACGCCGGATTGAAGCGGCCATCAAGCATACGGAAGCCCAACTGGACCAAATCGCCCACACGAAAGATGATCATGACTGTGAACAGGCCAAAAGAGCCGTGCAACAAGCGCACCTTTATTCACAACAGGCCCTTTATTTTGAAATGGGATATAAACCCGAACAATGAACTGTCGAAAATTCGACAGTTTTTTGTTTGAAAGCGAGCAGAAATGGGAAGTTCATAGTGAAGTGGATTTTAAAAGCAGGTGACCGAACAGATATGATTACGTTCAAAAATGTATCCAAAACATTCGCGGAAGAAACAACGGCCGTAAAAAATCTTCATTTCCATGTCGAAAAAGGAGAATTTTTTGCCCTCATCGGTCCGAGTGGCTGCGGGAAAACAACGAGTTTAAAGATGATCAACCGCCTCGTCGAGCCGACGGAAGGAACGGTTCACATGGAGGGCAAAGATATTCGCGATTTCAACCGCCAGGAATTACGCTGGAATATCGGTTATGTTCTGCAACAGATTGGACTCTTTCCGACGATGACGGTGGCAGAAAATATCGCTGTCGTCCCGGAAATGAAAAAGTGGGGGAAAAGAGAAACCGGTAAACGCATTGACGAATTGCTGGAAATGGTGGGTCTGGATCCTAAGACCTTTCGTAACCGGAATCCGGATGAGCTGTCCGGCGGCGAACAACAACGGGTCGGCGTCGTTCGGGCATTGGCGGCAGATCCTGATATTTTGCTTATGGATGAGCCTTTTAGCGCGCTGGACCCCATCAGCCGTGAGCATTTGCAAAATGATATCGCGACATTACAGGAAAGGATCAAAAAGACGATTGTATTTGTCACCCACGATATTGAAGAGGCGTTTAAACTCGCCGATCGTATCTGCTTGCTGAAAGATGGTGAGGCGCTGCAAACCGGAACGCCCCGAGACCTCCAACATGCGCCCGTCAATGACTTTGTCAAATCGTTTGTCGGCAACCGTAAACCGGATTTATGGGAAACGCCGGTGTCGGAAGTGATGGAAACCGACAGCAAGCATATGACCCGGGAGACGACGCTCCATGCGCCTTCATACCCTGCGCCTTTATACGTTTTCGGCGATGAACGGCGCTTTCTCGGTCGACTGGAGCCATCGGGAACCGTGAGCCATGAGCTGCTGATTTCACCGGAACGCCCGTTACGCGAGGTCGTTTCCGCGGTGGAAGCTTCCGAATATGACGCCGTGCCCGTCGTGGAAAATGAACAACTCGTCGGTATTTTAAGCTATAAAAACATCGTCGCTTACTTGTATAACCAGCGCGCGGAAACGGGGGCACTGCCGTGATGGATCCTTTAAACGAGTTTTTGGAGCTATTTTCCCAGCAACAAGAGACGCTTTTAAGTTCGTTGTGGGAACATATCCAAATGTCCTTGATTGCGCTTTTGGGCGCGATACTTATAGCGCTCCCGCTCGGCATCCTCCTTACACGAACGCGCCGCTTCGCAGAACCGATCATCGGCGTTGCCGCTGTATTGCAAACGATCCCGAGTCTCGCTCTCCTCGGGTTTATGATTATTTTTCTCGGCATCGGTACCGTTCCGGCAGTCATTGCACTAACCGCCTATGCCCTTTTGCCTATCCTGCGCAACACTTATACGGGCATACGCGAGATAGACCCGGCCATTAAAGAAGCGGCGACAGGCATGGGGATGAGCCCGGCCCGGAGGCTGCGCAAAGTAGAGTTACCGATGGCGATGCCGGTCGTGATGGCCGGGGTCCGTACATCGATGGTTCTCATCATCGGAACCGCCACATTGGCAGCGCTGATCGGTGCCGGCGGCCTCGGGGATTTGATCATGACCGGTATTCAGCGGGCGGACCAATCCTATATTTTGCTCGGAGCGATTCCTGCCGCGATTTTGGCGTTGTTGTTTGATTTTATTTTACGATGGACGGAGAAAACGAAACGTTCGTTTATGACCTTCGGGGTCGTGATGGCCAGCGCTTTTTTAATCGTCATTTCACCAACGCTCGTTCCTGCTCAGCAAAGTGACCTCGTGATTGGCGGCAAGTTGGATGCAGAGCCGGATATACTTGCACATATGTACAAGCATTTAACCGAAGATGAGACCGACTTGAACGTGGATGTACAGGCAGGTCTCGGCGGAACAGATATCGTGTTTGACGCTCTGCTCGTCGGGGATATCGATATCTATCCGGAATTTACCGGAACCGCTTATGTCGATCTCCTCGGGCAAGATCCGTCGGGGATGAATGAAGACGAAGTGTATGAAGCGACCAAAAAGGGGATAGAAACAGCATACGATTTGGTTTATCTGGAACCGATGGCGTATAATAACACATACGCTTTGGCCGTGAGCAATGAGGTCGGCGAAGCATACGAACTGGAAACGATTTCAGACCTGGAACCGATCCAGAACGAACTGACCGCCGGGTTTACCTTTGAATTTCTCGACCGCCCCGATGATGGCTATGATGCCGTCACCGAGGCGTACGGATTCGAATTTGCGGATGTTAACGGCCTGGACCCCGGCCTTCGCTCCCAGGCGATTGAAGAAGGGGAAGTGGAAGTGATCGATGCTTATTCGACAGACGCTTATCTCGTCGAGTATGGTATGGTTGTTTTGGAAGATGATGAGGAATTGTTCCCGCCGTATCAGGGAGCACCGTTGCTGCGAGAGGAAGTCCTGGACGAACATCCTGAACTGGAGAGTATTTTAAACACCCTCGCGGGAGAAATTACTGATGAAGATATGCAGGAGATGAATTATCTGGTCGATTATGAAGATGTTGATCCCGAAGTAGTGTCCGAAGATTATTTGCAGGAGAACGGACATTTAAACTAATTTGAGGAGGCATTATGTATGACGACGATAGCCAATCCATCCCAGGAAGACATTGCTCAAATTTTAAAGGATGCCAAAAATATTGCTGTCGTTGGGCTATCCGATAATCCGGATCGTACGTCCAACGAAGTGTCCAGCGTGATGCAGTCAGCAGGATATAAAATTATTCCCGTGAATCCTAAAGCGGACGAAGTCCTCGGGGAAAAAGCGGTGCCGTCGCTCCAGGATGTCGACGAGCCCATCGATATTATTAACGTGTTTCGGCGCAGCGAGTTTATACCCGACATTGCCAGGGACGCCACGAATACGGACGCGAAGGTGTTCTGGACGCAACTGGGCATCGTTAACGAAGAAGGCTATGAAATAGCCAGGAACAGCGGGAAAACCGTGATTATGGATCGCTGCATTAAAGTGGAGCACAGTAAGATGCAGTAGGGCAAACGAGAGAAATGAAGGATGTAAGTATGAATGTGGGCTTCTCCAAGCCCACTTTATTTGTGTTATGCTTACGTTAATGGCATGTTGACAGGATAAAGAACCCTTGTCAGAATCAAAACATATACATGAGGCGTCTGATCAAAAAAGTTTTCACTCATAAGCACTTATAACTTGAAAACATACGTTCCATGCGTGTATGGTAATATAAGATAACGTGACCGTAAAGAAAACTTGGTTTATCGCCAAGCCTGGCGAAAGCCTTAGTAAGTTGTTCCATGGGAAAGGAGTCTCGTTCATTCGTGAGAGATATTAAAAACACACTCGAATATGATGATGATACCATTCAGGTCCTCGAAGGGCTGGAAGCCGTCCGCAAAAGGCCCGGAATGTATATAGGAAGCAGTGATACCCGCGGGTTGCATCACCTCGTGGACGAAGTCGTCGACAATGCCGTCGATGAGGCCATGGCCGGATTCGGACAAACGATCGATGTAACCCTGCACGAGGATGGAAGTGTTTCCGTACAGGATGAAGGGCGCGGTATTCCTGTAGGCATGCACCGAACCGGACGACCGACGCCCGAAGTGATCATGACGGTGCTCCATGCCGGCGGAAAATTCGGGCAAGGGGGCTATACAGCGAGCGGGGGGCTTCATGGCGTCGGTGCTTCCGTTGTGAACGCGTTGTCCGCCTGGCTTCATTTAACCATTCACCGCGATGGTCATCGGTATGAACAACGCTTTGAAAATGGCGGTGTGCCGGTGACAACCCTTGAAAAAAAAGGAACAACCAGGAAAACGGGGACATGCGTACGTTTTCTCCCCGACCCGGGAGTGTTGCAAGCGGTCTCCTTTCATTACGAGACATTAGCCGAGCGTTTGCGGGAAGCTGCTTTTCTGTTAGGCGGCACAGCGATTACGTTCACCGATAAACGCGGGGACACTTCTCAACAGGAAACGTTTCAGTATGAAACAGGGCTACAGGCTTTTGTCTCCTACTTAAATGAAGATAAGGAAAGCCTGCATGAGGTCATCTCATTCGATGGCGGGCAACAGGATATACGTATCGATTTTGCCTTTCAATTCAATGATGGCTATACCGAGAATATTTTATCCTTTGTGAATCACGTCCGCACGAGGGACGGGGGCACGCATGAATTCGGGATGAAAACAGCCCTTACGCGCGCGTTAAACGAACATGCCCGCAAATTGCAAATGTTAAAGACAAAAGACAAGAACCTGGACGGCAATGACATTCGTGAAGGCTTAACGGCGGTGCTATCCGTCCATATTCCCGAAGCGCTCCTGCAGTTTGAGGGACAGACGAAAAGCAAATTGGGAACACCCGATGCGCGCGCAGCCGTGGATGCGTTTCTTTCCGAGAAACTGGGTTACTTTTTGGAAGAAAATCCGAAACTGAGCACGATGTTGATCCAAAAAGCGATCAAGGCCCAGCAAGTCCGGGAAACCGCACGGAAAGCAAGAGAAGAAGCAAGAAGCGGAAAGAAATCCCGCAAAAAAGAAGCCTTGCTGAGCGGCAAGCTCACCCCCGCCCAGTCCAAAAACCCGCAGCGAAATGAACTGTATCTCGTGGAAGGGGATTCCGCAGGAGGTTCCGCGAAAGAAGGGCGTGACCGTAAGTTTCAGGCCGTCCTTCCGTTGCGCGGGAAAGTGATCAATACCGAGAAGGCCAAACTCGACGACATTATGAAAAACGAGGAAATCCGCACGATTATTTACGCGATCGGCGCAGGTGCGGGGACGGATTTTTCCATTGATGATTGTAACTACGACAAAATTGTGATTATGACGGACGCGGATACGGACGGGGCGCATATTCAAGTCTTATTGCTCACCTTTTTCTACCGCTACATGCGTCCACTCGTAGAAGCGGGCAAGGTGTTCATCGCCTTACCTCCCCTTTATAAAGTGGAAAAAGGCAGCGGGGCAAAACGAAAAATGGAATACGCCTGGGATGAAGAAGGCTTGAATACGGCGATCAAAAACGTCGGAAAAGGTTATACGGTTCAACGCTACAAAGGCCTCGGCGAAATGGACCCGATACAATTGTGGGAAACGACGATGGACCCGGAAGGGCGTACGCTTATCCGTGTGAACGTCGACGATCTTGCCCGGGCCGATAAACGCGTCTCGACCTTGATGGGCGACAAGGTGGAACCGCGCAGAAAATGGATCGAATCCCACGTGGCCTTCGGCCTCGATGAAGAAACGAACATCATGGATAACGAGCAAATGTTGCTAAGAGAGGAGGAAGACAGTCATGCCGGAAGCTGAAAATTACCTGGATTTGCCCCTTGAGGAAGTCATCGGCGACCGTTTCGGGCGTTACAGTAAATATATTATTCAGGAACGCGCGCTTCCCGATGCCAAGGATGGGCTAAAACCCGTGCAACGCCGGATTCTTTACGCCATGCTGCAAGACAATAACACCGCCGACAAACCGTTTCGAAAGGCAGCCAAAACGGTCGGTAATGTAATCGGCAATTACCATCCGCACGGGGATTCATCCGTCTATGAAGCGCTCGTACGTATGAGCCAACCGTGGAAAATCCGTCATGGACTCGTCGAGATGCAGGGCAATAACGGTTCCATTGACGGCGATCCGCCAGCGGCCATGCGCTATACCGAAGCGCGTATTTCCGCTTTAGCCCAGGAGATGCTTCGCGATATCGGAAAAGAAACGGTGGAATTCATTCCGAATTTTGACGATACGGATCAAGAGCCCGTCGTTTTGCCTGCCTATTTTCCGAATCTGCTCGTCAATGGATCCACGGGCATTTCTTCCGGTTACGCAACCGATATTCCTCCTCACAATTTGGGGGAAGTGATCGATGCCGCCATTCACTTGCTCGAAAACCCTGATACGACACTTGAGGCTCTCCTGACATATATCAAAGGTCCCGATTTCCCGGGAGGCGGGACGATTCAGGGCGTCCAGGACCTCAAACAAGCGTATGAAACAGGGAAAGGGAGAGTCGTTACGCGAGGCACCGCCAACATAGAAACGTTACGGGGCGGAAAAGAACAAATTGTCATCACCGAGATCCCGTATGAAGTGATAAAAGCGAACCTCGTCAAGCGCATGGATGAAATCCGTTTCGATAAAAAAATCGACGGCATCGCCGAGGTTCGGGATGACACCGATCGCACCGGTTTACAAATTGTGGTGGAATTAAAAAAGGAAGCCGATGCAAAGAGCATCCTTTCCTATCTTTACAAAAACACGGACCTGCAAGTGACCTATAATTTCAACATGGTCGCGATTGCCGACAAGGCTCCACGTCTTATGGGATTAAAGCCGCTGCTGGCCGCCTACCTTGAACACCAAAAAGAAGTCGTCATCAATCGCAGCCGCTACGAACTCGAGCAGGCAACAAAACGTCAGCACATCGTAGAAGGGCTAATGAAAGCGATCAGTGTGCTCGATGAACTCATCGCGCTGATCCGTCAGTCCAAGGATAAAGCCGATGCAAAACAAAACATAACAGAGGCCTTTGGCTTTAGCGAACCGCAAGCCGAAGCGATCGTCAACTTACAGCTGTATCGTTTAACGAATACGGATATTCAAACGCTCGAAAAGGAAGCCGAAGATCTGGAACAAACGATCCAGCGTCTGAATGAAATCCTGGAAAGCCCCGGGAAACTCGTACAGACGATGAAAAAGGAACTGAAGCAGATAAAAAAGAAATACGCGAATGAACGTCGAACAAACGTGGAAGAAGAGGTTGAAGACCTGAAAATCGACATGCAGGTGATGATTCCTGCTGAAGAAGTGTTCGTGACGGTGAGCCGGGATGGTTATGTGAAACGCACGAGCACGCGTTCCTACAGCGCTTCAAACGATGAACGGCCGGGGATGAAAGATACCGATGACTTGCAATTTTTCAGCGAAATGAATACGACCGACACGCTGCTCGTTTTCACCGCTCACGGTCACTACGCTTATATTCCCGTTCATCAGCTCCCGGATATACGCTGGAAAGACAACGGTCAACATATCGGCAACCTTGTCAGCCTTGATGCCGATGACCATATCGCTCGCGCCATCCCGGTCCGCTCTTTCAGCGATGAAAACTATTTGCTGTTCTTTACGAAGAATGGCATGGTGAAACGGTCTTTATTGACTGATTATCAGGCGCAGCGCTTTTCAAAAGCGTTGATCGCGTTGAAACTCAAGGACAATGATAATCTCGTGGATGTCGCCATTACTGATGGAACGCGAGATGTCTTTTTTGCCACAAAACAAGGGTATGGGCTTCGTTTCTCCGAAACGGACATTAACGTCGTCGGACTACGGGCGGCCGGTGTCAAAGGCATCGCTTTAAAAGAAGGAGATGAAGTCGCCTCGGCGCTCACCGTTTCCGAAAACGATCACGAAGCGCTTTTTTCCGTTTCCCACCGCGGGGCCGTGAAGAAAATGAGATGGGATCAGTTCCCGCAAAGCACACGCGCGAAACGGGGCCTTTCCATGTTCCGGGAATTGAAAACAAATCCACACCGATTAGTTGCGGTTACCGCTGCAGACGCGAAGATGCTCATGCTCAAAACAGCGGATGAGACCATCCACCCCATTCCCACAGAAGGGATCCGTAACTATGACCGCTATCAAACGGGGAGCTATGTCATCGATACGGATACCAATGGGGTTGTCCAGTTCGCGTGGGGTTACATCGACCATGACCCTCCAGCAGAATAGGAAGGAACGATTTAATGAAAGCCGGTACGCATCTTGTCGGCGCGTTAGCGGCCGCGACTGCTTATGATATGCTGACACCTGAAACCTTAACGTCCATAGAAATGGGGTGGGAGACAGCCATTTTTTTCGGCGCCGCGTTAGGGGGTGGTCTACTTCCGGATATCTGTCACCCGCAATCAAAAGCGGGAAGACGCATACCCGTTTTTTCGTGGCTGCTACGCCTGATTTTTGGCCACCGTACCTTTACCCATAGCCTCATTTTCCTCGTGTTGATCGCCGTACTCACAGGGATGATTCCGGGGAGCGCCGGTGAAATGATTCAACACGGGGCATTCATAGGTATGGTGAGCCATTACCTCCTCGATATGCTTACATCGCGGGGCATCCAGCTCTTTTATCCTTTGGAAACGACCATACGCTTTCCGTTTCATACCCGTACTGGTTCCTGGCTCGGGGAGGGAAGCGTCAATATGCTCTGCCTTGCCTGGGTTACTTATTATGGGATGAACATGATAGGTTTATAGTCTATTGTTTTAACACAAATTTTGGCATATAATAAGCATACAGCTTGAAAATGGGGTAAAGGAGAAGACCATGCGGGGATTTTGGACCATAGTAAAGATATGTATCGCCCTAGCCTTCCTGGCTGTTATTTCTACAGAACATCCTTTTGATGTATCCACATTTACAGGTCACTCGCAAAAGATGACAGGATTATCCGAAAAATCTACTATTACACCGATGGGAACGGAAGATATTGATACGGAAGCGGAAGCGGCCGTTCTCATGGATGCTGATACGGGTAACGTTTTATGGGAAAGAAATGCCCAGGAACCTCTGCCACCGGCAAGTATGTCAAAAATGATGACGATGTATCTGGTATTGGAATCACTTGAAAATGGCGAATTCGACCTGGAGGATCACGTCGAGATCAGTGAAAACGCTGCCGGAACAGGCGGAGCCAGTATATATCTGAGGGAGAATTCCAGCATGGAAGTAGCTGACCTTTTTCAGGCAATGTCTCTCGCCTCGGCCAATGACGCGGCCGTCGCCCTCGCGGAACATACCGCCGGCAGTGAAGACAACTTTATTGAGCGCATGAATGAAAAAGCCGATGAATTCGGGTTGTCTGCACATGCCAATTTTATGAACGCCAGCGGCCTCCCCCATGAAAACCTTGAGTTTGAATCAAGAATGACCGCTCGTGATACAGCGATTGTCGGCTACCATCTGCTCGCGGATTATCCGAACATTACCGAGTTAACGGAACAACCATCGTTTACGCTTTCATATGAAAATCAGGAGTGGGCCAACACGAATGCGCTTATCGCATCGGAGGATGCCGAGGACGTTGAGATGGGAGCAGAACAAGTGGAGCTTGACGTTGAATTCGAAAGCGAAGATCTTCTCGCCGGTGTTGACGGCTTAAAAACCGGGTATACCAGAATGGGAGGTTATTCGTTTATCGGCACCGCCGAGCAACAGGACCAGCGCTTGATTGCCGTCGTCATGCGGACAGATTCTGCAGAGGAACGATTTAAGGAAACGCAAAAGATATTAAAAGCCGGCTTTGATTTCGTCAACGAGGAATCACTGATGGCCGGGGATCCTCGCGAATGAAGGATCCCCGTTTTTTTTGGCAGTGTATTCTCGTTGTCGTATGTTTCGCCGAGAGAATATTTTCGAGATCGCGCTTACTTCTGGCTGGGAGAAGCAATTTCAGCTATGCAAATCCTGGGCGCCGCAACATTCAAGGTAAAGTCAAAGAAAAACTATTTTTAAGGCGCAGCCCAGAAAAAGCGATGTGATCCCTCAAAAACCGTGGAACTGCTCCGAGAGGGGGCAAAAGGGCCATGTAATCCCTCAAACGCCGGTGGGGACGACCCGAGAGGGATCAGAAGGCCAATGTGATCCCTCAAAAGCCAGTGGGGACGATCCGAGAGGGATCAGAAGGCCAATGTGATCCCTCAAAAGCCAGTGGGGACGACCCGAGAGGGATCAGAAGGCCAATGTGATCCCTCAAAAGCCAATGGGGACGATCCGAGAGGAATCAGAAGGCCAATGTAATCCCTCAAACGCCGGTGCTGACGATCCGAGAGGGATCAGAAGGCCAATGTGATCCCTCTCAAAAGACAGTGGGGACGACCCGAGAGGGATCAGAAGTGATCTAGCTTTTTTACCGAGCCAAATCATAGTAAAATAAAAGAAAAATATGGACTTTTACTTGGGAGAGGATGGAAATGAGCGTAAACGTACAGGGAGAAAGATGGTTTCCGGGCGAAGAATCTTTTGCGGAAGAGATGCCGAGGCTTTGGGGCGATTGGTATTGTGATTCGGAAGTAGCCCCGCTGAAAGCTGTGCTCATGCACAGACCGGGTGATGAAATCAATGGGATCGACAAGGACAATTATGCCGCTTACCGTTTTCGCGCGCCGATTCAGCCTGAACGGGCGAGGAAACAGCAGGAGGCCTTGGCAGATATCTACCGTGAACACGGCATTGATGTGCATTATGTAAAAAACCAGCGAAAAGACAGACCCAATGCCATGTATGTTAGAGATTTAATGTTTATGACACCGGAAGGAGCGATTATCGGAAGGCCGGGCAACCCATTCCGAAGAGGAGAAGAAAAGGCCGTCGCCCAAACGTTAACAGAATTGGGCGTCCCCATCATTTCAACGATTAATGGCGATGGCATTTTTGAAGGGGCTTGTGCCATGTGGATCGATGCGGACACCGTTTTGCTCGGAACCGGCAGCAGAGCGAATGCGTCCGGCGTGAACCAGGTGGAATTCGAATTGCGAAATCTCGGCGTTACCAATATTATCAAAACGCAGATCCCTTACGGCAGCATTCACCTGGATGGGTACATGAATATGGTTGATAGAGACAAAATGGTGATTTTCCCGTGGCATGTGACGTACGATTGTGCCCGACAATTAATGGAACACGGCATCCAATTGATCGAAGCCACGAATATCGAAGAAATAAAGCAGACAATGGCTTTAAATTTTGTCGTTCTCGAACCGGGGAAAATCGTCATGCCGGCCGGAAATCCGGAAACGAAAGTATTGCTCGAACAAGAAGGGATCGAGGTCTTGACCGTGGAAATGGATGAAATCATAAACGGGTGGGGAGCGAATCACTGTATGACCGCTTTTTTGCGAAGGGAACCTTTGCCTTGAAGGCTCCTAAAATCATCGGCATCGGCTGGGACGTAGGGGGATGGATGGGAAACAATCATGGGGTGGCGATCTGTGAATGGGACCCGACAACGCATGTCATTGAATGGAAAGGGACGCCAACAGAAATGACGATCCCCGACGATGGACATTTATCGCTGCACCGATTAACAAACGCGGTCACTGATTCTTTTTTCCTTGATACCGGCCATCCTGTCATCATTGGCGTAGACGCACCCCTCGGTTATCCAAAAGAGTTTGTCCGCTTCATCAATGGGGGAGCACACCCGCCTCGAAAACCGCAAAAAGACATTCATAACCCCCTGGCTTATCGATATACAGATCAAGTCATCCATGAAGCGTTGGGAAAGAAACCAATGTCGGCCGCCTTTGACCGTATCGGCAATAACACGACAGTCGCTATTCAGCATACGCGGATGTGGGAGGAAAACGATCATTTCAAAGTCTATCCGATGGCGGAACAGTCGGAAAAAGATAGCAGGATCATCATTGAGGTATATCCCGCCCTGGTAAAAAAATCTAAAACATCGCAAGCGAGCGAAGCGCTTAGAAAATATTTGCCTGCTGGCATACGACCGGGAACGGACGCTTACGATGCCAGCATTTGTGCGCTCTATGCCATAGCCTATGGCACAAATGGAGCCTTGCTTCCCAAACTGGTCCATCCTCCGGAACACGCCAATCACGTTGTTAAGAAAGAGGGCTGGATTTATTATTTTGGCAGTTAAGAAAGGGTGAACACATTGAGCCAAGAAAAAGCCATCATTAACTACTTTGAAAACATGGACCGAAGTTTTTACCTTGATGAGAATAAAGATTTAGCCTCTATGGACCGGCCCTTGCCCATCGGGTTTGGGCAAACGATTTCCCAGCCGACCCTCGTATTAAAGATGACCCTGGCACTCGATCTGCACCCTGAATCCAGAGTGCTGGAAATCGGTACGGGTTCCGGATTTCAAACGGCGTTACTCGCTGCCTTTTCCGAATCCGTCTATTCCGTTGAACGCATTGAACCTTTACAGGAAGGGGCAAAAAAGAAGCTGCAGGAAGCGGGCTTTACGAACGTTTACTTCAAACAGGGGAACGGCAGCCGTGGCTGGAGAGATCACGACCCCTTTGACCGCATTATGGTTACAGCCGCTGTCCCTGAAATCCCGGATGAACTCCTTGGCCAGCTGCAAAGCGGCGGAAAAATGGTGATCCCGATCGGCACGCCCTTTAGCCAGGATTTGACGCTCGTTGAAAAAGATGAAGAAGGCGAGATCTCCCAGAATTTTATTGAATCGGTCGTGTTCGTGGGCTTGGTAGAGGAAGAAGATTGACAGGCAACAAGGAGGCTTCACACCATGGATTTCGATGTCATCGTCGTAGGAGCCGGGCTCGCGGGTTTGGTCACTACGGCGGAAAATCTTCCATGCTGCAAGATATTGAAGGAGGACGCAAAACCGAAAATATAAAGCATAGACACGTCGGTAAACTAGCGTTTAATATAATATCAACTGTATCTCGGGAATCCTTTCCCCAATCACGGATAAGTCCGGTACGAAGATTTTTGTATCATCGATATCGCCTCTATACAGATGAATATCATAAGGTGAACTGAACACTTCGCATTTTTCACCGTCAAGAAGTTAAACAATTTAGCCTTCAACCGGGCAGAAACTTGTTGATGCCGTGTCGATGGCGAGGGCGAGGGCGAAATAAAAACAATACCATCAGCATATTCCAAAATGTGATCTGTGTCTTCACGCATTTTATAAAATGCTTCTACACTTAAATTTTTTTCCTCGGGAAGACGCATGTAAATTCCTCCATTTTACCCTTATAACTTAATTATAGCACAGGAAGGCACGTGAATGATTGTAGCTTCAGCAAATGGTTTAGCGAGCAGCTAAGCGTGAATCTCAAAACCTTCAGGGGCATTCAGCAGCCAGAGAGGTTTTTGTATGTATATAACAGATCAAAAAGGTGAGATGACACAGACTAAACAAGAGAAAACGGGCTGTGAACAAACCTGACCCGTACTGTGGATAAACCACTCCGCCCCAATTTCAAATTAAAGTTAACATAATATATATTATCGGAAGCAAAATTTCACTGTAGAAATCCTCCGAATACCTCGATTCTTTGGGCATTCTGTTGAATATTTATGCATCTTGCCTTCTCTCCTTCTATCTCGGAGGGTTCATTTTTTGTTTAATATAGTGAATCAAGGGGCTCATTGTAATTTGCCCGGGATGTTCGTAGTATTTCCGGGCTCTTTGTTCTCGGTTTCGGTAAAGATATCATTTTGCATCGTCTCCTGGGTATTTGCGTTAGTTGACTGGCCATTTTGAACGAGTTGAACCAGGTTTTGAATATCTTCCTTCGTTGCCGGTTGTTTTCCCGGTTTTAATGTATATCCCAATTGTCCGCTTGATTCGATGGTAGCCATTTCCACGTCTTCCATGGAGGCTATGCCCGCCTCCCGAAGACGTGCTTCCAATTTATCTACGGGAAGCAACAGCTTCTTCAAATTTTTTTCATGTAATGTCCCATTTTCAATAACCGGCACTGCTTTTCCGGATATCACATTTTCTGCCCGGTTAAATTTTATTTGGAGTATTTCAGTGGCAATCAGACACAGGATCAATACAAAAGCGATAGCTAATGTCCACCACGTACCATTTCCGGTTAGCGGCTGGATCATCAATGAACCGATTCCAATCATGATCGCCGTTTGCGGTATCGTCATTTGCGATATTGATCTTCTGCCGCTAATCCTTAAAATCGTTGTACCACCCACATAAATAATGACTGCTTGCAAAAATAGCTCCATCCTTAAACCTCCGATAAACTGGGATCCCTAGATAACATTTACCTCTGGTGAGCTAGCTATACTCAAAATAAAAAACATCCCCGCACCACATGTACGAGAATGTTTCATCTACCCTTCTCTGCTATAATTTTTGTAATAATTACTATTAATAGGCCTATATAACAGGATAATACTGCTCATATGGGGTAGAACCAGCGAACGTTCCGTTAGGTGCCACCTATGTCACAAAATATGGAAATGTGATCTTCCGGAAAATAACCAATCACTTGTTCGTACCCTTCTTGTACTACTGTTATCGCCAGTTTTGAATAAACCTCGAGCGATTGACGACGATTGCTATGACCAGAATTGGGTTGAAGTGCATCGTCAATACCTTTTTCTTCAGCCATGTAAAAAGAAAAGAAAAAATGCCGGCTATTTGCATTAAGTGGCAGCTAAAAGGAGCCTTTCATCCAAAAAAGTATGGGGAGTTACTTGATGACTACCTGCTAATTCTTTGCCAAGCTAGCTTTCATTTCTTCAACCGACTCCACCTCAAACCCAAGGTCCATCAGCATTTTATGATCTTCGGTTTCTTCTTGCCCCTCTGTCGTTAAGTAACTCCCCACAAAAATTGAATTGGCCGCATATAATCCTAATGGCTGTAAAGAACGAAGGTTCACTTCTCGACCGCCGGAGATTCGGATTTCTTTAGCGGGATTCACAAAACGGAATAACGCTAAAACTTTCAAGCAATATAAGGGATCCAATTCGTTGACGCCTTCTAATGGCGTTCCGTCAATCGCATGTAAAAAATTTACTGGAATAGAGTCCGCATCCAGGTGTTTTAAACTGTTTGCCATGTCTACAACATCCTGCCTTGTCTCCTTCATCCCCACAATCACTCCAGAGCATGGGGACATTCCCGACTCTTTTGCAATATCAACCGTATTCACGCGATCATCATACGTGTGAGAAGTGGTAATGTTTGAATGATTGCTCTTTGATGTATTGATATTATGATTGTAACGGTCAATCCCAGCTTTTTTCAGGCGCTTCGCCTGCTCAGGTTTTAAGAGTCCAAGACATGCGCACAGCTTTAATCCGTAAGTTTCTTTAATTTCTTCTACAGCTTCTATCACCTTGTCAACTTCACGGTTGGACGGCCCTCTTCCGCTCGCAACAATACAGTACGTCCCAATATTGAGATCGTGTGCCTGCTTTGCGCCTTCTAAAAGCGTCTCTTTGTCGACAAATCGATAGGCATCAACTGGCGCTGTTGAGATGACCGACTGGGCACAATATCCACAGTTCTCCGGACACAAACCAGACTTTGCATTCATAATCATATTCAATTTTACTTTTTTTCCATAATGATGCTTTCGAATCTGGAAAGCAGCATGCATAAGCAATAATATTTCATCATCGGGACATTCTAATATTGATCCTGCTTCTTCATTGGTTATTTCTCCACCGTCTAACACACGTTCAGCTAATTCCATCCAATTATTCATTTGCTACCTCCACTTGGTTTTTAAGCATTGAGATATCAATGTAATCGCGCGCCATTTTTGCAAAGATACCTTTTGCTCTTTTAAATTAACTCATGTGTCATACTCTGCCTCCATCGTAAGTAAATGAATCACCCGTTTATTGTTAACCATTAATATTTAAAGGTTGACAATATAGTAATATTTTTGTTCTCATCTGTCAATATATCAAAAAGAGGTAGGGTACTTCGGAATCGAACAAGACCCTACCAAAGTAGATGGTTATGGTATGATGTTAAACCCACCCTTGCCTACCGATCATTAAAATAATGAGGATCATGGAAACGATTGTAGCAAATATAGCATCTTTCGATGACCAACGAACAACGCGATAGTAAGTACGGTCTCGACTCCCATCAAAACCTTTGGATTCCATGGCAATCGCCAAACGCCCAGCTTTGCGAATGGCACTGGCGAGCAAAGGAATGGCATAACGCTTCATTTGACGAATGCCCCCCAGAAGGCCGCCACTCTCACCAAGTCCCCGAATACGATGGGCGAGACGCATTTGCTGATATTCGTTTTTGAACAACGGAATTAAACGGTAGGCTGCCATGATGCCATAACCAAAACGTGGGGACAGTTTGCCGTTTTGGATGAGGCTATGCATAAATGTCATCGGGCTCGTGGTTAAGACAAACAGGATCGACCAAGTGCCAAATACAAGGCTGCGAAACCCGAGTGATATACCTGTTTCAATATTTTCCAATGCAATGGGCAAGCCAAAAACCGAAAACAGAATCACGTCTCCTCTTTCTGCAGGAAATATAGCGTTGATCCAGACAAACGTAAAACCGAACAAAAGAAAAGGAATACTGATAAACGCAATGAACTTTACAGGAATCCCGCCCAAGAAATGAAGCATCAATACGGAAACTACCCACAAAAGCAGGGGTGTCCAGGGATCAAAAACGAAAATCATGGTGGCTATGACAGCTAGCAACGCCAGTAATTTCAGTAACGGATTGATTTGTTGGAGAAAGTGATGGGCCGTTTGGTATTGTTCAAGCATATTGAACGCTTACCTTCTGTTGAACTTGATGCTGCCATTGGTATAATTTTCGATCCAAGGGTGTTGTTAGGTTGGTTTGATCCCGTAATGGTTGATAATGAAGGGAATGTAGAAACGTTACGGGCGCTCCCTCATATGCACAACCACCTTCTTGTAAGACAATCATCCGAGAGGCATATTGGTCCGCCAAGCCCATATCATGTGTGATCATAAGAATCGTTTTCCCTTGTTTTTGAAGGGATTTTAACAGTTTCATCAATTGCTCGGTATTCGCGGCATCCTGGCCAAACGTAGGTTCATCAAGGATGAGAAGCTCCTGGTGATTGAAGAGCATGGTGGCAACAGATAGCCGTCGTTTTTGCCCCTGGCTTAAGGAAAAAGGGTTTTGGGCTCGAACATGGGCGAGGTCGAACGTCTCGAGCAGTTGATCGACATGAGATTGAAGCTCGTCTTTGGACCATCCCATACGTTTTGGTCCAAAGGAGATCTCTTCGTCGACTCGCTCTGTAATGAACTGACTCTCGGGATTTTGCATGACAAGTCCGATTTGACTCATAAATTGATCACCTGGCCACGAGGCCAATGGGCGGTCTTTCCATTTAATAATCCCTGAGGATGGTTTTTTTACTCCGAGAAGCAGTTGAGCGACGGTACTTTTCCCTGCGCCATTCGGCCCTGCAAGTGCGACGAATTCACCCCGATGGATGTGAAGTGTAAGCCCGGACAATACGAAAGGGCTCTTCGATTTATGGTCATATTGATAATAAACATCTTGCATTTCAACGATCGGTTTCTCTGATTTTGGTTCCTCTTCTGCTTTTGGATACGGCATAGCGGGCTGCGGGATCCCTTCTTTTTTTAATTGCTGCTCAAGTTCAGTAAGTACAAGCGGAAAAGGATCCCATTTGATTCGGTCTTCCAATGTTATTGCGGTGCGCACCGTTTTGGGTAACCATATCCCATCGGCGAATAATCGGTTCGCATGTTCTTGAAATAAAGCCCTTGGTTTTCCTGTGTAAGCCACCTTCCCACTTTTGTTTAAAATGATGACGTCATCGATGAAATGGATCATATCATCCAGTTGATGTTCGATGAAAATCATCGTTTTATTCGCACGCTTCCCCCAGTGGTCGATCAATGCAAAAACGTCGATGGTTGCTTGAGGGTCGAGGTTCGCCGTTGGCTCGTCAAGTATGAGTACTTCAGGGTCAATGGCCATCAGACATGCCAACGCGAGTTTTTGCTTCATTCCGCCGGAAAGGGCATGAATAGGCTCTTGTCTGACATGTAACAAGCCGGCATTTTGAAGGGAATCATGAATAACGGGTTCCATTTTTTCCCGAGGCACTTGCAAATTCTCCAACCCAAACGCGACTTCTTCTTCAACGGAGTACATACAAAATTGTGTCTCGGGGTCTTGAAAAAGAATGCCTACCTTCCGCGACATTTCGCCTACCGTTTGATGTTGTGGATGAACATCTCCGATGGCGATTTCACCGGAGACTTCAGCGTCTAACGATTGCGGGATGATTCCGTTGAGAGCCAGAATAAGTGTACTTTTTCCTACACCACTTGGGCCGAGAATTAAAGAACGGGAGCCGGAACGAAAGAAAGCTGTAATATCTTGAACCGTCGGTGTCTCCACCGTCGGATAACGGATCGAAAGTTGCTCAGTTTGCACGCAAACCATGATTGCTTTCCTCCCTCTGTTGTTGTAATTTTTCACGTCCGAGTGCGAAATCATTTAATACCCCTGTTCGGGCAAGTTGATCGGCGATGCCTTTACTTAACCAGGCAGCCAGTGCACCGCTTATAAGCATTGTACCAAGCATAACCATTAACAAGCTGGGGGCAAATTGGCTCCAGCCCGACACGAAATAGCTCGTGATAAAATTCGCAGTGGTTCCACCCATACCGGCTAGCATAAGTATCGGAAGCGAATATCTGCGCCATAAAAATAGGGCAATCACTATTTCGCAACCGATTCCTTGGGTAAATCCCAGCAAAAGTACAGACCCTGCACTAACTGAACCAATGAGTACTTCTGTGAATGCAGCAATCATTTCACCCATGAAGGCAACACCGGGCTTGCGAATGATGTACGCACAAACAATACAAGCCATAATCCATAAACCTGATAATAATGCCCCGCCCATAGGACCTATAACGCCGGACAGAAGACCTGCAGCAAAGATCCATATAAGGTAAAGAATTCCGAAGACAATAGAAATGGCAGACATAACGATAATGTCCCGAAGTTGAAGCTTTCTTGTTGGTATCATATTACAGCTTTACCTCCAGCAAAATAAAAGCCACCCTGAGAGAATCAGAGTGGCTTTTGTCAAATAAAAAACAGACTCGTTAATCATGACACACGAACTCCACTTCCCTACGCCGGTATGAACCAGATCAGGTTCCAAGGGTCAAAGCTAAGCTTTTCTCAGCCGTCCAGCGGCTCCCCCAGTGAACATTTATTTCATTGTTTTATAGAAAATCCCCGAAAATGAACAGTATTACAGATCTTAAACTATAACACTGGCCACTTTTCCTGATTATACGACATCTCCCAAAACGAATATTCGAGTTGGCAGCTTTTAATGAAATGATCTTTCATCTGTTCTTTTTCATGTACACTCGCCGTTTTAGCATATGCATCCAAGCGAGAACGGAAATCTTCAGTGACGTTCATTTCGCCTTTTTCACGGCTGTAAAAGTTGATCCATTCGTAGAATGGGTGAGATTTGTTTGGTTGTTTTTCGCTTTTTAAATAGTCTCCGATTTCATTGTAAGTCCATGGACATGGGAGGAGCACAGCTAATATTTCTCCCAGTGACCCACTTTGAGCAACATCTAGCATATGGCGTGTGTAATGATGCGCGGTCGGCGCGAGTCGTTCATATTGTAGATCTTCATACTGAACGCCTGCTACTTCACAAAAGTTATTATGGGGGTGAATCTCGCTATTTAAAATAAATGATATTTGTTCGTTAAACATTGCCATGTCTTTTCGATTGTCGCATTGATGGATCGCCTGTCCATAAATTTGAATAAAAGTATTCAAATACTCAAAGTCTTGCTTCACGTAATGAATAAGCTGTTCGGACTGTAATGATCCGTTTCCGATGCCTTGTACAAAAGGGTGGGTAAAGATAGCCTGAAAAATTGGATCAGCTTCACGTCTAAGTTCTTCTGTAAATGACATAAAATTTCCTCCATTTTTTATCACGAGAGGAGACACGCAAAAAAGCCGCCCTCAGGGAAACAGAGCGACTGGTCATATGTACAGCAATAGATATGACTTGTAACTCCACTTCCCTACGCTGGTATAAACCAGATCAGGTTCCAAGGGTCAAAGCTAAGCCTTTCTCAGCCACTTAATGGCTCCCCTAGTGAATTTTATTTGTATAGGATGTATAGGAATATCCCTACATCTTTTAACAGATTACCACAATGAACGTGAACTGTCTACCAGTTCCGAAAAGAATTTTGGGATCGGAACTCCACCCTTTCAACGGTTTCACTCCTTCCGATGTAAAATGAGCATAAAACCTATAGCCAACTATAAGTCAAGAATGCCAACATGCTTTGACAATGAGCATACAACATGATACATTTGCTCATAGAGTTAACTCGAAGTCTAAATATAATAGGAGATGAGCGAGGATGGAATATTCTATCGGGGAAGTTGCAAAAGAGTTAAATCTGACCGTATACACTCTACGTTACTACGACAAGGAAGGCCTATTGCCTTTTGTAAATCGTACATCCAGCGGAACACGATTGTTTAAAGAGTCCGATATAGAAGCTTTAAAAGTTATTGAATGTCTCAAATCCACAGGGATGCCGATCAAGGAAATTAAAACATTTATCGATTGGGTTGCTGATGGGGATGCCACGTTGCAACAGAGATACGATATGTTCCTGGAAAGAAAAGCGGTTGTAGAAGCACAGATGGAAGAAATAAATAAGACGATGGAACTTATTAATCATAAATGCAACTATTACAAGACCGCTTTGGATGCAGGGACGGAGGATATTCATAAAAAGGATAAAATAGAGGTTTAATCGAGTAGGAGGCGGTGACTAACCGTCTCCTACTCGATTGCATTGTCGTTATATGTTTCAATATTATGTCGAATTCGATCTAAAAATTTACTTGCTGCAGCGGAGAAGACTTGATGTTTTTTCCAGATAATATTTAAACCGGCCTGTAATTCAGGGTTCAAAGGTCTAAAACAAAGGTTGCTGTCGCCTGACGTGTTAATAAGTTTATCTATGCACAAAGCATAGCCAAGGCCTTCTTCAACCATGAGGGTGGCGTTATAAAGCAAGTTATATGTCCCAGTAATATTGCGCATTAATACACCCCAAACATCGGTAGCCCGCTTATCTGTCGGTTCTATGACAATACCGAAGTCCAATAATCCACTGTCTAGTTTATCCGTAATGTCATCCGCGTTGCCACTTTATAAATGAAACTGGATACTTGGATAATCGTTTAGTAATGATTTTAACGTTTTAGCAATCAGGTGCATCGCTTCTGTTTCGCCACCGCCGATGTAGATTTCTCCGCTAATAATTTCTAATGTAAATGTTGTGCTGCCGCCGAAATACTCTGTTGATTCGCTACCGCAATAAAATATCGCAACACTCGTATTTCCATCATGGATCCCTCAATTTTTTTCATCTATGCTTGAATTGTTGTTTAATCAAATTCCGCATTGAATAAGCTAAAAGACCGAGGGTGTTGCTAATACCAACGGTCTCCAATAGAACATGTCCCAGGGGCAGTGTTCACTACTTGGATGAAGTAGTTACCCAGAGGGCTGAATCTCAGGGGTAACTACTTTTTTTCGTTCTTGTCGTGCTACCCCTGAGATACCGGTTCTACTGGATTCTTGTACTTACAGCGCCTTCACCAAGCCCCCATCCACGAGCATCGCTTCTCCGGTAACGTAACTATTCGCGCCTGAGGCGAGAAACGCCACCGTTTTTGCGAATTCTTCCGGCTGGCCGTACCGTCCGGCGGGAATGCTTGCTTCTGCTTCTTTTTGCACCGTGTCTACATCTTTATTTTGCTTCGATGCTTTTAACTCATCCAGCGAAGCCACGCGATCGGTGGCGATTCGACCCGGGCCGACGGTGTTTACGAGGATATTATCGCCGGCGTATTCTGAGGCCAGGCTTTTCGTCAAACCGAGCACTCCCGCCCGAAAAGTGTTGGAGAGCACCATGTCGTCCAAAGCTTGCTTGATCGATGAAGACGTGATATTCACGATGCGTCCGTGTTGTTGCGTTTTCATATGAGGCAAGGCTGCATCGGTGGCGCGAACATAGCTGAGTAAATTTAACTCATAAGCGTTCTGCCAATCCTGGGCATTCACATCTTCAAATCCACCCGCTTTCGGTCCCCCGCTGTTGTTGATCAAAACATCAATGGTACCGTATTGATCCACCGTCTTGCTTACGGCAGCTTTGATGTCCTCTTCGTTCGTAAGATCACAAACGGCATACTGCATCTCTGTCCCGGCGATGTCTCTCCGGATCTCCCCCACCGTTTGCTCCAGTTGTTCTTCGTCCCGGCTTGCGATCATAACTTTGGCGCCTTCGCGGGCCAACTCGGTGGCAATAGCCCGTCCCAGTCCTTTGCTTCCCGCGAGAACGAGGGCTGCTTTATTCTGCAATTGTAAATCCAACTCAATCGCCTCCTCTTTTAAGATCTATAACAGTATTTTCCATCGATGGGAAACCGTTGATATCACAGCGTATCCGATCGCCATCATTCAGCTGCACCGCGCCCGGCGTGCCTGTTGAAATAATGTCGCCGGGCTCCAGCGTCATCACTTTCGAGTGAAAAGAAACGAGCATTTCCGGTTTGAACGTCATATTGGCAACGACATTCTTGCGATGAAGCGAGCCGTTTATATATGTGGCCACTTCCAAAACATGCAGCGAATCCACTTCATCCGGGGTAAGTAACGCGGGACCGAAACTGAAAAAGGTATCAAAACTTTTGGAGCGTGTTAAGTAACGCGGATTTTTTTCCAGAATGTCTTCGGCCGTCATATCAATGACGGTCGTATAGCCGGCAACAACGGAAAGCGCATCGGCTTCGGGTACGTCCTTGCAGCGCTTGCCAATTACAATGCCGAGTTCCGCTTCGCCGGTTGTACGCTCGGATTGGGGAGGCACTTGAATGTCATCGCCGGGACCGATCACCGTTGTCGCCGGTTTCATAAAACTTGCCGGTTCGGTATTGGGCGCGGTTTCATGCAGATCGGCGGCATGGTCGACGTAATTGAGTCCGATGCCCCAAATTTTAGGCGGGCGTCGATATAACGGCCCGAATGTGACGTCTTGTGCATTCATCCCTCCCGGGATATCTTCTGTATTTTCAATCGCTTGTTGTAAATCCGCAATCCTTTCCCTCTCTATAAGCCCCTGCAACGTAACGGGAAAATCCAGGTCATAGTGTCGGTTCACCGCGTGAACCGGTATAATCTGATCATCGAGCCAAATGCCCGCCACTTCAACATGTCCTTCACGATATGTGACCAGCTTCATTTTTCTCTTCCTTTCTAGTAAAGGTCCGGGAGGCGATTTTTGAGCACAGGCACCGCTTCGCGAAATTCATCCGCTTCCGCGAGATCTATGTGCGTGACCATCGTTTCTTCCTGATCAGGGGTCGCTAAAGCAAGCACGTTTCCCCACGGGGAAATAACCGTGGAGTGTCCTGAAAAAGCGGCTCCCTTGTAACTGCCGACAGCCCCGGCAGCAATGACAAAACATTGATTTTCAATCGCCCGCGCGCGCAAGAGCGCGTCCCAATGATCACGCCGTGCGGCCGGCCATTCTCCAAAGGCAAACAATACTTTTGCCCCGTCGACGGCTAATGAACGCGTCACTTCCGGAAAACGTAAATCATAACAAATAAACGAGCCCACCGTCGTTCCCTGCAGTTCATATGTTTTGGCCTTCGCTTTGCCTCCGGATAAATAGCGGGGTTCATCGAGCATAGGCACTAAATGAATCTTGTCGTACGTATGAATGATCTCCCCTTTTCGAGAAATCGTCAGGGCGCGATTGACGACACCGTCGTCAGTTTTTACGGCAATGGAGCCGGCGACCAGATCAACAGCGTGTTCTTTGGCCAATGCCTGTAAAAATTGCTGCGTCGTCCCGTTCTCCTCATCCGCGAGCTGTTCGATGTCGGGAAGCGCGTAGCCGGTCGTCCACATTTCCGGCAACACGGCAACGTCCGGTCGCTGCTGCTCAACAACCTCCTGCAGCCACCGCTGCACCTTGTCCCTGTTTGCATCAGGCTTCCCCGCTTGCACATCCATCTGATAAATCGCGACTTTCATACCTTATTATCCCTCCCTTAAAAGACATTAAGCTTAGCCACACGATCCAGAGCTTCCTCGATCACCGCTTCATCATTGACGAGTCCTATTCGTACATACCCTTCGCCGTGCTCGCCAAAACCGCGCCCCGGAGCAACGGCCACATGGGCTTCCTGCAGCAATTTGTTCGCGAACTCGTCAGACGAGAAGCCATCCGGACAAGGAAACCAGGCAAAAAAAGAGCCTTTAGGCGCTTCGCCATTCCAACCCAAATCACGTGCTTTTTTCACCAATACATCCCGGCGGCTCTCATACATCCTAATCAACTCGTCCACATGATCTTGCAGGCCTGTCAACGCGTCAGCCGCAGCTTTTTGCACCGCTCCGAACAAGCTGACATACATGTGGTCCTGAATGGTATTCAGCATTTGAATCACCGATCGATTCCCGGCCGCGAACGCTACGCGCCAACCGGCCATATTATACGTTTTCGATAAAGTATAAACCTCGATCCCCGTCTCTTTCGCCCCCGGAATCTGCAAAAAACTGTCATGCTGTTTGCCGTCAAAACTAAGCGCGCCGTACGCGAAGTCATGAACGACACAAATATCATTCTCAGTAGCAAAATCCACCGTTTCCTCGAAGAATGAGCGATTAGCCACTGCCCCCGTCGGGTTGTTCGGATAATTTAAAAACAACAGTTTCGCCTTTTCTTTTGCTTCTTCGGAAATATTATCATACCGCGGCAAAAAGCCGTCTTTCGCCCGTAAAGGCATCATCTCCATTTTCGCGTTCGCAAGCGCCACGCCTGACCAATAATCGGGATAACCCGGATCAGGCACGAGCGCGACATCGCCGGCATCGAGCATACACTCGCTTACTTCGACGAGCCCGCCTTTTCCCCCGAAGAGCACGCACACTTCTTCATCAGGGTCCAAATCGACATCAAATTCGTTTTTATAGTATTCGGCGGCCGCTTCTTTCAAAAAGCGAAACCCCTGAAACGGGGAATATTTATGATAGCGCGGTTCTTCCGCAGCCGATTGCAACGACTCGATAATATGGCGGGGCGTCGGTTGATCGGGGCTCCCCTGGGCAAGGTTAATCACGTCATGCCCTTCATTTTTGAGGGCGAGAATATTTTTTTCCAACTTGGAAAAATACTGGTCGGGTAAACGTTTAATCGCTGCTGATGCTTGAAAGGTTTTCATTGTGAGCTTCATCCTTTTTTCCATCAGTTTAACATTTTTTCGTTCCTCTTAGTGGTGTGTTTCAGAAATCCTTTCACCATGACCTTTCACCACGATTAGTATAGATCGGACCATTTCGAAAGGAAAATCAGGGAGTGACACCAGTCATCGCGTGAAATCAGCGCCAAGTGGTATCACTCGAAGGAAGTGACACCTTTCATCGAGCGAGATCAGTCCCGAGTGGTATCACTCCAACCAAGTTACACCTTTCATCCCGCGAAATCTTTGTCAGGTTCGAAAAATTCAAATATAACGTTGTCATATTTGCCATCCAGGGCGTGGTGCATCTCTTCTTCACTGATAATCGTCCAAGTAAGCAAATCAACGTTTTTCGCTTTTTGCCGGTTAGCCAGCCACTGTGGCATCCAATCGTATTCATAGGCGACAAAATGCGGTTCACTGAAATTATTCAGAGCCAAGTACCTGAGCGCGAATGCTTCATAAAAGGGAAGATTTTCTCCCTCGAAACTGCCGGACAGTTGTCCCCGGATGATATCGGGCGCTTGTTCTTTGAAAAATTGCAAAACGAATGGATTGAAAGCCTGGATGGCAAAATCCCCGTCATAATCCTGGACTAATTCAAGTACGCCTTCTTCCAGTTCTCCGACGGAACCTTCGTTCTTGATTTCAATGAGCAAAGGGACCTCCCCATCAACGCGTTCGAGGACATCATCGAGCCGGGGAATCGTTTCCTCTGTCTCCAACAGCGTAAGCTCCTTCATTTCTTGCCAGGCAGTCTCATCCACGTAGGCATCAACCCCCGTCATTCTCTGTAAATGAGCGTCATGAAAAACAACGACTTCCCCATCAGCGGACAGATGAATGTCGATTTCGATGGCATAGCCTTTATCCATTGCTTTTTCAACCGCTGCCATGGAATTTTCCGGGATGGTCAAGTCTTCTGTGTGGAAACCCCTGTGGGCAATAGGTATGTCTGTAAGCCACTCCGCACCTTCCGTGTGCTCCATGCTCGGTCCGGGATTAATATATATGTACGCACCTACACTTAGCACCACAACCAAAATGAATGAGCCAATCATCCACAAGGCTATTTTCGTTTTTTTCATGTCACCCTTTCCTTCCCCGAATATCTTTCTACAGTTTAACATTTTTTCTTCCGCGGGAGCCACTTGATGCACAAGTATTTCCACTTTTGGCCCATTTCGTTATACTGGATATTGAGAGATCGAAAGGAGGAAAAGGCATGGGATTAAAGTTTCTTGTTGTCGGCGCGGGCGCGGTTGGTGGCTACTTTGGCGGGCGGCTCTTCGAAGCCGGAGAAGACGTCACCTTTCTCGTGCGCCCTAAACGGCGACAACAGTTGCAAAAAACAGGGCTCGTGCTGCAAAGCGTCAAAGGGGATGCCAATCTTGCTCCCCCGCTGATCGAAAAAGGGGAGACGGACACATTTGACGTTATTCTGCTTAGTACAAAAGCCTATCAGCTCGAAAATGTAGCCTCGGACCTGACACCTTTTATGCATGAGGAGACGGTGTTAATCCCGCTGTTAAACGGGATGGAACATTTGGAAACGCTCAAACGTTTTTTCAAAAAAGAAGCCATCCTCGGCGGACTCTGTTTTATTGAATCCACCCTGACACCTGAGGGATATATTCAGCATACGAGCAGCGGCCATCGCCTCACGTTTGGAGAATTAGATGGATCACAAACAGATCGTGTGCAAAACATTGCCGATGCCTTTGCAAACACAAATGCCGATGTACAATCGAGTGAGCAGATTTTAAAAGATATGTGGCGAAAATACTTATTCATCACAACTTTATCCGGCATCACCACCCTCTTTAACAGTCCGGTCGGACCGATTCGCGCATCGACGGAAGGTCTGGCGTTTACCCGCCTGCTCATTCAGGAAATTACGACCGTCATGCAACATACAGACGCACCGATCGCAGATGATTTCGCTGAAAAAGCATGGGGGCAATTCATGAAACTCTCTGCGGAAACGAAGGCATCGATGCAAAAGGATATTGAAAAAGGTTTGCCCGTGGAAGCCGACCACATCCAGGGTTACCTACTTAAAATCGCCAAAGATTATGACCTCGACACCCCGTATTTGCATACGACTTACACCAATCTGAAAGTCTACGAACAGACCCGTGGAAAGGATGATACCCGATGAGCATTGACACGTTGAAAAAGCGCGCCGACATTCCGGAACAAGAAAAATGGAAAATCGAAGACTTGTTCAGCGATGAAACCGAATGGGAGAAAGCTTATGAGGCTTTGCAAAACGAGATTCCCGACGTCCGCGTGTACAAAGGTCGCCTGCAGGAAAGCGCGGACGTCTTGCTCGCTTGCCTGCAAACGCATGAACGCCTGCAGGAAAAGCTGATTCCGATCATGACTTACGCCCGACTGCAAATGGCCACAGATGGCACTGATCCGAATAACCAGTACCGGCAAGGAAAGGCCAGTGCCTTATATAGCGAGTATCAACAAGCGGTTTCTTTTATAACGTCTGAAATCATTGCTTTATCCGAAGAAACGATCTCGGCTTATTTTCGGGAGTCACCAGAGCTTCATAACTACGACACGCCCATTCAAGCGATATTAAGGGAAAAACCTTACGCCTTCTCACAAGAAAGCGAAGAAATCCTTGCGGCTCTCGGCGAAGTTCATGATGCCCCTTTTAAAATCTATCAGCAGAGCAAATCTTCCGATTTAAGCTTCCCGCCTTTTAAAGATGACCTGGACGTGGAATATCCCTTGTCCTTCGCCCTGTACGAAGATAAATATGAATTCTCCGCGAAGACGAGCGTGCGCCGCAACGCCTACGAAAAGTTCATCGAAGGATTGAGTCGCTATCAGGACACTTATGCGAGTACCTATGCCACGGAAGTGCGAAAACAGGTCCTTACGTCTCGCTTACGCGGTTATGATTCGGTCACCGATATGCTCCTGCACAACCAACGCGTGTCCAGGGACACCTACGAACGGCAAATTGATACGATCTATGAGCAATTAGCCCCACACATGCAGCGCTATGCCAAGCTGAAACAACGCATACTCGGTTTGAATGAAATGACCTTCGCGGATCTTAAAGCCCCCATGGACCCTGATTATGAACCGGAAATCAGCTACGGGGAAGGCGCCGAAACCATTCTCAATGCCCTGGAAATCATGGGGAGCGAGTACGTATCGATTATGGAAAAAGGATTGTATGAAGGCTGGGTGGACCGAGCCAATAATATTGGCAAGCAAACCGGCGCCTTCTGTTCGAGCCCCTATGGCGCCCATCCTTACATCCTTATCACCTGGACGAACATGATGCGCGGAACGTTTGTACTCGCTCATGAACTCGGTCATGCCGGCCATTTTTATCTCGCCAATCAACACCAGAGGGCCGGGAGCGTCCGGCCATCCACCTATATGATTGAAGCGCCATCGACGATGAACGAAATGCTGCTCGCCCGGCATTTACTCAACAAATCCGAAGACCCGCAGATGAAACGCTGGGTGATTCTGTCCTTGCTCGGCACCTATTATCACAATTTTGTTACCCATCTGCTCGAAGGCGCATTTCAACGGGAAGTCTATCGCGTCGCTGAAGAAGGCGAACCTCTCACTTCCAAAAGATTAAACGAATTAAAATATAATGTGCTCGCCGGATTTTGGGGAGATGCCGTGGAGCTTGATGACGGAGCAGCCCTCACTTGGATGCGACAACCGCATTACTATATGGGCCTCTACCCTTACACCTATTCAGCCGGGTTAACAGCCTCCACCGCCGTTTCGGGAAAAATTATCCAGGAAGGGCAACCCGCCATCGAACGTTGGCTCTCTATGCTTAAAGCCGGGGGAACGCTTGACCCAATTGAATTGCTGAAAAAAGGTGGCGTGGACATGACCACCTCCGAGCCGATTTCCCAGGCGGTAAGCTACGTCGGTTCGTTGATCGATGAACTGGAAAAAAGCTTTTAAATGGAAAAAGCCCGGATGACACCGGGCTTTTTTATGAGTTACTCATCGGTTTCGTCTTCTTCATCTTCTTCCATTACCTCTACCTCGTTCTCTTCTTCTTCGTCATATTCCGCATCTTCGTCATCCTCTTCATCCTCATTCTCGCCATTTTCATCCTCGTCCTCTTCTTCCTCTTCTTCCTCTTCTTCCTCACTCTCGTCTTCCTCTTCATCTGACTCTTCGTCCTCTTCTTCGCTTTCGTCTTCGTCTTCCTCTTCCTCTTCTTCGCCTTCTTCTTCATCCTCGTCTACATCTTCTTCATCGTCTTCTTCATCGTTTTCCTCTTCCTCTTCATCTTCTTCCTCGTCACCCTCTTCATCTTCCTCATCATCTTCATCTTCCTCATCATCTTCGTCGTCTTCTTCCGGTTCCTCTTCTTCTATGCCTTCCTCCTCGGGTGTTTCCGGCGTCTCTTCTTCTGTTCCTTCCTCATCATCTTCTTCCATTACTTCTTCCGGCGGATTTCCACAGCGATAGAGTTCGCCGTCTGTCTCACAAACGGAATTCGGACGTGAAAAGTCCTCGGTTCCCTCTCCTTCGTGAACATTGCTCATGATAATGCGGAAAATATCCTGGGCAATGTCCCGTTCTTCACCTATTAAATAGTCACTCCCGTGTTCACTGTCAAATCCAGTCCACACAGCCGCCGTATAATCAGTGGTATAACCGTTGAACCAAACATCCGGCACACCCCCATCCGGGATGCCATAATTCTCCTGGTCTTCAGGAGTGAAATTCGAAGTTCCGGTCTTTCCCGCCAGAGGCAGTCCTTCAATATTCGCGCGTTGACCGGTTCCGGAAGAGTCATCGACAACACCCGTAAGCATATCCGACATCATGTAAGCGGTCGATTCATACATCACTTGGTCGGATTCGGGTCTATTGTCTATCTCCTCTCCATCACGAAATTCCACATTGCGAACGGTATAAGGTTCATTATAGGTTCCTTCATTTCCGAAGGCGGCATAGGCACCGGCCATGTCCATACTGGATACACCCTGGGAAAAGCCTCCTAGCGCATAGCCTTCGGTAATATTCTGCTCAAAATCGAGCCCAAGACTTTCGCCAAACGTTTGTGCATCCTCCAAACCGACTTCCTGGATCGCTTTTACAGCAGGAATATTTAATGAGCGCACAAGCGCTTCCCTCATTGAGACCTCTCCACTGTAACTGCCGCCATAATTACGAATGGAAGTCCCATTCGAATATTCATGCGGTTCGTCGTCAATGGTTTCTCCGGTGTACCAATCCAGTTCCTCTATGGCCGGACCATAATCAAGGATGGGTTTTATCGTCGAACCCGGTGAGCCACTGGCAGCAGTCGCGTAATTCAAGCCCCTTTCTTCTTCTGTTTCCTCTCGATTACCTACCATAGCACGAATTGCTCCGCTTTCCGTGTCAAGGAGTGAAAAGCCTACCTGAAAATCGTCACTATCCGGGTATTGATCAATATATTCATCGCTCTGAATAACATCCTGTGCGATCTCTTGCGCCTCCGGGTCAATGGTTGTATAAATGTCAAAACCGTCCGCGTATAGATCAGAGGTTTCAATCCCTTCAATGTTTTCAACTTCTTCCATCACCTGGTCAATGATCGATTGATAAGCGACATTGTCCGGAGGTGTGTAATCCAGTTGCTCTTCGATATCCACAGCCATGGCGTCTGTGGCTTCATCCTCACTAATTAATTGTTGCTCTTCCATCATAGAGATGACCAAGTCCCGACGCTCTTCAGCCTCCTCCGGGTTATTTTGCGGATTATAATAGGAAGGGCGCCGCGGAATAGCTGCCAGGACGGCGGCATCGGCGACCGTCAATTCATCCAGGTCCTCTTTATTAAAGTAACGAATGGCGGCCTCTCCAACCCCCCAGGCTGAACTGTCGAAGTAACTGCTGTTCAAATACATTTCCAGGATTTCATCCTTGGTATATTGCTGCTCCATTTGCAAAGCGAGCCATTGTTCCTGCAATTTTCTTTCAATCGATTGGTCGGAGGATAAGAAGGCCTGTTGGACAAGTTGCTGGGTAATGGTACTCGCCCCTTCAGATCCAAACCCATCAGTAATATTAGAGACAATCGCTCCGCCAATCCGGTACATGTCAATGCCGCTGTGTTCATAAAAACGAGAGTCTTCAACCGCGATAAAAGCATTCCTGAGATGTTCAGGCACGGCATCGATTTCCTGATACGTACGATTCTCGGATCCTTGCAACCGTCCGAGCTCATTATCATTCATATCATAAATCGTTGCCCCTTCCGCAAACGTAAGTTCTTCTGCATTGAGCTCAGGGGCCTCCGAAATCATTGCCGCTCCTGCCGCTGTCATCACGACCAAACCAACAACCAGAACGCCAATGAAGGTGAACAAAACTTTTTTAATCGGGGACCGTTTTTTCTTCTCTTCAGCCCGGCGTTTCTCCGTTCGCGAACGGTGCTGCGCCATTAGCTATTCCTCCCATTATCTTCTGTAATGCTTGTAGAGGCACTTATTTTCATATATTTTCAGTTTGATAGATTAAGTTCCTATTGTAAAGTAACTCAAGCTGCAATATCAATCACCACCCCAGCGTTTCCCATAATTCATAGAAATGGTACGCTTCCGGAACAATGCTGTCAGCGTCTTCCTGTTCAATGCCGCCTTTCATTCTGGAGAGGGATTCACTGATGGCGAGCACATCATTCCTAGGCACGCTGAATTGCACCCGTTTGGCTATTCGATCCCAAACGACTTTAGCATGGGCCTGTTCCCGTTCTGCTTCTTCCCAATTCTCTTCTTTAGCATATGCTTCAATGTTTTGCACATAAAGAAGAAGATCTTCATCTGACTCCTTGATCCAGCTGCCGCTCGTAATGACAGCTACGGAAACGATGATAAATGTAATGGGTATCGCATAAAGTAAGAAAGTTCTCATAACATCATCCCCGTGGGAGTTTTAATAAGGACCGGGATAATCACTAATGTTCATTTCATCATCCAGCTGATCATCGTATAAGTCAACATACAGCGTATCATTCGGTAAGATCGCGGCATAAGAAACGTCCTCAAGCCTGTGGATGCCTTTAGCCTTTAGTTGCCCCAGCAACCACTCGTAATCTATATTACGCTGCCTGAGGTTTTGTTCAATGAGCTCACCTTCGATCAACACTTCCGTCGTCAATTTGGTTCGTTGGGATGAAACGTTTAAGTCTTTTTTTTGCACATACTGATAGTCAGAATGTAGCAAGATCGACACGGAGCCGTCCGGTTCCAATAAAGCGGCTTCCACTTCATCCGGGGAAAAAATATTTTTCGTTCGTAATTGGACCATTAATTCATCTTTGGTGATACGTACTTTTTGTAAATTTTTTTCCAGTATCTTCCCCTTTTCCATGAGAACGACCGGTTCCGCGTCCTGAACCTTGGAAAGCAGGCGGCTCTTAAGGCCGACTAACTGCAACAAAATGGTAAGAACAAGAAATACCGTAAGCGCGAGCCAGTGAATAAAGGCACTCATGTTAAGATCGGTCGCTAGTGTCGCGGCGATGGAACCAATCGTAATGCCATTAATATAATCAAACATCGTAAAATTGCCGATCTGTTGTTTCCCGATCAATCTGGCATAAAGAAAAATTACAAAAAACGTAATGGTGGCTCTCACGATGACGACTAAGGGCTCCTGCATGATGGTCTCCTTCATAAAGTGATACTCTTAGATTCTCCCCTTTTCTTTTTATTATAACTCTGTGTAAAATCAAACTTAGCAGGGCAAAATGTAAAACGTTAATAATCGCCAAAGGCAGGTGTGTAACGATGACAACGTATGAAAAACGTCAGGATGTTCCTGAACAGGAAAAATGGGATTTGACCGACCTTTACGCATCCGAAGACGACTGGCAAAAGGACCTCGATGATGTGTTGGCTTACGCCCGCGAGCTCAAGGCATTCGATGGTCATATCAACGATGGCGCTACGCTTTTCGCCTATTTGAAAAAACAGGAAGAAATGGCGTATAAGCTCCAGCATGTCTTCGCCTATACGATGTTTTTGTCCGACATTGACACCCGTGACGCTCACGCCCAGCAGTTGAGCGCCAAAGCTTCGCAGGCAGGCGTGAAAGTCAGTGAAGCCACCGCTTTTTTTATGCCTTTTTTATTAAGCCTGGATGAAGACACTTTGCAGCAATATATACGTGAAGAAGAGAGGCTTGGCTATTTTGAAGACTCGCTTTGGAAGTCGTTCCGCTACAAGCCTTACGTCCTCGCGAAGGAACAGGAAGAGCTTCTTTCCAAGTTGGGAGAAACGCTGGGAGCACCGGCCGATACGTACAATATGCTCAACAATGCCGACATTCAATTCGGCCTTGTGACCGATGAAGATGGCAACGAGGTGCCAATGACACGGGGAATGTATTCGAAGCGGATCGAGGATGAAGATCGTGAAGTGCGCAGGGAAGCATACAAAGCTTATTATAAACCTTACGTTGAATTAAATAATACGATCGCCACCAATTTGGCAGCTGAAATTAAAACGAATACGACACTGGCAAAGATCCGCGGCCATGACTCCGCCCGTAGCCAGTCCCTATTTGGCGATAATATCCCCGTGAACGTGTATGACCATTTGCTCGCCGCCGCGAAAGCGAATATTCAGCCTCTCCACGACTACACGACGATAAGAAAAGAAAAACTGGGCGTCGAGGAACTAAGGCAATATGATTTAAACGTCCCTCTCGTTCCCGACATGAAAGTGGATATCACGTATGATGAAGCCTACGATACGATGCTGGAAGCTTTGGCCCCTCTCGGTGATGATTATATAAACGTGCTTCGTGAATTTCGGGACAAACGTTACATCGACGTGCGCGAAACAGCCGGGAAAAAATCGGGCGCCTACAATATGGGCGTTTACGGGGTACACCCTTTCGTGCTCCTTAATTACCATGATGACTTGAGCAGCCAGTTTACCCTCGTCCATGAAATGGGCCACGCGATGCACAGCTACTACTCGAACAAACACCAGCCGCAGATCACCGCCAATTACCGCATTTTCGTGGCTGAAGTGGCTTCCACCGTCAATGAAGTCCTGCTCATTCAACATTTGCTCAAGAAAAATGCCGATCAACCCGACATGCGTAAGTATCTGCTTAATCACTTTATCGAACAATTTAAAGGCACATTTTTCACCCAGGTGATGTTTGCCGATTTCGAAAAACAGACCCATGAACGGGCGGAAGCCGAAGAACCCCTGGACGCCAACAGCTTAAACGAATTGTATGAATCACTCTTTCGCGCCTATCATGGCCCGGAACTCGTCTTTGATGATGAAGTCAAATACGGCTGGTCGCGCATCCCCCATTTCTATCGGGCGTTTTATGTGTATCAGTACGCAACCGGTTTTGTTTCAGCCATTGATATTGCCATGCGCATTCTTGACGGTGATCAGGAAACGGTTGACAATTACCTCGCCTTTTTGCGTAGCGGAAGCGAAGATTTCCCCCTTGAGCTCCTGAAAAAAACCGGCGTCGACTTGACGACCCCCGGCCCGGTTGAAAATGCCATGAAAATGTTCAGCGACACCGTAGCGGAATTCAAGCAGGTTTAATGCAAAAAACGGTTGAAGGGGAGAAAACCTTCAACCGTTTTTCATTAATCGGCAACGCCGAGTGCGATTTTAGCATAACGTGACATTTTATCTTTGCCCCAGGGTGGATCCCAGACGATATTCGCTTCCACTTCGCCGATTTCATTGGCTTCCTGCAAATCCCATAAGGCCATTTTGATTTCCGACTGGATCATGCCGGCAAGTGGGCAGCCCATCGAGGTTAACGTCATGGTCACGGCAACATTATTGTCATCATCCAGATCGACCCCGTATACTAGACCGAGATTCACAATATCCACACCGAGTTCAGGGTCAATAACATTTTCAAGCTCGGCCCATACCCGTTCCTTTGTTTCTTCAATCTCTTGTGCTTCTGCCAATACAATCACCCCTTTTACTCAAATTGTACTTGAATCAAACCTTATATACAATCAGGAGGACCCAATCATGCAAAAATTGTCCCGTGCCTTTTTTCAACAGCCAACCCTGAAGGTTGCCGAAGCCCTCATTGGCAAGCAGCTTATCAAACAGCATGACGGCGAAACCATCGTTGGCAAAATCGTTGAGACAGAGGCCTATATCGGCCCCGAAGACCGTGCTGCCCATACTTATGGAGGCCGACGAACGAAAAGAAATGAAACGATGTTCGGCGAGGCGGGGCATGCTTATGTGTATATCATTTATGGCATTCACCATTGTATCAACTGTGTCACCGTCGGTCCAAATGCCCCCGAAGGGGTCCTCCTGCGAGCGGTCGAACCGATCGCGGGGCTGGAATCGATGGCTCAACGTCGATTTCAACGCTCCTATGAAATGTTAACAACTGCCCAGCGACGCCAATTAACTAACGGACCTGGTAAACTCGGGCAAGCCTTTGGGATAACGCGAGATAAGTATAACGGACACGACCTGCAGAGCGAATCACTTTATATTAGCGATGGGGACGACGCTGCAATCAGTGTCGCCACTTCTCCCCGTGTCGGTATTGATGCCAGCGGTGAAGCGAAACACTATCCCTGGCGCTTTTTTGCAAAAGATCACGCCTATGTTTCCAAACGGCCTAAGGCAAAAGCCGACTAACGAAGCGTTCCAGACGATCACAAGCTTCTGCGAGATTCTCCATACTATACGCGTATGAAAGGCGCACATAGCCTTCACCGTATCGTGAGAACGCGGTACCGGGAACGACGGCAAGTTTTTCTTCTGCGAGCAGCCGTTCGGCAAATGCATAGGAATCGAGACCGGTTTTCTGAATCGAAGGGAACAGGTAAAAGGCCCCTTCAGGTTTCGATACCGGGAGTTTCATCTGATGCAGGCGCTCTTGCATATAATTTCGCCGTTTTTCATATTCTACCCGCATCGGTTCTGCATCATTTTTTCCTGCTGTCAATGCCGCAAGCGCAGCATGCTGCGAGATGGAACTGGCACAGGAAATATTGTAGCTGTGCACCTTCAGCATCTGTGTGATCAGCTCAGCGGGCGCAAACGCGAAACCAATCCGCCATCCTGTCATGCTGTGGGATTTTGACAAACCATTGATGACAATCGTTCGCTCTTTCATCCCCGGAAACATCGCGATCGACTGATGCGTATGATCATAGACGAGTTCACTATAGATTTCATCACTGACGATAAAAATATTTTCCTCCCGCAGGATAGAGGCTAAATCCATTAATTCCGTCTCGGTGAGCGTCTGCCCGGTCGGATTGGATGGGTATGACAGAAAGAGCGCGCGCGTTCGCGACGTCATCGCTGCCTGCACGGCTTCTTTTGTAAGTTTGAAATTCGTTTTGCTCGTATCGATGTAAACCGGAGTGGCCCCACTCAAGCGAATGAGCGGCTCATACGCCGGATAGGCGGGCACAGGCAAAAGCACTTCATCGCCGCGCGTCAGAATGGTACGCACTGTCATGTCGAGGGCCTGGCTAGCACCAACGGTAGTGATGACCTCGCTTGTGGGGTCATAACCTAATCCATATTTTTCGCGCAGGAATTCGGTGGCAGCCACTTGCAGTTCCGGAAGGCCACCATTATTGGTGTAACTCGTTTGATCTCTATCGATAGCGTCTTTCGCGGCATCTTTCACATGAACCGGCGTGGGAAAATCCGGTTGCCCGAGCGTCAGTTGAACCGCCCCTTCTACTTTTGCCACTTTATCAAAAAATTGTCGGATGCCGGAACGTTGGATGTTCAACACATCTTCATTGATCATTGCAGCAACTTGATCCATATTTTGCTCATCACCCTTCTTTTCACAGCTAACGGTATCACATCTCGTCGTGAAAAAAAATGGATGATAATATAGCATCTTCGCTTATGGTTCGTTACAATAATAAATATGGAAAAGAGGTGATGGGCATGGCCAGACCGGATGAACGTGTATTAATGACAATCGATGGCTATCAATTTAAAAAAGCACGCAGCCAAGGTCAAGTATTTATTACATCTCCGCAAGGTGTGAATATCACCTTGGATGTTCACGTTCTGAAAGAATTTATCCACCAACTGGAAAATGACGAAACAACCGCCAAACAATTCGAGCTCTAGATCTGTCTCGAATTGTTTTTTGTTTGTTAACGGAAAAAGTAGGGTAACATGACACATATACTGTTATGCTCTCGAAGAAAGGGGGATTGTAAAGGCTCTATACCTGGAGCCTTTAACCCGATATGGCAAAGCATTATACATACGAGATGAAACGTCCGAATATCGTCTTTGCGATTTCAGCTGTTTTAGTGCTGGCTTTCGTATTATGGGGAGCTCTGAACACCCCGTCTTTGGAACAAATCGCTAATATTGCACTGGACTTTACCATTGAAAACTTCGGCTGGTTTTACATGATTGCCACAGCTTTCTTTGTTGCTTTTTCTATTTTTGTTGTCTTCAGTCCGTTTGGAAAGATTCGGCTCGGAAAAGAAGATGACCGCCCCGAATACCCATTTTATACATGGATCGGTATGATCTTCGCCGCCGGCATAGGTGTAGGCTTTGTTTTTTGGGGGGTTGCCGAGCCGGTTACCTATTACCTGGATCCGCCTGAAGGTATTACGCCGGAAACAGCAGCTGCTGCCGAAGCAGGTATTCGCTATGGATCATTTCATTGGTCCCTGCATGTATGGGCGATCTTTGGCGTTGTCGGCTTAACGCTTGCCTATGTACAGTTTCGAAAAGATAAACCGGCGCTGATCAGTTCCGCTTTCGCCTCTTATTTTGGAACCCAAATGGAAAGGTGGCCGGGAAAAGCGATTGACACGTTCGCTGTGTTGTCGACAGCGATGGGGGTTGCGACCACGTTTGGTTTAAGCGCCATGCAAATGTCCGGGGGCCTCTCTTATATTTCGGGCATCCCGAATAATTTCTTGACTCAATTCTCAATTATTGCCACCATTACCCTTTTATTTATCATTTCGACAGCTTCCGGCGTCAACCGGGGGATTAAATATTTGAGTAATATCAATTTGGTCCTCGCTGCCCTCTTGCTCGTGTTTATCATCGTTGCCGGACCGACGATCCAGATTGCTGAAAGCTTCCTGACAACTCTTGGCGGTTATCTGTCCAACATTGTACCGATGAGTCTGGAATTAGCCCCGTATTCGGCTGATGAAAGTGACTGGCTCGGTGCAAACACGATCTTTTTCTGGGCGTGGCACATGTCCTGGGCCCCGTTTATCGGCTTATTTATCGCGAGGATATCCCGCGGCCGCACCGTTCGTGAATATTTGATAGGGGTACTGCTGCTGCCGTCATTAGTCGGGGTTATTTGGTTCGTAGCGTTTGGAAGTAACGGTCTTTACCAGGAAATTGTCATGGGCACCGGCATTTCCGAATTGGTAACCGCGAATGAAGAAATCGCACTGTTCGAAGTGCTTTCCAATATGCCAATGTCATTGATCATGAGCATCCTCGCCTTTGTGTTAATCGGGATTTTCTTCATTACATCAGCGGATTCAGCTTCCTATGTACTTGGCGTAATGACCTCTCAAGGCGGGCTTAAACCAATGCTCTCCATTAAAATTATTTGGGGATTTTTGATCGCCGGCACAGCAAGCGTCCTGCTCTTAACCGGTGGCCTGGAAGGATTACAGACCGCCGCTATTGTATCTGCACTCCCCTTCGGAGTGATTATGGTTTCGATGGTCATCGTCGTCCTTCTCATGATGATGAATGATCACAAAATCGAAAAAAGAAAACAAAACGAAGCACGAACAGCAGAGCTAAAAGAAAATATCCGTGAAGAAATGTATGATGAAATGAAAGAAGAAGTCTATGACCAAGTCAAAGAAGATGTACACAGGCAAATACAGGAGGAAATCCAAGAGGAAAGAAACGAACAAAACAATCATGACGATCAACGTTCATAATGAAAATGAGCGGCGTAATACTACGCTGCTCATTTTCGTTCTCACCGAATAATTTTACTACAAATACAAACCCTAGGGTACGTAACTATGGAGGTGGCACGATGAGAAAAAAACTACCGATGTTTTTTCTGACACAGCTATTGTTGACGGACTTGGTCGTAGGTTGTAATAATGTAGCGGAAGATCCGGGGACCACTGGTGATGAAGGGCAGGGACCAGCTGAGGATACAGAAGAACCGAGTCCTGAAGAATATCCCCTGGATGAAGATGAGATCAACACCGTACAGTATGATACGACGCCTGAAATGCAAGGAGGCTCGGAAAGGGACGTACGCGATCCCAATCCGGTCAGCAATGTTGAATTGCACAATACATTTCCCGATATTGTAACTCTACAAGGTCCATCGGAAGAAAGAAACGTGGCTTTGACTTTTGATGACGGTCCCGACGACGTCGTTACTCCGGCTGTCCTGGATAAATTGAATGAATACGATATTGAAGCAACTTTTTTCCTGATTGGTGAACGCGTCGAAGCTCACCCCGAAGTCGTTGAGCGCATTCTTGATGAAGGACATGTCGTAGCTAACCATAGCTGGAATCACCCCGAATTTCCTGAGATTTCCTATGAAGATGCTGAACAACAAATCAATCGTACCGAAACCGCTCTCCAGGATGTTACTGGGGAAGAAGTGCGGTTGTTTCGTCCCCCATATGGAGCACAGACTGAAGATCATGTTCAGATTATGGATGAATTGGATTACTCGAACATCATTTGGTCCCAGGATTCTTTAGATTGGAAAGATCTCGAGGTGGAGGAAGTTGCCGATAACATTCTCAGCGATATTTCCTACGGGGCGATCGTGTTACAGCATAGCGCCGGTCTTGAAGGCGATGAGGGGTTAATGGTAACGGTAGATGCCCTGGATAAGGTCATTCCGGCTTTACAGGAAGATGACGTGGAATTTGTCACGGTTGATGAATTGTTGGACATTCCTGCTTATAGGTAATCATTACACGGCACTCCTTTTATGGTGGTGTCGTGTTTTTTTATTATATTACGGTACGTGAAATTTTATTTTTACCAGCGACCTCTAAAATTTATCGACGATCCACCTTTAGGTGCATGTTATCGATGGATCACGCTGATAAATTCGAAATGATGAATCGTTTTAACAGCGACATTTTAATTTTATCGGCGACCTCGTCCATTTATCAGCGAAATCTCGGTTTTATCGGCGATCTCCGTTTATTATAACACTTGGATTTTTTCTCCGTTCCTTATAATAATACACGCAAAAGCGGGCAGAGAATACTCCTCTTGCCCGCTTCATTCCCCCAATTAATACGGGTCGGATACATCACCCATGCGTTCGGCATCGAGGACGGCATCTTCTTGTTTTTCATTCACCGATGAGTGTGCATGTTCAATGCCTTCCTGCAGGCGCCGGCCATATTCCGAATCACCTTCTGACATATGCTTGATCATTTGCTTTTGAATGGATTCGTCCGCATCGGCGAGCGCCGTAGACAGGTTGGCAATCAAATCGCTCTTTTCCCGTTCATTAAACCGCCGCCACGTTTCTCCGGCTTGTCCAAAATGATTTTTCCGATCGATCGCCTCTTTTTTAACTTCTCCGCTTACATGCGGTTCATGAGGTTCTCTTTTCTGTTTGGCTTCTTTTAGTCCCCCCATCATCGAAGGTTCATAATTAATATGAGGGTCATTCCCGGGGGGATTATCAACGTGATATGTCATTTGCCCATCCCGTTGATTCGTACCGAGGTGCTTCTTTGGCGCATTGATAGGAAGCTGCAGATAGTTCGGTCCCACCCGGTATCTCTGCGTGTCCGAATAGGAAAAGGTGCGCCCTTGCAACATTTTGTCATCGGAAAAATCAAGCCCATCGACGAGGACACCCGTTCCAAAAGAAGATTGCTCGACCTCGGCAAAATAATTTTCCGGATTTTTATTCAAGGTCATTTTGCCTACCTTATGCCACGGGAATTGATCTTTGTACCAGAGCTTCGTGTCATCGAGCGGATCAAAATCAAGCTCGGTATGTTCACCGTCCTCCATAATCTGGACGTACAGCTCCCATTCCGGATAATCGCCGTTTTCAATCGCTTCATACAAATCCTGGGTCGCGTGGTTAAAGTTTAACCCTTGAATATGGTCCGCTTCTTCCTGCGTCAGATTTTTAATCCCTTGCACCGGCTCCCAATGGTATTTCACCAATACTGCTTCCCCTTCATCATTGACCCATTTGTACGTGTTCACACCGGAGCCTTGCATATGCCGGTAATTGGCCGGAATCCCCCATGGCGAAAACAAAAATGTGATCATATGGGTAGACTCGGGAGAGCTGGCCATGAAATCAAAAATCCGTCTCGGATCCTGGCGATTGGTGACCGGATCCGGCTTCAGCGCGTGAATGACATCGGGAAACTTGATCGCATCGCGAATGAAAAAAATCTTTAAGTTGTTGCCGACCAAATCCCAGTTGCCGTCCTCGGTGTAAAATTTGACGGCAAACCCACGCGGGTCCCGTTGTGTTTCCGGGGAATGATTTCCGTGGATAACGGTGGAGAAGCGGACAAAAACCGGCGTTTCAACCTCTGTATTCGTAAACACCTTCGCCCTCGTGTACTTGGAAATCGGGTCCTCGCCTACTTTTCCATAGGATTGAAAATACCCGTGCGCCCCGGCACCCCGGGCATGTACGACCCGTTCAGGGATCCGCTCGCGATCAAAATGACTCATTTTTTCGAGAAACTCGTAGTTTTCCAGCGTCGTAGGGCCACGATTGCCGACGGTTGTCATATTTTGATTATCCGTGATCGGATGGCCCTGGCGATCCGTGAGCGTATCTTCTTTTTCGTTTTCCGCTTTTCGTTTGTCCAACGCATCCCCCTCTCCCGATACATTTACTCCGTATGACGGTTTTTTATCTTCGTTTTGCATGATATGATACTCTCCTTTCAAAGTGCCATAACTCCCTATAGCGTCTCCCTAAATCTTTCTCCGTATGCAAAAAAAAGCACAAGCCGAGCACCTCGTCTTATGCCTCATCATTTTTCATTTCAGCCAGCTGCATCTGTTTATTAAAAAAGAAACGGTAGAAAATAATCGTAGCCACCATCGCCGCCAATGAGACGGATGTAAAAATGCTGAGAGAGATCACGATTTGATAGCGAATCGCCTCTATGGGCGGCACGCCGCCTAAAATGAGTCCGGTCATCATCCCCGGCAATTGCACGAGACCCACCGTCTTCAGTCCGTCGACATTCGGAATCATCGCGGCTTTTACGATCTTGCGAATGAGAATCGTGGACGCTTGTTGCGGTTGTGCCCCTAGTGCGAGGGCCGCGACGATTTTTCCCCGGGATTCCCTGAACTCGCTTTTCATCCGTTCCAGCGCGAGCCCGATCGCCACCATACTGTTTCCGATCACCATGCCGCTCATCGGTATCACCTGGTCCGGCTGGAAGTCGATCATGTCAAAACCGAGCCACATCGCTAAAATCAAAAGAGCGATCCCAACGATGATGCCGAAAATAATCACGCGCACAAACGGAATGCCCTGCCCCTTTTTACTCGCGTGCAGGGATGCTACAGCGATCATAACAGCCAGCATAATGCTGATCCCGATGGGCGGGGACAGTGAAAATAAATAGGTTAGCACATAACCGATGAGAAATAGCTGCACGATACCCCGAAACGATGACCAGACAATGGACCCGCTCAACCCAAGGGCGTATATGTACGAAAGGGAAACAGGGATGAGGACGAAGAAAATGAGAAAAAACATCGATAGATTTGAAATTTCCGGTGCCATCACTCACTCCTTTAGGAAATATTGCAGTTGTTCGGTTTGTGGGTTTGCGAATAAATCGCTCGTTTTCCCTTCCTCGACGATTTTGCCTTGATCCATAAAAATCGTTCGATTCCCGAGTCTCCTTGCCTGCGCAACGTCATGGGTCACCATGAGAATGGCCTGTACGCGTTCAGGTACGATCCTTGACAAAAAATCTTCAATCAACTCGACATTCTTTAAATCAACGGCACTGGTAACCTCATCGAGGAGCAAAATGTCCGGGCGATTGGCGAGCGTCCGGGCAAAAGCGACCCGCTGCTGTTCGCCTCCGGAAAGTTCATCCACTGGACGCTGCAAATAGGACGTGGGAAGTTGCACATTTTGCAACAGTTCTTCGCCCATCTTCTCATCCCATTCATTAAATATTTTCGGCCCATACGCAAGGTTATCTTCGACCGTCCCGTCAAACAGCGAGGAAGACTGCAAAACCATACCTATCGATTTTCTGAGCGCGGGAATGTCGTAGCTGTTCACATCCTGTCCTCGGTATGTAATCGTACCTTCATCAGGGTCGTTTAAGCGGTTTAAAAGCATAAGCAAACTGCTTTTACCGGCACCGGATGAGCCGATTAACGTGATGATTTCTCCTTTTTTCACATGTAGGAAGATATTTTTTAATATGGCCGTGCTTACATTTTCCATACGAATGAGCGATTGACCCTCGTTGATAGCGACCACCTCCACTAAAACCTCTGTATAACATATACCACCGCGATCGCGGCAATAATCACGATCATAATATGACCTCTGAAATAAGCGATAACCGCCGCGACCAAACCGCCGATCACACCGACGAGCGGTGCTCCCGGTTCCACGGTGAAAATACCGGGGACGATCAAGGCGCCGAGGGCGGCATACGGAATCGCCTGCAGCCATTTATTCACCCACGCCGGAAAGTGAATGCGATCCATAATGAATACCGGCAAAACCCTCGGCAAATACGTCGCGATCGCCATGCCGACAATAATAAGTGTCACAGTCATTTGTCATCCTCCTCAAGCACCCACACACCGGTGAAACTGCCAATCACTGTCGCCAGCACGATCGCCCAGCCTTCGGACAAATACAAAGAAAAAAGCCAGCAAAGACCCGCGCTTGCCAGGGCGACGATACCTACTTTCCAGTGTGCGCGAATAGCCGGGACGAGCAACCCGATAAACAACGCATATAACGCGATCCCCATACTCGCGCTTAAAGCCGGCGGCACGACATTTCCGATCAATGCGCCGGCGATCGTGCCGATTAACCACATGCCTAAAGCGCCGGAAAACATACCTGCAAAAATCGCCGCGGACGGATGCTCTCCAAGGGTTTTGCGTTTCAGGGACGCAAGCGCGAAGCTTTCATCCGTGATCCCGTGGGCAAGCACCGCTTGCCACCGTTTCGGAATGTGTTGCAGACTACTGAAAAGAGATAGACTCATCACAAAATGACGTAGATTTAATACAAACGTCGCCAACACGATTTCGATGCCGACAGCCCCAATCGCCAACATATTCACAGCCATAAACTGGCTGGCACCGGCATAAACAAGCATCGACATCAAGACGGAGTGAAAAAAAGACATCCCTGTTTGCACAGCCAGTACGCCAAAGGAAATCGCGATCGGCAAATAGCCGAGCATCACCGGAGCGGCCAGCTTCATCCCTTGCCAGTATGCTTCTGTATACGTAGAGGCCGTTGCCGTCGTCTGTAGCTGTTCTTCTCTCATTTTGCTTCGTCCTTTTTATTAATACTCCTCTGCGTAGTACATAAGTATTTGCAGCTTTGTATCTGCATTTGTACGATTTACATAACGATGGTGAACATTGCCTGAAAATTGCATGCTCTTCTTTTCATCCAAAGTGACTGTCTCTTCCGCAATCGTGATGTCGCATTCCCCTGAAATGACCGTAATGAATTCGCGTATCCCTTCAGCATGCGGAAGGGAATGGTAGTTTGCACCGGGATGCAGGATCATCGTGTACGTCTCGAATTGAGTCTCGGGATCAAAAGGAAAAATCAGAAAAAGACGGCAGCGCCCTTCATCTTCCACCAAATCAGGGGTGTCCTTTCGTTCCACGACGGAAAGCATCTGCTCTTCTTGTTTAAGCAGAGACGAAAATGAGACATTTAACCCGGTGGCGATCCGCCAGACGGTCGTTACCGTCGGTTGCGTTTCTCCTTTTTCCATTTGCGAAAGCATTCCTTTGCTGATCCCTGTTTGTGCAGCCATTTTGTCAAAGGTCCATCCCCGTCGTTTGCGGAGCCTTTGCAAATTTTTTCCGATTTGTTCATGAATGGCGACCAAAAGAGGATCCTCCTCGTTTATGTTCGTTCATTATATTATATAATAACAAAGTATATTAAATAATAAAAGAAGGGACAACCATTTTCCCGGGGATATCGTCAAAGCCCGGGAATGCGAAAATATTTACGCCCTTCGTTTGGGGGATCACACTTCACGCCTCTGATCCCTCTCGGAGGAGCAATGCTTTCGTTTAGGGGCTCACATGGCGCCTCTGATCCTCTCGGAGGAGCAATGCTTTCGTTTGGGGGATCACATGGCGCCTCTGATCCCTCTCGGAGGAGCAATGCTTTCGTTTGGGGGATCATAAAATGGAAAAACGAAGTTTATTTCCCTAAATAAATTTTTGTACTTTGTTTGTCTTTACCCTGCCATTTTACACTGGTTATTGCCTTCTTTTATCTACTTTGGCTTTGCCATTTCATAATCCGCTCGTTTGACGTCATCCGGGACCATGCTTCCGCCTGTGCCCCAGAGCAGATGAGTGGCCTTCTGGAGTGTTCGCTCGTCGATACCTTGGTGTTCGCAATACGTCTGACCCGCGGCTGTTCCCAGCAGATTAAAAGGACCCGGAAATCCCGCAAGCGCGGAAGGCTCCAGATAAATGCTTTCGGTATCCCATAACTGCTGCAGCAGTTGATAAAGATGACCGTCATCCACCGTATACACGCCGCTTACCATCGTTTCGATGATTTTTCCAACCATGCCGGACGGTCTTCCCACCGCCAATCCATCGGCGGCCGTCCGATTGCTCAAGCCAAAATCATCGACGGCTACTTTTTCATGCATGCCGGTCAGTAAACCGAGGAACATGGCGGGCGATTCGGTCGGCTCCACGAAAAAACAATGAACCGCATCGCCAAACACTTGCTTTAATCCAAAGGTCACCCCTCCGGGCCCCCCGCCGACGCCGCATGGCAAATAGACGAGAAGCGGATGCTCCCGGTCCACTTGTATATGAGCCCTTTCCAGCTGTCTCTTGATACGTAGAGCGGAAACAGCATAGCCCATAAAGAGGTCCCGCGACCATTCATCATCGACGAAGTGCACGTGAGGGTCCTCCTCCGCTGCTTTTCGCCCTTCTGCGACCGCCTGACTGAAATCTTCATCGTATTCTACAACAGTCGCCCCTACGCTTCTCAGCTTTTCCTTTTTCCATTCCTTGGCATCGCTGGACATATGTACTTCCGCCCTAAACCCGAGTTTCGCGCCCATGATCCCGATGCTTAAACCGAGATTTCCGGTTGAACCGACGGCGACCCCGTATTGGCTGAACAAGCGCCGAGCATCCGCGCTCGCCAACCGGCGGTAATCCATATTCCCGTTAAGCATCCCATTCTCGCCAGCGAGCTGTTCCGCGAACTTCAGAACTTCATAGACACCGCCGCGAGCTTTAATGGAACCGGCAATCGGCAGATCGTGATCCGCCTTCAACCACAATTTTCCCGGCATTTCCGTGTTGTACGTTTGCGATAACGCGGATTGCATGTTTGGTACTTGTATGATGCTCGATTCGATGAGTCCATCGTCAGCCGTCGTTTCCGGAAATAGCTCTGCAATGAGGGGCTGAAAACGTCGCAATCTCGCCGCAGCTTTATTTATATCTTCCAAAGAGAACGGGCGTTGCCCAGCGTTTTCCGTCAATGATTGATATTTCGGATTTAACCAAACGACTTCTTTTGCTTTCACGATTCTCGCCAGCGCAGGATGAAGATTCATCCATTCCTCCAGGGTACGTCCGTGAATATTTTGCGTACTCATAAAAAAAAACTCCTTTTCGGAAAGGGTGTCACATTAAATGATGAGCCGATAAGGAAAAATATATGCATTCCGATAGAATAGAAAAAAAGATAGTCATGTTTTCCAGGCAACGGCGATATGTTTAATAGAGAGGGCTTGTCTACAAAAAGCTCTCTTTATTCTACGGATGTTTGCGAGGTCATTTGCCATGTTTTCAGCGAAAAGCAGGGATAGGATTGCACATTTTGCTTATCGTAGCATAATGGTCACGGTCGGGGCTATATTAACGGCGATTGCCATTCAGCTGTTTTTAATTCCCAACGCTGTCATTGACGGTGGTATCATCGGTGTTTCGCTTATATTAAATGAGCTTACCGGACTGGGTTTTGGTATTCTCGTCCTCGTCATTAATATCCCTTTTTTAATTTTCGGACTCAAACAAGTCGGGGCGACATTTTTTCTGACGTCCCTGTACGGTATTGTCGTCCTGGCGATCACAGAGCAACAGCTTCATCATTTTACTTCTTTCATTCATGAACCTTTGATTACGACATTGTTCGGAGGATTTATCCTCGGTGCGGGGATAGGTGTTGTCATTCGCTACGGCGGCGCGCTTGACGGAACAGAAATTCTCGGCATTTTACTGACAAAAAATCTCCCTTTTTCCGTCGGTGAATTCATCATGTTTATCAACATCTTTATCTTTACATGGGCCGGGTTTGTGTTCGGTTGGGAACAGGCGATGATGTCGGTCATCACCTATTTCGTGGCATCGAAAACGATCGACGCGGTCATTCAGGGAATAGATGAAACAAAAGCAGTCGTCATCGTTTCCAATAAGTATACACAACTGAGTTCCGCCGTCGTTCACCGCCTGGGGCGCTCATTAACGGTGATGGACGGCCACGGGGCGTTCACGCACAGCGACAAGGAGATCCTTTATATTGTAGTGACCCGCCTGGAAATTATGAAATTAAAAGCTATGGTGTTTGAAATCGATAAGGAAGCATTCATCACCGTTATGGACGCCCAGGAAGTTCACGGCGGAAAATTCCAAAGCGGTCTTCATTAGCAGTGAATAAAGTAAAGAAAACTTGGCTTATCGCCAAGCCTGGCGAAAGCCTTAGTTGCACTTATGCAGGATAAGAAAGTGGTTTATACTTTCTTACCTGCTAAAAA
>NZ_FNEN01000026.1 GCF_900100185.1 Natribacillus halophilus | reverse complement strand
CTGAATCCTTCACCACTGATCTGGTACCAACCATCCGAGGTTTCGCCTTCCAGCTCCACTCTCGTGTAGTCTTCCAATCCCCCGATCGTTTCGTGGTCCGTACCGGGGCCGCTACGTACGTTCAAGTAGGATGACTGCACGACACCATGACTGTATTCGGGTTCGGTCAAATATTGTGTTTCTTCGAAAGTACGCTCATCTGTTTCAGCAACCTGAATCTCTTCAGACGCACTCTCCTCGGTTTCATCCAAAGCATCAGGGTCTTCGGAATTGATGTAACTGCCATTCACGTATGTTGGTCCGCTTACATCATTCAATTTTAATTTATACCAACCGTTAATCTCTCCAACGACTTCAACTTGTTCGCCCTGCTCTAATTGAGCCACATCCGTTTCATCTTCACTTGGACCCTCTCGCACATTGACAATGTCACCTTTCACGTATCCCTCTTCGTATTCCGGTTCATTTACCGGGACAATAGCGCTCGCCGAGACATACGCTTCTTCGCTGAACTCTTCTCCATTGATCTTATACCAACCATCGGAGGTTTCACCCTCTACTTCCACCCTCGCGTAATTGTCTAAACTACCGATCAATTCATTTTCCGAACTTGGACCCGTGCGTACGTTCAAGGATGACGATTGCACAACCCCATGACTATAATCGATTTCAGTCAAAGTATGAGTTTCTTCGGAAGCACTTTGATCGGTTTCATCCAAAGCATCAGGGTCTTCGGAACTGATATAACTGCCATTAACGTATGTAGGTCCGCTTACATCATCCAGTTTTAATTTATACCAATCGTCAATCTCTCCGATGATTTCCACTTGTTGGCCCTGATCTAATTCAGCTACTCCGGCTTCATCTGCATTCGGACCTTCTCGAACATTGACAAGGTCTCCATCCACATATCCCTCTTCATATTCCGGTATATCTACCGGGACGATATAACTGCCTAAAATATATGCTTCTTCGCTGAACCTTTCATCATTGATCTTATACCAGCCATTAGAGGTTTCGCCTTCCAGTTCCACCCTTACGTAATCATCCAATTCTCCGATAACCTCGTATTCCTCATTTGAGCCTGAATAGACATTTAGGGAAGGCAACTGGACAATTCCATGAGTTTTGTCGACTTTTTCCAATTCTTCTGAGCTACTAGTTTCTGCCGAGAGGTGTGTGTGATTAAATAGTAAAAATGACATTGAAAAAATTAATACAGACATTGTAAATTTACGTTTCATTTCATATATCCCACCTTTCTTTTATTCAACCATTCATATAATATATCGACTAAAAACTCATTATATTAATACTGCTGATTAAGAACAGAGCCTATATTCACTACTATATGTTACCTTTATAATGAAATACTTGTAAATAGTAAATAAATCTATTAAAAATGACTTCAGGAGACCTGAAGCCAGTTAAATAATAAATCACGGTTCATTCATCTTCAGAAATTATATCAAATGAAATGTTACTTCCCCCTTCAAATTCCTTAAAGTCAGTAGGAATAACTGATTCTATTTTTGATTTAGTAGTACCTGAGGAATTAATAAGTTTCTCAAACTCATTTATTTGGTCTTGCGAGCCTATTGTTTTTACTTCTATCCTTTTTTTAGATATTGGATTAATATGCCCAATTAGATATAACCTTGCTGCTTTTTTCTTTAACTGTTTCAAATAACGCGGCCCCAAGCGTTCACCATTGATAGAAAAATTTTTTTCATATTGTACTCCTTCAGGAATCATGGGTATGGTAATTTCATCAGCGTATCCACTAAGAAATAAATCTTTTACGGGTTTAAACTCAAAATAAAAATTCTCGTTTCTACTTTTGCTATTCGGAAAGTAATACTCTAATACATGTTTTGGAACATCTATTGCATGACCTTCAAATGGAAAAACGTGCATCATAATTTCACCTTTTGTATTAATCTCGTTTACAATGCCTTCATTCTTTTCTTCATTAATGACCATATCAATAGAACCAGTTGGCAAACCTGGAATAGCATTTAAAGCTTTTATGGCATATTCCTTAAACTTGGGATCTACACTCTCTGTACAATCAACGTTAAGTCGCTTTCCAAGATAGGTACCATGACGCCTAACGAACACTCGCTCCTTATTTTTAGGTATATATTCAAGCGATTTGTTCTGCTCGTCTAGAAAGGTCTTCAAATCATCATCAATCACAATAGACCTATTCTTAGTTGCAACGTTTTTTCGTATCTCTTTATTTCTTTTACTTATAAGGTGCTCTATATTATTGACGCCATCTCCAATAATATTCGAAGAGTATGACTTAGCAACCGCAATGACCTTATCCTTTATAACAAAGAAACGATAATCTACACCTCCTTCAAAATATTGTTCGATTATCACTTCTTCCACCCTAAACTCATCTCTTACGTTTAAAATGCATTCTTCTATCTCTTTTCTGGAGGTGATATTCGTAAAAACCCCTTTACCTCCCCCCCTATCAGTTGGTTTTACTACGAGTGGATAGCCAAGTTTTTCGCCATAATTGCACATTTCATCTATTGAAGACTTACTAAATGTAAATGTTTTACTTTTAGGTACCGGAACGTCATTTTTTTGCATATATTCATACGCTGTACTTTTATTTTCCGCTATAGAAATAGTCTCGTCCGATGTTTTTGAACCACGTGCGCAAGTAAATAAATATTCGTTTTCCCCATCAGAAAGGGAATATTGATATGCAAGTGGCGGTACGCTTCCCCTTTTATTGTTATGAAATTTTAATTTAAGCCCTCTACGCCATCCCTCTAAGGCAACTGTATAAAAAGATGTTTGGTATGTAACAACATCTTTTGGCAATGAATGTTTCAAATGTTCTAAATGGTTATTTCTGCTCACTTTTACTACTCCATTCATTATAAAATCTGTTTCTGTAACACATTAAGTGCTAAAATTCGACACTCATTATACCATGATTGCATATTATCAAGAAGACCCCTGTAATATAGTTTTATAAAATAAATGTAAGTGTTATGCTAATCAACGTGCATGGGTATGTCGATATAATATACTAAAAATGGTTTCGACTTAAACGATTTTATATGGGGTTGATTATGTTTGGAAAGTATTGAAGCAGTACATAATGATTTAACTGTATATGAAGAGCTAGGAGCAAAAACCAATTCAACACAATTTCAAAATTGGTTTAATGCCGGCTTGTTAAACGAGGTAGACGAAGCTTTTGTTACCGAAACACAGGAATATTGGGAGGATCATTACGGTAAAACGATTAATCCTTCTCTACATTTGGCTTTTATGAATTATACCGGAAAAAGAGACGCTAGGGTCATACCCGGAAGAATAATGAGAAGAGAAATTCTTCCTGTATTAAATGATTACAATATGTCGACCTTTTATGGGGACAAAAACCTCTATGATATTTTTATAAGTGCCCCCAGGACAGCTGAAACTATATTAAAGAATATAAATGGAACTTATTTTGATGCAAATAATAATTGTATTGATATAGAACATGCTTCAAAAATATTATCAAATAACCATACAGATTTGATTATAAAACCTAGCCAATCGAACAATGGTGAGGGAATCAGAAAACTCAACGTTAAAGATGGAAAAATCTATCTTGATGCAAAAATTGTTACCATCCATCATTTGGAGGAAATATACAAACAGAACTTCACGGTTCAGAAAGCAATACAACAACATCCAACAATGGCTGCTCCTCATCCGGCTTCTGTGAATACACTTAGAATGGTTACGTTCAGATGGAAAGATGAAATAAGATATTTGTTTACCTTCGCTAGGTTTGGAAAAGATAACGATATAAAAGATAATGCTACCGCTGGTGGTATACGCCTTGGAGTAATGGATACAGGTGAATTTTTCAATGTTGCAATAAGTGATGATGGTCAAACACATACACACCACCCCACGACTGGCTATTGCTTTGCTGATCTTGAACCCATCCCTAATTACGATGAATTCAAACAGTTTGCCAAGGACTGCCATAAAAATATACTACACCAAAATTTTATTTCCTGGGATATTGTCGTGGATTTCGATGGAAAACCCCTCTTTTTGGAAGCTAACTTTGTAGGAACACAGACGTATTATCAATTGGCCGCTCAGAAACCTATGTTTGGAGATTTGACAGAAGAAGTGTTGCAATATGTAAGTAATGAGCTTAAAACGACTAAGCCGATATTAATAAAAAAGGATAGAGAGAAGCTCGAACAAAAAAAATTAAGGAAGCAGGAGAGGCAAAAACAGGAATTAAAACAAATGCAGAAACAAAATGTTGATTTAAAAAAACAAAACCGGAAACTTCAAGCCTCACTGGAAAAGAAAAATAATAAACTTATGACCAAAAATGAGGAACTTAAAGATACAAAGGAAAAATATAACTATATAGTGCATAGCAAAAGTTGGCGTTTCACTCAACTTTTTCGCTCTTTACTCAAATCGATTAAAAAATAAATTAACCCCTACAAAGAGCTAAATGATAATCTGATGTCTTAATTCTAAACATCCTATTATAAATGACTCCGGACCAGACGAGACCGGAGTCATTTCGATTAAATTTGGTATTCAGCCGCACTCCTTTAAAATGCTAATGATGGTTTGTGGAAGACTGCTTCAGTAAATGCATTAAATTCCTTTCCATGTAAAAGATCGTCAATAATTCGCGCCTCGGCTTTTCGATATGCTTCACCCAATATGCGATCATACGTATCATTAAATGTATGGAATCGACCAGGACGAGGTGTTATTTCACCAAAGTATAACCCTCTCTCTCCCTTAAGCATATCTAACCGTACGAATGGTGAAGGAATTTCAAGACTAGCATCAGCAACCATCTGAAGTTCTTCTCTTGAAAAACCTGACCCTCTATAAAATTGATCCTCAAATCTACCCGTTTGTACTAAATTCATATCAGTATCCCAGTAACATACTTTCCTTTCATCGAGCTGATTAGATTCAAAAATTAGAACCACTTCACCATAAAAGCAATAAAACTTCAAATTAGGAGGGGGAGTATACATACCATCAGGACTATTAATCAACTCTTCAATCATCCATTGGTCTTTTGGCAAATAAGGCCTAGCTCTGTTTCTATCACTTTTTAATTCAGAATTAAAATTATTTACAAGTTCTTCCCAACTGTTTAGCCAAGTACCTTCTCGCGCGGAAAATATGGTATTTGTATCATATACAAGGTAAACTCCCATTGATCCTGTTGAGTGAACAGGTTTTACGACAACTGGTCCACTTTGGGGTTCAATATCTGAAAAACTGTATATTTTATTATTAGTCGAAGGGCGTGGAAGCTTTATATTATCAGCAAATTCATATCCACGATTCTTTTTGTCTAACAACCAAGAATATCCCCGGAAACCAAAGCGACGAAGTTGCGATTGTTCAACCATGATATCCCTGAATGATACTGATTTTTCGACGTTAAGCTTTCTTCTTTCAAATCCTTTTAAAAATGCATGGCTAAGGTAATCACGTTTTACAACACGACTCAGTTTATTATAATGTTCATCGTTTTGTTCGGTACGTGCTTTCATTTTTTTACTGGTTAAAAGATAGTCGTAGTATTCTCTGAATTTTTGATCAAGTTCTTGATGAACCTCGCCGAGTTTAGTAATTTGGTTATCTATAGCATTGTCACTTGTTATATCAATTGTGTTTAAGGGGCGAGAACCAAAAAGATAATCTTTCACATCATTTTCTAATGATATATTCGTGTTTGTAGTAATGGCGTTTTCATTAACAGGTACAGGTTTTAAATAATAACAGTTGTCTTTTTGCAATAGATGATAATAAACATTTCTCGATTGATCTTCTAAGGCTTGTTTAACTAGGTCAATCTCTGACTTATTGACGGGCCTTACATTAAATTCCGTTCGCTTATTATCGGTAACAATTGGATATAATTCTGTTTCGAAGGTCCATTGCCCGTTTTGTTCAGTAATGTGCAACTTAACCATCAAACTGTACGGTAGCGCTTGTTTAGTAGTATATCGCCCCGGGGTGTTAAAAACATAATTACCAATCGAATAAACGATCGTTCCTCCCTCTAATTTTTCAACCGTATCAGCCATATGAGTTCCATGTGCCAATATTAAATTAGCTCCCATATTAATCAGATCATGGCATCTTTCCCGAATACCGGTGTGGTTTGATGCCCATTTATAGTCCTGTCCCTGCCAATGTGGACAGACTATAATAAACGCTTCCGAATCTTCAGACCTAATTTTTTCGATTTGGCGTTGCATTCTTTTTGGATTCATTGAGTTGACTCCAGGTTCTTCTTTTTGAGCCAAAAATCCGTAATCCACTCTATATCTTTTGGAAGCTCTCATTCCCGTAAGAATATAAACATTCTTTTTATGGTTTCCGCTCTGAAACGGGACCTTAAAAGGGGCAGCTGCTTCTTTTCTATTCCCTCCTGCTCCGAAGCATTTGATTCCTTTATCTTCCAATCTTTTCTTGGTATCCAGCATTAGCTCTGATCCAAAATCCATGGTGTGATTGTTAGCAAGGCTCACTGCGCTAACACCTAAATCTTTTAACACAGGGAGCAGAGTGTCCGGTTGATCCCAATTTGGATATTCCTTTCCTTCCAAAGGGGTTCCAGGCTCTTTCGCCAATACAGTTTCCAAGTTTAGAATTAACTGGTCTGTTCCTTTCAGTATTGGTAAGGTCTTTTTAAAAAATGAAAAAGGTTCTTCTTCAACACGCTGAAGAATGTTCTCACGTCCTTGTTTTCTTACATAGTATTCTCCGAGACTTGTATCTCCCGCAAAGGTGAGTGTCAATGTTTGTGCCATGGTCCTTCAATCTCTCCTTAGTATACTTATCATCTATGAAGTAAGCCTGGATCTTGAAGTAACAAATCGAAAGGCCTAGTTAAAAATTCATGTTTTTATAACTACCAATATTGTAGCAGACTACACAAATAAGTGCTATAATGAACTATCTAATCTGGATTGTATTGCTAACTAATCAGCAAACAAACGAAAGGCTGATGAAATTGAATCATACATTACAACAAATATACTATGCGGCGATCAACAAAAATAAATCTCTCGGAGAAATTACTGACGAAATCGATACAAGCTTTAGAACGGAAGATGGCGAGATCGTCGTTTTTATATCTGTAGCTAATGCATACTCCCGTGCTCTTGTCGGTATGGGAAAAAATTCAGACTCAAAAGTTGCACTTGAATATGCTTATAAACAATATAAATCAAATAAGCCTGCCAACTTTAAGCCCATCTCTGTAAAAATAGATGTCGTCACGGATATGCGACCTGCCAAGTCATCGCAGAAGAAGGTTAATCTTGAAAAAGACACTGTTCTTTATAAACGTGGTGAAGATGGGATTTCGATTGGTCCAAATTTTGATGCAGCCTTTCTTCCCGAAGAAGTTGAAGCCTACAGGATGATTGTTGATCAAAAAATAAAACCTGAAAACATTTTTAATGCTTATGAGAAACATTCCTTGTTGTCCAAAAACTCGTTAGTAAAAAGGTTGCTAACGTCCCAATCACTGGAGTTATATAAATTCCAAACACAATCTTATTATATCGATGAAGAAGGTTTTACCCCTCTTTACCGCGGTCATCGTATGTATTCTGATTTATCAAAGCAAGACCTTAGGAATGCCGTAGCGTTAACCAAAAACAATTATTTTAAAAATGTCGTCAATACCAAAGGCAAATTCATCTATTCCTACCTCCCACAGGAGAATAGAAACCGGGGAGGGTATAACATCCTACGTCATGCCGGAACAACTTACTCAATGTTAGAGACGTATGAGCTAATGCCAGATGAACACCTGTTAAATGCCTCGAAACGAGCGATTAATTATCTCTTGAAAAAAGCAAAGGAACTGGAAATAAACGGACAGAAAGTACAGGTTATTATCGAAAAAGATCAGGCCAAGCTTGGCGGCAATGCACTTGCTGTCGTAGCCCTTGCCAAATATACACAGGTAACAAAGGACAAGCAATATCTGCCTATAATGCAAAGTATGGCAACATGGATGAGGGAATTACAAGATGATAATGGCCGTTTTGCTTTTCATAAACAAAAATATTCAACGGGGGAAGCCACAGACTTTGTGTCCCACTATTATCCCGGAGAAGCGATATTGGCACTGGTACGCCTTTATCAAATCGACGGCAATGAACAATGGCTAGATGTGGCCGAGAATGAAGCAAACTTTTTAATCACCATTCGAGATAAAGAAGCAACGAGCGAAACCATTGCCCATGATCATTGGCTTCTTTATGGTTTAAATGAACTCTACAGGGAACGCCCTAAAGATATATATATCAACCATGCTTTTTTTATTTCACGAGCGATTATGCAGACACAAATTTTAGAGGATAATGGGGAACCTGAATGGAAAGGCGCCTTTGATACTCACCGTAAACCTTTATCGACCCCTGTGGCATGTCGTAGTGAAGGACTAAGTGCCGCTTATAAACTAGCTGTAGATCACGGATACGATGAGGAAGCAAAACAAATTAAACAAGCTCTTCATGAGAGCATTAAATTTCAGTTGCAAATGCAACTCAGGCCGGAAACAACAATGTATTTGGAAAACAAAAAGCTTTGCCTTGGTGCCGTACATCATGGCTTAACAAATTATGAACTGCGAAATGACTACACTCAACACAACATCTCCAGCTTTATTGCTTACCACAATATTTTAAGCCAAGACTCCAAATAAATTCCGAGAAACCAAGCACAAAGGGACCCACAATGAGAGTGGGTCCCTTTCTTTTGCAATGTATTAATATACTTGTTCTTAACAATTAAATCTTGAAATGCTTGATGAAAGCCTCAAACTTCTTCCCACGAAGAAGGTCTCTGGTCAAGCGAGCTTCTGCTTCTTTGTAGGCCTGGCCAAGCTTCCGATCGTATTTTTTATTAAATCTATGAAATCCGCCCGGTCTGGGTGTGGCTTCTCCAAATACCAAACCGTCATGACCTTTCAGCATGTCAAATCTCACAAAAGGGCTTGGAATTTCTAAGCTGGCTTTTTTCGTAATTTCTGCATCTTCTTGGGAAAATCCGACCCCTGGCCGCGCTTTCTCATCATGCCAGCCCGTTTTTATGAAATTTCCATCTGCGTCCCAAGTACTGAATTGAGAAGAATCCTGACGATTTGCTTCCAAAACAAATAATAATTCTCCATAGAAACAATAAAATTTATAGTCCAGTGGCGGTTCAGTGCTACCAGGAGACTTCAAGATAAGCTCTTCCACAAACCACTCATCTTTTACTAATTGCTTGCTGGGTTGCCCTTGCTTAACGGCATTGAGATCATCCTTCATTTCGGCTTCTATTTCGTCCCAATTCGATAAATACTTTCCTTCGAAAGCGGAAAATATTACATTATTATTGAAGATCAAATATACACCTTTGGAACCCGTGGATTGCACGGGTTTAACTACAACTGGCCCTTCTATTCCCTTTAGCTCATCAAAACGGTAAACTTTATGGTCTGATTTAGGCGTACGTAAGCCAATGCTATCTGCGAAGATTTGTGCTTTTGTTTTGCGGTCAATATTCCAGGCATAATCTCGATAACCAAGTTTTCTCATCGCTGACTTTTCGACCATAATGTCTTGAAAAGACAATGAATTAGTGACAGGGATCTTTTGACGTTCAAATTTTTTTAGGAATTTATGACTCATATGTCGTTTTTCAACAATATCAGCCAGTAATTCCAACTTCGCTTTATCTTGGTAGACTGACTTATTTTGATTAAACTTTTGATAGTATTGGAATAAATAGTCATCAATTTCATTTTGAGTTTGTTCAAGTTGACGGACTTCTTCTTTAAAAGCCTCTAAGTCTTGGTCATTAGTTTGCTGAATATCAAAGTAATATCGGTCTCCGTCTTTTTTTAAAATATCTTCTTTAGTTCCCAGGTGTTGCTTATCATTTAATGTTTCGAACAGCTCCACAGACTCGTCATAAGTAGTAAAACGGACTCGGAAGTCTGTTTTTTTATTATCGGTGACGATAGGGTAAAAAGCAGGGCGAATATCCCAGCCGGTTTCTGATTCTGAAATCATAAGATTAACGATGAAGCTATAAGGAGGCGCCTGCATTTTTTTGTAACGCCCCGGAGAATTAAACACAAAATTCCCGATAGAGTATGCAATAATCCCCGACTTGTATTTTTCAATATGGTTTGCCATGTGTGTTCCATGAGCTATGACAAAGTCCGCTCCTGCTTCAACGAATGTCCGAGAGCGAGATTCCTCAGTTTCATTCACCCATTTATAATCTTTTCCTTGCCAATGAGGAGAGACGATAACAATTGCGTCAGGGTCTTTTTCTTTTATAGATGAAATTTTACGAACCAATCGATCCTCATTTAAAGAATTAACGCCAGCCTCTTCTCGTTTGGCAAAGAAATTATAATCTTCTGTGTAACGACGAGAAGCTTTCATACCAGTTAGTACATAGACATTCTTTGTTTGGGACTTCCCCTGTACTTCTATTTTTGCAGGCGTAATCGCTTCATTGTGGGACTGACCAGCGCCAAAGTAGGTGATGTCCGCACTTTTCAGTTCATTTATCGTGTCTATTAATGTTGTTTCACCATAATCCATTGTGTGATTGTTAGCTAGACTTACAGCATTAACATTTAATTTCTGCAGGATATCAATGGTTCGTTTAGGAGAATCCCAGTTAGGATATTGTTTTCCTTCCAAGAAACCGGAAGGATTCTCAGCTAAAACAGTCTCTAAGTTTAAAATAAAATAGTCGCTTTGTTTAACGAAAGGTGCTACTTCTTTAAAAAAAGAGAATGGATCCTTATCTAATCTTTCTTTCTCTTTCTTTCGATTCGGTTTACTTAAATATCCTTCACCCAAGCTAGTATCTCCAGCAAACGTTATTGTGTATGGCTTACTCATATTCCAGCACCTCTTCATCAGGATAGATGAGGACAAATATATATTTTGTCATGGATGAATTGCGAATTCTTTTGTCGGGTTGTTTCTTCAAGGATACTCTAATTGCAATACGGAACTTAAGATCGTTTAGTCATACTGCTTATATTTCTCAACGGTCTCGTGTATCGCCACACACGACTATTTCGAAGCGCCATATATTCTTGTTGTAAGCTTTCTTTTTCTTCTTCAAGGGCTTTCAGTTTCTGCTTAGTTGCTTTTTTCTCTTGATCAAGCGCACTTCTTTCCCGGGCAATTTTCTTTTTATCGTTCTTTTCCTTTTGTAGTTGTTTTTCAAGCTCTTTTAAGCGCTTTTTTGATGATGACTCTTTTTTTATTTCAAAACCCATTTTCACAGGTTTTTCCCACTCTTTTGCTTTCACTTTCTCTACCTGTGCCTTCTCCGGTCCTTGGGCGCAAATATCTTTGAACGCGCGAACATCACTTTCATTTGAGCCTGCTACGACAACAACAACTTTTCCGTCTTTCTTGTTTTTTGTGTAGCCATGTAATTGATGCTGTAACGCTTGCTTTCTGATCCATTTTCGATAGCCAACACCTTGTACGCGGCCAGACACTATATACCTTTGGGTATATAGCCTCCCTAAAGGGGGCGAGGTAACCTCCACCATGTCGGTTGACCTGCTCTTCAGCGGCTCCAATACACTGTCAAAATCAAAATAAAGGTTTGTTTTCTCCATATCTATGGTTTCCGGGAAGTAATAATCAATGATTGGAGCTGTAACATCACGAGCACTTCCTTTAACCGGAAACAAATGAAGACCCAGCATAGGCTTTGTATTAACCTCAATGATAGTACCTGAATCATTTTCTTCATCAACAATCATGTCTAATCCGCATAAATCCAGACCAGGAATGCTTTTATAGGATTTTGTAGCAAGATCTTTCATTTGAGATGTTACCCTGTTTGTAACATCGTTCGGATCTCCGCCCATAGACACACTACTTTTGTTTCTTAAAAAAATACGATGCCCTGATTCTGGAATGCTATTTAGTGTATAATTTTTAGATTGTATGGTATTGAGTAATTCCTTATCAATCTCAATAGCACTCTTAAATAAATTGGGATTTCCTCGTTTTTCCTTATTTTTTTTATCGATTAGCTCGCCAATAGAGCTGATACCATCTCCAACAATATGTGCTGGCGTTCGATTAACAGCACCTATGATTTCATGTCCGACTATAAAGATTCGAAATTCCTCTCCAGTTACATGTTTTTCTACAATTACATCTCGGTAATTGAGTTCTTGGCGTACATGTATTAAAGCCTTTCTCATATCTTCTGCATCACGGATATCAGCAAAAACACCCTTCCCGCCATTTTCACTGATCGGTTTCAGTACAACAGGATCCCCAAGTGTTTGGGTATAATCCACAATTTCCTCATCGGCAGCATCCTCCGTAAATCTTCTTCCTTCCGGGACGGGGATACCGGCTTTTGAGAGATATTGCTTCGTGAGATCCTTATCATCACAAACGTCATACGCCTCTTGGGTCAATAGATCTCCACGGGATGACTCGAATTTGTGCTCTCTCCCTTGGTAACTCAAGGAATATCTGATGCGCGATTTATTTTCTTCCGGATCTTCAACTCGGTAAAATTTAACCGCTATACCCCGTCGCCAGGCCTCTAATGCAATCGTGTACATACTGAGTTTTTTCCCATATGCTGATTTTGGGATGGCATCTTCCAGATGGGGTAACCATTCGTGCTCATTGGTCATTATAAAGACACCTCCAAGCGTTGAAAAGCTTGTACATCGACATTTAATCTTATTGTTAATAAGTGTTACCAATGTGTCATCGTTTTATAATGCGCTTCAATAAATCTTTTGAATAACGAATAGGGTAAGTTATGCGCCAGGATGTGCTATTGAGGATTTTATTATATTCCTTCGATACACGGTGATATTCCTTTTTCGATATTTTTGGCTGTTTGCTCGCACCATTCTTCTTCAGTTGAAAGTCCACTCTAAGCGGTTGATCTTCCCAATCATATTCATCGATTTCCTGAACAGCTGCATTCTCCCTGCCTTCGAACAATAATGTCTTAAATCGGTCAACAACACTCTCTTTTTTCCCGGCTACAACAACTTCCAAATCTCCGTTGTCCAGGGGCTTTGCATAGCCATGCAAATCTCGTTTCAAGGCCTGCCGTTTTACCCACTTTCTGAACCACATACCTTGTACATTTCCGGTAACAATATATTTTTTCCCGTATAACTCACCTGTGGGGGGCATAGGCAATTCAACCGAGGTGGCCGCTCGGTTATTTAACGGCTCGATGATCTTATTAAAATTGAAAAATAAATTTGTGCGCTCTATATCTTTCGTTTCCGGAAAATAATAGTCTATAATTTCTTTGGCAAAGTCGCGTGGTTCCCCAACCATTGGGAATAAGTGTCCTCCGAACCCGGGTCTTGAGTTCACTTCCAGAATAACCCCCGTATTGTTTTCCAGATCGACAATCATATCGACGCCATAATGCGGCAAATCGGGAATAGCTTTCCCCGCGTCAATCGCGATTTGCTTTAATTCAGGGGTCAGCTGTTCGGTTACGTCAATCGCTTCCCCGCCTCTGGCTAAATTACTTTTCTGCCTAATATACAAAAACTCGCCGTCTTTGAGGACAGAATCCAGTGTATATCCGGCTCGATCGATAAAATCAAGAATTTCATCATCAATGTTAATCAAGCGGCTCGTGGTATGGGGGTTCTTTTTACGTTCTATATTTTTTAGATCAATTAACTCTTTGATCGAATGAACGCCATCTCCAATAACGTTTGCCGGTCTTCTGTTCATAGCACCCAATACCCGGTCTTCTATGACGCACATGCGAAATTCCTTACCTGGCGTGTATTTCTCCAGGAGAACTTCCGTATACGCCAATTCCTGGCGAACATGTACCAAAACATCTTTTAGTCTTTGTTCATCCAAGATATTCGCAAATACACCTTTACCCGCGTTGTCATCCACAGGCTTTACAACGACCGGAAATCCGATGGACTTCGCGTAATCAACAATGTCTTCGTCTTGAATCTCGTCGGTAAACTTTTTCCCTTCGGGTACAGGGACGCCTGCTTTAGAAAGATGTTCCTTGGTAAGGTGCTTATTATTACAAATTTCAAAAGCCTCATCGGAGACCTTGTCCCCCATGGATAAAGAAAAATGGTGCTCCTTCCCGTTATAATTTAATGAATACCTGATCTTTAGATGATCTTCTTCATCATGCACCCGATAAAACTTGAGCGGAATCCCTCTTCTCCAACCCTCCAGGGCAAGCGTATATGTGCTGATACGCTTACCTTGTCCAGCGCTTGGTACAGCATCGATCAAGTGCGGCAGCCATTTATTTTTAATATCTTCCATCCTGCGATCCTCCCATGTAGATGAGCGATTATCATGGTCTTTGTTATTTTCCTAACCATATAATTTTATACTATTCTTTTTGCTTACTCAAGGATATTATTTATTTGGTAATATTTTTGTTATAAAATCTCCGGTTTTCCTAAGGGGTAGCGTTATACGCCAGGATCCGGATTGCTCAATTTTAATATTTTGCCGTTCGATACGGGTTTTTTCCTTCTGAATGGTTTGCATTTGTTCCTGTAGCGCTTGCCACTCGGCTTCCAGGTGATTTAACCCTGCGCTTTCCATATGCCCATCTATATCAAAACCTATTTGAACCGGATCTTCCCAAGTTTCTTCCTGTAAGTGTAAATCATAATAGCGATCTTTTTGCTTCGTAAACACTTGCTTAAATTGGTCAAGTTCTTGCTCATTCGTACCGGCGATCATGACTTCCATATCTTGGCTGCCCAGTTTTTTGACATACCCACTTAAACCGCTTGCCAGCGCTTGTTTTCGCAGCCATTGATGGTAGTTCCTATCCTGAACAACACCTGATAAGGTGTATTTTTTGCCGTGAAGTATATTGGTCGGTGCCGGTGTGACTTCTATCTCGTCAACGGTATAGTTCTGAAATGTCTCATTAATTGTTTTAAAATCAAAATAAACGTTAGAACGTTCAGTTGAAACTTCATTGGTTTCCGGAAAATAATCATCGATAAGTGCTTTTGGAATATCCGCGGCCTGTCCTTCCATAGGAAATAGAAAAGACCCGATCCCCGGTCTTGTATTTAATTCAATGACAAAACCTTTATTGTTTCTCCAATCGACCATCATATCTAATCCGCAATGAGCTAATCCGGGTATTGCTTGACAAGCTTGAATAGCCATATTTTTTAATTCGGGTGTTATATAAGGGGTCACATCGATAGGATCCCCGCCTGATGAGACGTTACTTGTTTTCTTCAAAAAAATTCGCCGATCCTGCTTAGGGATGGTATCCAGCGTTAGACCTGACTCACGCATAGTTGTATATAGTTGCCTATCCAACTTAATGGGGCGGTCATAAAGATGGGGAACGTTTTTTCTTTCTTCATTTTTCATATCGATCAATGCTCGAATCGAGTGCTTGCCGTCTCCGATGACGTTGGCTGGTATTCGATTCACCGCACTTAACAATTGATCGCCAAGAACAAAAATACGGACTTCGTCGCCGGTAATATATTGTTCGACCATGACTTCTTCGAAGTGAAGCTCGTTTCGAACGTAGGAAAGTCCCTCTTTTAAGACTTTGCTGCTCTGGATATTAACGATGACCCCTTTTCCCCCGCTGCCATTGGTCGGTTTAAGCACAAGGGGAAACCCTGCTTCTTCGGCATATGGGATAATTTCTTCCTCTTTAGTTTCTGCATCGAACCGTTTACCTTTCGGAACACGAACCCCGGCATTGACAAGGTATTCATACGTTAAGCCTTTGTCATCACAAATATTCACAGCTTCATCCGTGATTTTATCGCCTTTGGAACCTGCAAAATGATGTTCTTTTTCCCCGTTACCAAGGGAATAGTTCAGTTGCCACTTATCTTCTTCATCACTTTCGGCATAAAATTTCAACGTTAATCCTCTTCGCCAGCCTTCCAGGGCGATCGTATACATGCTTACCTTATTCTTGCATGATTCAATCGGGATGGCATTTGTTAAGTGTGGCAACCAATGCTCGTTGTAATTTTGCACTGTCGGGTTCCTCCCATAGCTACCTGCGCTTTATATAATTTAAGACTTTTCGCAGCGGCAAAGTCAGTTTCCAGGAGCGGCTTTGTTGATACTTTAAATACTGATGCTCAGCCCGGCTTTTTTCTTTTTCCAACTGAATTTTTTCTTGCTTCATCTTGTTCATTTCGTCTGTTATTTTATTAGGATCAGACTGAATGTCAAAACCGATTTTCACCGGTTGTAACCAGTCTTCGGTATTTATGTGTTCCACCTCGGATCCCATCAGTAAAGCCTGAAAACGATCCAGCTGCTCTTGATCTCCTCCGGCTAAAACAACTTCAATATCACCATTATCCAGGTTGTTAATAAAACCATGTAATTGATCAGTGAGCGCTTGGTCCCTCAGCCTACGATGATAATGGATATCTTGTACATCCCCGGATACTGTATATTTTTTGGCATATACTTTCGTCGTATGAACGGGGGACACTTTCGTCATTATGGAAGAGTTGTTTTGTAAAGGTTCCAGTACTCTGTTGAAACCAAAGTAAAAAGTTGATTTCTCTGCTCCCATCCTTTTGGTTTCCGGAAAATAATCATCAATAATTGCCGCGGGAATATCCCGGGCATGGCCTTGCATTGGGTATAAAAGCGAACCTATTTGAGCGGTTGGATTCAATTCGATGATGATAGCAGCGTTCTGGGGAGGTTTATTCTCATCTATAATAAGGTCGACACCGCCATGATATAAAGCAGGGACCGCTTTTACGGCATCAACTGCGGTTTGTTTTATAGCCGGATGCATGTCATCCGTAACATCTACAGGGTCCCCTCCCAGGGAGATATTGCTTTTTTCTCTCAGGAAAACACGCTCCCCTTCTTCGGGGATGCTTGCGAGCGTATAACCCTGTTTTTGGATAAAACGTCTTACTTCTTCATCGATTTGAATGGGGCAACTAATCAGGCGTGGGTTATGCTTTCTTTCATCATTTTTACTTGCTATTAATGTTTCAATGGCATTTATACCATCGCCGACAACATTGGCAGGGATTCTTTTTATAGCCCCTGCGACGCGATCGCCGGCAACATAAAAACGGTATTCATCTCCGGGAACATAACGTTCGACAAGGACATCAGCAAAATGAAGCTGGTTTCGTATATACTTGAGCGCTTTCTTCAGTGCTTTTATCGTTTGTATATTCGTCATGACACCTCTGCCGAAGCTTCCATCAATAGGTTTCACTACAACTGGGAAACCAATGGTGGCAGAAACCTCATTGCTGATGTCGTCAATCGAAACATCGGCACTAAAACGGTTCCCTTCCGGTACAGGGACACCGGCTTTGGCAAGCACATCTTTTGTTCGTTCTTTATCCGCCCCAATCGTGACGGCTTCATTACTCACCCTGTCCCCCCGAGTCCGGAAAAAATAATGCGTCCTCTCTTCTGAGCTCAGGGAGAATAACTTGCCGGGGGCGTCCACATGCCACGTCATCATATTTTGAAACGGCTCTGCATCTTTCGTATACCATTTCAACGTCAGCCCTCTCCGCCAACCTTCAAGAGCTACGGCATAAGCACAAAGTTCATGCCCGAGCGCCTCGGAGACGACCTTACCGGATAGATGAGGAAGCCAAACAGCTTGGTCAGACTTCATCACGGTCACCCCTTTCCATGGAGGCTTTAAAGTTCCTAAACGTCTTTCCGTTCAATAGATCGGTGATAAGCCGACCTTGTGCTTCCAGAAAATCATCCCCAAGTTGCCGGTCAGTAGGCTGATCAAACTCATCGTAATTGCCCGGCTTGGCGGCAAACTCTCCGAATACCAAGCCTTTGTCTGTTTTTAAGAAATCGATCCTGATAAAAGGAGCCGGTATTTCGGAACTGATCGTAGCCGCTAACGTCACATCATCATTGGAAAAGCCGTCGCCTTCAAAAAGCTTTCCCTCATACTTGCCTGTATGGATACGCTCTCCATCTACAGTCCACCAACAGTATTTAACCTCCGGAAAGCGTTGAATTTCCAAAATCAGCGCTACCTTCCCGTAAAAGCAATAAAATTTTAGATCACGTGCCGGTTTTAATTGTTCCTTGTTTTCATAGAACACTTCTTCGGCTACCCATTGATCATCTTCGACCCTTTCAGTGGCGAGGTCTTCCTGCATGCTAGCCTCCAGCTCATCCCAATGGTCAAGCATGCTTGATCTTTTCACATCCTGTATATGATTAAATGCAGGGATGATATACACACCGCGTGATCCTGCCCCGTGAACGGGTTTTATGACAATCCCCTCTTTTTGGGGGACAGCTGTGTGCGAAAATGGTTCAGCAGTCACCCATGGCCTTCTGATTCCGAGTGCATCAATAAATGTATACGCGTTGGCTTTATGATCAAGCGCCCATGCCGGTCTAAATGTTTCGAGCTGCCTGATTCTTGATTGCATCGTTAAACATGCACGGAAAGAGGCGATTTGTTGAAGTGATACAGTGTCTTCGCTTCGATCCGATCGGGAGCGAAGCATGATTTCCGGAACCTCTTCTATTTTTAAGCCGGTCAACAATTTTTGATAGACTTTGTGCCTGGCAGCGAGTTTATCATCAGAGAACAGGATAGCCGTTTGCTTTAGAGCAGTGCGGTAATTTTGATCATACATTTGCCTTTTCTTAATCAGATCATCCAAATAATCCAGCATCTCTCCGTCTTCTTTGATCATCTTTAAACGATTGCGCAGTTTATCCGGGTCTGGATCTGGGTCTGGATCGGTGGTGGCATGTTTCTGTGCCATTCTGAGTTGTTTATGAGCCGATTCCAACTGCTCGCGTAACCGCGCGTTATCCTCTTGCAGCTGTTTGGTTTGTTGGCGCTCACTGCTCCGAAAAAGGGATAATAATGCCCTCACTGGCTTGGTTACACGCCAAAAGAAATGGTTGCTGACGGACACATACCTGTGCTTATAACGATTCCGTTTCTTTTCATTGGATTTTTTTTCGTTCGTCACCTTTTCCAATTCAGCTACACGCTGTAACATTTCTTGTAGTAGCTCTTCTTCCTTCTCATATTCAGCTTGTAATTGTCGCTGAACAGAATCGTTTTTTTGCAATGATAAACGCCTCCAACGTGGCCATCATTGTTTCCGCCAAGCCCTCAGTTTCCGTACAGGTTTGGAGCATTTCCACAGAAAGCTTCGTTCAATTGTCGCGCATTTTTGTTCGTAATCTTCTTTTTCCTGGACGATTTCTGCGTTTTCCTGTTTGGCCTTTGCAATTTGTCGATCTATGTCCATTATATCATGAATGAGTTGTTCATTCCGCTCTTGCTGGAGGGTAAGTTCTTCAGTATGATCACTATCCAATATTCTCTTCCCCCCTTGATCTCACATCAATCCAATTTTCTTTTTCCATCTTGATCGATGACCAATCATCTTGTAATTCCTTACGAATCAAGGCGTTAAGGGGATACCATGTGCCGGAATCAGCGAAGTATTCCTGCACATACTTTTTGCATTGTTGCAAGTGATCTATCCCATTCACGACGACGATCACTTTTTCTGCTTCAACATCGGGAATATAACGCTGCCATTCCTGAAGGGCCGGTACGTGCCGTATGATTAACGAGTCACATGAGAGTTTCTCTCCATACACGAGCATCTGTACACTGTCACCATCCAGATAGTCACGCACCTCGAAGTGAACCGTTCGAGCAGGGTCCACATCGTATTGTGACATCTGAATTAAACCGATCCGCAACCCTTTTTTCCTCTGCGCCTCCAGCTCTTCCAGGTTAGATATAGATTCAAGACGGAAATCGGATGCTAGAATGACATCAAAATGTCTGCGTCCCGATATTTTTTCCTCGCGATTCGGCCACATAGGTTCCGGAACAGCAAAAGGGCGCGTTTTTAAGGGAAAAGTATATTTAAGATTCTTTGAGCTTTGATGAAAGTGATCGTGGGCTTCTTCGTACTCTTTTCTCGCCCCCATTTTAAAACCGTGGTACCCAAAGGCTTCATTCCCGGTCAATGAAGTATCGGACTGCCTTTGAAAAGATAGTGGACCCGTGGATAAATATACGATTGATTTTTCACCAAACACTTTTATAATGCGCCGGATAAACTCGGAATCAGCAGCAAACCGAACCGAATCCCAGAATCCAATCGCCTCCATCACAGGCTTGCGCCGAAACATAAATGATGACATATTGCTGAAAATATACGTCCCCGGCTTTCCTCTGCGATAAAAAGTTAGATCACTTGTCGCGCGGGCTTGTTCGGATGTATTCCCGATTATGTTCTTATTTTTAAGTAAATGGTTCACTTGCGTTTCAATTTTCTCCGCATGGGACCAGTCATCCGCATCATTGACGGTGATAAAATCACCGGTAGCTTCTTTGAGTGCCAAGTTACGTGCAACATATGCACCTCCGTTAGATTCCGCTTTAATGAGCCGAACTCTCGAATCATCGGCAGCATATGTTTCCACAATCTGCGCTGTCGAGTCCTTGCTACAATCATCCGTAACCAATACCTCGAGGTTTGTCCATGTTTGTTTCAAAATAGAATCGAGGGACGTGCGGATGACATCTTCGGCGTTATAGACGGGCATAATAACGGTGACGAGCGGGAAGGACTTTGATAAATTTTCGCGTTCTGGTGAACGATCAATACGAATACTGTCATAGGGAGATGACGAAGCGGAAGGTTCTACTTTGATCGTGGACATGCCATTTAATTTTAAGGCTTTGTTTATCCACTTCACTTTTTCTGTACCGGAAGATGCCAAATTTGCTGCGGCAAGGTAAAGATCAGGGTGAAGACCCTCGCCTCTGGTTGATTCAAGCATCGGTGCAAGAACATGCTTGGCTTCTGCTTCTTTCCCTAACCGCTTCAGGCATTCCGAAGCCATAATCCCGGCTTTACGTATGTGAACAGGGTCTTTTTCGTCTTGAACGATCTCGGACAAAAGCTCCAGACTCTGTCTGGCACCCTCATCGGTGAATTGGTTCAAATGCCATAACGAAAGCTCCCAAGCCGCAAGTTTTTTTAAATATGGATCTTCGTTTTGCTGATAGAATCTCTCAAGCTCCTCGAGTCCGCGTTTCGTAAACCCAAGATTATAAAGAAGATGTTTGACGCGCCTTATCTCCCGCTCTTGCGTTTGATACTTTCCCAAAAATAAGAGTTTCTTGATCGTGTCTTTTTGTTTTTGGGTCAGCTTATCGCTAATATAATGCTTTCGATCAGCGGTAAATAGACGATTAAGCAACGATTCCAAAAAGTTGATAACTTTTTGAGCAAGTGCTTTTAACATAAGATTTCAACACCAGTCTTGTTAGTGATCGTAAATGTGTCCAAGCCTCTCCTTGATTCGGACAATGTGTCCGCGTATTGCCGGAAATGTCTCCAAATCTACCCGTGATGTGGACAACTTGCCTGCGTGTTATAGTAAAAGTGTCCGAACGCCACCTCGATTCGGACAATCTACACGCTCTTCCCCGCAATTCTGTCCGATACCCCCGGCACCCATCACTCACTCGCAGTTGTTTCCGTCTGCTTTTGCTTTTCACCTTTGACTTTCTTGCCTACTTTTCCCTTTATCTGCGCTTTGTAGCGGTTCACCGCTTCCTGGGCTTCGCCATCGAATTTGACGGTGCCTTGTTCCATCCAGATAGCCCGGGTGCATACCTTTTCCACAAAGCTCATGCTGTGGGAGACGATGATGACGGCTTTCGCGCTTTCCATCATGTCCTGGATTTTCTCGCTTGCTTTTTGCTGGAAAGCGATGTCGCCGGTGGAGAGGGCTTCATCGATAATAAAAATATCCGGTTGCAACGTCGCGGCGATGCTGAAGCCGAGTCTGGCCCGCATACCGCTGGAATAATATTTGATCGGGCGCTCCATAGCTTTGTTGAGCTCGGAGAAACGGACGATTTCCGGGTATTTCTCATGCAGGTACATCTTCGGCAGGCCCATGAACATGCCGTTGAGATAGACGTTATCAGTGCCCGTGAGTTGATCGTTAAAACCGGTGCCGTAATTGAGAAGCGCTGTCGTTTCCCCTTGCATATCAAACGATCCTCTATCCGGTTTGATAATATTCGTCAGCACTTTGCAGACCGTGCTTTTACCGGCGCCGTTATGGCCGATAATCCCGACGATTTCGCCTTCATTTATGGTGAAGCTCACATCTTGCAGCGCCCAGAACTTATCTTTTTTCATCGGGTAATACAAACCAAGATTCTCGGCTTCAAGCACGGGTCGTTCTTTGATATCCGCTTCCGTCTGCTTCAATTCCAGCTTTCGTCTGCGCTTTTGGCCTTTGTCCGGGATCGTCTCCAGGTATTGCTCCGCGACCTCGTCAGGGTCTCCAATATCCCTCACGACGCCCTTGTCGATCCACATTAAGCGGTCGCAGTTATTGGTGGCAAATTTTATGCTGTGCGTGACGAGGATGACCATCTTGGCTTTGTGCACCAACTCCTGCATTTTCTCCGCCGCTTTGTCGCCGAAAGCCGTGTCCCCGGTATTTAACGCCTCGTCGAGGATGAGGATCTCCGGTTCCAGATGCGCAGCCACGCTGAACCCGAGCCTCGCTTTCATCCCGCTGGAATACGTCTTCATCGGTTGATCCATAAAAGCGCCGAGACCGGCGAAATCCTGAATTTGATCGATGAACGCTGTTACTTTTTTCTTCGTGACGCCGAGCATCATCCCGTTCAAATAGGCATTTTCACGGCCCGTCAATTCTTTGTTAAAGCCCATGCCCATGGAAAAAAGAGCTGTCACTTTCCCATCGACGTGAATACGGCCTTCATCGGGATGCAAAATGCCCGAAATCATTTTGCAGAGCGTCGTTTTCCCTGAACCGTTCGAGCCGATGATTCCTAAAATCTCGCCCTGATAGCCGGTAAAATCAAGATTCCGCAATGGCCAAACCGTTTTACTTTTTTCCGTTTCCGGTTTGTTTTTTGTAAACATATTGAAGATATGGGATTTATAATCCTCTTTATGGCCGGATCGAAACGAAACGCCGAGGTTGTCAGCCTGCATCACGACCTCTCCAGTGCGATCATGCGAATCCTG
>NZ_FNEN01000013.1 GCF_900100185.1 Natribacillus halophilus | reverse complement strand
TTTGGGGTATAACAACACGCTTCTGGTCCCTCTCGGAGACAGATACTCTGCTTTTGGGGTATGGCAACGTGCTTATTGTCCCTCTCGGAGACAGATACTCTGCTTGGGGTATGGCAACGCGTTCTGGTCCCTCTCGGAGACAGATACCCTGCCTTTGGGGTATAACAACACGCTTCTGGTCCCTCTCGGAGACAGATACTCTGCTTTTGGGGTACGGCAACACGCTTCTTGTCCCTCTCGGAGTGAGATAGCCTGCCTTTGGGGTATAACAACGCGCTTCAAGTTTCATAAAGATCGGAGCGATCTCCGTTCCCTCGGATATCCGCGAATATATTTGGACTTTGACGGAACCGTGGGAAGTATCCAAAGTAATTGACAAAAGATTCCCCCATAAAACTAGAGAATGGGATCTCCTACTATCTCGGCTAGAATTTGAACTTTCCTATACCCCTTCCGATCCAACTGCCTTTCCAGCACCACACATACGTGATGAAAAAGATATCCCCATTCTAGTTTCGGCACTTATTGCCGAACCAGATATGCTTGTTACTGGTGATAAAGACTTTCACACGAGGGAAATACTGAAATATTTAACTGTTTATACGCCAACCGATTTTCTTCGCAATTTCACCTGATTCACATTTCTTGAACCGGATGCATCGCGTTCTTTATAATAAATAGATACTGCCATTCGAGGCTACATGGAGGTTTAGTCGTGGAACCCATTACCCCTACACGCGTGCAGGAATTGATTGATTCATTTGCCAAAAGAGATGTGTATTTACATTTGGAAACGACAAACGGGGCGTATGCCTCCCATTTCGATCAATCCTTTTTCTCGGCAAGTGCTTATATACGAAATGCTCAAATTAACTATAAACATGGAAAAATCACCGGCGACGGGCCTTATCGCGTCGGCCTGGAACTGGACATTGGCTGGGTGTATGGCGAAGGACTCACCCATTTCGAGTTGAATGAAGACGGTCAGCTTCTACTTGCCGGCCTTAATCATGAAGAAAAAATTGCCGTTGCACTGGAACTATCCGATCACCCTTTTAAAAAGTAGGAGCGTTGATAATCGTGAAGGAAGAACGTCAAGTGCTCGTTATTTTTCCCCATCCCGACGATGAAGCGTTCGGCGTTTCCGGCACTATTTCGGCCCATATCGCAAACGGAACGCCGGTGACCTATGCTTGCCTCACCCTGGGCGAAATGGGAAGGAATATTGGCAATCCGCCGATGGCAACACGCGAATCTCTCCCGGACATCCGCAAAAAAGAACTGGAAGAAGCGGCTGAGGCGATGGGGTTAACCGATTTGCGCATGATGGGTTATCGGGACAAAACCCTCGAATTCCTTGCGCCCGGGGTGCTAAAGGGGATGGTGGAAGACCTCGTTGCCGAGTTGAACCCGTCGCTCGTCATCTCTTTTTACCCCGAGTATTCGGTACATCCCGATCATAACGCCACGGCTGAAGCCATTGCTGAAGCGCTCGCGGATATGCCGAAGGAGACGAGACCGACCTTTTACACATTGGCGATCACCCTTGAAAACCCCGATGTCGTTTATTCGGTCAAGGAATATACGTACCAAAAACTCAAAGCGTTGCGCGCCCACTATTCCCAATTCGGCGCGACGTTCGCAGAACGTGAAAAAGATTATCAAAACGGAGACGCTGACATTGCGGAAAGACTTGAAAACGAACGTTTTTTTGCATATAAATTTGCTGATGATGAATAAGCACCATCCATTTGGCGGTGCTTATTTTTGCAGATAAGTATCTTGCATGCAACTAAGGCTTTCGCCAGGCTTGGCGATAAGCCAAGTTTTCTTTACACGTTGAACTTTCCGTATTAATGAGGAGCACCTGAGCGTTTTCGTTCAGTTCGAGGTGTTCTTTTAAATCTGTGTAATCGTCATTTGTCATGATCTCATGCCATAAGCCCACCGGGACCGCGCCCGCTTCCCCGGCATCGATCGGAGGATCGTTTTGCTCAAGTAAGCGCGCACCCTCGGTAGCTACCGTATCGGAGCAAGTGACGAAACCATCAGCGCTGCGTTTTAAAATATCCCAAGCGAGTGGATTCGGCTCACCACATGATAATCCGGCCATATTCGTCGATAGATCCCCACTCGTTGGCCGAGGCTGCCCATCTTCGGCTAACGCGGATTGATATAAACCATCGGCTCTCGTAGGTTCAACAACCAAAATTTTTATTCGGTCACCGAAAATCTGCTTGCAAAGGCCGGCTATCGCCCCGGCAAAAGAACCGACGCCTGCTTGCAGAATCAGGTGTGTCGGGTTTTTCATTTCGTGGATTTGGTCCAACAGCTCTGAAACGATCGTTAAATAGCCCTGCATGATCCAGGTCGGGAAGACAGTGTATCCTTCCCAGGCGGTATCCTGGGCGACAATCCAATCATTTTCTTCTGCTTTCTTTTGTACATACCGAACCGTTTCATCATAATTGATGTCGGTCATCTCCGCCGTGGCTCCTAACTGTTGAACGATGTCCAAACGTTCCCGCGCGGCTCCTTTGGGCAAATAAACATTGGCGTGTTGGTTTAATAATTTTGCTGACCAAGCTAACCCTCTGCCGTGATTTCCGTCCGTGGCCGTCGCGAATATGTGCGGGGATAGATGCTGTAGCTTTTCCAGCCTTGGAGGGAATTCCAACTCATAGTAATCAGAAAGATAAGCCGCCAATGCATACGAGGAGCCCAGCACTTTAAAAGATCCTTGTTGAAATCGCACACCTTCATCTTTCACGCTAATACCAGCGATGCCGAGGTTTTCTGCCAAAGAGTGCAGTTCATAGAGCGGCGTTTCCGCGTAATCAGGGAGACTTTTGTGAAAATTTACGGCATGATTCATAGCTTCTCTGTTTATTTTTTCATGCTCATGTTTGCCCGTTTGCTTATGTTGGTTTTTTGTCCATGATAACTCTGCCATTTGTTGGTCCCCCTTAGCTGTATGTTTTCTCCTCCAATAAAATGGATACAGTACTAATAAGCGTTCATGAGGAGGATGAATATGGGAACGGTTTCTGTCACCGGCGCGCTTTTAATCATCACCGGATGGTTCGCGCTTTTGGAATACGATAAATTCAATGATGAAGAAAAAAGGGAAATTCTGCAAGGGATCAAGAAAAGTCCGGCAAAAATCATTTTAATCGCACTTATGCCGGTCGGTATCCTTGTCAATATTATCGGTGGATTTATAGCCTCACCTACGACGATGTTGGTCGGGGCCAGTATGATTTTCTTACAGGCAATCATCGTTTCGCTGTTATTCTGGAATCGAACGAGATGGAAAAGCATTCTCTTGTTGGTCATCGTGCTCGTTCTCGGTATATTTATTTATGTGCCTTTATGGATTTGAAAAAAAGGCCAACCTCGCCGAAGGTTGACCTTTTTTAATAAGTCATCGATAAATCCTCTACATCGAGTGACTCAGTGCTTTCCTCGGTACCGGGGATTTTCTCAAGATCGTCCTCGGCATCATGGCCGACGACAAACATATAAAGGAGTCCCGCACTGACTACAATCGCCAGCGCCACAAAAATGCCGATCAAAACTTTCCCGGCTTGGTTCATCCTTCACTCCACCTCCTTCAATCTTCACCGAAAGTTAAGCGCAGTCTTTCTATAAACGATTCTTCTTCGACAACTTTAAATCCGTATTTTTCATAGAAGGGTTTTGCCTTGCTTCCTTTAAAAATCGCAAGCGACAATGGCTCTCCGGAATCATTCATTTCCGCGATGATCGACCTTAAAACATCAGAGCCTAACCCCTTGCCCTGATATTCGGATTCAATATAAAAATGCTCAATTTCATACCCTGCCTCTATCGGCTTAACAGCCACACAGCCCGCAAAATAGCCTTCGACTTCAATAATCGACGTAAACCTGGGATCAAATTTTTGATAAAAACGCGCCTGAACGCGTTCTCGTTCCAATCCATGGCGCTCATAATCGGTCGCCATTACCCTTAACCTTAGGGCAGCCACACGCGACCTGTCTTCGTCTGTAGCTTTTCGCATCGTAAAGTTCATATTCATATCGTTTCACCTGCTCGATATGTATTTTATCATAAAAAAAGATCCAGTTCGAAAGCTGGATCTTCTTTATTTTAAACTAACGTATGGGCTGGTTTTCTTTTACAGTACCCGCGTCTTTGGGGTGTACGCCATGACGATAATAGTCCTTATATTCAGGTTCCAATGGCTTTTGTCCGCGGATGATGTCGGCTGCTTTTTCTGCCAACATCAAAACCGGTGCATGGATATTTCCATTCGTCGTATACGGCATAACCGACGCATCGACGACCCGCAGGTTATCCAGGCCATGAACCTTCATGGTCAGCGGATCTACAACAGCCATCGAATCTGTTGCAGGACCCATTCTTGCACTGCAGGATGGATGCAGTGCTGTTTCTGCATCATTCCTTACCCACTCCAGAATGTCCTCATCCGTTTGGACAGATGGGCCGGGGGAAATTTCACCTGAATTGTAAGGCGCCAACGCGGGCTGGGAAAGGATCTTCCGCGTAACACGTATGGCTTCAACCCACTCACGCCGATCCTCTTCGGTAGATAAATAGTTAAATACGATACTCGGATGCTCATAAGGATCTTTCGAACGGATCTTCAGGCTTCCCCGGGAGTTGGAGTACATCGGCCCAACGTGTACTTGAAATCCATGCTTCGTATCCGCTTTTTGCCCGTCATATCGAACCGCCAGCGGAAGGAAATGAAACATCAGATTCGGATACTCAACATCTTCATTCGAACGGACGAAACCTCCACCTTCAAAATGATTCGATGCTGCCGGACCCGTGCGTGCAACCAGCCATTGCAAGCCAATCCAAGGCATCTTGGCTTTATTTAAACTGGGCATTTCAGAAACAGGCTCTGGAGAAGCGTGCTGAACATATGCTTCAAGATGATCTTCGAAGTTTTCACCTACGCCCGGTAAGTTTACGAGCGGGTCTATACCAAGGGAGCGTAGATGGTCAGCGTCGCCTACACCGGACAATTGAAGTAGCTGTGGCGTGTTAAACGCCCCGCCGGACAGGATCACTTCGCCAGCATGAACCTGATGTGTTTTTTTATTCTTTTGATACGTTACGCCAGTGGCTCGCGTACCATCAAAATTGATATTGGTAACAAACGCACGTGTCTCTACTGTAAGGTTTTCCCGTCCCATGGCAGGACGCAAATAGGCGCCTGTAGCAGATGCGCGTCTTCCGTTATGCACCTGACTGTCGAATGGACCGAACCCTTCCTGACGAAAGCCATTTACATCAGGAGTCCTATCGTAACCAGCCTCTACAGCTGCATCAAAAAAGGCCTTAAATAAAGGATTCTTTGCAGGCCCTCGCTTCAATTTAACCGGACCTTGATGTCCCCGGTATTCATCAGATGCATCTGCTCCATAGGTTGTTTCCAGCCGTTTAAAATACGGCAGACAATGGGCATAGTCCCATGTTTCCATACCTGGGTCAGACCCCCATTTTTCATAGTCCATCGGGTTACCACGCTGGTAAATCATCCCGTTGATGGAACTCGATCCTCCGAGTACTTTTCCCCTGGTATGCGCAACTTGACGTCCATTCATATAAGGCTCAGCATCCGTAGCATACATCCAGTCATAGAAACGATTGCCGGATGGGTACATCAAAGCGGCCGGCATTTGAATAAACAAATCCCATGGATAATCGCTGCGCCCCGCTTCCAGAACAAGCACACTGCTCGATTTATCCTCGCTTAGACGGTTGGCGAGTACACAACCCGCACTACCACCACCAATGATGACATAGTCGTAAGTTTGCTTCATCTATAAAACCTCCTCTTACTTAAACCATTCCAAAGGTTCCGGTTTGATGTTTCGAAATACGTGCTTCGTTTCCGTATATTCTTCCAGGCCGGGGCGTCCAAGTTCGCGTCCGATACCTGATTGCTTGTAACCGCCCCAAGATGCCTGGGCAAAATAAGGATGGAAATCATTGATCCAAACGGTGCCCATACGAAGTTGAGCTGCTACGTTTTCGGCTTTCGCGATGTCTTTAGTAAATACCGCACCGGCTAATCCATAAATGCTGTCATTTGCTTTCGTCACAGCATCTTCAGCTGATGCAAATGTTTCAACGGTAAGCACCGGTCCGAACACTTCTTCCTGGACGATGCGCATATCCGCTGTACAATGGGTAAATATCGTCGGCAAATAAAAGAATCCTTTTTGCAGTTCCTCGGCTTCGGGTCTTTTGCCGCCCAGCGCTAGCGTTGCGCCTTCTTCCTGAGCAATAGTTACATATTTCTCCACTTTTTCCCGATGCTCTGCGGAAATGAGCGGCCCCGATTGCGTGTCCTCTGAGAAACCGTTTCCTAGTTTAATATTTTTCGCCCGGTCAACGAGAGCATCGACAAAAGCATCGTGCATCGACTCTTCCACGAGTACACGAGCACCGGCAGAACAGACTTGCCCGGCATGGAAGAAAGCCGCATTTAAGGCTTGATCGACCGCCACATCAAAATCAGCGTCCGCGAAAATAATGTTCGGGTTTTTGCCGCCAAGTTCCAAGGCTAATTTTTTAACATTATTGCTCGCGGCTTGCATGATTTTTTTGCCGGTATCGATCCCGCCGGTAAAAGAAATCAAGTCGACCTCGGGGCTTTCGGATAGGTGGGCACCTGTCGTATGGCCCGGTCCGAGGACAAGATTTGCCACACCTGCGGGCACACCGGCTTGCTCGAATAACGCAAAGACTTTAACCGTTGTAAGCGGCGTGATCTCGCTCGGTTTCATCACGAGCGTGTTTCCCGCAGCGAGGGCAGGTGCCAATTTCCAGGCCGCTTGCAATAACGGGTAATTCCACGGGGTGATTTGCCCGCATACCCCAACCGGCTCGCGTACGACTTTGCTTGTGGAGTCCGGGATCGGGCTCTCAATTAATTCACCGCCTTCTTTATCGGCCAGACCGGCAAAATATATGAAAACATTGGCGATATCATCCATGTCGTCCAGGCTTTCGCTCATCGTTTTTCCAGTATCCAGCGTTTCGAGCTCAGCCAGTTCTTCGCGGTGGGCACGAATCAAACGTCCAATCTCATGAACGATCTCTCCACGCTCATTCGCCGGCGTTGTCGCCCACGTTCCTTCATCAAAAGTCCGGCGGGCCGCCGACACTGCTTCTTTTGCATCTTTTTCGTTTCCTTCCGCGACCGTCGCGATCACTTCTCGGTTGTATGGGTTGATAATGTCACGTTTTTGACCATCTACAGCATCTACCCATTGACCGTCGATATACATTTGTAAATGCAAAGGATCACGCTCCTTTTATTTTGTTTAATTTCAATTAAACGTTTTGAACAAATAAAATATACCATGGAGTGATGAAACTGTCAACGATTGCAAAAAAATCATTAAAAATACTTTATGTTTATTAACTTTATACGTATCAATAAAGTTTCTCATATTCACTTGATTCATTCGAATTAAATCTCAGTAAAAACATTTATATTCCTCATTCAGTATTTTTTTAAATGTATGGTATATTTAATGCCTTCCGAAAAAAATCAAGTTGCCATCTACCCGAAAGACGGTGACCGAGAAGAAGAACCTCTCCTTTGGAACTATACTGGTTCCAATGATCAAGAACCAGAAGAAGCTAAACAGAAAGGCACAGTTTCTTTTGACGAGGATTCTAATGCCTACAGTGAATGGCCTCTCTCTGCAGGAGAATATGAAACTGTATTTTTCACAAATGGAGATGGATGTTGAAAAAGTGTCGGCTACTTTTGAAGTATTGGAATCGAGTGAAACAGCACCTTAAATGTAGAGTCTAAACAAAAACACGATGAACCGATTAAAGTAGAATGGGAAGACGCAACCGGTTTTCCACATGATTGGGTTGGGATTTACCCGATCGACGAATCACCGTACAGTGGTAGTATTTAGGAGGCGAGAGTCAAGGTTCACTGTTCTTGGATGGCAGCTGGGGGGATACGGATGTTCTTGAACCGGGAGAATACCGTATTTATATGTTTGAAAATGATAGTCATGATATCCTTACATCTACTGAAGTTACAGTGGTTGATGAATAAGGTAAATAATTAGAGCCGTCCTAATAGAGCGGCTCTAATTTATGTCTGCACCTGATGAATAAATCTAGTATTATATAATCTGGTACTAAACCATCCAACTTATTGGGTTCGAATAAATGAACTTCTTTTTCATTGTTTTTCAGCCCCGCCATTTATGCTGAAATTAAATGTAATTGTTTTGGAATATCCAGATATATGGTTTGCCCTTTTGAATATAGATTTTTTCCAAAAACGTTATAATCATCGGCAAGCAGAACTGTATCGCCCACTCTTACTTCGTAACGTACAGAATTTCCATGATACACCTTATTAATGACAACTCCTTCAACCTCTCCTTCCTGATGGATGTGGATCATTTCCGGGCGAATTAGGACCAATCCATTTCCGTTATTCATATTTTCAACAGTAAATTGTATATCCCTTGAGACAAAATAGGAATTATTGTTATCTTGTTTTACTTGACCAGATAATAGATTGGCATGACCTACAAAGTTAGCAACAAATTCATTGACTGGACGTTGATAGATGACTTCCGGCTTGTCCAATTGTTGTAAGTTACCTTCATTCAGAACCATCAATCGATCTGAAATGCTTAATGCCTCTTCTTGATCGTGAGTGACAAAGATAATGGTTAAGTCTAGTTCTTCCTTAAGACGGCGAATTTCATCCCGCATCATCATACGCAAATTCGCATCCAAATTGGATAAAGGTTCATCCAACAGCAATACCTTGGGTTTTAAAACGAGACAACGGGCGATGGCTACACGTTGTTGCTGCCCCCCGCTTAGCTCACTCGGTTTTCGGTTTTCATACCCTTCTAACTGTACTTGTGCCAAAGCATCATTTACTCTTTCTTTCTTCGTTTCCTTTGTTTCTTTACGTACATCCAAGCCGTAAGCCACATTTTCAAAAATCGTCATATGAGGAAACAATGCATAATTTTGAAACACCATACCAGTTGCCCTCTTTTCTGGAGGAAAATCGTTAATGCGTGTCCCTTCCAAGTATATTTCTCCAGCAGTTGGACTGTAAAACCCAGCGATAGTTCGTAATAAAGTCGTTTTCCCGCACCCGCTTGGTCCGATAAACGTAACCAATTCTCCTTTTTTCACATCAATCGAAATATCCTGAACAGCTCGAACGTCACCGAAAGCTTTACTGACGTGTGTCAAGCTAATTATTGAGTCTTGCTGTGTCACGATCAATTACCTCCCATTCATTAAATCCCTGAATTGCTTCGTCGTTCCAACCATTTCAAAATAGCCATACATACAAGCACGATGGCTATCATAATGACGGACATGGCCGAAGCCCTTCCAAGGGCTGCTTGATTCGCTAAGTTTAGAATGTAAACAGAAGCCAAGTTAGTTCCAGGTGAAATGAGGAAAATTACAGAGCTAACGGAAACCATCGCGGTCATAAACGTATACACAAAACCAGACATAAAAGCCGGGCTCAATAATGGCATAACAATTTTACGAATCGTCCTTGTCGGTTTTGCACCCAAATCCGCTGATGCTTCCTCCATTGAAGTATCGATTTGCTGCAGTTTACTGATTCCAGATTCCAATCCAACCCCAATTTTTCGAAACGCCATATTTAAAACAAGCAAAAGCACTGTGCCTGTTAAGAAAAATGGTGGTCCATTAAAGATCAACACATAACCAATACCCATTACAGTCCCAGGAACGGCCAAACCGAATAAAGCAACAAATTCCAGGAATTTTTTGGCGGGAATATTTTTTCGAACGGTTAAGTAACCTTGCAATAGGCCTAATCCAGCAGCTAACAATGCCGCAAAAAATGAAACGATCACACTCGTATAGATAAAACTCCATCCACTTTGATCCGAAAAATGATCTAACGTAAAGGTATTATCTACTCCGATTATTTGCACAAAAGCTCCCAAGACAACCATGATGAACATGACGACAATAAAAAATGTCATCAAAGTACTAATACCAAACGTAATGCCTTGCAAACCTTTATTAAGCGTAGCATTTTGAGTGCCCGCTGAACCGCTGATTGAAGTTGTATCGGTGTCTTTTATAAAATAGGTTTGAAATAAGAAAACGATTAAACTAGGCACGATTAGGAATACACCAAGAACCGCAGCCATCTCCATATTTTGCTGTCCGGTTACCAATAAATATGCATCTGATGCCAGAAAAGAGGTTTCTCCTCCTATAATAAGCGGATTGGAAAAATCGGCTAAAGCCATAACAAATACGATCAATGATGCTTTCAAAATGCTTGTACTTGCTAGTGGAAGAGATACTTTGAAAAGCGTACGTGTCTGACTCGCACCTAAATCCCTTGATGCATTCTCCAAACTTGGATTCATGGAACGTAAAGTGCTTTCAATCATCATATAAGCAACTGGAAAGAAGCCTAGCACTTGCGCGACCACTACTCCCCAGAACCCATAAATGCTGAATTCCACACCGAGCATATCATTAAGATAATTGGTTACAAGACCACGTCTCCCAAATAAAATAATGAGTGATAGTGAAAAGATAAAAGGAGGGGCTACAAGCGGTAATAAAGATAACCCTCTATATACTTTTGATAGTGTGTTTGTTGTTCGGGTTACATATAATGCAAAAGGTACACTGATGAATATAACAATAGTGGTAGTGACAACGCCCACCCCAACACTATTTAGTAAAGCTTGAAAGTACGAGGAATGTTGAAAAAATTGTTCATAATACTCTAATGTAAATCCATCTCCACCGACACCAAAACTTCGCAGCAATACCGCCGAAAGTGGAAGTAAAATGAAGAAAATCAGCAGGGCAGCCACAATTATGGCTGCCACAGCAAATCCTGGTTCTGACCAAAAACGTCTCCATGTAGATTTAAATCGCACAATAAATCCTCCTAGCTATTAAAGCGCCTCTCCCATTCATCTTGAATTTCTTGCCGATTTTCTGCTGCCCAAAGAGCATCATAATCAATCAAATTCGGCTCGGTATCTCCCGCTGTTCCTTCGACATCAGGCTTCGTTACCATGGAGCGGTGTTCTGCGGCAGTTTCCATCCCTTCTTCCGAACCCACAAAATCTATAATTTCTTGAACTTCTTCATTATCTTCATAGCCTTCATAAATAAAAATAACGTCTAAGTCATAACCGACACCTTCATCCGGAACAACCCCTTCAATTGGATATCCTTCTTCCATAAAGTCGTTAACGGCCTGATCCCAAGTAACGCCAATGGCATATTCTCCTTGGGCAGCCATTTGGCCTGGAACATCAGCAGATTCCACGTATTGGCCCACATTTTGATCCAGCTGTTCAAAATACTCCCATGCCTCTTCTTCTCCCAACATTTGCATCATAGTGGATACGAACAAGTAGGCAGTCCCAGAAACACTTGGATCCGGCATAACAATTTCTCCTTCATATTGAGGATCAATTAGATCCTCCCAAGAGGTGGGGGTGTCCAACCCTAATTCATCCACTAGTTCTGTATTAACGGCCAACTCATTGTACCAATAAGACCAGCCATACCATTCACCTTCCGGGTCTTTAAATTCGTCAGGAACATCTTCCCATTCAGGAGATTCATATGAACCTAACATATCTTCTTCTTGAGCGAGAAGAGCTAAACTATGCAACTGACCCCAGTGTACTTCTGCACCAACCTCCGGGAATTCTGCCTCCGCACGACTAAATCCTTCTTCACTAGATAAGTTCAAGAAATCAGCATTGACACCGGTTTCCTCTTCCATAGCAGACACCATCGGGTTCATCTCGTCTTCAACGTTATGTGTATAGATCGAGACACTGTCGTCATCACTGCATGCAGCTAATGCAAAAGCTGATCCTGTTAATATACTCATTAATTTAATTTTCATGGTAAAATAATACCCTCCTAATTAATAATAATTTGACCTTTAATATTTTAGTTGCTCATACAGATTCTGGAATTTTACGTTATGGATAATTCTCTGTAGTCACGAATAATATGATTTGCATCCTTTAAGTACGACACGTCCATTCCTGTGTGAGGGATGACTCCAATCTTGGTCTGTGCACAGATACTTTTTCCCATTTCCATATCACCGTTAGTATCGCCTATAACAACAACATGTTGAGGGTTTATCATCATTTTTTGACATGCTTTATACCCTATGTCAGGAAATGGCTTAGGGCGATCAATTTGATCCGACCCTATAACACTGTGAAAGTAATGGAAAATGTTCAATAAATGTAAATGTTGATTGGCTATCTTGGTATCGTCAGAGGTAACAACACCCATTTTCACTCCATTAATATATGCTTTCTCCAAAAATGTTTCTAATCCTTGAAGCGGTTGTAAATACCATTTCCAATCAATGGTTGAATTCACGTCCTCCATACTGTCTCTTACAATCTGAACCGCTTCATTCCACGGCAAATTTTGATGATAAAGATGTAAAGCAACAATAATGGCCATATCATCCATTGTGCCTATAGCTAAAGGGCCCCTGGAAAAAACAATATTACGTTCAGTATCCAGTCCTATAGATTCAGCCAATTGCGATTTACTTAAAGTATTTCCTGTTATTCGATTTTTAATTTTTTCCCAAAGTTGATCAAACCAAGAACTCCATAGCGAATGTAGATATAGTAGCGTGCCATCTTTATCAAATAAAATGCCCTGAATATTATAAGAGTGACTATTTACTTGCAATTCAGCCAGAACTTCATCACCTCACTTTTATGTAGTTTACTAAGTTTAATATGTTTAATCAATATTAAACAATTCTAGTGGAACATTATATCAGCTTGTCGAAAGAAGTCAAGTTTGCGCAGTAACTCATATTCGAAATTAATGAGGAAATTTTCACAACTGAGTTTATCCAACTGATTGTAGTAGATAGATAATTGAGATATACGAGGGGGATGACAAGGTATACATGAAAAATCAGAGGGGGGTCCCCCTCTCTGGGAATAAACAGGACCTTTTGAAATTTATAATAACTAAATCGTGTACTGTTAACTCGAGCTTCTCACCCCAAATGTTCATGCGGGTTTTTACGTTTATTCACCATTTTCAAAATTCATAAAGAACCTTAAGGCTATACCGGGCACATGTCTTTGCCTAAAATATTGTTTTGGTATGACAAAACCGATACAGATGTACCTCTATGATTAGGGTAATTGATGTAACTCAGTAAAAATGCCGCTATGGGACAGGAGATAATTTCATTTAATCCAGATGTACTGAAGCGTTACGCCGTTGTAGTCATAGGACACGAATTAACTTCCGTTACCCGGACAGCGATTGATCACAGAGAAATTGTTGAAAAATGATATCGTCTCTCAATCCGACCAGAGATTGAGGTATTAAATGTGCTCCATGCCTAAGAGACATGGAGCGTCTTTTTTGAGAACTACTTTTACTCGCCCTTAAATACCTATTAATTGATGCTCGGCGTTTGTGAGCAGTAATTGAAAGGCAAAAACAGAAATCATCAGAATGATGCGTACCTATAAGGGAAAAGTCTTTATCTAACCCGCATTTCGCGCGCCCATTTGAGCACGCGCTTTAATTTTTGGCAGGAATTTGCCCTGCGCATATCAAAGTTTAAGGGAACACCAACCATGAGGTGATTCCTTTGACCCTATCACCAGAAGATCTAGCCGATATTCAACCCGTTCGTATCGGATCAACACCTGTGATCCGCCAACTGATTGATAAAATGGGACTGATTGAGGCCATCGATAAGCTTTCACCCGTCAAAGAGAAAGACTGCAACGTTTCCGTAAGAACAAGATTGGCTGCTATGATCATCAATCAGTTATCCGATCGTAAAGCCCGGCCGAGGGCATCGTCATTGAAATCGCTCGCTTTCGTTCCGGCCCCAAAGAGCAACTCGACATCCTGCTCTTGATAAAATTCTTGGACGCTATAAAGGGTATTTATAATATTTTATGCTGGAAAAACGGGTGGTTGTCCAACTCCAATATAAAGGACCAACAGTATGGACAAGCATATCCTATTTTTTACATTTAGTAAATAAATTTCATCCATTACTTTCAAAAACTTACAAGAACAAGTGACGTGACAAGGCTTCGTGTCAAGATTCCTATACGAATCTAGTGAAATTTGACTTTCAATTATAATTTGTTACTATGGTATTCATATATATTGTTTAATATATATTTAATGTTCTAAACAAAGGAGGGGAGTTGAGAAAGGAGATTTATTTTTATTCTCACATCAACAGGTTATTAGTATTAAGGAGGGAGTGTAATTTATTTTATGAGTAAAATAGTAAAAAATCCTTTGAAATTACCAGTTAGTTTAATGGCAATTCTATTTGGCTTAACATTGCTGACATTTCCCCATAATGCTGCGGCAATTAGTCCGGGAAATGGTCCGCCAGTAAACAGTCCGGGAAACGGCCCGCCGAGCAATCCTGGGAATGGCCCTCCAAGTAATCCAGGGAATGGGCCACCAGAAAACGTTCCAGGGATTCCTGGGGAAGACCCAGAACTTGTTTTCCCCGTTATAAGTGACACTCAAATTGGAAGAGAGACAATAAGCAAATACAATGACTTGGAAAAGTTTGAGGAATCGCTAAACCAATTAGATAAGTTAGTCCCAAATCAGGATGCCCTTGTTTTTTTAGGTGATTTGACGGAACATGGTTCCGCTGATCAATACAATTATGCGATGGACATTTATGATGAAAATAAACAGGATGGAATAGAATCGCTCTTTGCTATTGGAAACCATGAGTATGATAATGATCTAAGTCCAGAGGAGTCACAGGAGCGATTTCTTGCCAAAACAGGAATGGATTCACTTTATTACCATGAAGTGATTAATGATTATGATTTTGTGGTATTGGGAGAAGAGGATTACGGTTATTACTCAAAGGAGCAAATAAAATGGCTGGATGAGCGGTTGAGTAAAGCGGAAGAAAGAGATTCAGAGAAACCAATTTTTGTGTTTAGTCATTGGCCGCTTGAAAACACAACTTATGGCAGTGAATGGAACCTTAGTCCAAACGGAGACTTATTGTACGAAACATTGGAAAAATACCCGCAAGTGATTTTTTTCGCAGGACATACCCACTATCCTATTAGTGACCCTAGGTCAATCCATCAGAAAGATTTTACATCCGTAAATACAGGCAGTGTCAATTATATGTGGACGGAAGATGGCTACTTGCAAGGAGAGCTCCCTCCCGGACATGAAGAGATCAGTAATGGTTTAGTTGTGGAAGCGTACGATGATGAGGTGGTTATAAAACGACGCGGTTTCCATGGCGATGACTGGGTTGGAGACCCATGGGTAATCGAAACACCAGTTGAATCAACAGATGACTTCAACTATACATCAGATCGTGACAATGAAAACCCTTATTTCGAAAAGGGGTCGGCGGCAACGATTAATGAAGATAAAACAACATCAAGCGAATTGTTTGTAGAATTCGACCAGGCTTCAGATAATTTACTTGTCCATTCCTATCAAGTGACAGCAACAGACAAGAGGTCTGATGAAACTGTAACAGAATATAAGGCTTTCTCAGAGTATTATAAGAAGACAGTTCCAGAAAAACTTGAGTTCCCAATTGAAGAGCTGGAGCCGGATACTGAATATGAAATAAATATCACAGCGATTGATGCATTTGGAAATACCAGCGACGAATCGCTAACTACTGTCGCTAAAACAAGTGAGGGGGATTAACCCCAAGTAGTTCTCATACGTGGAGAAATGTATTTAAATCTTTATTACCGGGTTAATTAACAATCCGATTGATACATTTTATACTATTACTTTGTGCAGGTGCGTTGATTTACTATAAATTTCCACAAATACGTAAGTGTCATATATTTTCGATCACGTAGAAATTGGGTTAAGTGATCGGCGACTTCCAAAGGTAATATCCCTTGGATCAATTCTCGCGCAAATTGAACGAATGAGCGTCCATCGAAATCACGGATGGTGGCATAAACTCGATCTCGGACCGTCGTGTCAGTTGGTGGGGCAAAGGAATCGGCAACGGCCACATCATGCGTCAACCCTTTGGAGGCCTCCACTTGAATCGGAAGCAGCGTGTCCACGCGGAAAAATGTATGCATTTTAACACCGGAACGTTTCCCGTGATAGGGGGGAGCTGGTTTTCTCCTACGGTCATCGTCGTTGAATCAAGCGCTGCTACCGAAACCGGTAAATCCAGGGAACGGCGGGTCTCCTGATTGAAACGGGAACCTAAAAGCTCCAATATCTCTTTAACGGCTTTAAAGGGAATGACGCGAGCTTTTTTCGCTAACGTCGTGTGATCAACGGTTTTGAGGTTTGGGGCACATTTGAGTTTGTTCACACTTTCACGGTAGTTTTGCCATTCTTCGCTTGAGGCCAGTAGCCAAAAGAAAATATGATCTGTACCTTTCCATTTTCGCGCGACCTCTTGGTAATCGTGAGAACAAAGAATATCTTTGATTTCCTCAATGGATACGAAGGATTTAAATACGTCTAAAAGTGTGTTAGATTGTCCCATGAAGGCATCGCTCCTTTGGTAGGGTTTACCTTTATGGTATTAGCGGTGCCTTCAATTTTTTAAGAATTTTGATTGGATAATATTGGATAATCAATTGCCTGCTTTGTGAAATCCCTTGCAATCAAACTGGGTAGCGTAGTCATTATTGACTACGCCACCTATTGATCCACACGCGGAGCTGCGCAGGTGACTCCTCCCCTTCCTCCCCCCCATTTATTCTTTTAAGAGATAATTTCCGTTAGACAGATGTTAGGCTAACAAGATTTATTTGATGGAATCATTATCGAGTGCGATGTAGATCATTGTACTTTTGGAATTTTCACAAGGGTGAGCATTCGTGCCCCTTCCAGTTCGACTTATTTCCATCTTTTGTTTTTCAACCTAAATTAGGGAATTTTCACAATGGTTTATCCAACTGATAGTAGTAGATAGATAATTGAGATATACGAGGGGGGGATGACAAGGTATACATGAAAAATCAGAGAGGGGATCCCCCCTTTGGGAATGAACAGGACCTTTTGAAATTTATAATAACTAAATCGTGTACTGTTAAGATTTATATCCTCTCTCCTCTTCACCTAACAACATCCTGAATAATTCCCCGGATTCAGTCTTAGCAACGAGCCGTTCCAGAAAATCATAATAGGGTAAAGATCCTGTAATTTTTTCAAGTTTTCGTTTGGCATCTTCTCTGACATCTTCGGGTGTATCCGGATCAGCAATCAATGCTTCATATCGCGGTTGCGCTTGATGGATACCCTCTATGTTCACACTTACTTCCCTTTGCCAACGACGCGAAAAAACGCTGGTAAAAAATTTAAAGTAATCCTGTTCTGCCTGGTACAAATCTTTACGTTCTCCTTTTCTAAAAACACGATGAATGAGCTTATCATCCATCAACCTACGTACGCCCAGACTCATACTCCCTTTGCTCATTCCCAATTCATGCCGCAAATCATCAAGCGTCATCGGCTCGCCATGCAAATACAATACAGCATAAATTCGCCCAACGGAACGCGTGTAGCCATAAATATCCATGGTATCGGCAATACTATCCTCGATGGAACGATTGCCCTTTTGCAACTCGGCCTCTTTTTCCTTACGTATCTCATCCATTACGATCACCTCGTTAAAGTCAACGGCGGAAATTCGAATCATTTAAAATTTATTTAACCAAAATTATACCGTTCATCACGGAAAAATTCAAACGACGACGAAACCTTTGTCGAATGATCCCGTTGACATCCTCCAGTAATATGTTATAGTCAACATGTATTTAATTTGTATTAAACATTCATTACATTTTTAACTTAGGAGGCTTATCGTGCATTTATTTAAAAAAGGCAAGTGTTTTCTGCCACTTTCACTGAGCGCATTGGTCCTTGCTGCATGTGGAGATGATTCAGGAGCAGCCGGCGACGAGTCAAACGAATCCAATGGTGAAAATGGAGAAATTGAACTCACATACGTTGCCTGGGAATCCGAAGTGGCTTCAAACAATGTTATTGGTCTTGTTTTGGAAGAAGCAGGATACGATGTAAACTTAAATCAGGTCGAGCAAGCCGTAATGTGGCAAAGTGTTGCACAAGGGGATGCGGATGGTCATGTTGCCGGTTGGTTGCCTTCGGATATGGCGACTGACTATGAACGATATGGAGACGAAGTGGTCGATCTAGGCCCTAATTTGGAAGGAAACCGTACTGGACTGGCCGTTCCGGATTATATGGATGTGACCAGTATTGAAGACATCCATTCCGACAATTTTGATGAAATCGTCGGAATCGATGCTGGTGCCGGAGTCGTGGATTCAACTGAGCAAGCTATAGAAACGTATGATAACATCGACATTCCTCTACAAACATCGAGTGATGCTGCCATGACCGCCGAATTAGGGCAAGCGATTGAAGATGAAGAACCTGTGGTTGTAACAGCCTGGGAACCCCACTGGAAATTTAATACGTATGACATTCGTTTCCTCGAAGACCCGGAAGGTATTTATGAAGAAGAGGAAGAAATCCGGACGGTGGTCCGCGAAGGCCTGGAAGAAGATGAACCTGAAGCTTATCAGATTCTCGACAACTTCTATTGGGAAGCCGATGATATGAACGAGGTCATGCTTGACATCTCAGAAAATGAAATGGAGCCGGAAGAAGCAGCCCAAAATTGGATTGATAATAATCGAGACATGGTTGATGAGTGGTTGGATATTGAAGAAACAGACGAAGATAGCGATAGCGAATAATCGTAAAGACTGGCAACCGCTCGCGTCTATGAGCGGTTGCCGTTTTTTTCCATGTTTCATACTCCCGTTTTTAGGATAAATACCATTTGGAGGATGATAACATGAAAATACTACTCATCGGCGCGACCGGAACCATCGGCAGCAATGTATATGATCGTCTGCAGCAAAATCATGAGATTATTCGCGCGGGCAGAAATGGAGCGGATGTGCAAGTCGACATTACGGATGAAACTAGCATCCGCCACATGTATGAACACACCGGCAACGTCGATGCCGTCATTAATGCTTCGGGAAGCGCCGGTTTTGCACAGCTCACGGAAATGACTCCCGACAAAAATGAAACGGCAGTCAACAGCAAATTAAAAGGCCAAATAAACCTTGTTCTGCTCGGCCTGCCCTATGTGACTGATGGCGGCAGTTTCACGCTTACTTCCGGGGTTATGATGGATGACCCCATTCCGCAAGGTGCTTCGGCAGCCATGGCCAATGGCGGCATCCGTTCGTTTGTCACTTCTGCCGCGATTGAAATGCCCCGAGGCATTCGCATCAATAATGTGAGCCCTAGCCTCCTGGAGGAGTCTTCCGAAAGGATTGGACATCTATTTGCCGGCTTTCAACCTGTTCCCGGGGACAGAGTGGCTATGGCCTATCAGAAAAGTGTCGAGGGATCACAAACCGGACAAATTTACAAAGTTTATTGAGGCGCCTCATCTTTTTAGGCGCTTCTTTTAACTAAGGGAGGTAGCTGCATGGCCATTGCTTTAAAACGTATTTACGCAGAAGCGCAGAACGCGGACGGATACAGAATTCTCGTCGATCGCGTATGGCCGCGCGGCGTCGCCAAAAAGAATGCTCACATTGACGAATGGGCGAAGGATGTAAGGCCGACGAAAGAACTGCGACAATGGTTCGGGGACGCTCCCGGCAAGTTTCAAACGTTCAGGGAAGCGTACATTAACGAACTCCGGCAAAATGAAGACTCATCGAGACGCACCGGAATGTTACGCTTGTTTACGCGGCTAAAGATGAGACATATAATCATGCGCAAGTGCTAAAAGAAACGTTGGTCCGGCAGTAGGACAGTATAAACTTGAAACGCGAACAACAGGATTCGGGCGAAAAAAGTATTCCAACCGTGACCGTTGGAACGTGAATGAAGGTGGGATGACTAAAAAAGTAATCCAACCCCGTCCGTTGGAGCGTGAATCACCATACACGGACGGAAAAAGTGTTCCAAAAGCCTAGCACAATCAATTCTTCCGCCTAAACATAAGCGTCGCCAGGAGAATCAACAAAGCCGTGAACCCGAGCAAAAAGAACACCTCTCCCGTCATCGTCACAGGTTGCCCGAAAAACGTAAGGTTCAGGCCCATTTCTTCCTGCACCGTGGCACTTAAGTTGTCCACGTCGATCATAATATTTTTCATAAGATCCACGCCGTACGTCACCGGGTTCAATGTCACAATAAAATCCACCCATCCCGGCATATTACTCAACGGGAACAAGGCGCCGGACAAAAAGATCATCGGCATCACCAAAATGTTGACGACGAGCTGAAAGCCCTGCATGGAATTCAATAAACTGGCGACGAGCAGACCAAGGGAAGAAAACGCGCAGGCGATCATAAACATAACCGGGAGCAACTGCAAAAGCGTAACCAGATCGATACTTATCCCCAGGAAAGGCATAAGCACAAACATCATCACCCCTTGCACGAAGGCAACTGAAGCCGATCCCAGCATTTTTCCAAGCGCGATGTTCACCCGGGATACCGGTGAAACCAAAATCTCACGCATATACCCGAAATCACGGTCCTGAATAACCGATAATGAAGAAAAAACGGACGTCATTAACAAGGTCATGGACACAATACCGGGAAAAATAAATTCCACATAATTGAAATCTTCATCCGTCCCTATCCCCGAGGCTACTAACGATTCCATGGCGCCGCCCATACCAACGCCAAAAACGACCAAAAATAAAATCGGCATCGAAAAGGAGCCGATCATACGAGCGCGGTCTCTAAAAAACTTAATCATGTCGCGCTGCCAAATGGCAATAATTCCTTCCACGTGTCATTCCCTCCTACTCAATCTCTGATTTCCCGCCCCGTGAAGGAGAGAAAAACATCGTTCAATGTCGGTTTGCGGATATCCAATCCTGTGAGAGGCGTTTGTAGTGTTTTAATAAAGGATGAAACAAACGCGTCACTGTTTTCAACTTTACAATTGATAAAACCGTCTTGTAATGACAGATCGACAACGTCAAAGTCCGATTCTATTTCTTTCATCGCGGCTTCATTGTCTGTCGTTTTGATTTCCACAATGTCACCACCGAGCTGCTGCTTGAGATTTCTCGGCGTGTCAATCGCGATGATATCTCCGTGATCCATAATGGCTATGCGATCGCTAATCTCGGCTTCATCCAGGTAATGGGTCGTTAAAAACATCGTGATATTTTCATTTTCTTTCAGCTTTAGTATATATTCCCATACATGGGCGCGGGTTTGCGGATCAAGGCCAACGGTCGGCTCGTCCAGAAAGAGCACTTTCGGATAATGGAGCAACCCGCGGGCGATTTCCAGCCGTCGTTGCATGCCTCCGGAGAATTTTTCCACCAATAGATTGATGCTATCGGTGAGATCAACGATTTCAAGCACCTCATTGATGCGCGCCTTTCGCTTTGAGCGGGGCACGCCATAGAACTTGCAATGCAGCTTTAAGTTTTCCTTGGCGGTTAATTTCTCGTCCAGTGTGTTCTGCTGAAAAATAATACCGATACTTTCCCTGACGCGGTTTTGGTGTTTCGTGACATCGTAGCCATTGATGGTAACCGAACCACTCGTCGGCTGCAGCATCGTGGATAAAATGTTAATCGTCGTGCTTTTTCCCGCCCCATTGGGTCCGAGGAAGCCGAATATTTCACCTTCCTCAACATGAAAATTGCTGTTATTCACCGCTTGAAAATCTTTGTAGGACTTTTGTAAACCTTGAACATCGATCAACCTTGACACCTCATTTCCAACACTAATGCTATTGTATTATAAGCGCCCAGCATGTCAATGGAGGTGCTTTTTTCGAAACCAGTCGGCCCCTTTGTCCATATGCAAAAACGGCAAATCCGTATCCACTGTTCCTGCGAGGTGTTTGTCATCTATGTCCTGGCCTGACAGCCAGTCGGCAAAATCAAATTCTACCGGTTCCCGGTCGCCGCCCAAGGCAATCCAGGCTTTCATTTCCTTTGGAAAATAAGCCGATGTATGAATCGTCCCCGCCCAGCTTTTATAGCGGTCCGAAAATATCTCTTCATCTGTATCATTCAACAGCCGGAACGCGTCATCCGCGTCCAAAGTCGAATTTTCTTCCATGAGTGCCAGACGACGTTTGGAATCGTCCAGACGGAAGCGATTTTCGTTGGTCTGAATATCGAAATGATTCGTACACGCGCTGGCTATCCGACTATTGACGCCGCGTGGCGAGGCTTCAATGACAACCATCTCCCCCTTCGTATCAAAAACGAGGTAACTAAACGAATGGCGATGAGGGATTTCCCGCGCCATCTCTACCGCTTCTGTTACGTTCGCGCATGATTCTAAAAGCAAGCGGCCAATCATACTGCAAATAAACCCATCATCCGGCTTTTTTCGATTGGTGAGGTTGTAACCCATCACCAGACCTTTTTCATTCATGCCATCCATCCGCCCCGTGATTCGCTGGCTGGGCCCGGCAATGGCATAGCCGGTGTCCGTGGGCTGGTACAAAATGTACCGCCCATCATAGGTTTTGGGATGATAATCATAATTGCGGATAAAATAATCCTCGCCCACAAGAATCGAACAGCCGGAGGGAGCGATATTTAATCGATATCCGCCATATTCCTGTAGCACCCGCTCCATCGGCCACTCCAATGCATCCTGCAGGCCGATGAGTTCTTCCCAGACGCCGGGAGCGAATGAAGTAATCTGTTGTTTCACTTCGTCAGCGTCAATCGTAAAACGCGGCTTCCTCACCTTCCATTGGTTTTGGCGATTTTTTACTGAGAGCGACTCTTTGAGCTTCTCCCCCTGCATATAGCCAAAATCATAATGAGAGCCGCGAAATTGAATAATATCACTGTAAATGTGCTTCATAGTAGCGCCTTTCTTTTAAGATTCTTCCATCCAAGGATACACGCAAAACAGGACAGCTACAACTCATATGCAGCTGTCCTTCTATTTTTTTTAATAGCCGCCGTCTTCAGCTGCTTCGGTGATCTGTACGTCTTCCAGTAGGAAAAGGCCGCTCGGTTGTTGCACGAAACCTTCGACACTATCGGCAACACCCACGACATAATCGGTATGTAGGGTATAGATTGTCGGCGCTTCATCGACGATGATTTGTTCCACCTCTTCATACAATTGCAGACGTTCCTCTTCGTCAGTTTCCTGAGGCTGCAAGGCGAAATCAACATTAGTGAATATTTATTTCAATCTTTCATACGCCAGCTCACGGATAATCGCAGCGTGCTGTGGATAATCCGCGAGCAATTCAGCTTGTGTAAAAAGTTCAAAGTCAGCATATACAAATCCGGGAGATACCAAGCAGCTGACAAGCGCGTAATGAGATTGAACACTTGAACCGAAAATGGAACCGGCAGGAACGACGGCACTCAGTTGTTGACCTTCTTCCAGGTTGGGACCAATCTTGATTTGCTCATATGTTCCGTCCGGATGAATGACATGGACAGAAAGCGGTTCTCCCGCGTGATAATACCAAATTTCGTCACTTCTTAAACGATGGAAATGAGATGGATTTGACGGTTCAAGTAGAAAATAAATACTGGAATAGGTTCTGCGTCGACGACCGTCGGTTGTTTCCATCTCGCGGTTCGAAGCAAAAGTCTCGACAAAATAACCCCCTTCGGGATGGGCTTTCATCTGCAGACGATCAATCCAATAGGATGCTGGTTTCAATTTAGGTGCCTCCATCCTCCGTTCCGTATGATAAAATAAATATTTAGCAAAAGCTGAAAGGACGCCCATGTATGAGTAATCAACAAGATTTTACCCAGGGAAATATACTCAAACCGCTGATCGTGTTCTCCGGGCCGATCATGCTCACGAATCTTTTGCAAACGTCCTTTCAGTTTGCCGACAGTTTATGGGTCGGGAATTTGCTTGGCGAAACTGCGTTAGGGGCGGTAGCTGTTTCCAGTACGATCATTTTTACGATGCTCTCTTTTGTGATCGGTTTAAACAATGCATCGTTGACGATTCTTTCCCAGCAAAAAGGACAGGAAAATGAGGAAGGGGTTACCCGTTATCTTAATGCCTTTGTCGTTGTGCTCACTATTTTATCATTATCGCTAGGGATTACGGGGTCTTTTTTTGCTGAAGAGCTTTTGCAGTTGCTTGGCACACCGGAAGGGATGCTGGCTCCCGCGACCGCTTATTTGCAGATTAATTTTCTCGGGATGATCTTTCTTTTCGGTTACAACTTTATCGCAACGACTTTGCGCGCCATGGGCGACAGCAAAACGCCGATACGGTTCGTCATTATCGCGGTCTTGCTAAATATTGTGCTTGACCCACTCCTTATTGCCGGCTTGAATATGGGCATCGAAGGCGCGGCTTATGCAACGATCCTTTCGCAAGGGAGCGCGTTTCTTTATGGGTTATTTTTCGTGTTGCGACGAGGTCTTGCACCTTTTACCATCCCTTCGTTGCCCAGGAAAACAGAAGTCGGTTTAATTTTGAACCTCGGCATCCCCTCGGGTTTGCAGATGGCCGTCATCTCCGCCGGTGTAGCGGCGATCATGAGCGTAGTCACCACATTTGGCGAAGATGTCGTCGCCGGTTTCAGTGCTGCGCAAAGGCTGGACAGCTTGATCATGCTTCCGGCCATGGCGCTCGGGACAGCGGTGAACAGCATGGCCGGGCAAAATATCGGCGTCGGGAATTGGCCGCGGGTGACTACCATTACGAACTATGCAGTGCTGTACAATTTTGCCATCATGATCGGGATCGGCGTGATTATCGTCATCTTCGCCGAGTACGGCATCCAAATGTTTATCCGTGACGAAGAAGCTGTAGCGTTCGGTACGAGATATTTGCAAATCGTCGCGCTCTGTTATCCGTTTCTCGGTATTAATTTTGTTTTGAACGGGATCGTTCGTGCCTCCGGGGCCATGTACCAAGTGCTCGTGCTTAATATCATCTCATTCTGGGTTTTGCGCTATCCGTTGACGAATTTATTTTCCGGTTTGTTCGGCGAAATAGGTGTCGCGTTAGGCATGGGCGCCAGCTTTATGCTCGGCAGCTTGGCCGCGTACCTGTATTATCGATTCGGGAAATGGCGCGAGAAGGAGTTGTTTCGGGAGGGATAATTGGAGATCGCTGATATATTTGAAAGTTCGCTGATATTTCACCGAGATCGCCGATAAAACTTGCCCTCCCTGCTCCTAGTGAGCAAGAGAGGGCTTCACTTCATACTGTCAACAACTCTTTCACGTCTTCCGGCTGTAAACTGGTCAGTTGTTGTTCGCCTGGCTGGATAACCTCTTCCACCAGGGCTTTTTTTCGTTCCTGCATTTCCAGCATCTTTTCTTCGATCGTTCCGGACGTAATCAGCTTGATGACTTGCACGTTGTTCTCCTGGCCAAATCGGTGGACACGGTCCGCCGCCTGCTGTTCCACCGCCGGATTCCACCACGTGTCAAAAAGAATAACGGTGTCGCCGCCCGTCAAATTCAAGCCCGTGCCCCCGGCCTTCATCGAAACGAGAAAAAGCGAATGTTCCCCTTCATTAAAACGCTCAGTGAGCGCCAAACGATCTTTGGTCGGCGTTGAGCCGTCCAGGTAATGATACAGCCAACCCCGCTCGTCGAAGGCCGTGCGGATCATCGCCAACATCGAGGTGAATTGTGAAAAAATCACCATTCGCCGCCCTGATGCAAGCCCTTCATCTACGTACTCCAGCAGCCGATCGAACTTGCCGGACTTATACGTTTCTTCCGGCAGCACCAGCTGGGGATGACAACAAATTTGCCGCAATTTCGTTAAGCCAGCGAGAATCTGCATGCGCTGTTCCTGGAATTGATCACCCTCGATCGCCGAGTCCACATCTTTGGCCAATCGATTAACCTGTGCCAGATAAAGCTTTTTCTGATCATCAGTGAGATTCGTATATTGAACTTGCTCGTCTTTTTCCGGTAACTCTGTAAGGACATCCTTTTTCATACGCCGTAAAATAAACGGACGCACACGTTGGGCAATCGTCTCATTCCCCAGCGCTTTAAACTTTTTCTTCGACCCCAGGATGCCTGGGATCAAGGTATTAAAAATAGAATAGAGTTCTTCGAGACGATTCTCAATCGGCGTTCCGGTTAAGGCGAAAGCGCTGGCGGCTTGCAAGGAACGCACGGATTGCGCGGTTTTCGAAGCTTCATTTTTAATCGCCTGGGCCTCGTCGAGGATGAGGACATCAAAAAGCTCAGACTGATACTGGTCCGCCTCCCGTTGAATGAGCGGATAAGACGTAATCAGCACTTGCGCTTCCGAACTTTGCTCGAGCTTCTTTTGCCTTTCCGCTTTCGTGCCGGCAATCACCGTCACAGCCATGTCAGGCGCAAAACGATGAAATTCTTTTTCCCAATTATAACTCAAACTCGCCGGTGTGATGATGATGGCACGCATGCTCGCCTTTTCATCCGCCAACGCTTGCAGGTACGTGATCGTCTGCAGTGTTTTCCCAAGCCCCATATCATCCGCCAATATGCCGCCGAGTCCGAATTGGGACAAGGTTTTCAGCCAACGAAAACCGGTTAATTGATATTCCCGAAGCGAAGCGTCGATGGCTTCCGGAGGCTCTGCCTCGATAAAATCGGGTTTTTGGACATCATTCATTAATTGCCGCAGGGAAGAGGACAATTTAAACGACTGCGCCTTTTCATCCTCCAGGGAAAGTGCCTTATAAAGGGGGACTTTCATATCCTCTTGCAGCTTCCCTTTTTCAGGGGCAAAATGATCGACGGCGTTTTTTACGTTCCCAAATTCCTCTCCCTGAAGATGAAGAAAGGCCCCGTTTGGAAGACGATAATAGGTCTGATTCTGTTTCAGTGCCTCGAGCACATGTCCGACCTCTTCGTCCGGAATGCCTTCCAAGGAAAAAGAAACATCGAGCCAGTTCGTTTCCTCATCTGCCGCCAGCGAGACGCTCGGCTGCTTGTCGAGAGGCGCGATCATTTGCCTTACTTTCGATGTGGTATATATATCCAGATATTCTTGCAGCACAGGAAGTTCTTCAAAAAGAAATGCCACCATTTCCTCTTCGTCTTCGAGAATAAGCTTTCCGTCTGCCCGTGAAAAAGGGATTCTATCAAGCAAGGAAATAATCATCGCCTCTGTTTCCACATCGCGAACGAGGATGGCTTCTAATTCTTCCGTCCGTTCTTCATACGGGTCGATCTCTATATCCCCATACTGAAAACTCACGAGTGTAGTGAGGACATCTTCCCTATAGTCTATCTTCATTTTAGCCTTTAACGGATGGTGCCGGATCACATTTGTCAAATTTTCATCCATTTCAACCGTCGCGATATCTTTCAATTTCGGCAGCACATAAGAACAAAAAGATTCCATATCCGCGAGGGAAAACGTCGTCAACACACCCCACGTCTCCGAAGTGTTCACAAGCTTATCAAGAATCGTTGCCTGTTCCTGATTCAAACGGTAAATGGTTTGCCCACTTCTAAGTAGCTGATGATCAAGGGAGAAAAAAAGATGATCCTCACCCTTTAAGTGCAATTCCACTGCATCATTTTCCGTATTTTTTTGCAGCAAAAATTCCAGCCGGGCTTCCGGATGAAAAGCATCGATGGCGACGGATTCAGAGCCCGACCTTGATGTTATATCCACCTTCTTGCCTTCCAATAATTCAAAAAGCTCAGGCACCATAAAGTCCGGGACATCAAATTGGCGCTCCCGACTAAGCCCGCTATATGGATATCCGGGGTCTTTGCTTTTTATTATTTTCTGTAAAAGTTGAAGCACCGCCCAATCTTCTTCACTGAGCACGTGTTTATCCGGCTCATAGCTGAACTTTTTCGTAAAATAATGGTTGCTCCCCGTATTTACTGCTTCAATAAAGCGGTTAATATTTTTTACGACATAAGGGCGTTGTACCCCGGCACGAAGACTTAGGGAAATATTGTCCACCAGTCCGGAAAATGGGTTGCTCTTTAATTGCAGCTCATAATAAATCTGCAGCGTTTCTTTTTCCATGACGGCTGCCGGCTGTTCAGGCTTGAACGTCTCCTTAAAAGCATCGATCATTTGGTGCCCTTGCTGCGTACTATATTTTTGCTCATACTCCTCGGTGGACATCAATTCATCCAGTTCCAACAAAAACGCGACGAGATGCTTGCAAATTCCCGTATAGGAATCAAATGCCGGGCACGTACAGCTCACCCTGTCCAAATCACCATTGCGCTGAAACGAAGCCTGGCACTTATAACTTCTCGTCCCATGCACCGTTGCTTCTGTCATCTTCTCATTCTGGTAAAAATACACAGGCCCTACGCGATCATTGTAATAATAGTTTTCACCGCGCGTATACGACCGAAAGTTTGTCACAGCTTGCATAATATTATCCGGATGCAAGTCATCCTGGTTTATGTTAAACATCTGACGTCCTCCATCTATTCTAATCGCCTATTATCTAGTGTCTATTGTTCTAGTTTACTATAAAATTAGGGTTGTGAATAGAAGGATGAGGAAGCAAAATGTTCATTCAATTCGTACCTATAATAATGCGAGAAGCTGAAAAACCGCACCCTGCAAATTGGCATCATTTCCGTTTTGAGTCATCTTTAGCTGCAATGGACGTTGAAAAGAAGGCATGATTTGTGCGTTCACGCTTCTCTTCAATTTATCCAATAAATAATCACCTTGTTCAGAAACACCTCCTCCAATGACGATCAATGGGGGATTAAATATGTGTACGAGTGACTTCATCCCTAAAGCAACGTCCGAGACCCATTGGTCAACCACGTATTCAGCCACCCCATTTTCATTTTTCGCTTTCGCAAATAAATCTCTTAATGAATCTTCTCCAAAATATTCTTCAACCCTTCTCTCGAGGGATTTGCTTGATGCATACATTTCATAACAACCTTTATCACCACAGGGACAATCTTTCCCACCGGGATAGAGTGTCATATGACCGAATTCCCCGGCAGAAAAAGACGCTCCAGTGTATACTTTCCCATTCATCACAATCGCGCCACCAATGCCGGTACCAAGCGTCATGCACAGAAAATGGTTAGTTTCTCTTGCCGCCCCCCACCAATACTCTCCAAGAGCGGCAGCGTTTACATCATTTTCGACAGCAACAGGCAAGCGGAGGGCTTCTTCAAGTTCTTTTTTTACATTTAAACCGGTATAATCTGGAATAGACTCTGTAGCATGTACAATGGTTCCTTCAAGATTATTTACTTGTCCGGCTGTACTGACCGCGACGCCATCCAACGCATAGTCAGCCTGCAAGTTCCTGGCGATGTCCTTCACCTGATCAATAACCTTTTTTCCACCTGCACTTGCATTTGTTACGGTTTGTGATTGATGTAAGATCTTCCCTTGTTCATCCAAAATGCCATATTTAATACTCGTGCCGCCAACATCAAAAGCTCCGAAAATCACTTGCGTTCCTCCATTCATTCAACACTGCTTAATTCAATATATCCACCAAGAAAGTTGATATTTCCGGAACAAAGATCATAAGGACCAATACGACAAAAAGCGGAAGCAAAAACGGAAGCACACCTCTGTACATCGTACCAACTGGAATATCGCCAACACGCGAGACTACAAATAACGCCATTCCCATGGGTGGTGTTAAAATGCCAATCATCAAGCATAAAATCACGAAAACCCCGAAAAAGATAGGATCGATCCCTACGCTTGTTACAACCGGAATGAGCACGGGAACAACAAGCACAAGTAATGCCAACGCTTCTATAAACGTCCCGAGGATGAGCAACAACAGAGCGATTAATAGCAGCAGAATAATTGGATTTTCAGTCGCTCCGAGGAAAAAATCAGCCACCATGATAGGTACTTGTTCCCTTGCAATAAACTGTCCAAAGAATTCTACGGCCGCGAGCATCAATACAACGACCCCGGTCATCTTCATCGAATCCACAATAACCGTATACAGTTTTTTGAAGTTAAGTTCTCGATAGACCAAAAAGCCCAGGATTAAAGCATAGGTAGAACTGACAACGGCTGCTTCCGTCGGAGTGAAATATCCGGAAAATATCCCGCCAATTATGATGACAGGCGTCAACAATGCCCAAAATGCTCTCAAAAAATCTTTGCCGATAGCTTTCAGACTAGCTCTTTCGAGCACTGGATATCCTCTTTTTTTAGCTAAAAAATAGGAAGTCGCAAATAATGATATAGCAACAAGCAAACCCGGAACAAGACCGGCAATGAACATGGAAGCAACGGATACGTTCGCAATCGCCGCGTATATGATCATATTGAGACTCGGCGGAATAATCCCACTAAGGATGGCTGAGGAGGCTGTTAACCCGCCATTAAAATCATCGTCGTAACCAGCTCTTCGCATTGTTCTAATCTCCAGCTGCCCTAAACCACCGGCATCCGCGAGAGAAGACCCTGACATCCCGGAAAACATCAAACTGGCAGTGATATTTACGTGCCCCATTCCACCGTTGATATGACCGACGAGTGACCGGGCAAATTCAAAAATACGATCGGTGATTCCGGAAGAGTTCATCAACATCCCGGTAAAAATGAAAAACGGGATGGCCAACAGGGTGAAGTTATCGATGCCGTCGATTAACTGAGCACCGGAAGCATAAACGAGATTCCAATCCCCAATGATAAAATACATGAGTCCAGCGATGATTAATGAAAAACCAACAGGCACACCTAGAAAAAGCAAAATCGCCCAAACGATAAAAATGATGGCAACATCCATTATTCTACCCCCCTCGTCTTCTCTTTACGCCATTCCTTGACCACTCGTTCTACTAAACGATAAATCATCAATAGCGTGAGAATGGGTAGCGCAATATACATATATACATACGAAATTTGCAACGTCACAATATTAAGATGCGCCTGATTCTGCACAATCGTAATACTAATAATAAAGACAAGCACGAGTGCAGCTAGAATGAGCAATTGGTTAAAGGTATACACCCATTTCTGCACCCTGGTCGGAAGCTTATTCACCAAAACATCAATGGATACGTGGCTGTCATCCTTGATACAAGCAACGATCCCCAAATAACCGACATAAATAAAAAGGAGTTTGCTTAATTCTTCAGACCACACCAAGGGTGTTCCTAACCCTTGGTGCGCTGAAACTTGCACAATCAAAACAATCAACATCACGACAAACAAGACGCTTCCAATCATTTCTTCAAAATTGTCATAGATTTTTTTTACCATTGTGACCACCTACAATTTTTCCGATTGTATTGGCATGAGGCGCAGACATTTATTCACGGGCGTCATCAATGATATCCATATATTCCTCGGCACCCTCGCCAATGTCATCCAGATACTCGGGATAAACGTCGGATACAGCTTCTTCAAACTCATCCAAGTCCGGCTCTGTGATGGTTACGCCTTCCTCTTGGAAGAAATCAAGTAATTCTTCTTCTTCTGTTACAAATAATTCTGTGTGGTGTTCGGCCGCCTCAGTGATGCCCTCGCTTAATATTTCTTGGAGGTTCTCGGGTAATTCCTGCCACGTTAAGTCGCTCACGACATAGGTGTTATCGTTCACCACGTGGTTCGTCATTGCGATGTAATCCTGCACTTCATAAAAACTTTGTGCCTCAATCGCCGAAAGCGGATTTTCTTGCCCATCTACTTGGTTCGTCTGTAACGCTAGATAAACCTCATCAAAGTTCATCGGTGTCGGGTCGGCACCAGTATATTCAGCGTAATCCAGCAACGTTTGCGCTTCAGGTGTTCGTATGCTCAACCCTTCCATGTCGGCAAGTTCGTTTATTTCAGTATTGGCTGATGTCTGTCTTGTGCCATTATATCCGGTGTCCATCACGCGGAAATTATGCTCGTCAACCAACTCTTGACGCAACTCCTCACCATATTCCGTTTCATAAATGACACGTTCAATGTGGTCAAAATCCTCAATAACATACGGCACCATTAATAGTTCAGCACGTGGTACCCATTCACCAAAGCGCCCTATTTCCGCTAACGTGATATCGAGCGATCCGTCTTGCAACTGCCCCAGCATGGAAAGGTCATCCCCAAGCTGAGCATCAGGGTACAAGGAGATCGTCATTTGTCCATCGCTTTCTTCCTCAACATAATCCGCCAAATACTCCGCAGCCTCATACTCGTTGGATTGCGTTCCGGGTTGCATGCCGAACTGAAGCTCAAATTCTTCCCCTTCGCCACCGTTGCCGTTTTCACCATTTTCGCCGGAAGCAGCTTCTTCATTTTCACCATCACCATTTCCGCAAGCAGCCAATAACAACGAGGACATTACAGCAAATGTGAATACATATCCTTTTTTCATAGGTTGTTTACCCCCTCTGAATTTCACTCATTTTTTTTACGAATTTTTCCGTAATCCATTGTGGACGAGTTACAGCACTGCCCACGACGACGGATTCTGCCCCAAGTTCCAAAGCGTATTGTGCCTTTTCCGGTGTGTCAATGTTCCCTTCCGCGATAACCGGTAACCTTATATGGTGCACAATGTCCTTCAAGACCGTTAATGGATCATCGTCTTTGGTGTACGCTGTATACCCCACTAAAGTGGTGGCGATCAGATCAACGCCATACGCTTCAGCTTGCCGCGCTTCTTCTACGGTTGAAATATCAGCCATCAGTTTTTGATCTGGATAGCGTTCTTTGATTGCTGATACAAAATCCTCAAGGTTTAAATTCCCCGGGCGTATCCGGTCGGTGGCATCAAAGGCAATGACATCGACGCCTTCCTCATATAATGCCTTCACCTCCTTTAACGTCGGTGTAATGACAACTTCACTATCCTCATAATCTTGTTTAATTATTCCAAGAATAGGTAGATTTACTTCTTGTTTTATCGCTTTAATGTCAACCACACTATTGGCACGAATCCCGCAGGCTCCGCCAAGATCAGCAGCCAAAGCCATTTTTGACATGATAAACGGGCTATGCAGAGGTTCGTCTTGCAGTGCTTGACAAGAAATAATTAATGATTTGGTCATGTTCTTCGATCTCCCACGGTAGTCTATTTTTCAATGATTTCGAGAATGTTGTCAGCGTTCTTTTTCTCTTCATCGGTCAACTCACGAAATGGAAATTTCATATAGCCGGCATCTATACCCTTTTGTTTAAATACATATTTAATAGAGGAATAGACACCGCCCTCAAGTAAGAAATCGATGACTTTATTCATGTGCGATTGCACACGGCGGGCTGTTTCTAGATCAGATTTTTGCACAGCCTCGTAAATCGTTCTCGCATCTTCGCCGAGAAGATTGTATGTGCTTCCAATCGCCCCGTCAGCCCCGGAGATTGCAAATGGGAGCAGCATCTCATCGGCACCGCTGAAAAATACTTTTTCCGGATGGCTTTCCTTTAGGTTCCCAAGCTTGGCGAGATCCGTATCGGTATACTTGACTCCAATGACGTTTGGAAGCGCCAACAATTCTCCATAATCCTCAACTGAAAACTGGGCACCGGTAAAGGCCGGATTTGAATAAATGATCATCGGATGATCAGTATCATCGGTTAAACGTTTATAATAGGCTTTGATTTCCTGAAAGCTAAATTTATAGTAGTACGGCGTAATCGCAGATAGAGCATCATATCCTAGTTCTTTCGCTTCCTTTCCCAACCGGACAGCTTCTTCAATATTCAACGCGCCAATTTGTGCGATCAGTTTCGTATCGACATCGATCTCATCCTTTACAATCTTAAACAATTGCCGTTTACTTTCTTCATCCATAAGAAAACTTTCACTCGTAGAACCTCCCACATACAAACCATTCACTTTCATGACATCCAAATTATAACGAACGACTTCACGCAACCCTTCTTCATTTATAGTTCCATCTTCATTAAAGGGGGTGATGAGTGCTGTGATGATACCTTTCACTTTTGTATCCTCCTATCCTTTTTTGAAAACGCTGCCACATCCTTATTGCATTTATCGTAGCAATATGACATTATGTTGTCAATATAATTTTTATAAATGAAGTTTTACTCCAAATGCCTGCTTTTCGATTCATATCATTTACGGTACTATTTTAGTAAAACAATAGAGGTGATCTGGAAATGAATCACGAGGAGACGACCGACGCCAAATTAACGATGCTCATGGAACAAAATAAAAACACCTTTACAAAGTCTGAACAAAAATTACACCAGTATATTATGGAGCGCTTCGAAGACGTTTTGTATCAATCGTTAACCGAAATTTCTATAGAGTGTAAACTTGGAGAAGCCACCGTGTTAAGATTTTGCCGCAAACTGGGATTCAAAGGCTATCAGGATTTTAAATTCGCGTTAGCGCAGGAACTTTCTTCTCTGCAAAAGACCAATAACGAGGAAACGTATATCGACAAAGTGAGAAGCAATATGACCCGGGTTATCGAGGATACTCATGAATTGCTTGACCCAGACAGCCTGCAAGAAGCCATCGAAAAAATCAGTAATGCCGATGAAGTCATCGCGTACGGCATCTCGTCCTCTGGCATTGCGGGACTTGATATGCAAAATCGACTGATGCGGATTGGAAAAAATATTGAAGTCGTTACCGATTCCCATAATCAAGTCTTTAGATCGGTATCGGTAACGAGAAAAACGGTGATTATCGCCATCAGTTTAACGGGGAGTACGAAAGATATCGTCGATGCGGTCCAGGAAGCTAAAAAAAATCACGCTACCGTGATTGCCATTACCAATTATGTAAAGTCGCCGTTAACGAAGTATTCCGATCTCGCTTTGCTGACCTCAGCAAAAGAAAACCCCTTGGATAGCGGCTCCCTCGTCTCCAAGGTTTCTCAATTATTCGTCATTGATCTTCTTTGTACAGGTATAGCGATGACGCAATACGGCAACGCGCAACAAAACAAGGCATTCATCGCTCGAGCAATCTCCAGTAAGCTCTATTGACAACCCCGGACCAAATGCTAAATAATAATGATTAGCACTCGGAATCCGAGAGTGCTAATCATTGTTTGGAAAGGGGTTAATTCCATGGCTAAGACAGCTTTTAAAGCTGAATCGAAACGATTGCTGGAAATTATGATTAATTCCATCTATTCGCATAAAGAAGTTTTTTTACGGGAATTAATGTCCAACGCGAGCGATGCCATTGACAAAATTTATTACCAGGCACTCACCGATGATTCTTTAACTTTTAACAGAGATGACTATTATATAAAAGTCATCCCGGACAAAGAAAATCGCACGTTACAGATCTCCGATACCGGCATCGGCATGACGAAAGATGAAATGGAAGACAACCTCGGCGTCATCGCCAAAAGCGGTTCATTAGCGTTTAAAAATGAGACGGAACTGGAAGATGGCCATGACATCATCGGTCAGTTTGGCGTTGGCTTTTACTCCTCGTTTATGGTCGCCGATCAAGTCACGGTCATCAGTAAAGCCCTGGGCAGTGACGAAGCGTACAAGTGGGAATCCGAAGGCACGGACGGCTACTCCATCGAGCCCTACGAAAAAGAATCCGTCGGCACCGACATTATTTTGAAAATCAAAGACAACGGCGAAGAAGTCTCCTATGATGACTTTCTGGACGAGCAAGGCCTAAAAACGATCATCAAGAAATACTCCGATTTCATCCGTTATCCGATTAGAATGGATGTCACTGTTCAACAACCGAAAGAACAGGAAGACGAAGAGGAAGAAGTGGAGTACGAAGAGTACCAGGAAGAGCAGACCGTCAACAGCATGGTGCCCATCTGGCGAAAAAATAAAAATGAACTCACCGATGAGGATTACGAGAATTTTTATGCCGAAAAACGCTACGGATTCGACAAGCCGTTAAAGCATATCCATATTAATGTGGATGGGTCCATCCGTTACGATGCGATACTTTTCATCCCGGAAAGTGCGCCACCCGACTATTACACCGCTGATTTTGAAAAAGGCTTGGAGCTTTATTCCAACGGCGTGTTGATCATGAACAAAAGCGCGGACTTACTTCCGGATTATTTCGGTTTCGTCAAAGGCATGGTCGATTCCGAAGACTTGTCGCTCAACATTTCCAGAGAAATGCTGCAACACGACCGGCAATTAAAAACGATCGCCAAAAACATCAAGAACAAAATCAAAAGCAACCTGAAAACGATGCAAAAGAACGACCGCGAAGCCTATGAAAAGTTTTTCAACGCTTTTGGTCGCCAATTGAAATTCGGCGTCTACAATGATTTCGGCATGAATAAAGAGGACCTGCAGGATCTACTGATGTTCTATTCCTCCACGGAAAAGAAATTGGTGACGCTCGATGACTACGTCTCACGCATGCCTGAAGACCAAACGTATATTTATTATGCCGCCGGCGAAACGATAGACAAAATTGACAAACTTCCACAAACCGAGTTAGTCGCCGACAAAGGCTATGAAATTTTATATTTCACCGAGGAAGTCGATGAATTCGCGATCATGATGCTCATGAACTACCAGGAAAAAGAGTTCAAATCCGTCTCCAGCGGCGACCTCGACATTGAAGATGAAGACGACAACACCGAAGCCGAAGAAGAAAATAAAGAAGTTTTCGCAGCTATGAAAGAAGCGATTTCTGACAAAGTGAAAGATGTCAAAGCTTCCAAACGATTAAAGTCCCACCCCGTCTGCCTGACATCCGGCGGCGAAGTATCGATCGAAATGGAAAAAACGTTGCGAAACATGCCCACCGGCCAGGACATCAACGCCGACAAAATCCTGGAAATCAACGTTAATCACGATGTGTTTAAATCCCTGCAAGACGCCTATGATAACGACAAAGACAAGTTGGAATTGTATACCAACCTACTGTATAACCAGGCCCTGCTCATCGAAGGTTTGCCGGTGCAGGATCCGGTCGAATTTACGAATGATATGTGTAAGGTGATGGTGTGATACAAAAATCCCTGGGAAGCCCCCAGGGATTTTTTAAGTTCTATTCAAGCATCATTCCATACCTCATCATCGACTTCATTGTCCCAAAATTCCATACTGCTCTCACTGGCCTTTTCTTTTTCTCTCTTCATTTTAATAAAATCAATGACTTCTTCCATTTCCTTCTCTGTCATCTCTTCAATGAGTAGAAGCAACTTTTCCTTGTTACGACTCATTTTTCAGGCACCTCCGATTTTCTATCATTCAAAAGTTCCCCGGCGGATACTGCTCCGGGGCTTTCCCTTTTTCTTCTATAATCTTAGGATGTTCGGGCAATGGATCATTTTTATCTATATCGTTGACGTGAATGGCAAAATTCCATTCGTCACCATGCCAAGATTTCTTTTTACCTCTTCAGTGCTTACCTCGGTATCAAGCTTAAGCTTGAGAAGCTCGCCCGATATTTCACCTACCTCGCTGATTAGGAATTGATAGCGTTGTTCGACGGTTAAATGTTCAAAACCTTTTTCCTCGCTGAATGATTTTACGTATTGTTGGAAGCGCGTGATGTTCATATTTTTCACCCTTATTCTTTAGCTTTGATAACTAGAATCTGTCACATTCAAGCATTAATCTGGCGCTTTTCAGTGATATTCTGGCGCTTTTCAACCGAAATCTGGCGCTTTTCACCTCACTATCCCATCCTTAACCGTAAACACATCACACGGCGCATGCCTTACGCATGCTTCTGCCACACTTCCGATGAGCATCCGTTCGAAGGCGTTGCGTCCGGTGGAGCCGGTGACAAGTAAATCAATATTGTATTCAGATAGTAGATCTCTTGATAGTTTGACGCGGGGATTGCCGGTGCTGAGAATGGTTTGGACATTTTTCAATCCTGCTTGAACAGCCGTATTTTCGTGGTTTTCCAGCAGTTCTTTTGTTTCGGAATCAGTGAACATTCCTTGCTGGTTATAGGCGTGTGTGGAAAAGTTGCGAAGATCAATCACATGGGCAATGAAAAGATGAGCGTCGTGAAGGTTAGCCATTGCAATCGCTTTTTCCAGCGCCTGTTCTGACTGGACAGATCCATCCACGGCTACTAGAATTTTTTTATACATTCTCGCTTCCCCCTTTGATAACTATACCCAATTTATCACCCATCAAATCGAAAGGAGCGACATCAATGCCAACGTTAGCCGAACGACTGCTGCTCACCGCCATTAACCCCAAAGATGGAAAACTTTATACAAGGAGCAGCAGCGCCTTGCCATACAGCCTTAGCGGAGCACTTCTCGCCGAATTGATGCTGCGGGCCAATGTTGAATTACAGAAAAAGAAAATCGTCGTCATTAACGAGCAAACTGACCATCCCTTGCTCCAGGAAACGATCGCGATGATTCAAAAACAGAAAAGACCGATGACGCCCAAACACTGGGTGTCAAAACTCAAGTCGGAATTCAGACCAATTCAAAAAGTGGTCGCGCGTCATTTGGAAAACGATGGCCAGATCACGATCAAAGAGAAAAAGATTCTAGGAATCTTTAACAGCCAAACCTATCAACTGAACGATCCAAACCACCTTGAACGATTACGAATCTCTTTTTCAGAAGTCCTTCGTAAAGGGGAAGCAGGCACCCCATTCAATCAAGAAGACGAACGGCATATTGTGCTTTTATCACTCATCGAAGCAAGCAAATTACTTTCCGTCGTTTATCCGAACGGCAAAGAAGCACGCGCGGTTCAGAAACAGCTTAAACACGTCAATAAAAACCTCCCCGTTTCCAAAGCGGTAAAAGAAACCATCCAGGCTATTGATGTAGCGATCATCGCAGCCATTGCAGCGACCACGATTTCGTCGAATCAATCGAATTCTTAAGCCGAAGGGATCCGCTGAATATGATAGACTGATAGAGAGGTGATCAAAAATGAACGTAACCGTTCTCGGCGGGGGAAACGAGGTCGGCGCTTCCTGTTTACATATTGAGATGGCAGAGACGTCGATCTTAATCGATGCGGGGATGCGCATGCAGGGGGAACAATTATTGCCGGCGCTTGGCATACTGGAAGAATTGCCGCGACCGCAAGCGATTCTGGTGACCCACGCGCACGCCGATCATATCGGGGCGTTACCCGTTATACATAAGCTTTTTCCGGAAGCACCGATATACGCGACAGCGCCAACGATCGCGCTCATGCGCATTATGATGAAAGATTCATTGAAAATTATCGAAGAACGGAGCCGACGGGAAGAAACGATACCGCCATACTCTGAAGAACAGGTCGAAGCGCTCTTGGCGGCCATGCTTGAGATTCCCGCCAGTAACACGCTTCGCATCGGAGAATTGCGCATCGAAAGCCATCAAGCGGGTCATATTCTGGGAGCGGTGATGTTCTCGCTTATGGGCGGGGGCGCGGAACTGCTCGTTACCGGCGATCTCAGCTTTAAGGCCGGAAGGACGATTTCCGGTGCCAACGTGCCACGCGATTTAAAGCCCGATGTCGTCGTCATGGAATCCACCTATGGAAACCGGGCCCACACCGACCGCCACACCGAAGAAAAACGGCTTGCCGAACACGTGGCAGAAGTCATCGCCAGCGGTGGTTTTGCCCTTGTACCCGCTTTTGCGCTCGGACGCGCCCAGGAAGTATTACTCGTGCTGCAAGATTACATGGATAAAGGATTAATCCCCGAATTCCCCATCTATGTCGACGGTCTCGTAACACCGGTGAGTCGCGTCTACCGCCAATACCCGCAATTTTTAAAAGGGAACCTTGCCCATCGTGTCTATCGGGAGGGCGATGTGTTCTTAAAAGAAGGACGCTGTCAAGCGGTTCATCCGAAGGAGCGCGAGGCGATCCTGCAAGGCAAGCCTGCCTGCATCGTGGCGTCTTCCGGCATGCTGACCGGAGGTGCGAGCAGTTGGTACGCGGAGCAGCTCATCGGTAACGATAAAAATGCCATTCTTCTCACCGGTTATCAAGATGAAGAAAGCCCGGGGAAAGCGTTGTTGGATGTTGCGGAAGGAAAAACAGAAGAGCTCACGATTAACGGAACGGCGTATGAAGCAAAAGCCCGCATTAGCAAGTACGGTCTGTCTGCTCACGCCGATGCTTCGGAAATGCAGTTGTTCATTCAGCAGTTGGCACCGACGTATACCCTGCTCGTTCACGGGGATGACGACGCGCGAGCAGCTTTGTCCGATTTGCTGGACGAACGCTACAGCCCTACCCTCGTTGAAAACGGAGACAGTTATCCTTTTGAACTGCGAGATTCTAACAAAGGCATCAAAGGCAAACGGTATAAACCTAACAAGGAACATGAGGCACTACGTTCCTTAAATGGGCAATTTATCCTCTATGAACCTGAAGATAATGATCCGCTAAAAGTAGCCCTATGCACAGGCGTTCATCCGAAGACGAATGTTTTATTTTCGCAAACGCTTAAGGGTAAACCGGTAAAAATCCAACCTCACCAACTCATACAAGCCCTGGGGCAATCAACACGCACGATTGACGACGTCCGCGCGTCGCTGCAACCGCTGCTTGATTTTAACCGCCCGAAACTGAAAGCTTTACAATGGAACCACGTCCCTGCTGGGATCTACACCTTTCATGGCTTATTGCGTTACGTTGCCACAGACGATTCACTTGAAGAACGGCTTGTATTGGCCCTCGCGTTACAGACGCTAACTGCCGAGCATAAAAGAGAAGGGCAGACGGGACAAAAAGAATACAAGCTCGACGACGATTTTATCGACCGGGCCCAAAAAGGACGCCTGTCCATGCAGGGCATGAAAATGAATGCGGCGAAGGCGATGGATCTAGCCAGGGAAGAACTCTCGGATGAACCTGATTTCACGCGTTGCGGGGCCGATCAGTCAGGGGAAAAACTAACACTCTACTTCGCCTTTCCCGATGCTTACACCGATGCACAAAAAGACAAGATGACTACGTCTATTGCCGACAAAACGGGCTGGGAAGTTGTGATGTCCTCATCAACGAGACAAGACCTGCTCTTTCAGGTACTCTCAGACCTTACCGAGGACGGCGAACCCGAGAGTTTCTCCCTACACTTACAGGAAAAAACCGTTCGCGCAAGCCTCCCGAAAAACAACAATATTCAGCAGATCGCCGAACAATTCCAACAGCGTACCGGATTTGATTTTCAGGAAAAAGATGCAGCCGCTACCACCCTCTCGCCATCGAAAACTCTCTTCGATGTCACAGACCGAAGCGTGCGCATGGAAAATAATGAAGCAAGGGAAGAAACGAAACGGTGGGCAGAGGATCGCAATATCAAGCTATATAAGGTGAGTTTCAAAGAACAAGGAAACGAAAACATTCTGGAAGTTCATTTTATTTCCCCGGAAATAGCCAAACGCCATGAAACCGATCTGGAAGAGCTATCCTATCGCACCGGTTTCCAGGTAATCTATGCCGAAAACCCGAAACAAAATGAAATTATAAAAGAAGCCGTTACACGCATACCTTCGTCATGGGCGTTAAAGAAAAACCCCTCGATTCATCGTGAACAAAGCGTCCTTGGCTTAAAAGTAGGTGAAACACCCGACCCAGACGAAGCAAAAAGGATAGAAGAAGCGATTCAGCAAGTCACCGGATATGGCATCGAACTGAAATAGCGGCGAAACTTGGCGCAAGCTTCGCCGCTATACATATCGTTAATTCACTTTTTTCGCCCCGTGCCAATGTTCTTCCCGCAGGCGGAATTTCTGCAGCTTGCCCGTTGCCGTTTTCGGCAGTGTTTCTACAAATTCCACAACTTTCGGAGCTTTAAAATGAGCGAGGTGGGCGCGACAATACTGGATAATGTCGTCTTCAGTCGTTTGGGCATCTTCCTGTAGCACAACGACCGCTTTCGGAATTTCTCCCCATTTTTCATCGGGAATCGCGATCACAGCCACATCCATCACATCCGGATGCTTAAACAGCAAGCCTTCCACTTCGGTTGAAGAAATATTTTCGCCACCGGAAATGATTAAATCCTTGGCTCGGTCCCGGATCTCAATAAATCCGTCTTCGTAAGTAACAGCCAAGTCACCGGTATAATACCAACCATCGTGTATCGCTTCCTCTGTTTTTACCGGATCTTTATAGTATCCCTTCATAACCACATTGCCGCGGGTGATGATCTCGCCCAATTCTTCCCCGTCCCAGCGTACTTCTTCTCCATCCGAGCGTACAACTTTCGTTTCACCATTAAAAGCCAGTTCAATCCCCTGTCGAGCCTTAATAGCTGCTTGCTCATCGGCCGATTTTTCCTCAAATTCTTTTTTCCATTCGCAATAAAGGATAAATGGAGACGTTTCCGTTAGACCGTAGACATGGATCATGTTCAAACCTAAAATGTCCTGGGCTTTTTGAATGAGCGCTGCTGCCGGAGGTGCACCGGCCGTGGCCATGCGCGGTTGTGTGGTGATTTTGGTTTCTTTGGCCTTCGGTTCATTAATGAGCATATTGATGACGGTCGGCGCGCCGCAAAGCAAGGATATATTTTTATTTTCGAATAAATCGAGAATGTAGGCAGGGTCGACTTTTCGCAGGCAGACATGGGTAGCGCCCGCTGCAGTAATCGCCCATACACCGCCCCAGCCGTTGGCGTGGAACATCGGCAACGTGTGCAGGTAGATATCATCGTGTCGAACGTTTAGATGATACATAAAGTTGGCGGCATTCATGTAATTGCTGCGATGGGTGAGCATAACACCTTTCGGGTTGGACGTCGTGCCGCTTGTATAATTGAGGGTTAATAACTGGTTTTCATCGAACTCAACTTCAGGAGGTGCGGCATCTGCCGGAACGCTCTGTATAAATGTCTCATAGTCAGTGCCCTGTAATGACGTTTCCTGTCCAGCAACAGAGACGATAATCACTTGCTCTAAAGAAAGCCTCTCCCTGATTTCTTCAATCGGCTGGGTGAATTCTTCATCGACGATCAGCATTTTCGCGTCACTATGATTAATGATATATTCCAGATCTTCCGCGGATAACCGGTAATTCAAGGGCACCATGGCCGCTCCCAGCTGGCAAATGCCATAAAAACTCTCCAGCATGTAATGTGTATTCGGAATCATGACAGCGACATGATCCCCTTTTTCGATGCCCGCTTCATCCAGGGCTACGGAAAGTCGATCGGCCCGTTCTCCGAATTCGCGATAAGTGAACTGCTTTTCTCCATCAATGACAGCCGTTTTTTCCGGATAATATTTAACCGCTCTGCGTTTCCAGTCCAAAGGGGTAAGCGTCGCTAACATCAACATACACTCCTTCAAAAGATGATTTGTAAGTGCTTTCATAGTTGCATTGTATCATAGGAAGCAAAAGAAAAGCACTCTCCTCAATGATAAGAGTGCTTCGCCCAGTTTCTAGATTTCATCAGTTTCACGAATAGTCATGACCACGCCGCCGAATTTTCCTGCGAATAAATTATAGATAAGCGTCATCAGGGCAACGAGCCCAAAATAAAGACCGCCGTATAAAACAACGCCTAATATGTACCTGAGTATAATGAAAAGTCCAAGAGCCCCTTCCTGAACCATCAAAAATAGGGCGCCAACGGTAGTCATAGCCACAGATCAACGTTTTTCATCTTCAAAAAGTTGCTCGTATTCCAGGAGAAAGCAGGAGTACAGGGCATCAATCAAAAATACTTTTACCTTTTTCATCATTTTCTTTATTGATTCTCCCTTTCATCATCAGTATTGCTTATTATTTACTTCTTACTGTCAAATATACGGTTATTACCTAATTGAAAAAAGTTCTCATTAATGATTGACGACGGGCCCAGCAAGGCTTATAATAAGCTTTGAAGTTAATTGATAAAGATTATCATTATTAATTATGGGAGGCGTATCCAATAATGCAAAAACATTTTCTCGGAATACTTACCGGCTTATCGATGACTGCACTTGCCGCCTGCGGCGGAGGCGATACGGATGAAGCTTCAGGGGATGAAAACAATTCATCAGAAAGCAACGAAGAAATCACCGTTGAACACGAATTGGGAGAAACGACCGTGCCCGTCGATCCGGATTCAGTCGTATCTTTTGATTTTGGCGTGACCGATTCCGTTCGGGCACTTGATGGGAACATCAGCGGCATTCCAAAAGCGGATAATGTTCCCGATTACCTTTCCGAATTTGAAAGTGATGAGTATGAAGATATCGGCAGCCTATTTGAACCGAACTTTGAACTCATTAATGAAATGCAGCCGGAGATCATTTTCATATCTGATCGCACTTCCGAACATTACGAAGAACTCAGTGAAATTGCGCCAACGGTGTTTCTAGGCAGAGATGAAGAAAACTACATGGAAACTTTCGAGGAAAATATGCAAACCCTTGGAGAGATTTTCGATGCGGAAGATGAAGTGAATTCGCATTTAAATGATATTCAGGCGTTGATCGATGATGTCCATGAGCGCGCGAGCGAATCGGAGGAAACGGGGCTGATTTTGCAAGCTGATGAAGGGGACGCAAGTGCTTACGGCCCCGGTTCACGCTTTGGTATCATCCACGATGAACTTGGTGTCACACCTGCCGATGCTGACATCGATGCGGCTAACCACGGACAAAACGTTTCCTTCGAATACATTTCTGAAACCGATCCGGATTACTTGTTTGTCATGGACCGCGGCGCCACTATCGGAGAGGAAGCTTCCTTAGACTTCGTTACCGGAAACGAACTCGTTGAACGCACCTCCGCTCTTCAAAACGATAATGTCATTCAGCTGGATGGGGATTACTGGTATTTAAGCGATGGCGGTTTAGAGTCCGTTAAAGAGATGATCGCCCAGATCGATGAGGGATTTGAAGAATCATAAAACAGCCTTAAAGGCTCCTCAAAAGCTTAGTGGGGAGCCTTTTAATCATTCTCGGATTTGCTTTCGATTCAAAATAATTGTACTTTTTCCGTGATTGTGCCATCATCGAATGACTACATAATTTGTTGGTGAGCACTCATGGCCATAGATACAGCGGCCCAAAAACCTGCGACGCTTCCGGAACCAACGATGTATCGCATTCTCGTCGTCATTGGTTTTGTCCACTTACTGAATGATTCCATCCAGGCCATTGTTCCGGCCATGTTCCCGATTTTGGAGGCATCCATGGGCTTAACCTTCACACAGTTGGGGGTCATTACTTTTGCCCTGAATTTGACCGCCTCCCTTATACAGCCCATTGTGGGGAGATACACCGACCAAAGACCGTCCCCTTATGCGCTGCCGATCGGGCTCTGCTTTACTTTTTTCGGCGTGCTCGGCCTGGCGCTCGCCCCATCCTTCGGCTTCGTGGTGATCTCGGTGATTTTTATCGGGATCGGTTCGGCAACGTTTCATCCCGAAGGGTCAAGGGTGGCCAATATGGCTGCCGGTGGCCGTCGCGGCCTGGCTCAGTCCATTTATCAGGTTGGTGGCAATGGCGGGCAAGCGTTAGCACCGCTTATCACAGCACTAGTACTCGTTCCCCTCGGCCAAAGCGGTGCCCTCTGGTTCACATTAGTCGCTGCCGTTGCCATTGGCTTATTGGTCTATATTGCCCGTTGGTATGCCCACCAAGAACCCGTGACTGCAAAAAGAAAACAGGGTCAGAGGCAAAATAAAGCGCCGGCCGCGTACAAGAAGCTGCTGCTCTTTTCTATTGTCTTGCTCGTCTTTATCGTCTTTGCCCGCTCCTGGTTTCAAGCCGGGATCACGAGCTTTTACGCTTTTCATTTAATCGAAAATTATGGAATGACCATTCAGGAAGCGCAAATTTATTTGTTCGTTTTTCTAGCTGCCGGTGCTGTAGGTACGTTCTGTGGAGGTCCCCTTGCCGATCGCTTCGGGAAACGAAACTTAATCATCATGTCTTTTCTCGGTGCCGCACCATTAACGATGGTACTTCCGCATGCGCCGTCGTTTTTGCTTTATCCGCTACTGGCATTGATCGGCTTTATTATCATTTCCAGTTTTGCGGTTACGGTCGTTTATGCGCAGGATTTATTCCCGGGGAGTATTGGCATGGCCTCAGGGCTTATTGTCGGTCTCGCCTTTGGAATGGGGGCCGTCGGCTCGATTGGACTTGGGGCATTGATCGATTGGATGGGCATAACTTATACGATGCTATTCATAGGTGCGCTCCCAATACTCGGGATTCTTACGGTTTTCCTCCCGTCTGATCAGCGTTTGAATGAGATTCATGGGGAGGAGCTATAAAAAAAACCGGGTGTGTGAACCATCCAGCACACCCCATTTTCGTCATCCTTCTATTTTAAGGTGCGCGGTGAACCTCCAGCGCACCCCATTTTAGCCAATTTCACATTTTGGGGGTCGCTGGCTTCGCCAGCGCACCTCAAATTAGGCATCCTTCTGTTTTGGGGGGCGCTGGAATATCCGTCTTAGTTTTAATCCCCTGGCCTTGCCCAAATTAAATGAAAAATACCGCGCCAATGGCTCTCCGCCATATCCATATATAAATCTGAAGCTTCCACAAGGCCGAGGATGTCCCGATCCATATGACAGCCGACGATTCGGTGTGACAGTGGATCCACAGACTTTTGTATAAACGAAAGAGCCGGATTTAAACTCGCGCCATGCTCCAGCAGCAAGACCTGCCCTGACGGCTTGCACCAGCGATTGACTTTATTCAACATCTGCATAGGCTGCTCATACCCGCAAAAGGACAATGTTGAAACAATGGTATCAATTGAATCATCAGGAAAATCAAGCGTTTCAATGTCGGCTTGTTTGAACGTAACTTGACGAAGGCGGCTTTGCTCGGTCGCCTCTTTAGCCTTGTCAAGCATGCCGGGACTGAAATCTACAGCAAGCACGTTCACATCCGGAGGATAGTACGAAAAATTCGCCCCGGCGCCAACCGCCAGTTCCAAAACATCACCGTCGGCGCGCTGTAATAACTTATGCCGCCAGTCTCCAAGCATATTCATATTCCGCTGTTTTTCATAAACCCGCGCCTGCCGATCAAACTTGCGGATAAGTTTTGATCTGTTCATAATACCCTTCCCCCTGCCTGCAAAACCAGCCTTTTAAATAACCATATCCAAAAGAAGAAGATGTGGCAAGCTTAATCAATTATGTTCAATCCAGGGGAAAGGCTTGCCATTCTTATTTAAATGTTACCGAATCCGGATCTTTCTTGTCTTTTTCCGATAACTCATCAAAAATATTGTGTGCCTCCTGCTGATTTGCATCCTGATTCTGCTCAATTTGCAAGAGCTGCTTGAAATCTTTCACTGTCAAAGGTCTTGCATCCGGCACAAGTTCATAGCCCAACTGCCCATTCGGTTCCAAGGTGGCCTTTTGGACATCCGAAAAAGATGTGATGCCTTGTTGTCGCAACTGAATCTCAAGTTGGTCAACGGTGTAACGTAGTTTCTTTAAGTTTTCGGTATGTGGAACCCCATTTTCAATCACTACCTTTGATTTTCCAGTGATTAATTTTTCAAGAAAATTAAATTTGATCTGCACATATTCCATAGTAATTAGCGCTATGATGAAAATGCCGGCTCCTATGATCGCTTCCCAGACACTCGTTTCCACAATGGGCTCGATAATGATTGAACCGATGGAGATCATTACAACCGTTTGTGCCATTGTCATTTGTGAAATTGATTTGCGTCCCGCGATTCGAAGCAGCAATACCCCTGAAATGACCATTACGATCGATTGCCATGCCGTTTCCATAATTTCCTCCCATAACCATTCATCCCCCCTAGTTTTGCTTAGATATCGATGGGTTATACCATTCATCGAAAACACTGACTGCATAAACATACCTCAAAAAGTATGTAACTTCATCTCCCTTCTAACGACTCATTTAGAAAATAAGGGGGAATTCGTGTGGCTTGGCGGAATTTTTACCTACTTGTTTTTGTCGTCATTGTTATAGTCGCGGGCTGCAATGACGATGAATCAGCTGACAGAGGGCAGACGGAGGAAAGAGACGAAGAGGTCGGGGTAGAGACATATGATGCTGACGATGTGGCGGAGGATGTCGCGGATGATGAGGCCGCGAGTGAAGAAGAGACCGATGCCGCAACGGATGATGTGACAGAAGTAGATGTGTCGGAACAAATGATCATTTACAATGGCGATATCTCGATTGAAGTTGAGCAATTTGAGGAAGCCCAGCGTCAAATTGAGGATCACGTTGATGATATGGATGGTTATGTCGTGGAATCGACCGTCCATGACCGCAATTCTGATGATCGGAGCGGAGCTTTTTCCGTACGGATTCCGCAAGAGAACTTTACCGTATTTTTAGATGAAGTGGCCTCCATCGGGACCGACGTGCTGGAACGTAGCACTTACGGCGATGATGTGACCGAGGAATATGTGGATTTGGAATCACGCCTCCGAACGCAGGAAGCTGTAGAGGAACGTTTGCTTACTTTTATGGAAGAAGCCGAAACCACGGAAGATCTCCTCGATATTTCTGATGACTTAGCCTCCACCCAGGAAGAAATCGAGCAGATTGAAGGACGTATGAATTATTTGGAGGATCACGTCGCGTACGCTACCGTGGACATTCAAGTCCAGGAAGTGGCTGCCTCAACGCTGCAGGATCAAGACTCTCTGAATACGTGGGGGCAAGCCACCAGCCTATTCACGGATACGATCAATGTTCTGATGTCGTTTTTCTCCGGTTTAGTCATATTCGCCACCGGCTTATCTCCTGTGTTAGTGCCTTTATTAGCTATAGCGGTAACACTGACGATCATTTGGAGAAGGAAACGAAGGCAAATGAATTAAGTTGGATGATAAAATTAAAGCCACCCATCTTCACCGATGGATGGCTTTAGCTTTACTGCTTGACCGTTAAGATCCTCCTATCCCCAGGCCTGGGGGACCCGGCATTCCCGGGGGTCCCGGCATCGCGTTCCCCGGTCGTACATGCACCCGTTCTGACATCGTATCTGTGTCGCCATGCTCGTCGGTAATGGTAAGTGTAACCTCTCGATTACCGGGCCTGACAAATTCGTGCTCAACCTGTTCTCCTTCAGCCGTTTGACCGTCGCCAAAGTTCCAGGCATATTCAACGATTTCGCCATCCGCTTCGGATTGGGAAGCATCAAAGGGAACCGCTTGACCTAAGGCGGCAATTTCCGGAGATTCAAACTGGGCTGTAGGCTCACCGGGTTCTCCAGGATCACCTGGGTCTTCCGGGTCGTCTTCAGTGTTGATATACAATTCTCCCTCCGCATACGCGCTTGCTTCATTGCCGTACTCGTCGGAGGCGTTCACTTCGATCACCGCACCTTCAGCAACCAGGCCTGAAATTGCGGTCCAATGGCCAACATAGTGACCGTCGTCCTCTTCCGTCATCGGCAATTTAATCACATTATCCGTTGCATTCGTAAGCGGCATGTGGACGGTGAATGTCGCGTCCAAGCCCGGATCACTTTCAAACTCGATGGCCACCGATTCTCCAGCATTCAGGTAGACATCTTCATCCGGCAGAACGCTTTCTATGTCCGCTGCTTCGAATTGCGCATGGACAGTGATTGTCTCAACCGTGCTGTTGCCGGCCAAGTCTTCGGCTTCAACGATAATCTCGTTCTCGCCTTCATCCACCAACATCCGGTGACTGAAAGTGCCATCTTCATCGACGCCTGCTTCTTCGCCATTGACCGTCACCTGATCGAGATGTTCATCTTGCGCATCACCTTCAACCGTAATCGCGTCACGATTGGTATAGGTGCCATCTTCCGGCGCTTCAATCGTCAAGTCGGGAGTATCCGTGTCCTGGATCACCGTGACCGGTGCAGACGGATCGGATAGGCCGTCTTCCACCTCGGCTCTCGCTTCAATGACATTCTCGCCATCCGAGAGCGGAACTTCTGCGTCAAATGCTTCATCTTCGGCTTCCGTACGTGCAACTTCTTCATCATTGTTGTACAAAATAATCTCACTGTCGGCATTGATCGTACCGGAGACTTCAATGGAATCTTCACTGGTATGGGTTTCATCTTCCGGTTCTTCAATGACCGGTTCTTCCAACGCATAGGAAACATCGGCGCGCATCATGAAGTTCCCATAGCCTGTTTCTTGCTGGAAAGAACCATCGACATACAAGTAAGAGCGCTCGGCATTCTCATCCTGGGATTCATCGGTGCCAACAGCCGGGGATTCATCACCTGTATACGGTTGAACCGTCGTGATGTAGAAGTCGTCGTCCGTGACGAAACCGTGATCAGAGAGATCGATATAGTTCCATCCGTCACGTTCCACTTCCACTTCAAATGGCTCAACCACCTGCTCGGTCGGGTTCCCATCTTCATCGGTATCATACACTGCGATGGCGGTGACATCCCCACCCGGTACCGGGAATTCTTCATCCCAGATATACATATTGACACCATTCACAACGGCCGTATCTTCCGGTGTGAATTGCACGGCCATTCCATCTCCGGCTTCATTGAGAACGACAGCATTTTCAGGGTCTCCCGTGTCATAAGCAATTTCATCTTCATAGCCGATGAACGGACTCAGTTCAATGGTGAGATCAGTCACCTCGTCGCCTTCAACCTCAACTTCGGTGACTTCTTGACCGTGATATTCCGGCGCTGACACCATCAGGGTGTACTCGCCTTCCAATACATCTTCAAGGAGGAATTCACCGTTTTCATCGCTGATAGCTTCATCCAATTGCGGATCTTCCATCACGCGGACCGAGGCATCTTCGATCGGTTCATCGTTGCGCTCGTTGACAACGGTACCTTCGATCTCACCGCTCGGCATTTCCTCCAACATAAAGTTGGCTTCGCTCGTTTCGTCTTCTTCAATCGTCACTTCCTGGGTTTCCGGATAAAACCCATAAGCATCTGCTTCCAGTGTGAATGTTTCTCCGTCTTCACTGGCCGGATGCATGAGGTTATATTCACCGGTGACCGGATCGGTATTCGTCGTACGGTCCGTTTCCAAGACCGTCACAGTTCCGTCTACCGGCAATCCTGTATCTTCTGCCACCACATCTGCTGCTTCGACTGTTTCATACTCGTAACTCTCCTCTGCTTGAAGAGTGGACATGTCAATATCCGTTGTTCGCTCTTCTTCCAGCTCTTGTTCAAGATCAGCGTCTCGCTCAATCTCATCTTTGGGGATTTCGACCGGATCATTTGTGACCGAATGCTCAACGTCATCCGACGTACCCACAACCAGGACATCATCTACATACAATCCGGCACGAGGTACAGCAGAGCCATCGAGGAAAAAGCGAACTTGAATCGTTTCGCCTGTGTATTCGCTCAATGACAATTCTTCTTCATTCCATTGCGGATCCTCATCCCCCGTGTACTCTGCAATTTCTTCCCAAGTATCTCCGCCATCCGTGGTGACTTCCACATACCCGTAAGACCAGTCAGTATTTAACTCGTACCAGAGGGCATAATGCAACTCGGCATCGGAGACATCTGTTAAGTCAAGTTCCGGACTTTCGATATAAGTTTGTTCATTGGCGCTAAAGTCCTCGGCAAGGTCAGTTGCCCATAGATTCGTACCAACGAAGGCTTCATTGGGACCTGACGTCGGTTCGCCCCATGCAAATGATCCATCCGGGTCGCCGCCTACGGTGAATCCACCATCGTCAGCATCAAAATCACTGTAATAAATGGCATCCACTTCGGGAGCAATCACAGACACTTCATTGGACACATCACTTTCATTACCACTGTAATCGTAAGCGGATACAACGTAGAAGTATTCTTCATCAACTTCAACATCCATATCCTGATAGCCGGGTGATTCAGTGCTATCGATATGCTCATAATCGCCACCTTCTGTTTGTGAACGATAAACATCGTAGCCCGCAAGATCAAGATCTTCATCTTCAGGCGCATCCCACGACAAGTGCACACCTGCTACGGATGTCTCTGCCTCAAGATTTTCCGGGTCTGCCGGAGCGACATCATCTTCTCCTACGAGATGAACATTATCTACATACCAACCATCAGCCTGATTACCCTCTCCATCCAAGGCAAAAGAAACAAGAATAGGCGTATCTTCATTGGTATAATCCTCTACATCAACATAAAGGGATTCCCACTCATCCGTTGTTCCAGTTACTTCCTGAACAGACGCCCAGTTCTCACCATAGTCAGAACTGATCAGGACCTCACCGATATCCCCTTGCTCGAAATCGTGCCAATGATTCATGCGCAGGGATGCTTCATCACCTGCATCGCGTAAGTCAAGAGGAGGGAACATGAGCGTATTTTCATCATCTCCATAGCTTCCTTCCAAATTCGTACCAACGAGATGGTCTCCGATAACAGGGTCCGGCCCGACTTCAGGCCCGCCCCATTCCCAGTCTCCAGCAAACGTCCAGCCAATGGGTTCGGAACTGAAATCCTCTTCATATTCATTCGGAACTACCCCAAACTCTACATCAACGGTGTACTCATCCGTTTGCGTAATATTGCCGCCGTAATCTGTCGCTTGAATAAAATAGTCAAAACTGGGATCTTCTACATATTCCGGAGGCACAGCCCCTTCATATTCACCTTCTTCATGATCCCCGGATACCAGCTCCATTGGAGCCACGACATAGTGATCGAAGTCCTCATTCGTGATCCACAAATCTGCATCAACAACAGACACGTCATCTTCAATGGTGGCTGTTATCGACACTTCATCACCGGCGAACACTTCTTCAATCGGTTCATGGTCAATCGCGGGCGAGTCAGTGTCCGTGCCTTCCTGCAACACCTCACCTTCCACTTCACCCATATCTCCGGCAATGGAAGCCACCGCTTCATAGGCATCGACCATACCGAGTCCATAAGCATCATTCGGCACGTCCGTATGCTCATCATCGGTTAATGGCTCAGCCGTGTCGTTCATAATATCCTCCACATCATCCACCGACAAGCCGAGGTCCGTCGATAACAGTAAGGCTGCTGTTCCGGCCACATGCGGTGCCGCCATCGAAGTACCGCTCCAGGTGTCCTCATAACCGCCCGGAACCGCTGAGCGAATATTCTCGCCCGGGGCGGAAACATTCGGCTTTAGATCATCGTCGTATTGCGAAGGGCCACGACTGGAGAAATCAGCGACTTGATCTTCATCGTCCACTGCAGCAACAGTATAACTCTCCGGATAGTTGGCCGGTGGTGTCACCGTTTCTTCACCGGGGCCTTCATTGCCCGCGGAGAAGACCGGGACTTGTCCAGCATCGCGCCACGCTTCAACCATCGGCCGATACCATTCATCGACACCAGGTGCGCCTCCCCATGAGTTGTTTACGATATCCGGCGCCAGGCTCGGATCATCTTCAGGTGCCAACATGTACTCACCTGAGGCGAGCAAGTCCGATTCCGAACCGCCGAGAATCGTAAATGCACGCGCGGCAATCCACTCTGCTTCCGGAGCGACACCAATGAGGTTCTCTTCATCTGGGTCCTGACCCACGAGGGTCCCTAATACATGGGTGCCGTGGGGCTGGATGTCCAGATCATAAGGCATATCCTCGCCATCGACAGCATCAAACCAGTTGCCATACGGATCTGGGTTGTCAGGATCATCTGGATCAAATCCGCGCCATTGTTCCTGCAATGCTTCGTGCTCCCAATGAGCGCCGCTATCAATGACGCCGACGGTAACACCGTCCCCTTCAATGCCAAGTTCTTCCCAGACATCCGGCGCATTGACGCGATCAATGTTCCATTCCGCACCTTCTTCCGCATCAATCGTCACATCGGATGGGTCCGGTAACTCGCGCTCAATGAATTCATCGATCTTGATACGCTCGATTTCCGGACGATAGGCCAGTTCCTCGAGCACTTCCTCATTGACTTCCGCATAAACGACATTCATAATGTAATAGCTTTGGAAGTCTTGCACGTCCCCTTCATCCTGGGCAGCTTCCAGGACATCCAATGTCGCGGCCTGGGTCTGTTCAGCTGTACTTCTCAGCTCATTAAAGACCCCGTAACGCGCGGCCATCTTTTGCTGGTAGGCTGATTCTGAATCTGCCATCGACTGCACGCCCTGTTCAGCCGCTTCTGCGGTATCGACTTGTTCGGACATTTCGATCAGTACGTCTACATATTCATCATCTTCAAAGGCGGACACGACGTCATTATCAACCTTCTCTTCAGCGGTTTCCGCCGTTTCTTCCTGCATCGAGGATACTTCCGGCGAATCCTGGGCAGACGCTTGATTCGCCTCGATAATACTGCTTGAATACGGCGAAAACACCAACGCGGCACACATGGCTACGGCCATCTGTTGTTTGTACACTTTTTTCTTACCGATGGGTTTCCCCTCCTCTTTCAAAAATTCAGGGTCCCCTTCTTATGCCTGTATGTATATCTCTATCTAGCAAAAGCGACGACTGCAAACGAGTTTCACCCCCAATATCTCTTCAGATTATCACTGCTGCATGAATCTGGAATGTTACATATATATTACATTATTTCATTATTTATAAAAATAGGAAATTATTGCATTTATGCAAACCTTTCGTTTAGTTCATTAGAATTATAAACTCTATTTAAGATCTGCGAGCTAAGACTAAGGTTTTCTTATTAGGCATAAGTTTGTTCTCTTAAAGTTAAATTCTGATAATCAAGTCAAGCTCATACGACTCGGGATTTTACCTGTCCCGGCCCGGAGCAAAACAACCAAATGATGACCTCGAACAACCTTCTAAACGGTTCGCAAGACGTCCATTCGGACAAATCTACTGGAGACCAGCAAAAATTGTCCGAATCGAGCATTCATTCGGACAAAAGATGGCGCGATCGGCAAAAATTGTCCGTAAAAATCGTCTCTCTTCTTGGTGGCGGGCCAGCTATGCAATGGCAACAGACACAACCCAATTCGGACACTTTCACCGAACTTCTACACAAATGTGTCGTGTCCGAAGTAAAAAATCGTGCCAATGAATGGCACGATGTTAAGTGAAAAGTTGTTTACTGTTGCTAAGCAATCGTATCCTATTCAGGGATTGTAACGTCTACCTCGATAGGTTCCGTAGAGCCGGGATTCCCTTCGGCTTGATCTTCCTCTTTCCCGCAAGCGGCAAGTAAAATTAAAAGGCCGCTGCCAAGCGTTGTCATTTTCATAACAGATAACCTCTTACGCACTTTCGCGTCTCCCTTGTATTAAGTAGATTTTCTGATTTAACCATAACATATAGGAATGTTAGATTATCACTTTAAATAACAACTTCACACAAAATTCATTTGTTTTTGGCTGGCGATTTTCATTATTCCGAGCATCCACAAAAACCACTCATCTGTCTGTGTATTTCACGAACAGCTGCTTGGAACGAGAAAACATTTCCTCCAAATCCTTCTGAAAATTTCATCGCGTGCTCCTTTTTTTCAAAGGCTAGAACCTGTGGAGAACAGCACCCTAATATCTCGTCCGCTCCCAGAAGATAAAAAGCATTTTTTCCACTGATCGTTGTCCCTTTTAAAAAATCTTGACAAATAAATTGATCAGCTTTTTCTTCACCTTGATTGTGATAATGCAGCAGCGCACAATGGGGGCAGCAAAAATATTCGATCTTTTGATCATCATATAACATTTGTGCCTGATGGATACTATTATTTTTCTTCATGCAGTAGACACAATGGCCGGGCGTTGGTTCACTCTCTCGAAGTACTATGCCCCCGGTGATGCGAATGATATCTCTTTTTTCCATAAGCGGTTTGATATCACGGTAAACGGTCATTTCCGAAACACCGAGCCTATAACTAAGGGTTGCAATTCTTAATGTTTTTTCTTTGTTCAACCACTCCATAATGGCTTCTTTTCTTTGCAAAGGCATCATTTATTAAGCACTCCCTTTCTATTCCCTAGTGTAAGCATTTATTGACCATCAAACAAGATGAATATTGTGTGAAAATGTTATATGATGTGATTTTTTAACATACCCATGTGTTAGACTTGTCTTAATGGAAAAGGGGGGGATGATCGACTGACTTCCTGTTTTTAACACATATCAACATATTCTGTTAGCCAAGCCATGGTAAGAAAAAATTGGGAGGGGAAAAATGAAACATTTTATCACATTCATAGCTACGGTTCTTTTGTCCTTGGTATTTGTATCCACGACTTTCGCACACGCTCATCTTGAGGATTCAGACCCAGAGGATGGTGCAACAGTTGAAGATACAGTTGAGACAATCAAGGTTTTCTTCGATTCAGGCATTGAATCAGCAACAACGGCAATGGTGACCGATGAAGAAGGGAACGAGCTTGAACTCGCGGATGAAGCCATTGAGGGAGACGATTATATTGCTACCCTTGATGAAACGCTAACATCGGGAGATTATACAGTGGAAATGACAGTGCTCGCGGAGGACGGACATACGACTGAAGAGGAATTCACTTTTAGCGTAGATGCCGATGAAGCCGTTGAGGAAGAAGAGGCTGCGGAAGAAGAAAACGGTGCTGAAGAAGCAGGAGCGGTTGAAGAAGAATCAACAGATGAAGCCGCTGAAGAAGAAGAAAGTGCTGGCGGTGCAGCTGAAGGTGGCGATGATGGCGGCGCAGGAGGCTTGATGATCGGTGCGATCGGCGTGATTATTGTCGGAGCTGTCATCTTCTTTATCATCCGTGGCAGAAAGGCCGCATAAAAACCCATGGTCATCATTGCGAATACGGTATTGTTCATTACACTGGCACTTTTTACCGGCATTCACATTCTCGAGGCCGTACCCAACGAGCAGCGACCGAAACTACGTATTCCGAAGTTTCTCCTGTCGGCCCTTGCCATCGTGATGATCGTTGCCAGCTTTATTCCGATCGCCCTGATCGCGGAACAAACAGCCAATTTGTCAGATGAACCCTTTATCGCTGTACTTGCTTCCAGTCTGTTCGAATTTACGATTGGACAAGGGTTCGTCGCGTTTGTATGTTTTCTCATCATTGTATTCGTGGCACGCTTCACGGTAAAAGGACGGGAGAAGGGACGATTCCTTCTCCTGCTACCCGTCTTCGGAATGATTTTGGCCACGGGCTGGAGCTCTCATGCCGCCTCCATGTCCGATCAAGGCTATATATTTAATGTCATCCATATGACGTCAGCGTTATCCTGGTCGGGGGTCCTGTTCATTGCCAGCTTTTTCTCGATCGGGGAAGACCGCTGGCTCCGCTTTTTTCAATGGTTCACGCCATTTGCGCTCACTATGGTACTGCTTCTTTTCGTGAGCGGCATTGGAATGGTTACGTTAATTACACCGGAGTACACAAACAGCTGGCTCCTTCCCTATGGTCAATGGCAATCGCTAAAGCATTTGCTATTCATACCGCTTGTGTTTTATGGATTCGCCCATGGATTTATCATGAAAAAACGACTAAACGACCCCTTAAAATATGGCAACAAGCGCAAGCCTCGCTTCTCTTTGCAAATGGAAAGTATGGTCCTCGTCGTCGTTTTTTTGGTCACGTCCATTATGGCTGAACAGGAACCACCCCATGAAGTTGCGCAAACATTGGAGTTCACGGAAGTGTCAGGATTTGCGAGCCAAGCGATCGCGACGGACTTGCTTTCAAGTGAAACCGTCACCTGGAGCGCGAACACTCCCGCCATTCTGATGGCCGGTGCAGCGATAACCATTCTTGTCTTTTTCATTTATAGCGTTGGGACAAGGCGCCCTTTTTGGCTCGCTCCGATCTATATTGCCTTATTTGTGTTCACGGGGCACGCAACCCTTATGTCGGGTGCGGATGTGGAAACAACAGGTGAAGGTACGCCGGAAGATATGGACACCGAACCTATCGAAGTTGAGGTAATGAATGATACAGAGGCAACGGTCGGTGACGAATGGACGTTGGAGGCTGAAGTCACCCAGGAAGGCGATCCAGTCGAAGATGCCGACTATGTCATTTTTGAAGTTTGGCATGACGAGGATGAACAAGGTGCGATGATCGATGGCGTGCACGTCGGAGACGGCATATACGAAGTCGAATACCAATTCCAGGAAGCCTCAACCTATTATGTCCAACCGCATGTCACCGCCAGAGGGATGCACCGCATGCCTGTGCACGAAGTAGAAGTTGATGAACAATGATTCAGTTGTATAAAAAGAAATAGAATGTGCTGGATTAAGAGGAAGATACCAGTTTTCTATCTTCCTTTTCATTCCGCCATCTGGACCTATTTAATGGTCATCTTCATCAATATCGACCAGCGATGTTACTACTCCTTTTGTGACACGAACTTCAAAAACCTTATTGTCGTGATAAAAAGAAAATATTCCGCTGTTAAAGTCTGTGTGTAATTGTTTGAAAAAGATACCTTCATAATCAGATTCTTGACTAGCGTTAAAATGAAGCTGGTAAGCCCCGTCGGTTTGTTGATGGAGATAACCTTTCACGCCACGATCGGACTGCCAGTCCTCAGGTTCATCCGCTCGGGATTTGGGAACGACATGTACATCGGCATCGGAAACGTCTTGGAGAAGGATATCGATGACCGATCCTCCGATCAGGTGGGTCCAAATCCTCTCAATTCTTTGCCCGATCATGATTTGTGTAGCATTAACATTGATAGCTGTCTTTTTAATCACCTTTGTAATATCGTGAGCATCGCTTTTTTCAATAAAGAGCTCAGCATCATAATCATCTGCAAGTTCCTGGAAAATGGACATATCTATTTCTTTGTCATGTTTATATTCCTCTTCTGGCAAGGCATCAAAAACAAGAACAAAAAGGGGACAATGTAATTGTTGGGCGAGGTTTACGCCACGTTTAATTAACCGTGCCCCATGGTGGCCATAATTGACGCATACGAGAATACGCTCATTCGTTTGAAGCGGGGGCATATCTATTCCTCCTTTTTTATTCAATATTTAAAGTTTACCCTTTGATCCATACCGATAAAACTTCCTCATAGATATTATCCAATGCCCACAAGTCCTTTGATGAGAGTCATCCAGAGCTTTATAAACGGCAAGAATTGAAGTTGTTGACTTTCTTCCTGTGGTAAAACGGGTTGCTCCGGGATGAAAACGTCATAAATCTTCTGCAAAATGCCATCTCAATGTTGATTATATTCTTTTTAAGATTTGCTTTGCAGCATATTGACCTGAACGAACAGCGCCTTCCATAAAGCTGGGAAAGCTCTCAGCAAGTTCACTACTTGCAAATACGAAAAGATTGTACGGCTCTCTCAAGACATCAGCAGCAGTGTCCACTCCTCTGTAATGCACACTGGCACCGTACCCTCCTCCACAGTATGGGTGATCAACCCATACGCTTTGTTCCATATCCACGTACGTTCTGGCTTGTTCACCAAACACTTTTTCCAACAGTTCAGTGGCTATTTCTTTTCTTTGTATTTCATCTTCCTTCGCTAAATTTCTTGCTAAGCCTGCCCCTATAAACATTGTCAAGCGAACCTCAGCGTCACCGATTTTTGATGAATCGGCAACCGTGATGCCTTGAGGATCTGTAAAGACAATGCCTCCCACATGTTTAGTCTCTCCATCAATGGCATAGTAATGCCAAAAAGCATTTTGGAATACCCAAGTCGTTTTAATAATGGCGCCATCTGTATAACTGTTTAATGCTTGTCGATAATACTGCTCTAAGTTCGAGCTATAAGAAAAATGACTTGCAACAGCAGGTGGGAGAGCCATAATAACAGCATTGGCCCTGTATTGATCATTGTCAGTTATCAGTGTGTACCCTTCCTTTGTTTCGTTGACTTGTCTTAACGGCTCATTGTAAACAATCTTTCCATCTAAGTTTTTTTCTAAAAAAGAAATCAAATGGCTTAACGGGCCTGATGCTTGATGGGTAAGATCACTTTTCTCCGAAGGATAACGCTCATGCATATCCGTTAATACTTTCGCACTTAATCGTGACGGCTCAATATTTAAGAGTTCTGCATGGATACTGCTAATCACCTTTTTTAGTTCTTCATCAGTAATGACCCGTTCATACAAGTCAGATAATCGTTCATCTTGCTCCCCAGTCGCTTTTATCATTTCATGCTGAACATCTGTCACACATTTACCTAAGGCTTTTCTTGTTGGAGCGGTTATATCCATCGACTTTTCGTTGACATCCGTTTCTTGGAGTTCCATTCCTGCACTTTCAATAAAAGAAACTATTTCTGTCATATCTTCATTTACAAATTGAGCACCGAGCTCAAAGAAACGTGAATGGTCTTTACGTTCCGCCGTAATGACTTTCCCCCCTGATCGATGACTTGCTTCTATAACTTTATAGTTTATATTTTTCTCGTTGAGCATTTTAGCTGCAACCATACCTGCTAAACCTGCTCCAACAATAACAACATCGTACATGTTTTGTGCCTTTGTTTGCTGCATGGGATCACCTTTATATTTTACTTTGGAAAAACATTCCATTATTCAACGTTGGCCATAAATGCGTACAAGTTTCCTCTTTGGGCTTATCCAGAACTTTATAAACTACATGACGTGCAAAATGCCATATTAACTTTCAGCTGTTTTGCGTTTACTGAGGAGTCCGTGGTTGCTGTTGCGTAATACAGTGAATGTTTCCGCCAGCGAGGGATAGTTCTCTCGATGGTACTGGCACAATGACTCTGTCCGGGAATAAGCGTTGGAATACATTCACTGCCTCTTGGTCTTTTGGATCATCAAAGGCCGGTATAATGACAGCACCGTTGCATAAATAACCATTAACGTAAGTGGCGACGCATGGTTCACCTGTTTTACGCTCATAACTCCCCTCGGTCTGGTCAAGTTGTTGACTTTCTTCCTGTTGTAAAACGGGTTGCTCCGGGATGGAAACCTCATGAATCGTTAACGCTCTTCCAGCAGCATCAGTTGCTTGTTGCAATTGCTCCTTGCATTGTTTTAAAACCGGATATTGTGGATGATCTTCATCATCTGTCCAGCTCATGGCTACCTCGCCTGGACGGATGTAGCAAAGGACTTCATCAATATGGCCGTCGGTTTCATCCCCTACCATGCCTTGATCCAACCAGATCACTTTCTTAATATTTAACGTTTCCTGTAGTCGCTCTTCGATCTGACCCTGAGTCCAATCAGGGTTCCGGTTGGCGTTTAAGAGACATTCTTTCGTTGTGATCACCGTTCCTTCTCCATCAACAGCGATGGCGCCACCTTCAAGGGTCAAATCCGTGGCGTCATATCGTGGCACCCGTTCAATATCTAACACCTTTCGTTTAACAAGCATATCCTGGTCCCAAGGGAAGTACAGCCCTCCTTTGAGGCCACCCCAGGCATTGAAGTGGAAGTCGACACCACGCAAATGCCCGGCCTCATTCGTTACAAAGATCGGCCCAATATCTCGCATCCAGGCATCGTTTGAAGCCATTTCAATCACCCGAATCTCCGGTGATAAAACGGTGCGTGCGTGCTTGTATTGATTAGCCGGCACACAAACCGTCACTGGCTCAAACTTTGCAATCGCCTCCGCAACATTTGAAAACACTCGTTGAGCCGGTTTAGCACCGGAATGCCATGTATCCGGACGGACTGGCCAGAGAAGCCAAGTGCCTTCATGAGGTTCAAATTCACCAGGCATCCGATACCCATCTGATTTAGGTGTATGGTGATACGTTTTAATCATTGTATATTCCTCCATGAAATTTGTAATCAAACATGTAACATATGAACAAACGGTCCTTCGGTATATCAGCATTCCTCCATATATTGAAAACATACGCATATTCATCGTATTCCTGGCGCTAAGAACAGATAGCTGGTCCTAACATTTATGCACGCTGCACGATTATGACACAGCTTTTAATCCTACTACACCAAAGATAATGATAACGAGACTAATGATACGGCTCATGTTCTTGTATTCACCGAAGAACATCATATTCACCAATACGCCACCGGCTGTTCCGGTTCCGAGCCAAACGGCGTAGGCTATACTCAATTGCAAGAAGTTAAAAGAGGTATATAGGAGTCCAAAAGCAATTCCAAACCCCCCTACAAAAATGATCATATTTCGTAGAGTTTTATTTTGACTAAACATCTTTAATCCCATGATACCTATGATCTCAGAGGCTGCTGCTAACGTTACAAGTAACCACCCCATGATTTAAGCAACTCCTTTCGTGTCTTGCTCTTCACCTTTATTATCAGCTAGTTTTAGACTTACAACACCCGTAATTAGAATGCCCATAAAGACGCCTTTCATGATGCTGAATGCACCTCCAAAGATAAATACATCCATTAAAGCTGTTCCGACGGTCCCTGCGGCAGCAAATATGGCGTAGACCGTTCCAGTTGGCAAGTATTCACAGGCCTTGGACAGAAAGTAAAAGTCAATGAGAATAATAATCACAACGATCCCCCAATGCCACCAAGTTGTTGCGACATTAAAGCCAAACACCCAAAATAGTTCAAATAAACATGTTAAAAAAACGTACATCCAAGCTTTATTCATTCTCTACTCACCTCTTCATGACTGATTATCAGTCATTTTTTGTTAAATGAGGCCAACGTTTAACGTTTTACCCCTAATGCATAGCTGATAAACGATACCAACTCTTGTTTTTGCAGACGAATTGTTTCTTTTTCTTGCTTATTGTCATACAAATACACCTGTTCGGCTGTTGACTCAATTAAGCCGATGATCATTTTTGCTGTCCGCTCTGTATGCAGGGAATCACGAATGATTTCCGAATCTTTAGCTAGACTTAAAAACTCGCTCATCCACTTATAGAACGGAGCATAGATCGCCTCCCATTCTTTTAAATGCTCAGTTTGGGTCAGCCCTGCATAAATAAGAGCAAACACATCAGGGTACTCTTTAGTCAAGTTGTAAACGACATCGATAATTTGTTCCAATTGAACCTGAAACGGGGAACCTTCCTGTACATGATGGTTGATGTCCTCCATCATTTTGCCTACCATCACTTCGGCAATGTTCGGCATGACCGATAACTTCGAAGGAAAGTACAGATAAAAGGTTCCTTGAGCAATACCTGCAATCTGTACAATATCGGACACTTTAGTTTTTTCAACGCCCTTTTCACGGAAGACATCAATGGCAGCATGAACGATTTTCTCTTTTTTATCCATCTTCCAACCTCCAACAAATGACTGACAGCCATTCACTATCATAAAGAAGGATTGGTCATTTGTCAAACCATATAAGAAAAGAAAAACGAAAGACGGGTCAGTAAAACGCAAGCGCCATCCTTGAAAACAGGATGAGCGCTCTCCTTCACTAATCGTTTTAATAATGGTTTTTTATCCTGCAAACCCCATTATGACAACGAGTAATGCTGAGATGAATGCAAGAATAAAACCGACCATTCCACCTTTTCCTCGTTTCGCCTTTCCTAACGCCATTTCCATAAATCCAATCATTAATAAAGCAATCATGCCCTTAACCAAGTAGTGTGGCGGAAATCCATACGTGTATAAAAGTCCTGACCCTGAAATGATCATAATGAGATAGAACAAACGCAGGATCATAGACACGATTTTCGCGCTTGTCATCTTATGCGCTTTGTAAAGGGGAAAGGCGACAAGAAAAAGGATAATGAGAAAAGCCCAAGCACCTTGATGGGATGCGAGAAAGATGTTATATAAGCTTTCAGACATCGAGTTCACCCCCTTTGGCGAGATAGTAAAATAACGCCCTTCATTACGCATGCTTTATTTACGAGTGTACTGGATCCTTTAGCTGTACCTTTTCAATATCAGTGACTTCTCCGTCTGAGAGAGTGATCACGCGGTCACATACATCGAATAAGCGAGTATCATGCGTGACCATAACGGCTGCTTTTTGTTGTTGTTTCACTTGCAACGCCAATGTTTCAACCACTTCCCGACCTCTGGCAGCATCCAAGCTAGCCGTTGGTTCATCAGCGAGCAACAATTCCGGATCATTCATCCAAGCCCGCGCGATGGCGACACGCTGTCGTTCTCCACCTGATAAGTTAACGGGATAATGGTTTTTCCGATGGTTGAGTCCAAGCATATTTAACAGATCATCGGTACGTTTTTTCGCTTTTTGTTTCGGGATCTTTGCGATTTTGGCAATATAAAGCAATTGGTCCTTCACGCGCAGATAAGGAATTAAATGGGCGGATTGAAAAATGAACCCAATCTGATGCAACCGCATCGTCGTGCTTTCTTTTGGATTTAATTGGGAAAGGACCTGGCCGTCGAGTAGCAACTTTCCTCTGGACGGTGTCAGTAGTGCACCTGCCACCGAAAGGAGTGTGCTTTTTCCTGAACCGGACGGACCGGTGATGGCAACGAATTCCCCTGCATTTACAGATACATTCACATCATCAAGCACAGTGGTTTTTCCTTCCCCTTCCCCAAATTCTACACCTATATTTTCCAGCACTAGTTTCGTTGTCATGCTTCCATACCTCCAATCGCCTCAAGGGCGTCGACTTTTTTCACTTTATACAAGGAAAGCAGTGAACCGAGAATGGCGACGACGATAAATAAGCCTGTCAAAGTTGCGACTAAATTCAAAGGTAGCATAAAAGGCATGTCAGGCGGCAGTAAGGCTGCAGCAAGAAAAGTGGCGCCTATACCTATCGTGACACTGACGACTGAGATAATGCCGACTTGAACAAGAATCGTATTCGCCAGTTCACTGACCTTCGTGCCAATCGCCTTTAGAATACCAAACTGTGTTAGTTTTTGAATCGTGATGACATAAAAGAAAGCAGCAAGGACGAACGCTGAAATAATGAATAGAAAGACGATCATCATCCATAGTGACATCTGTTCCTCACTATAACCGGGGATGCCGGAAAGAGAGTCCTGAATGGTCACGACTTCCGCATCCGTCAATTGGCTGTTTAGTGTGCTTACCGTTTCTTCCCCGATGTCCGGAAGGACAAGAGCACTCGCCAGCAGTTCATCCCCACCGCTCAATTCCAGCCAATCTTCCTCCGTAACATAGATCACAGGCGTGTGGCTATATTTCTGGTTGCTTGTAAAACCTGTAATGGTAAAGATCTCTTCTGTCGTATCTTCCAAAAATTCATCACCTACATGGTATCCTTCTTCTTGAAGGGACTCATCGGCGAGAACTTCTCTTTGTTCAGACGGTTTTTCGCCTTCTGTTACCTCCGGAAATAACGCTGAATCATCATCAAGATAGAATTTGGCAACATCGGCTTGCGATTCTTCATCGTCTTCAATCGTGCCCTGGTGGACGCCTAATATCTCAGATTGGTCGACCTCGTCGTGAACCGTTTGTTGATCCTCATCATCGACCAATGACCGTGTGAGTTGCATTTCCGCCTCATCATCCATGACAAAATACTCGGCTGTTTCATCCATGTTTATAATGGATGAAGCATTGTCGTAAGCGAGTCCTTGTGCAAGTCCCGAGACGAAGAGCACCAGGAACGAAAGCAGGAAAATAATCAGCGCGACCATAATATATCGTAGTTTGGAGTAGAGCAATTCTCTGATCGCTAAAAACATATGACAACCTCCTTTGTTATCATCACTATAAAGCGGGTATATGAACGCAACATGAACAAAAATAAACGGAACATTGAAGATCGTTCTTTTTGTTAAAGTGAGTCTTTTGCGAGATAATGAATAGGACAAGGAGGCGGTTCTTATGATTTCATTATTGCTCGCGGATGATGACGCGCACCTTCGTGAATTTGTCAGCGACGATCTGCAAAATGAAGGGTATCGTGTTTACCAAGCGGAAGACGGCGAGGTTGCCTTGAAGGTTTTGGAGAGAGAAAGGATTCATTTGGCCATCGTCGATATCATGATGCCGAAGGTTGATGGCTTTGCGTTATGTAAAGAGATACGTGATGATTATGATATTCCGGTTTTGATGTTAACGGCGAAAGGCGAACTTGAAGATAAAGCGAAAGGCTTTGCGGCGGGAACGGACGATTATGTCACTAAACCGTTCGAGCGGAAAGAGTTGATTTTTCGAATCAAAGCATTGTTGCGCCGGTTTCAGTATATTCACCAAGAAATCATCACCATCGGTGAAGTGACGATTAACCGGAAAAGTTACGAAGTTGAATGTAACGGGAAAACCATGATGCTTCCCATGAAAGAGTTTGATTTGTTGGCCCAACTGGCAAGTTTTCCGAATCAGACGTTTACGCGTGAAATGCTGATTGAAATCATCTGGGGAAATGATTTTGTCGGGGATGATCGCACCATTGATGTTCATGTTAAACGGTTGCGAAAACGATTTTCTAAAGAAACGGATGCTTTTTCCATCCGTACCATACGTGGTGTTGGGTACAAGATGGAGGTACAAGATTGAAAAGTTTTTATGTCCGCATTGTTCTCACAACGTTCACGGTCATGATTGTTAGCAGCCTGCTCGCTTTTTTTATGAGCAATGGTTACTACCAATTATACTTAAAGCCTGCCAACGATGCGGCGATTATGGACATGGCAGAAGAGATTCAACAATACGCAGAAAATGAAGAGGGAGGTGCTGACGGAGATTACTTTTCACACGTGGGTCATTTAGGTTATCAACTGGTCCTGTATCATGAAGATGGGAACACAAGTCAATATGGGAGTCCTTTTCGCGATGATGATTTGCCTGACGAAGAGATCGAACATGTTCTGGCAGGCGGACAATATCATGGCGTGTTCGAGCAATCCGCCGGTTTGTTTGTCACT
>NZ_FNEN01000014.1 GCF_900100185.1 Natribacillus halophilus | reverse complement strand
CCCGAAAAAGCCGTTCTCAGTTCGGATTGCAGGCTGCAACTCGCCTGCATGAAGCTGGAATCGCTAGTAATCGCGGATCAGCATGCCGCGGTGAATACGTTCCCGGGCCTTGTACACACCGCCCGTCACACCACGAGAGCCGGCAACACCCGAAGTCGATGAGGCAACCTACGGGAGCCAGTCGCCGAAGGTGGGGCTGGTGATTGGGGTGAAGTCGTAACAAGGTATCCCTACCGGAAGGTGGGGATGGATCACCTCCTTTCTAGGGAGCAACACGATAGACGCTTCGGCTTTCATTCAGTTTTGAGCGGGTAATTTAACATATATACAAAGATGGGCCTGTAGCTCAGTAGGTGAGAGCGCACGCCTGATAAGCGTGAGGTCGGTGGTTCGAGTCCACTCAGGCCCACCATCTTCTAGAAGTGGGAAGTTAGAGGTTGGAGAGAAGCCAACAATATTTTTATTCTAACTTCTAACATCTAAGATCCAATTTCTAAAACAACGGGGCCTTAGCTCAGCCGGGAGAGCGCCTGCTTTGCACGCAGGAGGTCAGCGGTTCGATCCCGCTAGGCTCCACCATTTTTTTTGCTATGACAAACAGCTCTTCTGGGGCTGTTTTTTTATTTTCAATCCAGAAGCATGAATGTTTTTAATGCGGGCTATGCTGTTATCAATGTTGCTATTTATTGCCAACGAAAAAAGGATTGGGCTTGAAACTGAAGGGAAATTATATTATATTATAGTCAAAGATAGTCAAGGTCAGGAGGTGAAGGGGATGGGAAACAATATTTCCGATATCATTGAGGATTATTTAAAATCCATACTGACCAATGAAGACCAGAATTTAATCGAGATAAAAAGAAGCGAGCTCGCGAAACACTTTGAATGTGTGCCCTCCCAGATTAACTATGTGATACGCACACGTTTTACCGTTGAAAAAGGGTATATTGTCGAAAGCAAACGTGGCGGGGGTGGATATATTCGCATTACGAAGGTGCGGCATACTGACCATCAGGAATTATGTGATCAATTAATCGGACACATTGGACAGTCCATAGATCAGGCTACTGGTAAAAGTGTTGTCCTCCGCCTCCTGGAAGAGGGAGCCGTTAGTAAACGCGAAGGGAATATGATACTCGCTGCCATCGATCGAGAAGTTATTGCCCTGCCTATGCCTTCGGATCGGGATGTTATCCGAGCAAATGTATTAAAAGCCATGCTTGCCAGTTTGAAATACAAGATTTAATACAGGAGGGGTGTGGGGCTCATGCAATGTCAAGAATGCAACCACCGGCAGGCCACGCTGCATTTTACGAAGATCGTTAATGCGAAGAAGACGGAGATGCATCTGTGCGAAGTGTGTGCAAAGGAAAAAGGGGATGAGTTGCCTGGTTCAAACAGCTACTCTATCCATGACCTTCTGTCGGGATTATTGAATTTAGACCCCAGCATGGGGGCTGGCGCCGACTACGCTAAACACATGAAACAAGAAGAGGTCCTACGCTGTCAAAAGTGTGGGTTGTTCTACAAGGATTTTGTCAAGAATAGCCGTTTTGGTTGTTCCCATTGCTATCAAGCGTTTAGTGCCAACCTTGATCCAATCCTCAAACGCGTGCACGGAGGCAATCATACCCATACGGGCAAGATCCCGAAACGTCAGGGTGGCCGCCTGAAGTTGCAAAAAGAGGTTTTATCCTTAAAAGAAAAAATGCAAAAGCATATCGACAATGAAGAGTTCGAACTTGCAGCCGATGTTCGTGATCGTATTCGCGAACTCGAAGAAACCGAAGAGAAGAAGGGGGATCAATAATGTCTTTAGAGCAGTTTATTTCTCATGCGATCAGTCCATGGACGAAAGACTCCGGTCCGGACGATGACATCGTCATGAGCACCCGCATTAGGCTTGCTCGTAATCTTGAAGCATTCCCCTTTCCCTTTTCATCTTCCCGGGATGCGGCAAGGGCTCTTTACAAGCACGTGTATGAACATTTATCGCCGGTAACTGAGGAACAGGTTGGAGAATTAACGTGGTTGCCAATGGAAGGTCTTTCCGAGATTGAAAAAACCGTTCTCGTCGAAAAGCATCTGACGAGTCCACAGCTTATCAGTGAATCCCAGCAGGCAGCCGTGGTGTTGAACAATGATGAAACCATTAGTATGATGGTTAATGAGGAAGACCATTTGCGCATACAGTGCTTGTCACCGGGTTTTCAGTTAGCGGAAGGTTATGAAGCCGCGAATGAGCTCGATGACTGGATTGAAGCGCATCTTGATTATGCTTTTGATGAAAAAAAAGGATATTTAACGAGCTGCCCCACGAACGTCGGAACCGGCATGCGAGCTTCGGTTATGATGCACTTACCGGCACTGGTTACCACGCAACAACTGAACCGAATTTTACCGGCAGTCAGTCAACTGGGGCTTGTCGTTAGGGGTATTTACGGTGAAGGCAGTGAAGCTAGAGGGAATCTTTTTCAGATTTCAAACCAGATGACGCTAGGTAAATCAGAAGAAGACATTATCGACGAATTACGCGGGGTTGTTCTCCAACTCATCGAACGGGAAAGAACCACACGGCAGGAACTGCTCAAGCATAATCAGTTGCAACTCGTTGATCAAGTGTATCGTTCCTATGGTATTCTGGCCAATAGTCGTATCATCGAGTCCAAGGAAGCAGGTAGGCATCTATCGAACCTTCGGCTGGGGATCGACCTTGATTTAATTCATGGCATAGAGGGTACGATTCTTAATGAGTTGATGATTCTGATTCAGCCCGCGTTTTTACAACAATATGCCGAACAGGAATTGTCGGTAGACGGCCGGGATGAGCGGCGGGCAACGTTGATTCGCGAAAGGTTGAAGCTTGAAAATATACAAGACGGAGGTGGCGAAACATGATGTTTGGCCGTTTTACAGAGAGAGCGCAAAAAGTGCTGGCGCTCGCCCAGGAAGAGGCGGTGCGACTGAGTCATACGAATATCGGCACAGAGCATATCTTGTTGGGATTGTTGCGTGAAGGCGACGGTATCGCCGCTAAAGCGCTGCAAGCTCTAAACTTGGGTTCGGATCAAGTTCAGCAAGAAGTTGAAAATCTTATCGGCCAGGAAGCCAATGGCCAAATGAAAAAACAAACCCCTCATTACACGCCGCGCGCGAAAAAAGTGATCGAACTGTCTATGGATGAAGCACGCAAGTTAGGCCACTCTTACGTTGGCACCGAGCACATTCTTCTCGGTCTGATACGGGAAGGTGAAGGGGTTGCGGCGCGTGTTTTGAACAATTTAGGCGTAAGCTTAAACAAAGCGCGTCAACAAGTGTTGCAATTGCTCGGGAGCAATGAATCCTCCGGAAACAATGCCCAGCAAGGAGCGGCGGGCGGAAGTGTAAACACACCGACGCTTGACAGCTTGGCCCGTGATCTTACAGCCGTGGCCAAGGAAGAAAATCTGGATCCGGTCATTGGCCGGGGACAAGAGATTCAGCGTGTGATCCAAATCCTTTCGAGGCGGACAAAGAATAACCCTGTTTTAATCGGAGAGCCGGGCGTCGGGAAAACTTCGGTGGCTGAAGGGCTTGCGCAGTCGATTATCGCCAATGAAGTCCCGGAGACATTGCGCAGCAAACGGGTCATGACCCTGGATATGGGAACTGTCGTTGCCGGTACGAAATATCGCGGGGAATTTGAAGACCGTCTGAAAAAGGTTATGGAAGAAATCCGCCAGGCCGGAAACGTCATCTTGTTCATCGATGAACTCCATACCTTAATCGGTGCCGGCGGTGCTGAAGGGGCGATCGATGCTTCCAACATTTTGAAACCGTCTTTGGCGCGTGGAGACTTACAATGCATCGGAGCGACAACGCTCGATGAATACCGTCGTTACATTGAGAAAGACGCGGCGCTTGAACGCCGGTTCCAACCGATCCATGTTGACGAACCAACTTTGGAGGAATCCACGCAAATCCTGAGCGGACTTCGCGATCGGTATGAAGCGCACCACCGTGTGACAATTACCGATGAAGCCATTGAAGAAGCGGTAAGAATGTCGGATCGCTATATCTCTGACCGTTTCTTGCCGGATAAAGCAATTGACCTGATTGATGAAGCAGCTTCGAAAGTAAGGTTGCGTTCATATACGGCTCCGCCCGATCTAAAAGAAAGAGAACAAAAACTGGAAGAAACCCGCAAGGAAAAAGATGCAGCCGTGCAAAGCCAGGAGTTTGAAAAGGCCGCTTCTCTTCGCGACAGTGAACAACGTTTTCGTGAAGAATTAGATGAACTCAAGAACCAATGGAAAGAAAAGCAAGGGCAAGAGAATACAGAAGTGGCTATGAATGATATTGCTGAAGTCGTTGCCAGCTGGACGGGAATTCCCGTTACGAAATTGGCGGAAGAAGAAACGGAACGCTTGCTCAGAATGGAAGACATCCTCCACGATCGGGTGATCGGTCAGGATGAAGCTGTCGACGCGGTTTCAAAAGCGGTGCGTCGTGCTCGTGCGGGGCTGAAAGATCCGAAGCGACCGATCGGTTCCTTTATTTTCCTCGGTCCAACCGGGGTTGGGAAAACCGAACTGGCCCGCGCCGTCGCCGAGACACTCTTCGGTGATGAAGAAGCGGTGCTTAGGATCGACATGTCCGAGTATATGGAAAAATATACGACGAGCAGACTTGTCGGTTCACCGCCGGGCTATGTCGGTTATGATGAAGGTGGACAGCTCACCGAGAAAGTACGACAGCGTCCGTATTCGGTGATTTTGCTGGATGAAATTGAAAAAGCGCATCCGGATGTATTTAATATTTTGCTGCAAGTGCTGGAAGACGGCCATCTGACCGATTCGAAAGGTCGCAAAGTAGATTTTAGAAATACAGCGATCATCATGACCTCCAACGTCGGTGCGGCCTCGCTCAATAATAAATACGTCGGATTTACGACGAACACGACGGACCGAAAACACCTCGATATGAAAAATACAGTCATCGAGGAACTCAAGAAAACGTTCCGTCCGGAGTTTCTCAACCGCATTGATGAAACGATCGTGTTCCACAGTCTCGAGAAGAAACACATTCGCGAAATCGTCGGCTTAATGGCGAAAGAATTGCAAACACGGTTAAATGAACAAGAAGTCAACTTTGAATTAACGGATGAAGCGATGGAAAAAATTGCTGATGAAGGGTTTGACCCTGATTACGGTGCACGCCCGCTGCGCCGCGCATTGCAAAAGCAGGTGGAAGACCGTTTATCCGAAGAATTGCTCAGGGGCAACATCGAAAAAGGGCAAACAGCGGTGATTGCTTATCGAGATGGTGAATTTGAAGTTGAGTTGAAGTCTAAAGTCACATCATAAGGTTGCAGCCGGGTCTTTAACCCCGGCTTTCCTTTTCAAAAATGATTAAGGCAAGCTTTCATATACATACGATACAGCAAGGAGGAAAAAGATGGCGAAAACGAAAACAAAATTCGTTTGCCAGGAATGCAGTTATGAATCGCGGAAATGGATGGGGCGTTGCCCTTCATGCCAAAAATGGAATACACTTGTGGAAGAAATGGAGAAGCCTTCCGCGACAAAACATACGAGTGGTAGCGCGCCCTCGATGGGAGGCAACCGTCCCCAAAAAATCAGTGAAGTCAACAGTGAAGACGAACCACGGATGACCACGAAATTGTCAGAATTAAATCGCGTTTTAGGCGGAGGGATTGTTCCCGGTTCCCTCGTTCTCGTCGGGGGTGACCCGGGTATCGGTAAATCGACGTTGCTTTTACAATTGTCCGCCCTTTTGGCTGAGGAAGATAAAAAAGTATTGTATATATCCGGGGAAGAATCGGTGAAACAAACAAAAATGCGCGCGGAACGATTGCAGGCCCAGGTGCATTCATTGTATGTGCTCACAGAAACGGACACTTCACTCGTTGACCAGGCGGTGGAGATGATACAACCCGATGTCCTGATTATCGATTCCATCCAGACGATGGAGACACCGGATATCTCCTCTGCCCCGGGAAGTGTGGCACAAGTGCGGGAATCGACGTCTTCATTTATGAAAATGGCAAAATCCCGGGGCATTTCCGTCTTTGTCGTCGGGCACGTGACGAAACAAGGATCAATCGCCGGGCCTAAGCTGTTGGAGCATATGGTTGATGCCGTTCTTTATTTTGAGGGAGAGCGCCATCATACCTTTCGGATTTTGCGCGCGGTGAAAAACCGTTTCGGGTCAACGAATGAAATCGGCATATTTGAGATGACTGAAGAAGGTTTGCGGGAAGTTTTGAATCCGTCGGAGATTTTCCTGGAAGAGCGCTCTGAAGGCGTCGCCGGTGCGACGGTCGTCGCTTCTCTGGAAGGCACCCGCCCTGTTTTGGTCGAACTGCAAGCGCTTGTGGCTCCGACCAGTTATGCCAACCCCCGGCGTACAGCCACCGGAGTTGATCATAACCGCGTATCTTTGCTCATGGCGGTATTGGAAAGACGGGTAGGCATGCTCCTCCAAAATCAGGATGCTTATATTAATGTCGCAGGCGGGGTGAAATTGGATGAACCGGCGGTCGATCTGGCGATCGCGACGAGTATTGCCTCGAGTTTTCGCAATCAGGTGACGCGTCCTACAGACGTTGCCATCGGTGAAGTCGGTTTAACAGGGGAAATCCGCCGTGTATCCCGTATCCAGGAGAGGATCAGGGAAAGCGCGAAACTCGGGTTTGAACGATGTATTATTCCTTCGAAAAATATGGAAGGTTGGAATATCCCGGACAATATCAGCTGCGTAGGGGTCCGTTCCCTGGAAGAAGCATTGGATGTAATGCTTGATCAAAAAGCGACAACACGGTAGAGGAGAGGTGAAGTGATGAGTGAACGTGACCGCGATCATTTTATTAAGCACGTTTTTCCATTTCTTGCTCCCGGCACCCCCTTTCGGGAGGGTGTTGATAATGTGTTGCGGGCAAGAACCGGTGGGTTGATTGTCGTTGGGTTCAGTGATGAGGTCAAAAAGATCGTAGACGGCGGTTTGCAAATTGAGGCAGAGAATACCCCGGCCCAACTGTATGAGCTGGCAAAAATGGACGGTGCGATTATTCTCAGTCAAAACGGTGAAACGATTTTATTCGCAAATGTGCAATTGGTGCCGGACAGTAAAATTCATTCCAATGAAACCGGCATGCGACACCGAACGGCCGAACGTGTGGCTAAAGCCACAGGCGAACTGGTGATTGCCATCTCTGAACGCCGACATGTGATTACGCTATACCAGGGGGCTCATCGCTATACCCTTAAGGAAATGGGTGTGATCCTGACCAAAGCGAACCAGGCGATTCAAACGCTGGAAAAATATAAAGCCGTCCTGGATCAAAGCATTACCAATCTGGGCGCCCTTGAATTTGAAAGGCTCGTAACCTACCAGGACGTTTTACAAGTGCTTCACCGTGTGGAGATGGTTTTACGAGTCAAAAGGGAGCTGATTACGTACGTGCATGAGCTTGGAAACGAAGGACGGCTCATTACCATGCAGTTGAATGAACTGTTGACGAATGTGGAGAAGGAAGCGTTTTTGCTCCTGAAAGACTACGTGAACACGGAAAAGACGGATGCCAGCAAAGCTTTTCATGACTTACAGGTTTTGTCTGAGAAGAAGTCTTTAAATGACGAGACCATCCTGCGGTTGTTGGGAACGAATGAACATGAGGATCATATATTGTCGCCGCGGGGCTATCGTTTGCTGCATCGTATTCCGAGACTTCCGTCTGCGATCATTGAGAATATTGTCGATTATTTTGGGACATTAGATTCATTTAATCCTGCAAGTCTGGAAGATTTTGATCGTGTGGAAGGAATTGGGGAAACAAGGGCGAAGTTAGTAAAAGAAGGCTTGGAACGTGTGCAGGAGCAAATGTTTATTGATCGTCATATTTAATCTCCCTGTGATGAAAATGTAAGATCTAAACTGTTAGTATAGAGTGAGAGGTGGGCGGTTGGAATCGACGTATATAAATTTTTTGGCAAAACGGAGATTCAGAGATTAGATTGAATGCATTTTGGCCATAATGACATCAAGGAGGTGAATGAGATTTTAAAACGAATGGTACAAGTGTTTTTTGTCGTTATTGGTGCAGCTCTGGGTTTTATATTTATGTCTGAACTTATTTCATCCCTGAATGTGCAGCTTCCTGCCTGGTTGTTGAACGAGTACGTGGGCGGGGGCCTCGGCGCGTTGTTATTCTTTCTTTTATCCTTATGGGTAGCTGATCCGATTGTTCGCGCATTAACGGTTATCGAAGAGGCGATTGTAAAGGCGCCGATTACGAATGTGTTGTTTGGAACGGTAGGCTTAATGTTTGGGTTGATCGTGGCGTTTTTGATCGGTCTCCCGCTCGGGGGGATCCAAATCCCGGTGATCAGTCAAGTTCTCCCGATCTTTATAACGATTATTCTCGGGTACTATGGTTTCCGCATCGGCTCACAGAAAAGAGATGAAATTGTCGCTCTTTTTGGCTCCATAGGCAGAGGTGCAAACAAGGATCGCAAAAAGGATGAGGGCAAGGCCGATACTTCCAATGAAGGGGATGATCGCCCTGCAACATCACTTAAAATTTTTGATACGAGTGTCATCATTGATGGACGTATTGCCGATGTCAGCCGCACGCGCTTTCTCGAAGGAACGATTGTCATTCCGAAGTTTGTGCTGGATGAACTTCAACATATCGCGGATTCATCGGATGCCCTGAAGCGGAATCGTGGCCGGAGAGGGCTTGATATTCTCAATCAAATCCAGAAAGAGGATGCCGTGGAAGTGAAAATTGAAGATATTGATTTCGACGATGTGGACGCTGTCGACAGTAAACTCGTCAAACTGGCGCAGGAGACATCCGGCGTTGTCGTGACGAACGATTTTAATTTAAATAAAGTATGCGACTTGCAGGGCGTTCCCGTCCTTAATATCAACGACCTCGCCAATGCTGTCAAGCCGGTGGTTTTACCCGGCGAAGAGATGTCTGTGCAAGTGATTAAAGACGGAAAAGAAGAGGACCAGGGCGTCGGTTATCTTGACGATGGCACGATGATCGTTATTGAAGAGGGACGTTCTTATATCGGCCGCCAGGTGGATGTTATCGTGACGAGTGTGCTGCAGACAAGCGCAGGCCGAATGATTTTTGCCAAACCGAAAATGCTCGAAAAAGCGCTCTGATGGCGCAATGCCCTGATTACAACGATCGGGGCTTTTTTGGCAGTTAAGAAAGTATAAACTTTCTTATCTTGCATAAGTGCAACTAAGGCTTTCGCCAGGCTTGGCGATAAGCCAAGTTTTCTTTACCGGCGGTTGCTTTTCACGCCTGTTCCCTTGTATCATAATGATTGATATGACAAGGGGGCGAAAGATACGCATGGCATACACGGTGATCATCCCGGCGGCCGGACAGGGAAAACGTATGAACGCAGGCGGAAACAAGCAATTTTTAAATATCCGCTCCCTGCCGCTTATCATTCGCACGCTGCGCATTTTCCAAAACGATGAAGCCTGCACTGCTATCGTCGTTGTCGTAAATGCAGGCGAAATCGGAGATATGGAACGATTGTTCACACATTATAATGTATCGAAGGTGCAGGCGCTCGTCCCCGGCGGAAAGGAACGGCAGGAAAGCGTGTATGCCGGCCTGCAGCATTTGGACCAAGCGGGGATCGTGTTGGTTCATGATGGCGCCCGCCCTTTCATTCGGCAAGAAGAAATCCATCGTCTCCTCGCGGAAGTTAGTGATACCCAGGGTGCTGTATTGGCGACGAAGGTGAAGGATACCATTAAAAAAGGGTCCGACGAGCAATTTGTGACCGAAACCCTTACACGCGATGAACTTTGGTCTGTGCAAACGCCCCAGGCGTTTTCATTTGATATGTTAAAAAAAGCCCACGAGGTTGCGTTGAATACAGGTTTTACCGGAACAGATGATGCCAGTCTTGTTGAATATATTTCCGGCAAGATTCGACTCGTCCCAGGAAGCGAAGACAATATTAAATTAACAACCCCTGATGATATAGGGATGGCCGAAATGATTTTGGGGAAAAGAAAGGGAGACGAGCATGAGGATTGGGCACGGCTTTGACGTCCACGCTTTTGCAAAAGACGAGCTGTTAATCATCGGTGGAGTAACCATTCCATATGAATGGGGGCTCAAGGGGCATTCCGATGCTGATGTTTTGTTGCACGCCATCGCGGATGCGTGTCTGGGCGCGATCGGGGAAGGAGATATCGGCCGTCATTTTCCGGACACGGATCCTGCATTTGCCGGTACCGATTCAGCTGAATTATTGTCTGAAGTGTATACATTGGTTGAGCAGAAAGGATATAGACTCGGCAACCTCGATGGGACAATCATTGCCCAGAGGCCGAAGATGGCCCCCTACATTTCACCGATGCGAGAACGAATCGCCGACATTCTGCAAGCTAAAAGCTCGCAAGTGAATGTGAAAGCAACGACGTCGGAACGATTGGGCTTCACCGGACGCGAAGAGGGAATCGCGGCGATGGCCGTAGTTTTGTTGCAGGCTAAATAATTATCGTTTGTTTTTTGATTGTGGTATAATCCTTTACAGATTCAGGACGCAGGAAGGTGTTAACGATGACGCAAAACATTCGTGTACGATTTGCGCCAAGTCCGACGGGACATCTACACATCGGCGGTGCACGGCAAGCCCTTTTTAATTATTTATTTGCTCGTCGACATAACGGAGCGTTTATCGTTCGCATCGAAGATACGGATCAAGCGCGAAACGTCGAGGACGCTACCGATAAATTGATGCAGAGTCTGAAATGGCTCGGTCTGGATTGGGATGAAAGCATTGAAAACGGCGGTCCTCATGCGCCGTATCAAAGCAGCGAAAGACTGGACATCTATCAAACATATATCGACCGGTTATTGAAAGAAAAGAAAGCTTACTACTGTTATATGACGAGTGAGGAGCTCGAGGCTGAAAGGGAAGCGCAAATCGCTCGCGGCGAGATGCCGAAATATAGTGGCAGAGATCGTGATTTGACGAGGGAACAGCAACAGGCTTACGAAGCCAAAGGCATCAAGCCGGTGGTCCGTTTTCGCGTCCCTGATAGCGAGAGCGAAGTCGTCATTGATGATGTCATTCGCGGACAAGTGAGCTTTGAAACGGACGGTATCGGGGATTTTGTCATCGCCCGCTCCGATGGCGTACCAACGTATAACTTCGCGGTGGTTATCGACGATTATTTGATGGAAATCTCTCATGTGATCCGCGGCGAGGAGCATTTATCCAATGCGCCGAGACAAGCCCTTTTGTATGATGCTTTTGCATGGGAACAACCGCGTTTCGCACACGCGCCGTTAATTCTCAATGAAGACCGGCAAAAGATGAGCAAGCGGGATGAAACGATCATGCAATTCGTTGAACAGTATCGGGCATCCGGGTATTTGCCGGAAGCGCTCGTCAATTTCCTGGCGTTACTCGGCTGGTCCCCGGCAAGTGAAGAAGAGAAGTTTTCCGTCGAGGAGCTGAGTGAACGGTTTTCGCTTGAGCGGGTATCGAAGGCGCCGGCCGTCTTTGATCAGGATAAGCTGGCCTGGATGAATAACCAGTATATGAAAGAAGCGGACCCGGACCGGTTGACAGCCCTCGTGATTCCGCATTTGCAAAAGGCCGGTCGGTTGCGTGACGACTTCACCGAAGAAGACCGGGAATGGATCAGGGAGCTCGTGGAAATCTATCAGGAGCAAATGCATTATGCCGAGGAATTTGTCGCGTTAACGTCCCTTTTTTTCCAATCATCGATTGATTACGAGGGGGACGCATTGGACGTCCTGAAGGAGCCCCAGGTGCCTGAGGTGATGCAGTCGTTTTCGAAGCAGTTGGATGGCGTAGAAACTTTCGAAGTTGATGGGATAAAACAAGCGATTAAGGCGACGCAAAAAGAAACCGGCCATAAAGGCAAACGATTGTTTATGCCGATTCGTGCGGCCGTAACCGGCCAAACTCACGGACCGGAATTACCGAAAGCAATCAAGCTTCTCGGCAAGGAAACGGTACAGGCAAGATTAGTTGCTGCTTCGCATATACAAGAATGAAGTGAACGTTGATAAGGAAGAGTAGACGAGTGCGTTCCTTTCCAGAGACGGCTACAACGGTGGAAGTAGCTGATGGAACCCTCGATCGAATGCCCCTTTGAGTCTTTCGTGGAACGATCAGTATACGAAAGCGGCTCACGGCCGTTATCCCGTATGAGTGGAGTCTGTCAACTCTAACAGAGTGGAACCGCGTGATAAGCGTCTCTGTGCGATACGCACAGAGTTTTTTTGTTTGGAAGCCCAAAATTATGCATAAAGATGAGGGGGAACTATGTGGGGAATCTTTAAGCGCGATCTGGATGTAGTTTTTGCCCGGGATCCGGCGGCGAGAAACCGGCTGGAAGTCATATTGACTTATGCGGGTGTGCACGCGGTTTGGTTTCATCGTATCGCCCATTGGCTCTGGCGAAAACGCCGGTACCTGTTGGCGCGGATATTGTCGCAAATCAGCCGCTTTATAACCGGTATCGAGATCCACCCCGGAGCGGTGATCGGGGAGAGATTGTTTATCGATCATGGTATGGGTGTTGTCATTGGCGAGACGTGTGAAATCGGCAATGATGTGACCATTTATCAAGGGGTGACGCTGGGAGGTACCGGCAAAGAAAAAGGAAAACGCCACCCGACCGTGGAAGACCATGTCCTGTTTGCCACGGGCGCGAAAGTTCTGGGTTCGATGCGGATCGGACGTAACTCCAATATTGGCGGCGGTGCCGTCGTCCTCAAGGAAGTGCCGCCCAATTCTACGGTTGTGGGCGTGCCGGGCCGGGTCGTTGTACAGGACGGTGTGAAGGTGGAGCAGGATTTGCAGCATCATCTTTTGCCTGACCCGGAGGATGACCGTTTTACGGCGTTGGAAAAAGAAGTCCAGCGGTTGCGCCACGAACTCAAAGAGGTTAGGAAGAATACGGAACAGGAGTGAAAACGATGGCTGTACAATTGTACAACACGTTAACGAGACAAAAAGAGGTATTTCATCCCCTTGAAGAGGGTAAGGTGAAGATGTACGTTTGCGGACCGACCGTTTATAATTATATCCACATCGGTAATGCAAGGTCCGCGGTCGTCTTTGATATGGTTCGTCGTTACTTGATTTACCGAGGGTATGACGTGAAATACGTCACGAATTTCACCGATGTGGATGATAAAATTATCGATGCGGCGAAAGAAGCGGGCGAGGATGTTTTTGCGCTGGCAGAGAAGTTTATCGAGAAGTTCCATGAGGATACATCTGCTTTAGGGGTCAAACGCGCCGATCTTCACCCGCGCGTGACGGAAACGATGCCTGACATCATTGCTTTCATCGAAGGATTAATCGCCAAAGGCTACGCGTATGAGTCCGCGGGTGACGTCTATTTTAAAACGAGATCTTTTCCGGATTACGGGAAGTTGTCGGGGCAATCCACCGATGACCTTCAGGCCGGCGCCCGGATTGAGGTCGGTGAACGAAAACAGGATCCCCTCGATTTCGCGTTATGGAAACAGGCAAAAGCTGATGAAGTCTCCTGGGAAAGCCCGTGGAGCCAAGGGCGACCCGGTTGGCATATTGAGTGCTCGGCGATGGTGAAAAAATATTTGGGAGAGACGATCGATATTCATGCCGGCGGCCAGGATCTTACGTTTCCCCACCACGAAAATGAAGTGGCGCAATCGGAAGCCCTCACGGAGGAACAGATGGCAAGTTATTGGCTTCACAACGGGTATCTTCAGATCGATAATGAGAAGATGTCGAAATCCCTCGGGAATTTCGTCCTCGTCAATGATCTGATCCGCGAGTACGATCCGGAAAAGATCCGCTTCTTTATGTTGCAATCCCACTACCGGCAACCGCTGAATTTCAATGCCGAGCTAGTGGAAGCTGCGGGGGCGGGGCTTTCCAGAATCCGCACTTTCCTGGAAAACGTCCGTCACCGTTATCGCACAAGCGCGGATTTTGCCGATGGCGAGGCGTGGCTCCAAAAGATTGAAAGCTTTAAAGGCCGCTTTATGAACGAGATGGACGATGATTTCCATTCCGGGAACGCGATTACGGTGCTATTTGACTTTGTGAAAGAAGGAAATCTGTACTTGCAAGGGCCTCATACGTCCAGGGAAGTGCTCCGGGAAATCATGAATACGTTTCAAGAGTGGGGCGAGGTTTTAGGGGTCACCTTTTTTGTCGAAGAAGATCTTTTACCTGCCGACATTGAGGATTATATTGAACAACGGGGCAAAGCTCGCGAGCACCGGAACTTTCAGGAAGCTGACCGTATTCGGGATTTATTAAAAGAAGAAGGCATCGAGCTTGAAGATACACCGCAGGGGACACGCTGGAAGCGGGTGTCGAAATCATGAGTCTCGCGGATGCCGGGCAGGTGAATGGCTTGGCGCTCGCGTATATCGGCGACGCAGTCTATGAACTTTACGTTCGCGAGCGCCTCTTACAGGCCGGCTATACGCGCCCGCATCAACTGCACGCCCAGGCTACCTCTTATGTAAGTGCGCAGGCCCAGGCGGACCTTTTACAGTTTTGGTTAAAACATGAACGGCTGGATACAGATGAAAAGACGATCGTTCGCCGGGGGCGCAATGCAAAATCGGGAAGTGTCCCGAAAAATATAGACGTGATGACGTATCGGCAGAGCACGGGTTTTGAAGCGCTCATCGGTTATTTGCATCTGCAAGGAAAAAAGGAACGACTAACGGATTTGTTAAGCGATTGGTCCAACATTTGGGGGGAGGGAGAACGCGATGAAGGAAAGTGAATGGTTAACGGGGCGTAACCCTGTATGGGAGGCGCTACAGTCTTCTTCCTCCATCCAGAAAATTTGGGTGGCTCAAGGGGTGAAAAAAGCTTCCATTCAAGCCTTAATGGCAAAGGCGAAAGAAAAAAACGTGGCGGTTCAATTCGTCCCCCGCCAGAAGATCGACCGGCTCACGGACGCTGGTAATCATCAAGGCATTGCGGCAGAGATCTCCGCGTATGCTTATGCAGACCTTGACAACCTGTATGCACGCGCGGCCGCCAGAGGACAAGCCCCCTTTTTTATACTTTTAGACGGCATTGAAGATCCGCAAAATTTGGGTTCGATCTTGCGAAGCGCGGATGCAGCGGGGGCAGATGGCGTCATCATTCCCAAGCATGGGGCCTGTGGTTTAACCGGGGCGGTGGCTAAGGCTTCTGCGGGGGCGATCGAGCATGTACCCGTCGCCAGGGTCACTAATCTTTCGCGCACAATGGCCCGGCTTAAGGATGAGGGATTGTGGATGATCGGCAGCGACGCGCGTGCCGAAAGTGATTACCGCGAGCTTGATGGCGACATGCCCCTGGGGTTGGTTATAGGCAGTGAAGGTAAAGGAATGAGCCGTCTCGTTCGGGAGTCGTGTGATTTTTTATATCATATTCCATTGGCAGGGGAAGTGCCTTCCCTGAATGCCGCAATCTCTTGCAGCCTGCTCATGTATGAAGTGCAGCGAAAACGACACCCGCTGGGGGGTGAGTCGGGGTGAAAAAAGAAATCGTGCTCGTCGATGGGTATAACATTATCGGGGACTGGCCGGAACTCAAGAGGCTCAAGCAACAGTCGCTTACGGAAGCCCGTGATTTACTCATTGCAAAGATGGCAGAGTATCAAGCGGTGACCGGGAGGAGAGTGATCATCGTATTCGATGCTCACATGGTGCCCGGGACGGGAAGTAAAAACGCGCACCATCGTGTGGAAGTCGTCTATACACGCGAGCGGGAAACAGCAGATGAACGCATCGAAAAGCTCGTGAGTCAACTGAAAAATGTTGAAACCCAAGTGTACGTAGCGACATCCGACTTTATTGAGCAATCGGTAACATTCGGAAGCGGTGGCCTCCGCACCTCGGCCCGCGAATTAAGGGTGCAGATGGATGATGTCGAAAACCATATTACCGAGCGTGTCTCCCGCGTACAAAAAGAGACACGTCATGGCAATCGAGTCATTTCCAAAGAACTCGCTGAATTTTTTGAAAAAAAGCGTCGAAATGACGGCTGAGTTATTGACTTGCTGTTTGAGACTGCTTTATACTAAGTGAAACAGACATCGAAGGCGAGGGCGAGGGATGGTTGTGAATGTGCACCTCATAGAGAAGAAACAGCGACACGTTGAGGAGACAGAAGACGAACGACTTGTAACGAACGTACACCAGGGTGACTCCACTGCGTTGGACCAACTGATTCACAAGTATAAAAACTTTGTCCGGGTAAAATCGCGATCTTATTTCCTTATGGGCGCCGATCATGAAGATATTATGCAAGAAGGGATGATCGGACTCTATAAGGCGATACGGGATTTTAAGGGGGGCAGGCTTTCTTCGTTTCGGGCTTTTGCCGAACTTTGTATTACGCGGCAGATCATTACCGCGGTCAAAGCCGCTACCCGCCAGAAACACGCACCTTTAAATTCATATGTATCGTTGGACAAGCCGATTTATGATGAAGAATCCGACCGCACACTGATGGATATTGTTTGTGGCACGATTGTGTCAAACCCCGAGGAAGTGTTGCTGAATCGCGAGGAAATGAATGATCTCGAATATAGAATCGCCCAGGTTTTAAGTGAATTGGAACAAAAAGTGCTCCAGCTTTATTTGGATGGCCACTCTTACCAGGAAATCTCCACCGCTGTCAACGTACATATGAAGTCGATCGATAACGCGTTGCAGCGAGTAAAAAGAAAACTTGAACGCTATGCACAAATAGAGAAGATGGTCCTTTGAAACCGCAAAATTAACAGAATCTTCGACGGTTTTTGAGGATTTTCACACACTGAAACGAGAGCACGAATGTCGTGTTCTCGTATTGATGTTAGACGACATTTCCCCCGCGATATCGGCAGAGGGCGCAGGAATAGTTCCAATTTTATAAGGAGCGTATACGTATCACATTGATCATCCCTCACGTATGGATCCGCCCGCCCTTTGGGGTATGAAAACGAGGATATCATCCCTCAGGGATCGTTCCGCCCGCCCTTTGGGGTATAAAATCGGGGATATTAAACCTCACGGATCGCACCGCCCGCTCTTTGGGGTATGAAAACGGGGATATCATCCCTCACGGACCGTTCCGCTAGCCCTTTGAGGTATGAAATCGGGCACACTGCCCATCTTAGCATGGCGCACATTGTTTTCCACGGGGATTTTACTTTGACGTTACCTTTGAATTTAATTTTCCTGCCTTCATTTGACAGGGAATGCCTGCTGTGATACAGTTTATGCGCATGATGTGTACGGATATCAATGAACGGAATAACTTTATAGATGAGTACCGTTGAAAACACACCGACTGCGGTTGTTTTTTTATGTTTAAGAAAACTTGGCTTATCGCCATTATCTGCGAAAAAGATGCTTATTCGTGAGGCCGATAACAGGGGAGGGGCTCGTGATTTTTAAGAAAAGTATCCAGTTCCTGCGCGAAGTAGGACAGGAAATGAAACGTACCACTTGGCCAACGCCGAGAGAGCTTTTTAGATATACCCGTATTGTGATCCTGACATTGATCTTTATTACGATCTTTTTTGCGATTGTGGACGCCGGGATATCATTTCTCGTCGAAACATTTCTTGCTTAGCAGGTCATGTTCTATTGGTTAGGCCTGTGGTGAATGCATAGGAGGGAGGAAAGGGATCGACCGGTCCGTTAAATATGGAGAAAAATTGGTATGTGGTACATACGTATTCCGGGTATGAAAACAGGGTCAAAATTAATCTGGATAAGCGTGTGGCGTCCATGGATATGCTTGATAAGATCTTTAGAGTGCTCGTGCCCATGGAGGAAGAGAAGGAAACGAAAGACGGAAAGACGAGGACCGTCAACAAAAAAACATTCCCGGGCTATGTTATCGTAGAAATGGTGATGACGGACGACTCCTGGTATGTTGTGCGCAACACCCCCGGGGTCACCGGCTTTGTAGGTTCTCCAGGTGCCGGTTCCAAGCCGAACCCCCTTATGCCTGATGAAGTGGATGACATCTTGCGGAAAATGGGTGAAGATACGCCGAAAACGGAAATTGACCTGGAACTGAAAGAGTCAGTGAAGGTTAATGAAGGCCCGTTCACAGACTTTACGGGTACCGTTGAGGAAATTAACGGTGAGAAACAAAAGGTCAAGGTGCACGTCAATATGTTCGGACGGGAGACGCCTGTGGAACTGGATTTTCATCAAGTGGAAAAAATATAACGGCTGATGGCTGCAAATGCTTGCGGTTCGTCTATTAAGATGATACCATTTATCATGTTTGCTCATCTTGCAAGTTCCTTGCGGTGGAGCAGAACGTGGGAGGGCATCCTTACCCGAAAAACCACAATACGAGTGAAGGAGGTGTGTCGCGTGGCTAGAAAGGTAGAAAAGGTAGTCAAGCTACAAATTCCTGCAGGCAAAGCCAACCCGGCACCGCCGGTCGGACCCGCGCTCGGTCAGGCTGGTATTAATATCATGGGTTTTTGTAAAGAATTTAATGCCCACACACAAGAGCAGACAGGGACGATCATCCCGGTTGAAATCAGTGTGTACGAAGACCGTTCGTTTACGTTTATTACGAAGACACCGCCGGCCCCGGTATTGCTACAACAAGCCGCTGGCGTTAACGGGGGCTCCGGTGAACCGCATAAAACGAAAGTAGGCAGTGTGACTGCCGATCAAATCCGTGAAATCGCGGAGACGAAATATGAAGATCTCAATGCCGAAAGTACAGAGGCGGCCGTTCGTATGATCGAAGGCACCGCACGCAGCATGGGCATTGCGATTGAAGGTTAGGTCATCTTCTCCGTTTGGGTAGGACCAGGCGGATGAGATCCTGCGTGGGAGGTTAAACCGTTAAACCACAAAAGAGGAGTTGAAATGAAATGCCCAAAAAACAAGGGAAAAAATTTGTAGAGGCCAAACAGCAAGTGGATACGTCCCGCAGTTATTCATCTGTGGAAGCGCTGGAACTCGTTCAAAAAGTCGCACCGGCGAATTTTGACGAAACGGTAGAAGTCGCGCTTCGCCTGGGTGTAGATCCACGTAAAGCCGACCAGCAAATTCGCGGCGCTGTCGTCCTTCCTCACGGCACAGGAAAAACGAAGCGTGTACTCGTGTTCGCGAAAGGCGAAAAGGCGAATGAAGCCGAAGAAGCGGGCGCGGATATCGTCGGTGAAGAAGAGCTTGTCGATAGAATCCAGCAAGGGTGGCTGGACTTTGATGTCGTCGTGGCCACACCGGACATGATGGCTCAAGTCGGCAAACTCGGACGTATTCTCGGCCCCCGCGGCTTAATGCCGAACCCGAAAACCGGGACGGTTACGATGGACATCGCCCAGGCGGTGAACGAAATCAAGGCGGGGAAAGTAGAATACCGTGTGGAGAAAGCCGGAAATGTTCACGTTCCGATCGGAAAAGTTTCTTTCGAAACGGATCAATTAAAAGAGAATTTGAACACAGTGGTCGATACGCTCATGAAGGCGAGACCATCGGCGGCCAAAGGGACTTACATGCGCAATATTTCCGTCGCTTCTTCCATGGGGCCGGGTGTAAAGGTCACCACAAGCGGCATTAGCGTTTGACTTTTGTGTCTGTATCCCATATACTGGAGCACGTTAAAGCAAACTTGGCTTATCGCCAAGGATGGCGAAAGCCTTAGTTGCACTTATGCACGACAAGAAAGTTGTACTTTCTTGTCTGCTAAATAAAAGAGCATCAACCGTAGACAGCAGGTGCGTTTCACACGCTTAATTTCCTGCCGAGGTGATCTGACGTCATAGGGAACATTTTCTAATGGTGAACATGTTCCGATGGAAGACCTTTTTATGTCTGCGGCGACGTAAAGAGGTCTTTTTGCTTTTATGAGATTTTTAACAGGAGGTGTGACGATGAGTACCGTGATTGAACAAAAACAGGCTGTCGTTAGTGAAATAGCCGACAAGCTTGCAAACAGTGAATCGATTGTCTTCGTCGATTACCGAGGGCTTAATGTAGCCCAGGCAACGGAACTTCGCAGAAAGCTTCGTGAAGAGGACGTCGAGTTTAAAGTGTACAAAAACACGATGGCTCGGCGCGCGACCGCAGAGACGAACTTCACGGAAATTGATGAATTTCTCGTGGGGCCCACAGCGATCGCGACGAGTGCAACCGACGCTGTAGCGGCAGCAAGAGTGCTTAATGACTTTTCCAAGGCTAATCCGGCTCTTGAGATTAAGACAGGCATCATCCAGGGAGAAGTAACCACGGTCGATAATATTAAACAACTGGCCGAGCTGCCTTCTTACGATGGTCTTGTCGCCATGTTGCTCAGTGTGTTGCAAGCGCCGCTGCGTAATTTTGCTCTTGCATCCCAGGCGGTAGCAGATCAAAAAGAAGAAAATGAGAACGCATCTTAATCGATATTTTTGAAGGAGGAAATCACAATGGCAAAAGAACAAATCATTGAAGAAATCAAGGGCATGACTGTCCTTGAACTAAACGACCTTGTCAAGGCAATTGAAGAAGAATTCGGTGTAACAGCCGCGGCACCTGTAGCTGTTGGCGGCGGTGGCGGAGACGAAGCTGCCGAAGAAGAACAAACGGACTTTAACGTCGTATTGAATAGCGCAGGTTCTTCCAAAATTAACGTTATTAAAGTCGTTCGCGAGATTACGGGACTTGGACTTAAAGAAGCGAAATCCCTTGTTGACGGCGTGCCGGAAACGCTTAAGGAATCCGTGAGCAAAGAAGACGCTGAAGAAATGAAGAGCCAGCTTGAAGAAGCCGGCGCCGAAATTGAACTGAAATAAGCATTGCAAATCAAGGAGCTTCCCTGCCGCATGTGGTGGGGAAGCTTTTTCAAGCAGGAGGCAAAAGCCGCATGACGCAACATTATTATAACGAGCATCCGGTGACGCGAAGTAATGAGCAGGTGTTCAACACCGAAATAAGCGGTCGTTCGTTTTCTTTTGTTTCGGACCACGGTGTTTTTTCGAAAGAAGGAGTAGATTTCGGGAGTCGTTTTTTGGTGGAGACGTTTACGGAACCTGATATTGCCGGACCGTTACTGGATATGGGATGTGGCTACGGGGCGATGGGCATCATGCTTGCAAACATCACCGGCCGACACGTAACCCTATCGGATGTGAACCAACGAGCGGTGGAGCTTGCCCGCCAAAACGCCGCACGCAATGAAGCTTACGCGGTACAGGTCGTTTCCGGCGACCTTTTTTCCGGTGTGGCAGATAGCGAACGCTTCGCGGCCATCGTCATCAATCCGCCGATTCGAGCGGGAAAAGCGGTGGTGTATCGAATGTTGTCAGACGCGCGTGCTTATTTATTACCCGGAGGCGAGCTCTGGATTGTGATTCAGAAAAAGCAGGGAGCGCCTTCGGCGAAACGAAAGTTGCAAGATATGTACGAAGAGGTCGTTGAAGTGGATAAAGACAAGGGGTATCGCGTGTTCAGGGCAAGGGGCCTGGAAAAAGATTAAAAAAATGTTTGACCTTCAATCTCGTTTATGATACTATCTTATAATGCGTATAAACGTATGAATGGCAAAGATCTTTTGGCAGCTAGGAAAGTGAAACTTTCATAGCGTTCTCCAACATTTACAGGTATAAAGGTTATCGGGGTCGGGAACACTGGTATAATCTGAAAAAATCTATGATGTTCATATTGGCAGATAAGAAAGGAAATCTTTCTTATTCTGCATAAGTGCAACTAAGGCTTTCGCCATGCTTGGCGATAAGCCAAGTTTTCTAATACTACGTGTTGCTCCCCTTGTATATAACTGGCGGCTCATTCTTCTCATAAGTAGGATGATTTATTTTTTCTCCCTTGGCAATGGGTCGTGCCGGGATCCTATAGGGGGAGCTAAACAAAATGCGGATTTTGAGGGGTGAATTCGTTGACAGGTCAACTCATTCAGTATGGACGCCATCGCCAGCGAAGAAGCTACGCGAGGATTAGCGAGGTTTTAGAGCTTCCTAATCTCATTGAGATTCAAACGGCTTCATACCAGTGGTTTCTCGATGAAGGGATGCGAGTCATGTTCCAGGATATATCCCCTATTGAAGATTTTACTGGTAATCTCGTGCTGGAATTCATCGATTACAGCCTTGGTGAGCCGAAATATTCCGTTGAAGATTCTAAAGAGCGGGATGTGACGTATTCCGCGCCGCTACGCGTGAAAGTCCGTCTCATGAATCAGGAAACGGGCGAAGTGAAAGAACAGGAAGTATTTATGGGTGATTTTCCGCTGATGACCGATACCGGAACATTTATTATTAATGGTGCCGAGCGCGTCATCGTTTCCCAGCTCGTCCGTTCACCAAGTGTTTATTATAGCGAAAAAATCGATAAGAACGGCAAAAAAGGGTTTACAGCCACAGTTATTCCTAACCGTGGAGCTTGGCTGGAACTGGAAACGGATGCCAAGGACATCACCTACGTGCGTATCGATCGCACGCGTAAAATCCCGGTTACCGTCTTGCTCAGAGCTCTCGGATTTGGTTCGGATCAGGAAATTGTCGATTTAATCGGTGAAAATGAGTTTTTGCGTAACTCATTGGAAAAGGATAACACAGAAGATACGGAAAAAGCATTGTTGGAAATCTATGAACGCTTGCGTCCGGGTGAGCCTCCGACGGTTGAAAATGCGCGGAGCTTGCTGGAATCCCGCTTTTTTGATCCGAAACGATATGACCTGGCGAATGTCGGGCGTTACAAAATCAATAAAAAGCTGCACATTAAGGACCGTCTTTTTAATCAAGTGCTCGCCGAGACACTCGCTGATCCGGAAACCGGGGAGGTCCTCGCCGAAGAAGGGACATTGATCGACCGGCGCACACTCGACCGCTTATTGCCTTATCTTGACAATGGTCTTGGCTTTAAGACTTTTCGGGTTGTCGACGGTATCGTCGAAGATGACAGTGATGTAGTGGTGCAATCGATTAAGATCTACGCACCCAATGACTCTGAAGGCGAGCAAACGATCGAAGTCATCAGCAATGGCACGATTGATACGGATATCAAGCATATTACACCTGAAGACATCATCGCGTCCATTAGCTATTTCTTCAACCTGCTACACGGTGTCGGCGGTACGGATGACATCGACCACCTCGGAAACCGCCGCTTACGCTCGGTCGGTGAACTGTTGCAAAATCAATTCCGTATCGGCTTGTCACGCATGGAGCGTGTCGTCCGCGAGCGGATGTCGATTCAGGATCCGAGTCAAATCACACCGCAGGCATTGATTAATATTCGCCCCGTGATTGCGTCGATTAAGGAGTTTTTCGGAAGCTCCCAGCTCTCCCAGTTTATGGATCAAACGAATCCGCTCGCTGAATTAACACACAAACGTCGGTTGTCCGCGCTGGGCCCCGGTGGTTTAACGAGAGAACGCGCGGGCATGGAAGTACGGGACGTTCACTATTCTCATTACGGCCGTATGTGTCCGATTGAAACACCTGAAGGACCGAACATCGGCTTGATCAACTCTTTGTCCAGCTATGCAAAAGTCAATGAGTTCGGGTTTATGGAAACCCCCTATCGCCGTGTCGATAAAGAAACCGGGAAAGTCTCGAGCCAAGTGGATTATTTGACGGCGGATGAAGAACTGAATTACGTCGTTGCCCAGGCGAACGCGAGGCTTGATGAAGACGGCGCGTTTATCGATGACCATATCATTGCTCGTTTTCGTGAAGAAAATACGATCGTCGCCAAAGAACGTATTGATTATATGGACGTTTCACCGAAACAGGTCGTTTCGGCAGCGACAGCGTCCGTTCCATTCCTGGAAAACGATGATTCCAACCGCGCATTGATGGGCGCAAACATGCAGCGGCAAGCCGTGCCTTTGCTTGAGCCGGAAGCGCCTGTCGTCGGAACAGGCATGGAATATGTGTCCGCCAAGGATTCCGGCGCGGCCGTAACCGCCCTCCATCGCGGTGTCGTCAAACGTGTCACCGCCAAGGAAATCAAGATGCGCCGCCTTGAAGAAGTGGATGGTAAAGAAGTGGAAACCGATGAAGACAATTACCGCATGTCTAAATTTATCCGCTCGAATCAAGGCACAAGCTATAATCAGCGTCCGATTGTCGACGAAGGGGACTTCATTGACAAAGGAGAAGTACTCGCCGACGGTCCTTCCATGGATAAAGGAGAAATGGCAATCGGCCGCAATGTACTGCTTGGATTCATGACCTGGGAAGGTTACAACTATGAGGACGCGATTATCCTTAGCGAACGCCTCGTTAAAGATGATGTGTTTACCTCGGTGCATATCGAAGAATATGAATCTGAAGCACGGGATACGAAACTGGGCCCTGAAGAGATTACCCGTGATATTCCCAACATTGGCGAAGACGCGCTCCGCAACCTTGATGATCGCGGAATCATTCGCGTGGGTGCCGAAATTAAGGATGGCGACATCCTCGTTGGGAAAGTAACCCCGAAAGGCATGACAGAACTGACCGCTGAAGAGCGTCTGCTTCACGCTATCTTCGGAGAAAAAGCACGTGAAGTGCGGGACACTTCCCTAAGGGCTCCTCACGGCGGGGATGGCATCGTCCTTGATGTGAAGATCTTCAACCGGGATGACGGTGACGAACTGCCTCCGGGTGTGAACCAGCTTGTTCGTGTGTATATCGTGCAGAAGCGCAAGATCCACGAAGGGGATAAAATGGCTGGTCGGCACGGCAACAAAGGGGTAATTTCCAGGATCCTGCCCGAGGAAGATATGCCGTTTATGCCGGACGGAACGCCGATCGACATGATGTTAAACCCTCTCGGAGTGCCATCGCGAATGAATATCGGACAAGTGCTGGAAATGCACCTGGGCATGGCCGCTCGCGAACTGGGCATTCATGTGGCTACACCGGTCTTTGACGGTGCCCGCGAAGAAGATGTCCAGGAGACGCTTGAAGAAGCAGGTATGGCCGGAGACGGTAAGACGGTCCTGTATGACGGACGAAGCGGCGAAGCGTATGATAATCGTGTGTCCGTCGGGGTCATGTATATGATTAAGCTCGCGCACATGGTCGATGACAAACTTCACGCCCGTTCAACCGGACCTTATTCATTGGTCACCCAACAACCGCTCGGCGGTAAGGCACAATTTGGCGGCCAACGGTTTGGAGAGATGGAAGTTTGGGCGCTCGAGGCTTACGGGGCTGCGTATACCCTTCAGGAAATTCTGACGGTAAAATCGGACGATACGATCGGTCGTGTGAAAACGTATGAATCGATTGTGAAAGGCGAGAACGTGCCGGAGCCGGGCGTTCCGGAATCGTTTAAAGTTCTGATCAAGGAACTCCAGAGTCTCGGCATGGACGTGAAAATGCTCTCCAGCAATGAAGAAGAGATCGAAATGAAAGAGCTGGATGATGAAGAAGATCAGTCGAATGATAAAATGAATTTAAAGCTGGAATCCACGGAGAATGCTTAAGAATCGCGAAAGAGTAGGGAAGAAAACGCCCTTGACGAAAGGGCGTCTTCGTTCCTTGCATCATCGACATTAAGCCTTTTGACAATTCGCTCTCAGGAAAGGGAGGGACCCCCTTGATAGATGTCAATAACTTCGAGTACATGAAAGTCGGCCTTGCCTCCTCGGATAAGATTCGCAGTTGGTCCAGAGGAGAAGTGAAAAAACCTGAAACCATCAATTATCGGACATTAAAGCCGGAAAAGGATGGTTTATTTTGCGAGCGTATTTTTGGACCGCAAAAAGACTGGGAGTGTCACTGCGGGAAATATAAGCGTGTGCGTTATAAAGGGGTTGTCTGCGATCGTTGCGGTGTTGAAGTGACACGCGCAAAAGTGCGTCGTGAACGTATGGGCCACATTGAACTGGCAGCTCCGGTTTCCCACATTTGGTATTTCAAGGGTATCCCCAGCCGGATGGGACTCGTCCTCGATATGTCTCCGCGCTCCCTTGAAGAAGTGATCTATTTCGCTTCCTACGTCGTTACGGAGACCGGGGACACACCGCTTGAATATAAACAGTTGCTTTCGGAGAAGGAATACCGTTCGTATTATGATAAATATGGCCGTTCTTTCACCGCGCAGATGGGCGCGGAAGCGATCCGTAAAATTTTATCCGATTTGAATCTCGAACAGGAAGTGAAAATGCTTCGCGATGAGCTGGAAACGGCGCAAGGTCAACGCCGAACACGGACGATTAAGCGTTTGGAAGTATTGGAAGCCTTTCGCCACTCAGGCAACCACCCGGCCTGGATGATCATGGATGTTCTTCCCATTATCCCGCCGGAATTACGCCCGATGGTTCAGCTCGATGGCGGGCGTTTTGCCACTTCCGACTTAAACGACTTATATCGCCGGGTCATTAACCGGAATAACCGTTTAAAACGCTTGCTTGATCTTGGTGCGCCGAGCATTATCGTGCAGAACGAAAAGCGGATGCTCCAGGAAGCGGTGGACGCCCTTATTGATAACGGCAGGCGCGGACGGCCCATCACCGGACCGGGGAACCGCCCGCTTAAGTCTCTTTCGCATATGCTTAAGGGAAAACAAGGGCGCTTCCGTCAGAACTTGCTCGGTAAGCGTGTCGACTATTCGGGTCGTTCGGTCATCGTCGTGGGTCCAAGTTTGAAAATGTACCAGTGCGGGCTCCCGAAAGAAATGGCTCTGGAGTTGTTTAAGCCTTTCGTCATGAAAGAGTTGGTGGAAAACGGCTCGGCGCATAATATCAAGAGTGCCAAACGCAAAGTCGATCGCGTTCAACCGGAGATTTGGGATGTGCTTGAAGATGTGATCAAAGAACATCCGGTGCTGCTCAACCGTGCACCAACGTTGCACCGGTTAGGCATTCAGGCTTTTGAACCGGTGCTTGTGGAAGGGCGTGCCATTCGGCTCCACCCTCTCGTTTGTACAGCGTACAATGCGGACTTTGACGGAGACCAAATGGCTGTTCACGTACCCCTATCCGCGGAGGCACAGGCTGAAGCGCGTGTTTTGATGATGTCTTCGCAAAATATTTTAAATCCAAAAGACGGCAACCCCGTCGTCACCCCTTCGCAGGATATGGTGCTCGGCAACTATTACCTTACCTCAGAGCGGAATAATGCGATAGGGGAAGGATCTGTGTTTAAGGACAGCAATGAAGCGATTACCGCGTATCAAAACGGTTACGTGCATTTGCACACACGCATCGCGCTCCCGGTTTCGTCAATGGGGGACATGGTCTTTCCCGACAAGGTCAAGGATCAACTATTGCTGACGACGATCGGAAAGCTTCTGTTCAATGAAATTTTGCCGGATTCTTTTCCGTATATCAATGAACCGTCGGCGAACAACCTGGAAAATGAAACACCTGAACGTTATTTTGTTCCGAAAGGAACAGATGTAAAAGCGCATTTTGCGGAAATGGAACTCGTCGACCCTTTTAAAAAAGGTTTTCTCGGGGACATCATCGCTGAAGTTTTCAAGAAGTTCCAGGTGACGGAGACGTCCAGGATGCTGGATAGTATGAAAGACCTTGGTTTCTACTATTCCACGAAAGCAGGTATCACCGTAGGGGTATCAGACGTTGAGGTTCTTCCGGAAAAACAGGAGATCCTTGATGATGCCGAAGATAAAGTCAACCGTGTGACGAAGCAATTCAAGCGTGGTCTGATCACGGAAGAGGAACGTTACGACAAAATCATCTCCATTTGGAGCGAGGCGAAAGATACGATCCAGGAACGCCTCATGAAGACGCTGGACAGTTCCAATCCGATCTTTATGATGAGTGATTCCGGCTCTCGCGGGAACGCGTCCAACTTCACCCAGCTGGCCGGCATGCGCGGGTTGATGGCTAATCCGTCAGGACAAATCATCGAGCTCCCGATTACATCGAATTTCCGGGAAGGCCTGACGGTATTGGAATACTTTATTTCTACACACGGGGCGCGGAAAGGGCTTGCGGATACAGCACTGAAAACCGCCGACTCCGGGTATTTGACCCGCCGTCTCGTCGACGTCGCCCAAGATGTCATCGTTCGCGAAGATGACTGTGGCACGGACAGCGGGCTGACCGTGGAAACATTGCGGGATGGTACCGAAGTTATCGAGGGATTGTACGACCGTCTCATAGGGCGTGTCGTCTTCCAGACGGTCACCCATCCCGAAAGCGGAGAACTTTTCGCGCAAAAGAATGAATTGCTCACGGAAGATACCGCGAAAGCGATTGTTGATGCAGGGGTTGAAAGGGTAACGATCCGTTCAGTCTTTGCTTGTGACACGGCTCGCGGCGTTTGCAAAAAGTGCTATGGTCGAAATCTGGCGACCGGCAGCGATGTCGAAGTCGGGGAAGCGGTCGGCATTATTTCCGCGCAATCCATCGGTGAACCGGGAACCCAGTTAACGATGCGTACGTTCCATACCGGTGGTGTGGCCGGCGATGATATTACCCAGGGTCTTCCTCGTATCCAGGAACTCTTTGAAGCCCGTAATCCTAAGGGTCAGGCGCTCATCACCGAGCTTGCGGGTACCATCAGCGAGGTTCATGATGGCGGCGATAAAAAAGAAATCGTTATCCAGGGTGAAATTGAATCCAAATCATATACCACCGCCTACGGCGCACGCCTCCGTGTCGTGGAAGGCGATCAAGTCGAAGCCGGCCAGGCGCTCACGGAAGGTTCAATTGATCCAAAAGAATTGTTGAAAGTGACGGGAATCAAAGAGGTCAAGGAATACTTGCTCAAGGAAGTCCAGAAAGTGTACCGTATGCAAGGGGTTGAAATCGGCGACAAGCACGTGGAAGTTATGGTCCGGCAAATGCTCCGTAAAATCCGCGTGAATGATTCCGGCGACACGGATGTACTGCCGGGAACGCTCGTAGAAGTGAATCATTTCAATGATGTGAACAAAGATGTGCTGGGTAAAGGGCAGCGACCAGCTGTCGGCTCGCCTGTGATTCTGGGCATTACGAAAGCGTCTCTTGAAACGGATTCGTTCCTGTCGGCCGCTTCGTTCCAGGAAACAACGCGTGTGCTCACGGATGCAGCCATCAAAGGCCGGGCAGATGCCCTTCTCGGCTTAAAAGAAAATGTCATTCTCGGAAAACTCGTCCCGGCGGGTACAGGGATGCAACGTTATCGCTCGCTTAAAGCAGATACGGGCGAGGAGGCCCCGGAACCAACGGCTGAACCGGAAAGTGCTTTATATGACTAAAAATTGATTGACACACTCATCCCCCTTTGGTACGATAATTTAGGTGCGTGTTGAATAAGTATTTCCCCCCATAACAGGGGATGCAAAAAATTCGCAGGCTGAAGTCGTTCCATTAAAAAGGAAGTGGTTTTTACCCGATGATCGATCTGGTAAGACCCTTCCTTTTGCCCTTGTGTGAACACCTGGAACAGTGGTCTTGAAAGACCGCCTGAGACAGGGGTTCAACGATAATTGAACGTGGAATATCACGAATCGAAAAGGAATGAGAAAGGAGGAAAACAGATGCCGACGATTAACCAGCTTGTCCGCAAGCGTCGTCAAACCAAGCCGCAGACATCGGACGCTCCGGCGCTTAATAGAGGATTTGACAGCATCAAAAAAGTGCCGACCAATCAATCTTCTCCGCAAAAGCAAGGGGTATGTACACGTGTGGGTACGATGACACCGAAAAAACCAAACTCAGCTTTGCGTAAATACGCCCGTGTTCGTCTGACGAACGGGATCGAGGTTACAGCCTATATCCCGGGTATTGGCCACAACCTGCAGGAACACAGCGTTGTGCTTATTCGCGGAGGCCGTGTCAAAGACCTTCCGGGTGTTCGTTATCACATCGTCCGCGGTGCCCTGGATACAGCAGGTGTCCAGAATCGTAAACAAGGCCGTTCCAAATACGGAACGAAAAAAGGAAAGAAAAGATAAAAATCATGATCAGCTGAAGCAAGAAAGGAGGATAAAGCATGCCTAGAAAGGGCCCCGTACCTCGTCGTGAAGTGCTGCCCGATCCCATTTATAATTCCAAACTGGTGACTCGGCTCATCAATCGTATTATGATAGATGGCAAAAAAGGGAAAGCTCAAAATATCCTGTATAAATCTTTCGATTTAATCCGTGAACGAAGCGGCGAGGACCCGATGGAGATCTTTGATCAGGCGTTGAAAAATATTATGCCGGTACTTGAGGTTAAGGCACGCCGAGTCGGTGGCGCCAACTATCAAGTGCCCATCGAAGTGAAGCCTGATCGTCGCACGACGCTCGGTTTACGCTGGATGGTAAGCTACGCGCGTTTACGTGGCGAGAAATCGATGGAAGAGCGTTTGGCCAATGAAATTATGGATGCAGCCAATAATACTGGTGCAGCGGTTAAAAAACGGGAGGACATTCATCGTATGGCCGAAGCCAATAAAGCATTTGCCCATTATCGCTGGTAATCATCCCGCTCTCCATTTATGAAAATCAGTAGAAATGGACGAAAGGAGAAAGTGGAAGCCATGTCAAGAGAGTTCTCCTTGGAGAAAACACGTAATATCGGCATCACAGCTCACATCGATGCCGGTAAAACGACGGCGACGGAACGGGTGCTGTTCTACACCGGCCGTACTCATAAAATTGGAGAAACACACGAAGGCGCTTCCCAAATGGACTGGATGGCGCAGGAGCAGGATCGCGGTATTACGATCACTTCCGCGGCAACGACAGCCCAATGGAAAGACCATCGTATTAATATCATCGACACCCCCGGACACGTCGACTTCACAGTGGAAGTGGAACGTTCCCTGCGTGTGCTGGATGGATCTGTTGCCATCCTTGACGCGCAGTCAGGGGTTGAACCCCAGACGGAAACGGTTTGGCGCCAGGCAACGACGTATCATGTGCCGAGAATTGTGTTCGTTAATAAAATGGACAAAGTAGGCGCGGACTTTCTCTACTCACTCAGTACATTAAGGGACCGTCTCGGAGCGAATGCCCACGCCATACAGTTGCCGATTGGTGCGGAAGATGAATTCGAAGGAATCATTGACCTTGTCGAGATGAAAGCATATTATTATCTTGACGATCTGGGAAGGGAAGCAGAAGCACGTGAGATTCCCGACGAATACCGGGAGCAAGCGGACACATACCGCGAACAACTCATCGAAGCAGCTGCGGAATTCAACGAAGACCTGATGATGGCGTATTTGGAAGGCGAAGAAATCAATAACGAGGATCTCGTCAAAGCCATTCGACAGGCAACCCTGGATATTGAATTTTATCCGGTTCTTTGTGGCTCAGCCTTTAAAAACAAAGGTGTGCAACTGATGCTTGATGCCGTCATTGATTATTTGCCCGCGCCTACGGATGTTCCTGCCATTAAAGGTTTTAAACCGCAGAGCGAAGAAGAAGTGACCCGGGAAGCGGATGATGAAGGCCCGTTTTCAGCCCTTGCCTTTAAGGTTATGACAGACCCTTACGTCGGCAAACTTACATTTTTCCGGGTCTACTCAGGTACGCTTTCAGCAGGGACCTATGTGCAGAATACTTCAAAAAACAAACGTGAACGGGTCGGTCGTATTCTCCAAATGCACGCCAACTCACGTGAAGAAATCACGACGGTTTATTCCGGGGATATTGCGGCAGGTATCGGTTTGAAAGACACATCAACAGGTGATACACTTTGTGATGAGAAGGGGGATCATGTTGTCCTCGAGTCCATGGACTTTCCGGAACCTGTGATTTCCTTGTCCGTCGAACCGAAATCGAAAGCGGATCAGGATAAGATGGGGGTTGCGCTCGGGAAACTTTCCGAGGAAGACCCTACGTTCCAAACCTATACAGATACGGAAACGGGGCAAACCGTGATATCCGGTATGGGTGAACTTCATCTTGATATCATCGTCGATCGTCTGAAGCGTGAATTTAAGGTGGAAGCTGTTGTCGGTGCCCCGCAAGTGTCCTATCGTGAAACGATTAAAGCGTCTGCGGACTGTGAAGGGAAGTTCATTCGTCAATCCGGTGGCCGCGGACAGTACGGACATGTATGGATTGAGTATAGCCCGAATGAAACAGGTGCCGGTTTTGAATTCGAGAACAACATTGTCGGCGGAGTTATTCCGCGGGAATACATCAACTCTGTGGAGCAGGGCGTTCAGGAAGCGCTCCAAAACGGTCTGTTGGCAGGATACCCGATGATCGATGTTAAAGCACGTTTATTTGATGGTTCGTACCACGATGTCGACTCAAACGAAATGGCGTTTAAAATCGCGGCATCCATGTCGCTTAAAGAAGCCAAATCCTATTGCCAGCCCGTTCTCCTGGAACCTTTGATGAAAGTTGATATCATTGTTCCGGAAGAGTACATGGGTGATGTGATGGGAGATATTACCTCACGGCGTGGACGTGTGGAAGGCATGGGCGCACGGGGAAATGCGCAAATTATCACCGCTTATGTTCCGTTGGCAGAAATGTTTGGGTACGCGACAACCCTTCGTTCCAACACCCAGGGTCGCGGAACATACTCGATGTTCTTCGATCACTACGCGGAAGTGCCTAAAAGCATATCCGAAGAGATCGTCAAGAAAAACACCGGTGAGTAATCACCTGACAAACATTAAAGTTGAGAGAGCAGATCAGCAACGATCATGCTTTCTTGCTTCATAAAAAACCTGAACTTAAGGGAGGAAATTTGCAATGGCAAAAGAAAAATTTGATCGGTCGAAAACGCATGCCAACATTGGCACCATCGGGCACGTTGACCATGGAAAAACGACACTGACGGCAGCGATTACGAAAGTGCTTCATGAACAATCAGGCGAAGGTGACGTCATGGCCTTTGATGCTATTGACAACGCACCTGAAGAAAAAGAGCGAGGCATTACCATTGCCACATCTCACGTTGAGTACGAAACAGAGACGCGTCACTACGCGCACGTGGATTGCCCGGGGCACGCGGACTACGTGAAAAACATGATCACAGGTGCCGCGCAAATGGACGGGTCCATTCTTGTGGTATCCGCAGCTGATGGCCCTATGCCGCAAACACGTGAGCACATTCTGCTTTCCCGTAACGTAGGCGTGCCGTCCATCGTCGTTTTTCTTAACAAGGTTGACCAGGTGGATGACGAAGAACTTCTTGAGCTTGTGGAAATGGAAGTCCGTGATCTTCTGTCCGAATATGACTTTCCGGGAGATGACATTCCGGTCGTTTCCGGTTCTGCGTTGAAAGCTCTCGAAGGTGACGAAGAGCATACACAAAAAGTCGTCGAACTGATGCAAGAGGTCGACAACTATATCCCGACCCCGGCTCGCGATACAGACAAGCCATTCATGATGCCGGTTGAAGACGTCTTTTCGATCACCGGCCGCGGTACGGTAGCGACCGGCCGTGTTGAGCGTGGCATGCTCAACAGCGGTGACGAAGTCGAGATCCTCGGTATCGATGAAGAAAAAAGAAAGACAACCGTTACAGGTGTCGAGATGTTCCACAAGATCCTTGACTATGCCGAGGCTGGCGACAACATCGGTGCATTGCTTCGTGGTGTAGCACGCGAGGATGTTAAGCGTGGACAGGTACTTGCAAAGCCTGGTTCTATTACACCGCATACGTCATTCAAGGCGGAAGTTTATGTTCTCTCTAAAGATGAAGGTGGGCGTCATACCCCATTCTTTCAAAACTATCGTCCACAGTTCTACTTCCGTACAACGGACGTTACCGGTATTATCAACCTACCCGAAGGTGTAGAAATGGTCATGCCCGGTGACAACGTAGAAATGTCCGTTGATCTTATTCAACCTATTGCCATCGAAGACGGCACGAGATTCTCCATCCGCGAAGGCGGCCGTACAGTAGGCTCCGGCGTGGTTACGGAAATCGTGAAGTAACAGACCTTGAAAAAAGAGCACCCCGCGGGGTGCTTTTTTTTTGGCAGGTAAGAAAGTATAAACCACTTTCTTATCCTGCATAAGTGCAACTAAGGCTTATCGCCTTAAAGGCTTGGCGATAAGCCAAGTTTTCTTTATGCTTAAACAAGCGTTTGATTAATAGGCGCAATGGCTGATACATGGTAAACTGAGGGTAAAGAAGAATGAATAAGGTGAAACAACATGAGTAGAAAGGAAACCGTAACAAAAAAACTGCAAGAAATTTCAGAGTTGAAGCCACAAGGCGTCAGCGCTGAAGACATCGCAGGTGCCTTGCATATAAACCGCTCCACCGCCAGTCGTTATTTAAATGACCTTTTTCAAAATGGACAAGCAGAAAAGATTACCGGAAAACCGGTGCGTTATCGCCGGAAAACATCCTACTCATATGAAGAGGTTGGGGAGAGTTTGCAGCCGTTGGTCCAACAAAGCCTCGCCGCCCTCGCTTATCCCTTTCAGTCGTTACCTATTCTCTTTACCGGAGAAACAGGGACAGGGAAGACATATCTTGCTGAACGTTTATATAAATTGGCTGTACAGGAAGGGTATATTAAACCGTCCACCCCTTTCATCACCTTTAATTGTGCGGATTATGCCCAGAACCCGGAATTATTGGTCGGACAAATTTTCGGCATTAAAAAAGGGGCCTTCACAGGGTCTGTTCAGGATGAACCCGGTCTTGTCGAACAGGCGGATGGCGGTATTCTCTTTTTGGATGAAATTCATCGTTTATCTTCTTCCGGACAGGAAATGTTATTTTACCTGATTGATAAAGGCGTATATCGTCGGTTGGGTGAAGCTACCCGTGAACGACAGGCAAATATAACATTTATCGGAGCAACGACCGAAAATCCGGAGCGTGCGCTCTTAACCACGCTGCTGCGAAGGTTTTCCGTTACGTTAACCGTTCCGCCTCTGCGTGTACGCAGTCGTGCAGAGAGGGAAATGTTATTGGATCTGTTTTTGCAGCAGGAAGCAGTTCAAATGGATGCTGACTTAACGATGGAAGACGCAGGTAGAGAGGAGCTGCTGTCTTATTCTTGCCCGGGTAATATCGGTCAGCTGAAAAGTGATATCCAAATTGCCTGTGCAAGAGCTTATTTGCGGTATTTAAATACAGACTTTTCGCAAGTGGTTGTTCGAGCTGAGGACATTTCCATAAAAATGGACGACCGGCCTTCTTCATTTTCCCTGGAAAATGAGCAGATGAAAGGAGAATGGAATTTTCCGTTCCCCAACATCTATCAACGGTTAAACAATAAACGCGTACAATTATCTTCTGCGGGAGTTATGGCCGTTGACTCTTCACTTCAGGACGTCGTCAATCAATATATCGCGGATTTAACCGCTCGCTATCCTAAAGCTGCTTTTTCCTATGATGCGTGGCATGATCTTGTTGATGAAGATTTGCTCTATGCACTGCAACGAGCGCCAACCGTTCTTTCACCACAGATTAAAAGAGAACTTGATGAACATAGTATGTGCGTGATTGGCCTGCACTTGCAAAATTTGCGCAATCATGGTCGGGAAAATAACCAGACACTTCCATCTTTTTCAAAAGCCTCACCGGAAGATCGGCACGCGGCTTCTCGCCTGGCTGAATATCTTATAGAGACGATCGGTCTCAAGCTCCCGGATGATGAAGTGGAACTGCTGGCTCATTTTTTGACACCCGGAGAGCAATCACAATCGTTACCAAACACGCAGACGATCTTTGTGCTGCTTGTCACCCATGGTCGTTCCGCAGCTTCGTCGATGGCTGAAGTGACCAATACATTGCTGGGAGCCGAGGTCATTCAATCCGTCGATATGCCCCTGGAAAAATCGGCGGAAGAGACTTATGAAGAGGTAAGAACTCTCATTGATAGAGCGCTTGCATCCAATACGTACGAGGGGGTTCTCTTGCTTGTAGACATGGGGTCGTTGGTGACGTTGGGGGATACCTTTTATAACGAATGGGAAGTACCTGTATTCACCTTGCCTTGTGTGAATATGCCAATGGTGATGGAGGCTGGACGTAAATCTCTCGTTCAGGATATTGCTGTTGAAGATGTTTATACATCGGCTCGTCAGGCAATGACAATGTTCATGCGTGAAGACGACGCAGAGACGACTCCCCGAAAAAAGCGTATGATCGCCACCGTATGTTTTACAGGAGAAGGCGCGGCGCAATTGCTTGAGGAATGGTTAACAGATCAGCTTACCGGTGCAGATTCAGACGTTGTCATTCGATCCGTGCGGATGGATCCTGTCTCTAGGGATACGTCCATTTTGTATCAGTTAAAAGATTATTATGAGATCGTGGCGATTATAGGTACGGTTTATATCTCCATGGACGAGATTCCTTTTATTCCCGCGTGGGAGCTCCTTAAGCAAGAAGGCACGTCTCGTCTGTTCAAATTATTGGAAGTCTCCCGTCCTTATGCCACATTATCGGGAGAAACGGTTAAACAACACCATCAGGAAGGGTATCGTGCGATCCAGACCGGGCTGGCTGAAATCGTCACCAATGTCAATCCACGCTTGTTTTGTGCCATACTAGACGAATATTTTCCGCCGATACAAGCGTATTATGGCTGGGATGACAGCCGCGCTCTTGGTATGGGGATGCACATAGGTGTTCTATTGGATCGGATCATGAACGCGAGAATGCATGGGGAAATGGAAGAATTGCAGAAAACGATGCCGATGGACACTGATTTTCAGCATGATGATGCTGAGAAAACGGTTTGGGAGCCGCTCATATTCAACTTGGAACAAGCGTTTAACGTTTCGATTGCCCCCTCGTTCGTGCGAGCAACGATGAAACTAGCCAGGTAATGTGTGCAAGTAGAGTTGCACACATTATAAATACGTTAAGTGAGCCCACAATGGTGGGCTCTTTATTTTTGGCATGGAAATTGCATTAATAGTAAATGATAAAAAAGAAAGGAGGCATACATGTGCTAAGAAAGATATCCTTTTGGTACACATTGGCGTTTATTATATTTTGGAATGGCTATACGCTTCATCAGTACATCACCGGGCAACCGAATGTTCTGCAACTTTTTCTGTTTGGCATCGGCTTTACGGTGCTCCTTCTCGCAACGACATGGTTCTCGAGATGGCTGATGAGCCATTACAAAGTGGTGGACGAGAAGGCCGAGGAAATTTTATCTGCGAAATTCAAAAATAAGAGGAGTGAGCGAAATGGCAGAACAGTCCATTAAGGTCATTATTTTATGTAGTTGGGGAGCAACATCCAGTCAACTTGGGAAAAAAGTGGAGGAAGCGGCTGAGAAAAGAGGGATCACAGCCGATATCTACGCAGGAGGAACAGGAGACTTTAAAGATAGAGCGGCCGATTACGATGTAGCCTTGCTTGAACCGCAAGTGCGACATTTGCGAAAAGAAGTCACCCGCATCGCGGAACCGCACAATGTCCCGGTAGAATTGGTCGACCAGACCGCGTTTGCGCTTATGGACGGGGAAAAGGTCCTTGATCAAGCATTGAAATTAGCTGAAAAATAAGGAGGTATCCCTGATGATTCAATGGCTGGAAGACCATTTGATGGAACCGCTCGGTAAGATTGCGCAAAATATATATTTGCAATCGATTCGGGATGCCTTTGTTATTTTTGCATTGCCGGTCATTATCACCGGTTCCATTTTCCTGATCATCGCCAACCCGCCGGCTGAAATTGGCGGGATGCCGGTGTTGGGGCCGCTCGTCGATGCGTGGGTGAACGCGGTTGAACCAATACAGGCGCAATTGTTATTCCCCTTTAACTTAACCTTTGGTTTGATGGCTTTAGTCGTTGCTTTCGGGGTCGGCTACAGTCTCGGCCAACGTAAAGATATGGATGCTGTCATGGCAGGTATCTTGTCGATGCTCGCCTTTTTCATGTCAGCGTTCCCGGTCGTCGATATTGAACAAGTCGAATTTGGACAAGTGCTCGAATTTCTTGGTGGAGAGGGCTTATTTGTAGCGATTATTTTAAGTATCCTCGTGACGGAATTGATGAATTTTTTCATTAAAAAAGGGTTCACCTTTGAAATGCCGTCGAGTGTTCCGCCTTATGTGTTGAGATCTTTTCGCGTGTTGATTCCATTTATGGTTATTTTGCCATTGGTATGGCTCCTGCAGTGGATCGTGTATGCGAATTTTGATCTTACCTTGCCGCAAGCGGTCATGGCCATTTTTCAACCGTTGGTAACGGCGTCGAACACCTATTGGGCAGCGCTCGTCATGATTTTATTGATGGTCGTCTTATGGAGCATGGGTATCCATGGCATGAACGTGGTGTCTTCGGTGGTCTATCCGTTCTGGATGAGTCAACTTGCCGCGAATGCTGATGCGGTATCTGCTGGTGAAGAAGCAACGGGTATTGTGACTGAACCCTTTTTCCATATGTTCACGCATATCGGTGGTTCGGGTGTCACTTTAGGCTTAGCTGTATTTATGGTGTTTTCGGCCTCGATTCAAATTAAACAAGTAGGAAAAACAGCGATCGTTCCATCGATCTTTAATGTCAATGAACCATTGATTTTCGGTTTGCCGATTGTGCTCAACCCGATCATGATGATTCCGTTCGTGATAGCGCCGGTCGTTGTTGTTACCATCAACTACATTATGTTCGCGACGGGGGTACTGCCGCCCGTGGTCGTGCAACCGCCATTTACGGTGCCGCTTGGTTTCGGTGGATTTTTGGCAACGGGCGGATCATTTATGGCTGTCTTGATCCAGGTCATAAACGTTGTGGTGGCCACGATTATATACTATCCATTCTTTAAACGTTATGAAAAGCAGTTGGTAGCGCAACAACAAACTGACGCGAAGGAATAAGCGAATAAAGAGGTGAATCAATATCGATTACGAAAAAACGATGACCCAATTAATTTTGCATGGCGGCAACGCTCGCGGAGCTGCCTATGAAGCGTTGGATGCAGCCGAGGAAGAAGATTTTGAAGGAGCAGAGGCAAAATTGGAAGAAGCGGAGCAAGAATTTGTGGCCGGACATAAATATCAGACAGAACTGATTTCCCATCAGGATGATGAGGCCATCCCTTCTTTCTTTATGATCCACGCGCAAGATCATTTGATGACAGCCCAGGCGGAACTCGCGTTAATTAAACGTTTGATTAACCAGCATCGTGAAACGAGTGCGCTCAAACAGAGAGTATCCGCTCTGGAAAAATAGCCGAGGAAAGGAACAGCAAGTACGCGGACTGCCGCTGCTTGCTGTTTTTGATTATTTGAAGGAATAATCATTAACTGTTGCCAGTCATTTATTCGGACAACAGAAAGGGCTGATCGTCAAACATTGTCCGAATGAGGCGTTTATTAGGACGAACCGAGGGGACAAGCGGTAAAAATTGTCCGTAAAAAGCGTCCGTAGATGAGCCACCATCAACGTTAATTAAACGTTTGCTCAGCTTCACTTGCAACAAATTCCGGCAAAACGCAAATTTGCACTTGCAATCAGTACTTGCAACCTTTATAATAGTTAAGGTGTGACAGAAGACGGGAGCCCTCCGCACGGACCTCCCTTTTTTCGTTGCATAAAGCGATGAAGTGAAAGGTTGCCCGATACACCCGGCTCCTTTGCCATGGCGGGTGTGGGGAAATTTTCACGGAGTATGTCTGGAAATCAGGCGAAAAGGAGGAAGAAACATGGCAAACGAGAAAATTCGCATTCGCTTAAAGGCGTATGATCATCGTATTCTCGATCAATCATCCGCTAAAATTGTGGAAACGGCCAAGCGTTCAGAGGCGAAAGTAGCCGGTCCTGTACCGCTGCCGACCGAACGCTCCGTATATACCGTTATACGCGCCACCCACAAGTTTAAGGATTCTCGTGAACAATTCGAGATGCGAACCCATAAACGTCTTATTGATATTCTCAGCCCAACACCGCAAACGGTAGATGCCTTGATGCGTCTGGATTTGCCTTCCGGTGTCGATATTGAGATTAAGCTCTAAATGTAGCGGGCGAGAACAATAACAATTCAATTAAAATATTAACAGGAGGTGTGACTGATGGCCAAAGGAATCTTGGGCAGAAAGATCGGCATGACGCAGGTATTTAGCGATAACGGCGACGTCGTTCCTGTAACGGTCGTTCAGGCAGATCCGAATATCGTCATGCAGTTGAAGACTCAGGAAAATGATGGTTACGATGCGGTTCAACTGGGTACGGATGATAAAAAACAACAACGTGCCTTAAAACCGGAAAAAGGCCATGCCGAAAAAGCCGGCACGGCACCCAAGCGCTACGTCCGTGAATTTCGCAATCTGAAACTTGCAGATCACGAAGTTGGTCAGGAAGTCAGCGTAAATACATTTGCAGCAGGCGACACCATTGATGTCACAGGTGTTTCCAAAGGCAAAGGGTTCCAGGGTTCGATCAAGCGTCATAATTACTCGATCGGTCCGAAATCACATGGTTCCCGTTACCATCGAGGTTCAGGTGCATTGGGCCCTATTGACACTTCTAAAGTGGCACCGGGGACAAAACTTCCCGGACAGATGGGCGGCAATCAAGTAACGGTTCGGAATCTTGAAGTCGTGCAAATTGATGAAGGTCGCAATCTATTGCTCATTAAAGGGAATGTGCCGGGACCTAAAAAAGGTTATGTAAAAGTGAAAAGCGTAGATTAATAACGTCTGAAAGAAAGGAGGAACCATCATGCCGAAAGTAACGGTATACAACCAAACCGGCTCTCAAGTCGGTGATGCAGAACTCGCGGATACCGTTTTCGGAATTACGCCGAACGAAAGCGTTGTGCATGACGCGGTCGTGATGCAACAAGCGTCTCTTCGGCAAGGAACCCAAAAAGCGAAAACGCGTTCCGAGGTTCGCGGCGGCGGTGCCAAACCATGGCGCCAAAAAGGAACCGGACGCGCGCGCCACGGCTCCAACCGTTCGCCGATATGGACGGGAGGCGGTGTCATATTTCCACCGACCCCACGCAATTACGGTTATAAACTCCCGAAGAAAGTTCGCCGCTTGGCCCTTCGATCGGTACTGTCTGCAAAAGTACAGGAAGATGCCCTAACCGTCGTTGACGAACTTAGTCTGGACGTTCCGAAAACAAAAGATATGGTGACTATTCTTTCCAGCCTTTCCGCGGAGCAAAAAACGCTTATCGTAACCGCGGAATATAATGAAAACCTTGTAAAATCAGCCAACAACCTGCCGAATGTAAAAACACTTTCCGCAAACGGCGTGAATGTGCTGGATGTGATTCATCACGACAAGGTGATCATCACGAAAGAGGCTGCGGAGAAGGTAGAGGAGGTGCTTGGCTAATGGATGCACGTGATGTGATTAGGCGCCCCGTCGTTACGGAACGCTCTGCCGATCTCATGGAAGAAAAAAAATACACGTTCGAAGTGGATCTCAAGGCGAATAAAACGCAGATCAAACAAGCGGTCGAGGAAATCTTTGAAGTCGACGTAGATAAAGTCAACACGATGAATTACAAACGAAAATTTCGCCGCTTCGGTCGTTACGAAGGGTATAAACCCGCCCGTAAAAAAGCGATTGTCACACTGACCGAGAACAGCGATGAGATCGAAATTTTCGATGAGGTTTAATTTCTATAGCAGAGGAGGGAAAAACGATGGCAGTCAAGCGTTATAAACCGAAAACCGGCGGACAACGTTTTATGAGCGGAAAAGATTACTCCGAAATCACAACGGATCAACCGGAACGTTCCTTGCTCGCGCCCATGTCGAAAAAAGCCGGGCGGAACAATCATGGACGGATCACTACTCGTCATCAAGGCGGTGGTCATAAGCGCAGATATCGGATCATTGATTTTAAACGCAACAAGGATGGCGTACCCGGACGAGTAGCCACAATCGAATACGACCCGAACCGTTCGGCGAATATCGCGCTCATTCATTATGTAGATGGTGAGAAGCGGTATATCCTTGCCCCTAATGGACTTAAGGTAGGAAATAACGTATTTTCAGGCTCAGACGCGGATATTAAAGTTGGCAACGCCCTTGAAATCAAAGATATTCCGGTGGGTACAACCATCCATAATATCGAGATGAGACCTGGAAAAGGCGGACAAATGGCACGCGCAGCCGGTGCTCACGCCCAAATTCTCGGACGTGAAGGCAAGTACACGCTCGTGCGTTTGAAATCCGGCGAAAGGCGCCTAATACTCTCGACTTGTCGTGCAACCATCGGACAGGTGGGTAATCTTGAAAATGAACAGGTTAATATCGGGAAAGCCGGGCGCAGCCGCTGGCTCAACACACGACCTACGGTACGCGGTTTTGCCATGAACCCTGCTGATCACCCCCACGGCGGTGGTGAAGGGCGAGCACCCGTCGGACGAGATGCTCCTGTATCTCCTTGGGCTCAGCCGACCATTGGCTATAAGACGAGAAAAGGTAATAAAGAGTCGAACAAATATATTGTTCAGCGCCGAGGTAAAAAGAAAAGGAAGTAAACGCGGACGTTTAGCGCCAAATCCTTAAACGAATCGTTTGAGGCGGCGCTATTTACGCGTCATTACTCCAAGAGTGAAAGGAGGAAACAAAAAGATGGGTCGGAGTTTGAAAAAAGGACCATTTGTCGATGATCATTTGATGAAGAAAGTAGAAGCCATGGATGAGAATAACAAGCGTGTGATTAAAACGTGGTCACGCCGTTCGACGATATTCCCGAACTTCGTCGGTCATACGATTGCTGTTTATGATGGCCGTAAGCACGTGCCTGTCTATATCCAGGAAGATATGGTCGGTCATAAACTCGGCGAATTTGCACCGACGAGAACGTATCGCGGGCACGACAAAAATGACAAAAGGACGAGACGACGTTAACGAGAGAGGAGGTTCACTACAATGGAAGCCAAAGCTGTTGCGAAACAGGTTCGTGTCGCTCCTCGTAAAGCCCGACTGGTCATCGACCTTGTGCGTGGGAAAGACGTTGGAGAAGCTATATCCATTTTAAGGCACACATCCAGGGGCATATCGCCAACCATTGAGAAGGTTCTCAACTCGGCTGTCGCAAATGCGGAGCATAATTATGAAATGGAACCTGAAGATCTAGTGATCAGCAAAGCCTATGTGGATGAAGGTGTTACCCTTAAACGTTTCCGCCCGCGAGCGATGGGGCGTGCATCACGGATCAACAAGCGGACGAGTCATATTACAATCGTAGTTTCAGAAAAGGAGGAAGGATAAAGCGTGGGTCAAAAAGTTAATCCTATTGGTTTTCGGCTCGGCGTCATCCGTGACTGGGAATCCAAATGGTACGCAGAGAAAGAATACGCGTCGTTGCTGCACGAAGACGTTAAAATCCGTGAATATATCGAGAATCGTCTGAGCGATGCATCGGTGTCCATGATTGAGATCGAACGTGCGGCAAACCGAGTGAATATTAATATTCACACGGCAAAACCCGGAATGGTGATCGGCAAAGGTGGATCTGAAGTGGAAGCCTTGCGAAAGAATCTCAACGCCCTTACCGGTAAACGTGTGCACATTAATATTTCCGAAGTCAAACAGCCAGACCTGGACGCGACACTCGTCGCCGAAAATATCGCGCGCCAATTGGAAAATCGGGTATCATTTCGCCGTGCCATGAAACAATCTATTCAACGAACGATGCGCGCCGGCGCCAAGGGCATTCGTACCGAAGTGAACGGTCGTCTCGGCGGTGCTGATATGGCTCGTTCCGAGAGTTATAGTGAAGGAACGGTCCCATTGCATACGCTACGTGCGGATATTGATTATGGAACAGCAGAAGCAGACACAACTTATGGGAAAATCGGAGTAAAAATATGGATCTACCGTGGAGAGGTCCTTCCCACGAAAGGTGATCATACAGACGAAGGAGGCAACTAATCATGTTAATGCCTAAACGTGTGAAATACCGTCGTGAAATGCGTGGGCGCATGCGTGGTCGTGCCAAAGGTGGCACAGAGATCTCGTTTGGGGAGTATGGCTTGCAAGCCCTCGAACCATCCTGGATCACAAACCGGCAAATCGAAGCCGCGCGTATCGCGATGACGCGTTATATGAAACGTGGCGGTAAAGTTTGGATTAAGATTTTTCCGGATAAACCATACACAGCGAAACCTCTGGAAGTCCGGATGGGATCCGGTAAAGGGGCACCTGAAGGCTGGGTAGCGGTTGTCAAACCCGGCAAAATCATGTTTGAAATTGCAGGCGTCGATGAGGAAGTGGCACGTGAAGCCTTGCGTCTTGCCGCGCACAAACTTCCAATCAAATGCAAGTTTGTCAAACGTGACGAAATGGGTGGTGAGGCAAATGAAGGCTAAAGAGATTCGCGATTTAACAACGACGGAGATCGAGGAAGAAGCAAAAACACTGAAAGAAGAACTGTTCAACCTTCGGTTTCAACTGGCGACCGGTCAGTTGGAGAACCCTGCCCGCATCCGAAATGTTCGTAAAGATATCGCCCGCGCCAACACCGTTCTCCGCGAAAGAGAACTAGGCATAAATCGAGGGTAAAAAGGAGGCCGCAGACAAATGAGTGAACGCAACCATCGAAAAGTACGGGTTGGCCGTGTCGTTTCCGACAAAATGGATAAAACGGTTACCGTTGTCGTTGAAACGTATAAAAAAGATAAGCTGTACGGTAAACGCGTCCGTTCTTCGAAGAAGTTCAAGGCGCACGACGAAGAAAATGAAGCGAAAGTAGGAGACACCGTCAAAATCATGGAGACACGTCCGTTATCCAAAGATAAATACTTCCGCCTCGTTGAAATCGTCGAAGAATCGGTGATTATCTAACACATCTTTGGTTGAAGGGAGGCCATGAAAATGATCCAGCAAGAGTCCAGGCTCAAAGTTGCCGATAACTCGGGAGCACGTGAAGTACAATGCATTAAAGTTCTCGGTGGCACGGGACGGAAAACCGCTAACATCGGCGATGTGATCGTCTGTGCTGTCAAGAATGCAACACCAGGGGGCGTTGTCAAGAAAGGTGAGATTGTACGCGCGGTCATCGTTCGTTCTCGCAGCGGTGTCAGACGTACGGATGGCTCTTATATCCGTTTTGACGAAAACGCAGCCGTCCTCGTTCGTGACGACAAGAGCCCGAGAGGCACCCGGATATTCGGCCCTGTTGCACGCGAATTGCGTCAGAATCAATATATGAGAATCGTTTCGTTAGCACCGGAAGTATTATAAAGCCTGCAAGCAAAATATCCACCAGGGAGGTGTGAATGAATGGCGCAGCAACCGAAACTGCATGTTAAACAAGGCGATAAAGTAAAGGTTATCACCGGAAAAGACAAGGGGGCGGAAGGCGAGGTCCTCAAGGCTTTCCCGAGTCGCGAACGTGTCCTTGTAGAAAAGGTCAACATGGTGAAAAAGCATTTGAAACCATCGCAGGATAACCCGCAAGGGGGCATCGACAACGAGGAAGCGCCTATTCACGTATCGAATGTCATGCTTATTGACCCAAAAAGCGGGGAGCCCACTCGCATTGGCCATAAAACCGAAGATGGCCAGAAGGTACGTGTCGCGAAAAAATCCGGAGAAGTGATCGACAAGTAAGGTTTGCTGAAAGGAGGCCCTGCAAATGAACGCTTTAAAAGAACGCTATACAGATGAAATCGTGCCCCGTCTGCACGATCAATTCAACTACCCCTCGGTCATGGCCGTTCCAAAGATCGAGAAGATCGTTATCAACACAGGTGTCGGTGAAGCCGTATCCAATCCTAAAACGCTTGATAACGCGGTGGAAGACCTTGCCCTTATCACAGGTCAAAAACCGATCGTCACGAAAGCAAAGCGATCGATCGCGGGCTTTAAATTGCGCCAAGGCAATCCCATCGGTGCGAAAGTCACGCTTCGTGGCGCCCGTATGTACGATTTCCTTGAAAAATTGATCCATGTATCATTGCCGCGCGTTCGTGATTTTCGCGGAATTTCCAACAAGGCATTTGATGGCCGGGGCAATTATACTCTCGGCGTGAAAGAACAACTCATCTTTCCCGAGATCGAATACGACAAAATCGACAAGGTTCGCGGCATGGATATCGTGATCGTCACAACGGCTGAAACCGACGAAGAAGCGAAAGAGCTGCTCACGCAAATGGGCATGCCGTTTCAAAGATAATCCCAAATAGAAGGAGGGACTTTTTTTGGCAAGAAAAGCATTGGTCGAGAAACAAAAAAAGCCTCAGAAATATAAAGTTCGTGAATATACGCGTTGTGAACGGTGCGGACGCCCTAACGCCGTATTTCAAAAGTTTAAGCTTTGCCGGATTTGTTTCCGAGACCTCGCGTATAAAGGCCAGATTCCCGGTGTCAAAAAAGCAAGCTGGTAAAGCCCTAGAGATGGAAGGAGGTTTATCATTATGGTTATGACAGATCCGATTGCAGATATGCTCACGAGGATTCGCAACGCAAATATGGTGCGCCACGATAAGCTGGAATTGCCGGCATCGAACCTGAAAAAGGAAGTGGCCAAAATCCTCAAACGTGAGGGTTATATTCGCGACGTTGAATTTGTGGATGATAAAAAACAAGGAGTTATCCGCATTTTTCTCAAGTACGGACAAGGAGACGAACGTGTCATCTCCGGATTAAAACGAATCAGTAAGCCGGGATTGCGCGTTTATACGAACTCGGACGAAATTCCGCGTGTTTTAAACGGATTGGGTATCGCGGTTATTTCGACCTCATCAGGTGTGATTACAGATAAAGAAGCCCGCCAGAACAATGTCGGCGGTGAAGTGCTCGCCTATGTATGGTAAGAATCAGCGAATGGAGGTGCGATGACAATGTCACGAATCGGTGTCACTCCACTGGAAGTACCGGAAAGTGTGGACATCACTGTGGACGGCCAGCATGTGATTGTTAAAGGTCCTAAAGGAGAGCTGTCCCGCCAGTTTAATTCAGATATAGCTATCCAGATCGAAGACGGGATGCTCACAACGAATCGCCCGTCGAACCATAAGGAAGACCGTGCTATGCATGGAACAGTGAGAAGCCTGATCGGCAATATGGTTGAAGGCGTTACAAACGGCTTTGCGAAAAGCCTTGAACTCGTTGGTGTCGGCTACCGTGCGACAAAATCCGGGAATAACCTCGTGCTCAATGTCGGCTATTCCCACCCGGTTGAAATCACAGAACCGGAAGGCATTGAAATTGAAGTGCCGACGAACACGACAGTGATCGTCAGAGGCATTGACAAACAGTATGTCGGAGCCGTAGCCGCTGATATTCGATCCGTGCGCAAACCTGAACCTTATAAAGGCAAAGGGGTTCGCTATACAGGTGAGCAAGTACGGAGCAAAGTGGGCAAAACCGGTAAATAGCTTGAGCCGGCAAGAACGGCATGCGGCCTAAAGGCTCAGTAAGGCAGAAAGGAGAAAAGTCACTCATGGCGAACAAAGTCAGTAAACAAGTGGCGCGCAAGCGCCGACACAATCGTCTCCGCATGAAGATCCACGGGACGTCGGAACGTCCGCGCCTGAATGTTTTTCGCTCTTCGAGCCATATGTATGCGCAACTCATCGATGATACGAAAGGCGAAACATTAGCGGCGGCATCGACACTGGACCAGGAGCTGAAGCTCGAAAACGGCGGCAATGTTGAGGCCGCGAAGCAAGTAGGGAGCCTGGTCGCCAAACGCGCGCTTGACAAGGGACATGATAATGTCATTTTTGACCGGGGCGGCTATGTTTATCACGGACGTATTTCAGCATTAGCCGACGCTGCGCGTGAAGAAGGCTTGAAATTTTAATGCATGAAGGAGGGACAAATGATGAGTATTGATCCGAATAAGCTGGATTTGGAAGAACAGGTTGTCGCCATTAACCGTGTGTCAAAAGTGGTAAAGGGTGGTCGTCGCTTTCGTTTCGCGGCGGTTGTCGTTGTCGGAGACCATAACGGACATGTAGGTTTTGGTGTCGGGAAGGCCAATGAAGTACCGGAAGCCATTCGCAAAGCGGTGGAAACCGGCAAGAAAAGTCTTATTCAGGTTCCTCGTGTAGGAACGACCATTCCGCACCAACTCGTCGGCCGTTATGGTGCCGGAAAAGTGTTGTTGAAACCTGCAGCCGAGGGTACGGGTGTCATCGCCGGTGGCCCTGTCCGTAGCGTTCTTGAGCTCGCCGGTGTCAATGATATCCTTTCAAAATCACACGGATCCAGCAATCCCATCAATATGGTGCGTGCCACGCTACAAGGTCTCAGCTCCCTGAAGACGGCGGAAAATGTCGCCAGGCTACGTGGCAAAAGCGTTGAAGAATTGAAAGGATAGGAGGGAATACAAATGGCAAATAAACTGGAAATCACCCTCACCCGCAGCCTGATTGGTCGCCCGGAAGATCAACGTGTCACCGTTCGTACACTTGGGCTTCGTAAGCTGCATCATTCAGTCATTCAAAATGATGAACCTGCCATTCGCGGTATGGTGAACAAAGTATCCCACCTTGTAAATGTGAAAGAAATCAACGGGTAACCCCCATTGGCAAGATAGGAGGTGCGAAGCAATGAAACTACACGATTTGAAACCATCCGAAGGATCACGAAAAAAAGCCATCCGCCCCGGACGCGGTTACGGTTCCAAACGGAGCAACACCGCCGGGCGAGGTGAACACGGCCAGAAATCCCGTGCGGGCGGTAACGTGCGTCCAGGATTCGAAGGTGGTCAAAATCCGATCTACAAACGTTTACCTAAACGTGGGTTTACAAATCCGACACGCAAGACGTACACCGTCGTTAATATAGAAACCCTCAATCGTTTTGAAGAAGGAACGGAGGTTACGCCGGAACTGCTTGTCGAGAGTGGAACCGTCAAAAAAGCAAACGATGGCATTAAAATCCTTGGGGATGGCGAGTTGGAAACGAAGTTGACGGTCAAAGCCAACAAATTTTCTGCCTCTGCAGTAAGGGCCATTGAAGCAGCCGGCGGTCGAACAGAGGTGGTTTAATGTTTAAGGCAATCGCCAATGTGTTCAAAATAGGGGATTTGCGCAGAAAGATCATCTTTACCCTGACCATGCTCATTGTTTACCGGATCGGAACGTTCATCCCCATTCCCGGATCGGACAGTGATGTACTGCAATTCCAGGGAGAAGCAAGCGCGTTTGGTTTCCTCGATACGTTCGGGGGCGGAGCCTTAAGCAACTTCTCTATTTTCGCGATGGGTGTTTTCCCATATATTACTGCTTCCATTGTCGTCCAACTTTTAAGGATGGATGTTGTACCCAAGTTTACGGAATGGTCGAAGCAAGGGGAGCAAGGGCGGCGAAAGTTGGCGCAGTTCACACGCTATTTTACCGTTGTGTTGGCGTTTATTCAGGCTATAGCTATGTCCGTTGGTTTTAATGCCCAGTTTGAAGGGCTCATTCCCGACCCGAACATCGCTACCTTCCTGCTTATTGCCGTGATCATGACAGCGGGAACGACATTTTTGATGTGGTTAGGGGAGCAAATTACGGCTAAAGGCGTAGGCAATGGTATCTCGATTATGATTTTTGCCGGGATTGTCGCCGGTATTCCCAATGGGCTCAATCAAATTTATGCCACGCAAATCGAAGGCGCGGGTGAGCAGTTGTTCATGGGGATTATTACCATCCTCCTGTTGGGGCTCGCTATTCTTTTGATCATCGTCGGTATTGTGTTCGTGCAGCAGGCGTTGCGCAAGGTCCCGATTCAATACGCGAAGAGAGTGGTTGGCCGACAGTCAACGGCAGGCGCGCAATCCACGCACTTGCCCCTGAAGGTTAATTCAGCGGGGGTTATCCCGGTCATTTTCGCGATGGCATTATTTATCTTTCCGCCGACCGTTGCAAGTTTTTTGGGAGAAGACAATCCTGTTGCCCAATGGGTGATCAATAATTTTGATTACACGCAACCGGTTGGGGCGTTTTTTTACATCGCGTTAATCATTGCCTTTACGTATTTCTATACGTTCGTACAGGTTAATCCGGAAACGATGGCCGAGAATCTGAAAAAGCAAGGCGGATATGTTCCCGGTATTCGCCCTGGCAAAACAACGGAGCTTTATATCCGTCGCATCCTTTACCGTCTTACTTTCGTCGGCGCTTTGTTTTTGGCTACGGTCGCGATTCTGCCGGTGTTCTTTACGACACAACTCGGGTTGCCGGAAACGATCCAAATCGGCGGTACAGGTTTGCTCATCGCGGTAGGTGTCGCCCTGGACACTATGAAACAAATCGAAGGCCAAATGATTAAACGAAGCTACACAGGCTTCATTAGGTAAAAGCAGGGCAAAGGAAAGTAAGAGATGTTAGGAGAGGTAAGATGGATTTAATTCTCATGGGGCTACCGGGAGCCGGAAAAGGCACACAGGCCTCAACCATCAGTGAAAAGTACCATATCCCGCATATATCGACCGGCGACATGTTCAGAGCCGCGATCAAGAATGCAACCGAACTCGGCGTGCAGGCGAAGCGTTATCTCGATGCCGGAGAACTTGTGCCCGACGAAGTCACCGTTGGAATCGTTCGTGAGCGCCTCGCTGAAGACGACTGTGCAAAAGGTTTTTTACTTGACGGCTTTCCGCGTACGATCCCGCAAGCGGAGGCGCTGGAAGATATTCTTGCTGATTACAACCGTTCGATTGACTATGTGATCAACATTGAGGTCCCTAAAGAAACGCTGGTCAAACGTCTGGCCGGACGACGCGTATCACCGACTTCCGGTGAAACGTATCACGTGGATTTCAATCCTCCGAAAGTCGATGGCATTTGTGATGTGGATGGCAGCGAGCTCATCCAGCGTGATGACGATAAGCCGGAAATGGTGGAAAAACGTTTGGACGTGAACATTGAACAGACGCAACCGCTCATCGATTTTTACAACCAAAAAGGTTACCTTCGGAATATCGACGGCGATCAAAAGATCGAGCGGGTTCATGAGGATATCGATCAATTGTTGGAAGGTTTGCATGCATGATCATTCGTAAAACGGAGCGGGAGCTAAAGATTATGAGGCGCGCCGGTGAAATTGTCGCGCTGACCCATCAAGAGCTTGAGCGTCATATTCAACCGGGGATAACGACCGGTGAACTTGACCGCATGGCGGATGAGTTTATACAATCGTATGATGCCGTTCCTTCATTTAAAGGCTACCATGGATTTTCCGGAAGCATATGCACTTCCGTTAATGAAGAACTTGTTCACGGAATTCCGGGAAATAGGACATTAAAAAACGGAGATGTCATTTCCATCGATATCGGAGCGAAAATTCAAGGTTACCATGGGGATTCGGCATGGACCTATCCTGTCGGGACGATAACAACCGAGAATAAACAACTTTTGGATGTCACCCGGGATGCCTTATACAAGGGACTCGCGGAAGCGAAACCGAATGATCGACTCTCTAATGTCTCTCATGCGATACAGACATTCGTGGAGAAGCATGGGTTCTCGGTTGTCCGGGAGTATGTAGGTCATGGCGTTGGTCAAGACTTACATGAAGACCCTCAAATCCCGCATTTTGGCCCCCCAGGGAAAGGGCCGCGCTTAAAGCCCGGAATGGTGCTTGCCATCGAACCGATGGTGAACATGGGTGAACGCTATGTCCATACCCTGGAAGACAATTGGACCGTGGCTACAACGGACGGAAAAAGCTGTGCACATTTTGAACACACGATTGCAATGACGGAATCAGGGTATGAGATTTTGACACAAGCCTGAGGCGAGGAGAATGGCGATGCGTAAAGCGGCGAGTATGCCTGAACTCGGGGAAGTTGTGCAGACGCTCACTGGTCGTGAAAGTCAGCAATTTTTCATCGTTATTGCAATTGTCGACGAACATTTTGTCCTCTTGGCCGATGGTAACCGACGAATGTTCAAACGTGCCAAGAAGAAAAATATCAATCATATTCGACCGTGCACGTTTGTTTCCCGGGAAGTCAAAAATAGCCTGGAAGAGACCGGTCGTGTAACCAATGCCAAATTGCGCCACGGGTTGATGCAATTTCGTAGAGAGCAACCTGATATTAGGAAGGGAGGAGAGTAAATCCATGGCCAAAGATGATGCGATTGAAGTCGAAGGCACCGTCGTCGAGCCTTTGCCAAACGCTATGTTCAGAGTGGAACTGGAGAATGGTCATCGAATACTCGCGCACGTTTCCGGTAAGATCCGCATGCACTTTATTCGCATTTTACCCGGTGATAAGGTTACTGTGGAACTTTCCCCGTATGACCTTTCTCGTGGACGAATCACTTACCGCTATAAATAAACATTATGAGGCATCTGGTCGTCATGAAGGAGGGAAAGAAAATGAAGGTCAGACCTTCCGTAAAACCCATTTGTGAACGATGTAAAATCATTCGCCGTAAAGGTACGGTTATGGTGATTTGTTCAAATCCGAAGCATAAACAAAAACAAGGTTAACATTAAAGGAGGTGCATGTTTGTGGCACGAATTTCAGGAGTGGATATTCCTCGTGACAAACGGGCGGTCATTTCACTCACTTACGTTTACGGAATTGGCAAGAGTCTCTCGCAAGAGATTCTTACAGAAGCTAATGTACCCGCGGATACACGGGTTCGTGATCTCACGGATGAAGAACTTGGCCGGATCCGCACGACTGTCGGAAACTATACGGTTGAAGGGGACCTTCGCAGGGAAAAGTCACTCAACATTAAACGGTTGATCGAAATCGGATCTTACCGTGGCATTCGTCACCGTCGTGGCCTTCCTGCCCGCGGCCAAAGCACGAAAAATAACTCCAGAACCGCAAAAGGCCCCCGGAAAACGATTGCGAACAAGAAAAAGTAAAGGAGGTTTGTAAAAGATGGCCAAACCGAAAACAACAACCCGCAAACGTCGCCAGCGTAAACAGGTGGATTCGGGTATCGCGCATATTCGCTCCACATTTAACAATACGATCGTTACGATTACAGATATGCAGGGGAATGCATTGTCATGGGCAAGTGCCGGCAACCTCGGTTTCAAGGGCTCCCGTAAATCGACGCCATTTGCCGCGCAGATGGCAGCTGAAACGGCCGCAAAAGCCTCGATGGACCATGGACTGAAAAACGTGGAGGTCGCTGTCAAAGGGCCCGGCGCCGGTCGTGAGGCCGCGATCCGTTCTCTGCAGGCGACCGGTCTTGAGGTTAATGTCATCCGTGATGTGACACCTGTGCCCCACAATGGTTGCCGCCCCCCGAAACGTCGCAGACTATAACAGTGTCAAGGTTTTAAAACCCTGCGCCCTGTCAATAATGGTTAGACGAGATAAGTACCGAATGAGGTGCCTGCAGTCACCTGCCATAAAATATGCGCCAAAGCGTGCCATACGGATGTGACGTTTTGAAGGAGGGTATCATTTAGATGATCGAAATCGAAAAGCCGAGCATTGAAACGATTGAAGTCAGTGAGGACACCAAATACGGGAAGTTTGTTGTCGAACCGCTTGAACGCGGCTATGGCACAACTTTAGGGAACTCTTTGCGTCGAATACTGTTATCCTCTCTGCCGGGATCAGCGATCACCAATGTTCAGGTCGAGAATGCCCTGCACGAATTCTCAACGATCGAGGGTGTCGTGGAGGACGTTACGACGATTATTTTGAACTTGAAAAGCCTGGCCCTTAACATTCATTCCGATGATGAAAAAGTGCTTGAGATTGATACGAGTGGCGAGGGTGTCGTAACCGCCCAGGATATTAACCACGATAGTGATGTCGATATTCTAAATCCTGAACTGCATATCGCCACGTTAACGGAGGGCGCTCAGTTTCATATGACCATGACCGCTAAACGAGGGCGAGGATATGTTCCCGCTGAAGGAAATAATCATGAGGATTTGGCCATCGGTGTCTTGCCGATCGACTCTATTTTCACCCCGGTTGCAAGGGTCAACTTTCAAGTGGAAAATACGCGTGTCGGCCAAATTACAAACTATGATAAACTCACCCTTGATGTCTGGACGGATGGAAGCATTCGCCCTGAAGAAGCGGTATCCCTCGGTGCCAAAATCATGAATGAGCATTTAAGTATTTTTATCGGTTTGACCGATCAGGCCCAAAACGCGGAGATCATGGTAGAAAAAGAGGAAGACCAAAAAGGAAAAGTGCTGGAGATGACGATTGAAGAACTTGATCTCTCCGTCCGTTCTTACAATTGTCTAAAACGCGCCGGCATTAATACGGTTCACGAGCTCACGCAGAAATCCGAAGAAGATATGATGAAAGTGCGCAATCTTGGACGTAAATCGTTGGAGGAAGTACAGGAAAAACTGGGAGACCTCGGTCTCGGCCTCCGCAACGAGGATTAAAGTGAGCAAGTTTGCGCAAAAGGAGGGAAAGGGACTATGGCTTACAAGAAGCTGGGAAGAGATAGTTCGGCACGAAAAGCATTATTTCGTGATCTCGCGACGGATCTTTTGATCAACGAAAGGATCGTGACCACGGAAGCAAAAGCAAAGGCGCTTCGTCCGCTCGTTGAAAAAACGATCACACACGGCAAGAAAGGCACGTTGCATGACCGTCGCCAAGCGGCAACCTTTATTCGTAATGAAGCCGCCGATGAAGATCAGGATGCCATTCAGAAATTATTCGCTGACATTGGCCCACGCTATGAGGAACGGCAAGGTGGATATACACGCATTATTAAAATGGAGCCACGTAAAGGGGATGGAGCTCCGATGGCCGTCATCGAGCTCGTTTAATATGCGAGAGGGCAGGACGATTCCAAAGTCACTGTCCTTTTTCGTGTTCATCTATTGTTAACCTTTACGATAAAATGGTTAACAAGAAGCGGCGATATATGATATTATTTTGCTTATGGATGTGCCGCCGTACATATCCCGGTTTGGATTGGAGGAGCGAGGCGTGCAGCCCATCATCGATTGTCAAAACCTGTATTTTCGTTATCGGGAAGAGCAGGATTGGATTTTACAGGATTTTCACTTGCAATTATATAAAGGGGATTGGCTGGCTTTGTTGGGTACGAACGGCTCCGGAAAATCCACATTTGCCCGCACGCTGAACGGGCTTTTGCAGCCGGAGAGAGGGACAGTGGAGGTTGCCGGCTATCAGCTCGATGACGAGGAGAGCATTTGGACGGTCCGCCAGAAAGCAGGCATGGTTTTTCAAAACCCGGACCACCAGTTTGTTGCCGCCACCGTTCGGGACGATATCGCTTTCGGACTGGAAAACGCCGGTATCCCCCGGACCGAAATGATCGAACGCATCGAGGAATCTTCGATACGTGTCGGCATTGCCGATAAGCTGACGACCGAGCCTCACCGCCTCTCAGGAGGGCAAAAGCAAAGGGCGGCCATTGCGGGCATTCTCGCCTTGCGTCCGGATATTATGATCTTTGATGAAGCAACGTCCATGCTGGATCCAAAGGGCCGGGGAGAAGTGATGCAAACGATGGCCGAGTTGAACCGGGCCGGGATTACGATCATCATGATTACGCACGAGTTGGAAGAAGCGTTGCAGGCCGAGCGGATCGTGTTTATGGAACAAGGAAAAACGGTACGGGATCAATCCACGCATGAATTTTTCCAGGATCCGCAGTTTTTATTGTCGCGGGGCTTTTATCTGCCGTATTTTTTGGACATGCAGGTGGCCTTGCAGGAACAAACCGGGGTCTCCCTGCGCCCTTTGGCGTTAAGCGAACAGGAGTGGGTGGAACGTCTATGCACATCGCCTTTCAAAATGTAAGTTATTCATACATGATCGGCTCTCCTTTCGAGAAGCAGGCGCTTGCGAGCGTGAACGCCCATATCTCCTCCGGCTCATTTACAGGCGTCGTGGGTAGTACGGGATCGGGAAAGTCAACCTTAATGCAATTGATTAACGGGTTACTGCTCCCGACCTCCGGAGAAGTACAACTTGGAGATGCTCGTCTACATCGGAAAACGAAGCGTAAAGAAGTCAAACAAATGCGGAAAAAAATCGGGATGGTCTTTCAGTATCCCGAACATCAGCTGTTTGGGTCCACCGTTGAAGAAGACATGTTGTTCGGCCCCAGGCATCTGGGCATGGATGTGAATAGCATTCGCAAACGGCTCCCGGCGCTCCTTGATATCGTCGGTATCGGCGAAGATGTGCTACCTGTTTCGCCGTTCAGTCTCAGTGGCGGCCAAATGAGACGAATCGCCATCGCCGGGGTGCTGGCCACCGATCCGGAAGTATTGATCCTTGATGAACCGGCGGCAAGCCTCGATCCTGCCGGGCACCGCGCGTTGCTCGATGTATTAAAAACCTGGCATGATGAACGTGGATTGACGAGCATCCTTGTGACGCATGATATGGAAGATGCCGCCCGTTATGCCGATGACATTATCGTCATGGGACCGGCCGAAAAACCAGTAACAAGCGGCCCTCCCGCGGAGGTATTCAGGCAAGTCGAATGGCTGTCCGATATCGGTTTGGCGGCGCCGCCATCGATCCGGATCGCCCATGCCTTGCAAAGTGCAGGCTGGGACATCCGCGATACCTTGTTGGAGCCGGAAGCAATGGCCGCTGTCGTAGCCAATCAATGGACGAGGGGCAAAAAAGAGGGATAAAGCCATGCTGCAAAACATCGTGATCGGACAGTATATTCCCGTGGATTCCCCTTTGCACCGTTTGGATTCAAGGGCGAAAATTCTTTGTTTACTCGCCCTCGCTGTTATCGTTTTCCTGGCCAATGAATTCTGGAGTTACACTGCGCTAGTGACTACCGTTATTCTGTTTGTCGTGCTTTCGCGCGTGCCTTTGAAGTTTTTTCTCAAAGGGTTATTGCCGATCTTTATCTTGATTATTTTTACGTTTTTTCTTCATGCTTTTTTTACGAATGAAGGAGCGGTCCTGTTTTCGGTTCTTGGCTTTTCTGTCTATAGTGGCGGCATTGAGCAAGGGGTATATATATCCGTGCGAATTGGTTCGCTCGTCGTCTTCGCGTCGCTCTTGACGCTCACCACAACGCCGATTGATTTAACCGATGGCTTTGAATCCTTTTTGCGCCCTTTTAAGCGTTTCGGGCTCCCGGCCCATGAAATGGCCTTGATGATGTCGATCAGCATTCGCTTGATCCCGACGCTGCTTTTGGAAGCCGACCGCATATTGAAAGCACAGGCGGCGCGCGGGGCGGATTTTGCCAAAGGCTCGTTGAGGACACGTCTGGAGACGCTGACGGCGTTTATCATTCCGTTGTTCGTCCGCTCCTTTAAACGCGCCGAAGACATGGCGACGGCGATGGATGCCCGCGGCTATCGCGGCGGGGAAGGAAGGACGAAATTACGGGTGCTAAAGTGGCGGGCGCGAGACACGATCGCCTGTATTATCGTTGCCGGCGTTGGCGTTGTCTTAGCGTTACTGCGTGATTTTTAGAGGGGGCGGCTTATGGCACGATGGAAGGCAATAGTTGCGTATGACGGGACGGATTTTTCCGGCTGGCAAGTACAACCCCATAAGCGCACCGTACAAGCGGAGGTCGAAAAAGGCTTAACGAGGCTCCATAAAGGGGAAAAAAAGAAAGTGGTTGCCTCCGGACGCACGGACGCGGGCGTCCATGCTCGCGGCCAAGTCATTCATTTCGATTCCGCCCTGCAGATCCCTGGCTCACGCTGGCCAAGTGCCTTCGCGTCTGTTTTGCCGTCAGATATCCAGGTGCAGGCTGCAGAGCGCGTCTCAGATGATTTCCACGCGCGTTTTGATGCTACGGCCAAGGAGTATCGGTATTTTATCCGGATCGGACGTATGCGCGATTTGTTCCTGCGCAACTACGTCCACCATGTATATGCGAACGACATCGACCATGGGGCGATGCAAAGGGCCTTACGGGCACTGGAAGGTCGCCATGATTTCTCGGCTTTTTGTGCGAGTCAAACCCACGTTCAGGACAAGGTGAGAGAGCTGACGACGGTCACATACACACAGACGGGCGAATACGAGGGGTATTTTCGTTTTTACGGCGAAGGGTTTCTTTATAATATGGTCCGGATCATCGTCGGCACAGCTATCGATATCGGTTTGCATCGACTGGCGGTAGCGGATATGGAACGCATACTACATTCCCGGGATCGTCGGCAAGCTGCACAGACGGTACCTGGCCAGGGATTATATCTGTGGTCGGTTGAATACGAAAGACGCTCATAACACGGGATGCACCGAATTTTTTAATTGACATTTACCACCGCGTTGTTATACGATATAAGTTGGCATTTCATCCGCCACTAGCCCGCAGCTACGAGATGATGAACGAAAAAATAAATGATTTTGACAAACCTGCGAAAAAAGGAGGGTGTCCTCTATGCGTCAGACATACATGGCGAAAGCAAATGAAATCGACCGCAAATGGTACGTTATCGATGCCGAAGGAAAAAGGCTCGGGCGTCTCGCGAGCGAAGTCGCAGCCCTTTTGCGTGGCAAAAATAAACCGGAATTCACACCGCACGTGGATACGGGCGACAACGTTATTATTATCAATGCCGAGAAAGTGGAACTCACCGGCCGGAAGTTAACGGACAAAATGTATTATCGCCACAGCGGTTATCCCGGTGGCTTAAAAGAGACGAGAGCGATTGACATGCGCAAAAATAAACCGGTGAAAATGGTTGAGCTCGCTGTCCAAGGTATGCTCCCCAAAAATGCGCTCGGTCGCCAAACCTTTAAGAAACTACACGTTTATGAAGGCCCGGAACACAAACACCAGGCACAAAAACCGGAGGTTTACGAACTTCGCGGCTAACAAAAAGGAGGGATTACATTGGCATCGTTGCAATATTACGGAACAGGCAGACGTAAAAATGCCGTAGCACGGGTTTTCCTTTCCCCCGGAAACGGAAAAGTCACCATCAATAAACGAGACATGGACGAATACTTCGATCATGAGACCCTGAGAACCGTCGTTAAAAAACCGCTTGCGGAAACAGGCACGGAAGGTCAATATGATATGAAGATCACGGCTAAAGGTGGCGGTTACACCGGACAGGCCGGAGCCATTCAGCTTGGTGTCGCCCGCGCTTTATTGGAAGTGGACCCGGATTACCGGAAAGTCCTCAAGGACAATGGCTACCTTACGCGCGATTCCCGCATGAAGGAACGCAAGAAATACGGTCTTAAAGGCGCCCGCCGCGCACCGCAATTCTCGAAGCGTTAAGAGAGCACTCCCCTCTTTGCTACTGTGTGAGCAGAGGGGTTTTTTCTTTGATCAAACGTTTGTTTAAGGTGACAGAAAGGGATGAGCGAGTGATGACGTTTTGGACCAGTTATTCGCCTGTGCTCGTCGGTGTGATGATCGCTGCCATGATGTTGGTGCTATTTCAGCAGGTCTGGATTCTTACAGTGGTCTTTTTTGTTTTTACGGTAATCACTTTCTGCATTTATTACCGTGTTGAAAACGATCGTCTGCTTATCTACATAGGCCCTTTCCGAACAAAATCCGTTAATATTGCCAACATTAAATCCATTGTCAAAACCAACACCGTCCTTAGTGCCCCCGCGGCTTCTGTGCGTGATCGTATCAAGGTGAGGAGCGAATTTGAAATGCCGGTGGTCATTTCCCCAAAGGAGCGGAATGCATTTCTGGAAGCATTGTTGGAGGTTGACCCTTCGATTCAAATCGATGAGCATGTATGGAAAATGGATGATTGGTCTGGATAAGGCGCCCTCCCATTCCCAGACATGTTTGCTCCGGCAGAGCTGTATACTAATGATGAGGGGGGCAAGCATGGGGTCAGTCGTATCATTTCAAGAGCAGAAGCGGTTGAAGGACTGGGAAGTGGAGAAGAAGCTATTGCACACTTTAAGCATGGAAGATATGGTCTATGCTTCCGAAAAATACCTTATCCCCGCGTGCGGATCCTTTCAGTTTCGCCACTCCTTTTTAGAGGAGATCTGTATGGACGTGGCCATCGAGGCTTTTATCACCGCTGCCAAAAGAGGGCTGTCTGTAGCGAGAACGGGAAAAGACAAAGCCATTAACGATGACGATGAAGCGCAGATCAGACAACGCGCCCATGAGCTGGAAATGTTCATGAGTGACTGGATTCAGGAAGAGCACATCGATCATCGTAAGATAGCTAACGGCGCGGATGCTTACGTGCGTCACTGGTGGCAAGTCGGTTTCGCGACGGGCAAAAATCGAGTGCAACTTCGCATTTAGGCGGGCATATGCCCGTCCTTTTTTTCATATAGTGAATTATCCCTGAAAAAAGGATGTCTTCCTCATGAAAAAAAAGCTCTGGCTTGCTTCTCCGCTTTTAGCGCTTTTTATGGTTATCGTTATGTATAATATTTTTTCCGCTGAATGGACAGAAAATACGAGCGGATTACATTTGCCGTTAAGCGGGCAAGTCATTGTGCTCGACCCGGGGCATGGCGGTGTCGATGGAGGGTCGAGCTCACAGGACGGTTTAATGGAAGATGAAGTGGCTTTAGAAATTTCTTTTAAACTTAGGGATTATTTACAATCGGCAGGGGCGCTTGTGCTGATGACACGAGAAGAAGACACTGATTTGGCAGCTTCTTCTACAGAAGGCCTGCGAAGCCGTAAAGTGGAAGATTTACAACAACGGGTGCAATTGATCAATGACTCCGGCAGTGATTTTTTTATCAGCTTGCATCTTAATGCCGGCTCGGCCAATTGGCGCGGAGCGCAGACCTTTTATAATCCGGCCTCTACGGAAAGTCAACTGATGGCCGAAAGCGTCCAGGCGGAGATGACGCGCCAACTGGAAAATACAAACCGCAAAGCTTCAGGTGTGAGTAACATTTACATGCTTGATTATACGGATATTCCCGGATTGTTGATTGAAGCGGGTTTTCTCTCCAACCCTGAAGAAGCCGGGAGATTGGGGGACGAGGACTACCAGGAGCAAATGGCTGCCTCCATTTACCAGGGGCTTCTGCATTACACCGATACCGAGGAATGAATGCGTGCAATTATACCCGATTCCAGAGGTGTGATACAATGGGGATATTATCAGCCTTAAAGGAAGGTGACCCTATTGTTACAAGAGCAAGACGTTATAGAGGCATTGAAATCGATCCAGGATCCCGACCTCAATAAAAGCATTGTCGACACCGGCGGGATTCGGGATATTCGTATAAAAAACGAAGACAACGTGAGCTTAAAGATTGCTTTGGCGAGAACCGGCACCGGGGAGCAAATGAAGGTGCAGCAGGATATCGTAGCGGTTGTCAAAGAGGCCGGTGCTTCCCAGGTCGGCCTTCGATTTGAAGAGCTTTCCAAGGAGGAAGTCGAAGAACACGGCGATCTGCAACAAGAACAAGGCGGTGAAGAAGGCGGCGGCATACTGAACGATAATACGGTGAACTTCATCGCTGTTGCCAGTGGTAAAGGCGGTGTCGGGAAATCGACGGTTACTGTCAATCTGGCGGTGGCGCTCGCCCGGGAAGGCAAGAAAGTCGGCATTATCGACGCAGACATATACGGATTCAGCGTTCCCGATATGATGGGCATTGAGAATCGTCCCACCGTGGAAGGAGAGAAAATACATCCCGTCGAGCGTTACGGTGTAAAAGTCATTTCCATGGGCTTTTTCGTCGAAGATAACGCTCCGGTCGTTTGGCGCGGGCCGATGCTCGGGAAAATGTTGACCAACTTCTTCAATGAAGTGACCTGGGGAGATCTGGATTATCTTCTCCTGGACTTGCCTCCCGGAACAGGGGATACCGCCATGGATGTCCATTCGATGCTTCCGGAGTCCGAAGAAATCATCGTTACCACGCCGCATGCGACAGCCGCATTTGTGGCCGCACGTGCGGGGGCGATGGCGATTAAGAGTAACCATCGCATCCTCGGCGTCGTCGAAAACATGGCTTATTATGAAAGCAAAACAGGCGAAAAAGAGTATGTATTTGGCCAGGGCGGTGGCGAACGTTTAACCGAAGAGTTGAAAGTGGAAATGCTCGGCCAGGTCCCGCTGGGCCAACCGACGATCGATGATGACGATTTTGCTCCGTCCGTCTATGAGCGGGAACATCCGATTGGAAAAATGTACGAAAATATCGCCGCGCGTGTGATCGAAAAGAAAGAACCTAAAGAGGAACGGGTAAAATCGCCGTTTGAATAATACAGTGAGGTGAGGCCAATGGCCTCACCTTTCATGTTAATTGCCGCCACCGCCACTGTCACTGCCCCCATTGCCGCTGTCGTCTTGATTGCCCTCTTCCTGACTGCCGCCACCGCTGCTATCATCCTGTGAACCGCCGCCACCCTCTTGTTGTTGCTGTTCGATTAAGTCGGAGAGCTGCTGTTGGAAATTAGGGTTATCAAACGCTTCTTCGATGGCGGTCTGCATCTCTTCCCGGAACGTTTGGCTTTTCAATAATTGAACATGCTCTTGCTGCATTTCGGGGTCCTGCAGCACTTCCATCATCATATCCTGATATTCCGGATCCTTCATTAAACGTTTTAATATATCTTCATTTTCCTGTTGCATGCTGCTGGCAATGTTTTGTTGAAACTCAGGCTGTTGCATCACTTCCTGAAAGTATTGCTGGCCGTCGTCTGATGTCAATGTTGTTTGCACCGTATCCTGGACGAATTCTTGCTCCATAAGTACGGATTCCTGAAAATCTTCCTCCGTTAAAATCTCCTCCAGAGCGGCTTGTCCATCCTCGGTTTTTAACACATCGATGACCATTTCTTTTGTCTCTTCGAAGTCCTGGGAATCAGCACCGCCTGATCCGCCTTGATTTTGTAAGGCTGCACAACCTGTTACAAATGTAAAAAGGAAAATAAGGAAAAGGGCTCGCTTTACATCCATGCCGTTGCTCCTTTCCGATGTTTTTCTATACTATGAAGCATTCGGTGACAAATTATGCAACGGCTGGTTTTTTGCGATTGCGGTTGGTACAATCAGAGTGTTGGCGATTCCCGTAAGTAAGGAATGATTATTTGAACACCAAAAAAGTGGTTTTTTTATTTTTCTCGACGATGTTTTTAGGTGCCATGGGTGGTGCGATCATTGGCGCTTTGTTATACGATCCTCTGTTTGCAGAAGGCGGGTTTTGGAATTTCATTTTCGGCGTTCTGTGGTTATTGGGGATTGGCGCGGCGGTCAGTGCTACGGCGCAAATGGGCTATTTTGCGTATTTGCTCTTAAATCGTCTGGCCTTATCGCTATTTAAGACGAAAAAGCTTTGGAACCGGGTGCAGATCTTTTTAATCGCTTTTGTCTTCTTCGATTTGTTTTATTTTCGTTATCTTGCCTATGCAACCGGGGATGAAACGATGGGGGGATACTTGATCACCCCGACGCTATTACTGATTTATGCCGCGCTTGTCGCGTACTTTAAGCAACGGGAGACTCATCGCGGTGCGTTTATTCCGGCCTTTTTCTTCATGTATGTGATTACGACGATCGAATGGCTTCCGGCTCTGCTTGTGACCGAAATCAATGATAGTGTATGGCTCTGGATTTACCTGACGCCATTGTTGGTGGCGAACACTTATCAGTTGATGGCTCATCATCGTATACAGGAGAATGCATAAGTTTATAGAGACCCGTGTGGGGGAAGGGTAAAAAGAAATGCGAGACTTGAACAGAGGAGATGCGCGACTATGGCAAAAGAGGTCTATGATCTCATCGGCATTGGTATCGGCCCGTTTAACCTCGGCCTTGCCGCTTTAATGGAAGAGGGGGCTCCCCATTTAAAGACTCGTTTTCTTGAACAGGAGCCCACATTTGAATGGCATCCGGGGATGCTCATCGATCAGACGGATTTACAGGTGTCTTTTTTAGCGGATTTAGTCACCTTTGCCAACCCGAAAAGCAAGTATACATTTTTGAACTATTTGCATAAGCATGGGCGCTTGCTGTCTTTTTATTTTTTGAAGAAATTCAATATCCCGAGGCACGAGTACAGTATGTATTGTCAGTGGGTCGCCCGAAGCCTGTCCAACTGTACGTTCGGGTATGAAGTGACGAATGTGACTTATGATGCCGGGGATGCTCATTACAGGATCGAAGGCAAAAACGCGGAGACGTTATACGCCCGGCATGTTACGCTCGGAACGGGGAGTATCCCCATGATCCCTCCGCCTCTGGAAGGAAAGACGAATGAGGACATCATTCATTCAAGTGACTACTTATATCATGAACAGGAACTGAAATCCGCGAACGCGATCACCGTCGTCGGTTCGGGCCAAAGTGCCGCCGAGGTCTTTTATGACTTATTGGAGGAGCAAGAAAGGTATAACTATAAACTGACGTGGTATACGCGCTCCCCCGGTTTTTTTCAACTGGAAGAAAGCAGCATAGGGCAAGAATTGTTTTCACCGGAGTATGTGGATTATTTTTACGGACTCCCTTATGAAGAGCGACAGAATGCGTTGGCGGTTTTAGGGCCTCTGCGCCATGGCGTTCAGGAAAAAACATTACTGAGCATTTACGAGCTCCTTTACCATCGCTCCGTCGAACGGAAACGCTCGCCGGTGAAAATCCAGGCGCTAACAGAAGTGGAGGGCGTCTCGGCCTCCGGTGAGAATTATCTGCTCTCTTGCCGCCAGTGGCAGAAAGGGCAAACATTCGAGCACCCCACCGATAAGGTGATACTCGCTACCGGCTATAAGCCACTCGTCCCGGAATGGATCGAGGCGATGAGAGATGAGCTGGAGTGGGAGAGCGAACAGGAATTTAAAGTGACTAGAGATTATCGTCTCGTATTCAAGGATGAGCGGCCTAATCATTTGTTTGCATTGACGAATCTGGAGCATACTCATGGGACGAGCGCCACAAATCTTGCCCTGTCGGTAAAAAGAAATCAACATATCGTTAATGTGCTGACAGGAGAGGAAACGTACCCCGTCTATCGCGACAATCTGTTCCAGCAATTCATGGAAGGCGGCGACGGGGAATCTCCGGAGTGGTGAGCGTTCGCTGCTATAAGGCGGTGATTACAACTCCTCGTAATCTGTCTCCGCCCCGCTCATGAGCATCTCTATGGACGTGAGGCTGTAGTCTTCATCTTCGAGTGCCTCGATGATTTCCGGCAAGGCGTCTGCGGTTTGTTTTGCCGAATCAGAGGCATCGAGCATAACCACATCCCCCGGCTCCACATCTTCCATTAAATTGACAACAATCTGGTCGACGCCCGGGTTCTGCCAGTCCTTGCCGTCAGCGCCCCAATGAATAACCGAGTAATCCATCTGTTCTGCAGCTTCCAACACTTCCGTATTGAAGATGCCTGCCGGAGGACGAAAGAAAACCGGGGGTTCACCCGTCGCTTCTTCGATCGTGTTGTGCCCTTCGCGCATATCCCTTCGCATGTCTTCATTTTCCTGATCCGTGTAAGGTTTGAAATGATACCCGTAATTGCCGATATCGTGACCTTCATCAAGCATCCGCTCAAGCAATTCCGTATGCCGTTCCGCCCACACCCCGGAAACGAAAAAAGTCGCGGTCGTGTCATTTTCCTGAAGTGTGTCCAACATGGGTTCCACATGCTCCTCGCCCCAGCTTACATTGAAAGTTAAAGCAATCTCCCGGTCATCGGTCTCTGCGCTCGAAAATGCCGATGGTTGATCCTCCTCGGAAAACACCGCGATAAATGGCCTTTCCAGCAAAATCAAACAAGCTGTACAAAAGGCAATGGCTACGATAAAAAAGTACTGTGAACTTTTTTTCCTGGTGAATGCCCAAAATTGTGTCACTCTTCTCCCCCTTTTACAAAATCCATTCCGAACACTGGGATATATATATGCGAAATAGGACAAGATATAACTAACGATTCTGTAAATGGAAAGGGGTTTATCATGTTCGGGGTAGCGTTAAAGGAAAAGGAAGCAGAAGAAATGATCTATCTGTTAAAAAGGGAAATGGATGAAGTGCTTGCTGACTTGTATGATGATTCTGTGGAAGGGTGCGTCAAACAAGCGATCGAGGAAAAATACACCATCTTGTTCAATGTTTATCGCCGAATGGTTCCCTCTGAAGAGAGCGTAAAGTACGATTTATATTTATTGAAAAAAAATAATAGCAAACCCCTTGCATGATTTTCGTAGAGATGATAAATTAATAATCCGTCGCAATCAGTCAGGCTCTCATAGCGATAAAGCCTGCAAAAATCAATCGAAAAAAATGATTGACATTATGATTGTGCGGTGATATGATGAATAGTGGCGCTCTCAACAGGGGATGCCGACATTTGCCCTTTGAAAACTGAATGAAAGCCAAGCGTAAGAAGAATGAATCAAGCCAGCGCAACGCACACCCCCGTGTGCGAAGCGGAACTTTTATGGAGAGTTTGATCCTGGCTCAGGACGAACGCTGGCGGCGTGCCTAATACATGCAAGTCGAACGGTCTAGAGGTGAGAGTTGAGAGGTGAGAAGTGAGCTGTCGTAGACATCGGCAGAGCCGATGTCACCTAAATCCCACTTCCCATTTCCCACCTCTCACTTCTAGACAGTGGCGGCCGGGTGAGTAAC
>NZ_FNEN01000010.1 GCF_900100185.1 Natribacillus halophilus | reverse complement strand
GGGAGGGTTATTTGAAGAGATTAAAGACGACTTGGTAGAGAAAAATATGGCGCAACAGCTATGGGAAATGTTTGATGAGCTTCTGGACGTGGTTATCACGGCCATCTCAGAGTCAGGAGTAGTAGATATTCATGCCTTTAAGATGTCCGAGGAATACCAGTATATTAAAACCCTTTTTGAAGACTCGTTTTTGGTCAATCAACTATTTGACGGCGATAATGTCGCTTAAAGGCCGAAAATGGAATTTCGGGGAAAGCACTGCCATATAAGGGTTATAGATTCACATAGTTACGCTGAATCCCTTGCTATTTGGGGTGCGAAACTCGAGTTATAAATATTACACTTCGAGGTGGCAACATCTGGATTATATTGATTTTATATTTTTGCCGCCAATATAAAAAACCTCCGACTATCTTCTTTGGTCATACCGCGACTCCTTTAACTCTTTTGTGGTATAGTGCTTCATGTCCGGATGATCAAGATAACGTTGTAGTGATTCCTTTAATAAGGGAATTTATCTGTAAAGAAGGTATGATCTCCTGAATAAGCTAATAAGAAAACGTTACCCGATGTTCTTTTAGGGTTCTTTCTAATTTACTTAGCTTCTCAATAAAATCATCGGAAAATCGTCTTCCAAATTCAACGATCAACGCTTCTACTAAAGCTATCGTCGGTACAATAGAGAATTTATCCTCACTTACTTCGATTTTCAAAATTGTCGTAGCATAGTTTATGATGGGGCAAGATATATGATCGGTAATTAATATTATTGGAACGCCTAAATCATGTGCCACTTTCGTTGCTTGAATGATTCGTTCTGTATACGGTTCAAAAGCAAAAACGATTAACGCTTCATCTTTTTCAATCTGCAAAGCCTTATCCAAAACGACTTCAGAATCATGGCTTAATTGCCTTATCTTCGGATAAAATTCTCCCATTACCTGTTCAAAGTAAAGAGCTACTATCTTATAAGGCCTTGTTCCAAAAATATTTATACATGTAGCTTGGCTCATCATGTCAATCGTTTTATCGAAGTTTTCCATTAAATCTTCATTTAATGATTTATCCAGCAAGTTTACGGACTCTTTACATACCTGAACAAGTGTATGCTCATATTCTTTATTTTCTTGAACATCTGATAGAGAATCCTTCAATTTCCATTTTGAATTTGTTTTTTCGGTTAGAGACTCATCGTAAACATCTTTTCTAAAATCATTAAAATTACTATAGCCTAAAGAATGGATTGTTCGCATAACCGTCGAAACCCCGACACCTGATTCGTGAGAGAGTTCTTTTACAGTAATTAAACCTAAGGATTGGTAATGCTTTAATACATAATCGCACAAGTGTCTTTGCCTTTTAGGTAAACGATCTTTCAAGTTTATCATGTCCTCTAATAAGGATTGATGATCGTCTGCCATTACATTTTCCTCCCTTGTTCTCAACTTCCGTTGCCTACTTACTAGTTTAGTAAGTTTGAATGGAAATGTCGAACCTTATTTTAGGCGGACAAATGCCCTCATTTTTGTTGGAAAAGACTTTGAGTAAGCATTAAAACCTTAGTTTTTGGATGCTAACCAAAAATTATACTTTAATCAATCATGAGCACAATGGACGCTTTCATTACAACAACTTTTTATCAGTAAACATATTATAGATCCATCTTCCAAGAAATACGATTGATAGTACTATTCCAATATAGCCAAAGATAGGATAGAAGAAGTTTACTAAGTCTATAAAACCAACAAAGCTGATGATATATGCTACGATGAGTGATATGGCCATCATGATTTTATACTCTTTAGAATAAACCTTCGTAAATCGCTTTACAAACGGAAATAACACACCGATGACAGCATTAAAGAGAACACCCACCATAATCGCAGCCATTAACAATCGAACAGCCGGATGGATTTGTTCCGCCAGGAAAAATGTCGGGATATCTACATTATTTGCAACTTCAAGATTCGCAACAAGCCCTGCTGTCATTAATACTAAAAGTAATGTAAATAATAGACCGCCGAATAAGGGAGCACGTTTTGAAACGGCATAATTTTCGTTCGTCGCACCAATTATGATGAAAAAAGCGAAACTATTTGCGATAACGAGTCCTGCATAATTGATTGCATCCCATACCCACCAGCCGCTCGGCGCACGGTTAATGTCTGTATATTGACTGACCTCACTAAGCGGTATCGTCGGATTTAAAACATTATAACCGGCAATGATAAATACCACGATAATTAGAAACGGAGTGATGCTGCCTAAAATTTTTACGATTCTAGTGAAGTCAAATTGCAGGAAGATAAATAATAAAATGATTGTAATCAGGGAACCAATCCATGTGGGCACGGCAAATCCATCATAGAGTGCTGAACCTGTCCCAGCGATCATAATTACAGATAAGCCATATAAAAAGAAAATAAGTATATAGTCAAATACATACGCTATTTTATTCCCGAGCAGCCGGCCCAGAGCTATCTGGTAAGATTCTGTCTGAATGACATATCCAAGCTTTGAGGTCTGCGTGATAAAGAAAGTTATGATGAGGCCCGCAAGTAGAGCAGCAAAGTAACTCCATACACCATAATTTGCAAAGAACTGAAGAATTTCTTGACCTGAAGCATAGCCGGCCCCGATTATAAAACTGATGTAACCGAAAGCGATTGCAATCGCAATTCTGTTTGTTTTCACCATTTTTAACACCCTCTTAATCTTGTGATTGAATTGAAAAATAAAATGAAAATGTCACAGCGTTGCATTAAGTTGAACTTCTAAAGTCAAGTTACCACCTGAAAATCAAACATTTTTACGGCAAGAAATATCATTTAAAATAATGTAGAAATCGGTTACAATAAATTTTTCTCATATTCTTGTAACCGATTAAATTAAAAAAGAATTAACAATAAAAGTTCTTATGACGTACTAACTCCATAAAGAGACGTGTTTATATCTATATTTTGAATACTTTCAGTTCCTAACAAACTATTAATATTTTGAGCAGCAGTAAATCCTGACTGAATAGCCGTCTCTGTATAAGTCGACCCTAAATAATCACCTGCTAAAAATAAGCGTCTATCAGGTTTTGTTAAAATTGGCTGTAACTCTGCACGGCCCGGGAAAATATAAGCCGATCCAAATGGATATTTATTTACTCGTGCCTCTACTACATGATCGCTAAAACCGGGAAAGATGTCATCTAAATCTTTTAATATAATTTCAATGATTTCTTCTTTAGACTTATCGATCAAACGACTTCCGCTATCACCAGGTGAAAATGTCATAATGCTGCTGCCTGGCTGTCTTTTCGTTTCTCTTGCCCGGATGAGATTCGTTTGATTAAGAATAATATCAAATGCTCTTTTCGGTGTGGCGAAAGAATAGACGTTATCCCAAATTTGCGGGCCTTTTTCATCTGTCAGAAATGCTGCGCTTACATGCGGACCATAAGTCACCTTATCAAGCGCATCGCCAAGTTCTGAATCAATATTTTTAGCTATTTTCCTTGTTATTGGGGCAGGAGTAGCAAGTACCGCGTAGCGAGCTTCCTCGACATGTTCAACACCATTTTGCGTGTATTTAACTACAACGGAGTCTTTTTTCTGAACAACTTCAGTCGCTTTTGCATTAAGTTGAACACTTTCAGCTAACTCTTTTGCAATCGTATCTGTGAGCGTGGATGGGCCTCCATCAATATTTCTCCCAAGTCCATCATTTTTATTCCATACCGTGTGAAAATATCCTATACCTGCTCCTGCTGTAATTGTCTCAGGACTACCCGTTGAACGACTTACTGTAGGCCTGAAAATGGAATCTGCGTCTGTAGGTAATTTACCAGTAAAATCTGTAAACGTTTGATTATCCATAAATTCTAAAATACGTTGTTGTTGCACCCTATAATCTTCTCCAGGTCTTCTTTTTGCTACTCGTCCATATCTCATAACAGCGGCGCGTACTTTTGCGCCTGCACGTATCAAAGCAAACCTGGATTTCCATGACATTGGCGCTCTAAAAGGATACATTTCAACAGAACCTTTTAAAAGCAGTTTCCCATTTAAAGACATTGCCGTTAAAGTGCCGGGTACAGGAGATGATGCTACTCCTACAGATTGGAGTAATTCATCTGTAGCCGAACCAGGTCCGGCAAATAGATGGCCACCCCAATTCAGCCAATAATCTCCTCGACGTTCAGAATGTACACGTCCACCAATGCGATTTTCCGACTCTAAAACTGAAATGTCATGGTGTTTCAGACGCCAGGCTGCGGACAGCCCGGCAAGTCCTCCACCAATGATTATTACATCTTTCATTTTGTTTCCCCCGTTTTTAACACACCTACATCGGACAATAGCTTCTTTATTTTCTGCTGATATTGTTCTGTTGCAGGTACTAACGGCAATCGGCTGTTTCCGCCCGGTAACCCTAATGCTTCTAACCCTGCTTTGACAGTTCCTGGAACAGTTTCTTCTTCAACAGCACTATATAGAGGCATTAATTTTTTGTTCAAGTCTATCGCTTCTTTAATGTTATTTTCATGCACAATGAGGTTATATAAACGAACCAGTTCAGCAGGTACCAAATTATGCACAATTCCTATTGTTCCATGGCCCCCGGTTGCCAATGTAGGAACAATCAAGTGTTCAAATCCAGTTAATACAGAAAAACTTTCATTGTCTTTCGTCAGTGCTAATAATTCAGAAGTATGCTGTTGTTCAACAGTATTTTTCACCCCTACAACGCCATCAATTTGACTTATCTCATTGATTAATTCCGGGCTCATTTCCACATTCGTTGCTGCAGGATAATGATAGACAACAATTCCGATATCTGCATTTTCTGCAACCGTTTTATAATGATCAATAATTCCTTGCTCGCTCGTTTGCATATAATAAGGACTGATGACCAATGCCCAATCTGCACCTGCACCTGATGCAAATTTAGTAAGCTCTATCGTATCTTCTGTCCGATGACACCCTGTTCCGGCCATTACTTTCGCTTTTCCTTTAACTTTTTCAGAAACATACTGAATAACTTCTTTTCTTTCCTCGACATTCATCAATGAATATTCTCCGTTACTTCCGCCAACCAATACAGTATCAATACCATTTTCAAGCAAGTGATCTAAAACTTCTCCAATGCCATTAAAATTAATGGTACTATCCTCATTCATCGGTGTAGGTATAGCTGGAATCATGCCTGTTGGTTTCGTCATTGAAAACCCTCCTAATATTTATTTATTCATTATTTTCATCTTGTTCCATATTTACAAAAACACTTTTAACTTCCGTGTAGTTCTCTAAGCCATATTCTCCGCCCATTTCCCGTCCAATGCCAGATTGTTTGTATCCTCCGAATGGCATTGTTTCCCACTCTTGTCCGACATCATTTATCCATACTGTTCCTGCCTGCAACTTGCCGGCAACATAGTGACCTTGTCTAATATTCTCTGTCCATACACTTGCTGCTAATCCATATACACTATCATTTGCTCTTCGAATGCCTTCTTCAACCGTATCAAACACGTGGACTGTCATGACTGGTCCAAAGATTTCTTCTCTGGCAACGGTCATATCATCCTCTACATCAGCAAAAATAATCGGTTTAACAAAAAATCCTTTATCAGATACAGGAGAATGATCGCCAATGAGTCTTGCACCTTCGTCTACGCCTGTCTGAATATAATCAAGTACTGTTTGCTGCTGTTTTTTAGATACAAGCGGTCCCATATCTGTCTCAGGGTCCATGCCATGCCCAAGTTTAATTTGCTCCAGCTCCTCTGAAAGCCCTTGCAAAACTAGGTTATATAAATTTCTTTGTACATATATTCTTGTACAGGCACTGCAGTTTTGACCGTGATTATACATGGTTCCGTCAAAGGCACCTTCGATCGCTTTTTTGATATTTGCATCATCCAGAATAACGGTGGGTGATTTCCCTCCTAATTCCAGCGTGACATCCTTCAGCTGATCTGCAGCTTTCTTCATTACATTTTTTCCTGTATTAGTTGAACCCGTAAATGCCACTTTATCAACCAGCGGGTGTGTAATGATTCCTTCACCGGCCGCTCTTCCGGATCCAGGAACAATATTGACAACGCCATCCGGGAAGCCGGCCTCTTTAAATAGTTTTGCTATATAAAGTAATGACAAAGGCGTTTCGCTTGCCGGTTTAATCACAACTGTACAACCAACAGCAAGTGCCGACCCTAGCTTCCATGCAGCCATTAACAACGGAAAATTCCATGGGATAATTTGTCCAACCACTCCCACTGGTTCATGTACGGTATAATTCACATACTCAGGCGAAACATTTGTTGTCTTACCTTGAATTTTTGTGGCGAAGCCGGCATAGTACCTAAAATGCTCAATGGTGCCCTCCACATCATCTGTTAATGCCACTTGATATGGTTTACCATTATCCAGTGATTCTAATTGAGCTAGTTCTTCACGGTTCTCCTCAAGAAGATCTGCAAATTTATAAATAATACGAGAACGAGAAGACGCTTTCATTTTTGTCCATTCACCTTCATCAAAGGCCGTTCTTGCTGCTTTGACTGCATGGTCAGCATCATCTCTATCCGCCTTATAAACTTGAGCAATTCTCTCCTCTGTGGCAGGGTCTAAAACATCAAATTTATCACCTGCAGCTGCGTTGACATAGCCTCCATTAATATAGAGCCCTATACTTTCTTCAAGAAAGTCTCTTACTTTCGGTTTCAATTTGAAATGAACGGTTTGCAATGTAATCCTCCTTTTCATTAATTGATTTGATTTATACTTTATCACATTTTTGAACATAGTCAATCCTTTTTTATAATTATGGAATAAAAATGTTCATGTTTGGAATAACAATTATTGACTAAACAAGTTTTAAACGGTACGTTAATCCATAGCTTTAAATGAAGGATTGAAGGAGAACTTATGCCAAATTTACAAGATCAAGTGATATTAGTAACCGGAGCAAATCGAGGACAAGGAAAAATCATCTCAAAACATTTAGCCTCGCTGGGTGCAAAAGTTGCAGTAGGCGCACGAGATATCGAAAAAGCGGAAGCTATCTCAGCAGAAATCGGAAAGGATAAAAGTCTGCCCGTTCAATTAGACATAACGAGGAAAGATGATTGGGAAATTGCGGTTCAGTCTATTATCCAAACATATAATAAGGTGGATGTACTTGTTAATAACGCAGGACTTTTTATTAGAAAATCCCTGCTAAATACTACTGTGGAGGACTATCAACAGCTAATAAATGTAAACCAGATGGGTGTTTTTATGGGAATAAAGGCGGTAACGCCGCACATGGAAAAACAGCAAAAAGGATCCATTATTAATAATGTGTCTATCTCTTCTTTTGCGCCCATCAATCACGCAGCGGCATATGCTGCTACAAAAGCAGCAGTGTCTAACCTCTCTAAATCCGCTGCAATCGAATTAGGACCTAAAGGCATTAGAGTCAACACCGTTCATCCCGGCATTATTCAAACAGAAATGGCAACTAATAGCGACCTAGATGTAAATGACGTTGACTCTATACCATTAAGAAAAACCGGTCAATCAAACGATATAGCACAAGTTACGGCCTTTCTTGCCTCTGAAGAGAGTGCTTATTGTAACGGGACTGAAATCGTGGTAGACGGAGGACTTACGCTAGGAACAGACGTTTAAATAATCGCAACGCCCAAAAATATCTCAGAAAAAAACAGCCAAAGCAGTAGAATCTCTGATACTTGTCTGCTTTGGTTGAAATATATTTCATCATTTCATTATATTCGTTAAACTGTTCATCCAATTATCTTTTAGCATTTTCGTTGCCTGTTCAAGTTCATTATTTTGAATACATTCGATAATGACGTTGTGTTGTTGCAAAGATTCTTCTTTAGGCAATGAATTATGAAAATAATAAGATTCAACTCTTAATATTTTTTCCTTGACACTGGTTAGTAATTTTTCCAATTCGTTATTTCCTGACATTTTCACAATCTGAGCGTGGAATTTTCTGTCATTTTCTAAACAAAGTTCTGGGTCACCCTGTTCTATGGCAGCTTGATAATCTTGATTTATCTTTATCAAGTCTTCTACATCTTGCACATGAGAATTTTTTACGGCTTCTTCTAAAGCAAGTGTTTCTAATGCAATAACAATGCTATAAATTTCTTTGACCTCAATGACATCTATAGGAGCAACCATTGTATAGCTATTTGGTTTACTTATGATGAATTCCTCATCTTCCAGCCTCAGCATTGCCTCTCTGACGGGGGTCCGACTGATCCCCAACTGTTCAGAGAGTTCTTTGTCTCTAAGCCTCTCTTCAGGTTTTAACTCTCCGGAAATAATGGCATTTTTTATCCTTTCATACGCATTGTTACGCATGGATACACGATTAATTTTTTGACCTTGTAAGGACATCAGCGGCCTCCTTCTTATAATGAGCAGACTTATTTACAAAAGTGCATTTGATATGTAATATATCAATCATGGTGATAAAGAGCAAGGATTAGGAGGTTTTTTATGAAGTCCAGCACTATCAATATACTACTCATTGTAACGATCATCTGTATATCGTTATCTGCCATTTTCGTTCGATTATCGGATGCACCCTCAACGATAATGGTCATGTATCGCATGTTCCTGGGTAGTGCTTTATTATTACCCTTTGTTTTAAAACATATAAAAACGATCCCTCGGATAAAAAAACCGGAATGGTTCGCATTAATATTTGCAGGCATCTTTTTGGGCGGTCATTTTGGTTTATGGTTTGAATCGCTAAACCATACGACTGTGGCCAGTTCTACGTTAATATTAGCGTTGCAGCCGGCCATAGCACTCATTGGCGGTTTATTTTTCTTCAAAGAGAATATCCATTTAAAAACGCTTCTTACGATAGGCATTGCATTTATTGGTGTGTTGATTGTAGGGGGAGGCAATTTAAATTTAGGGCAAGATGTCCTATTGGGAAATATATTATCATTCCTTGCCGTCTTTTCTGTCGTTTTCTACTTACTCATAGGACAGAGAAATGTCAAATTCCTCAATCATTGGGTTTACAGCTTCCTCGTCTTTCTCATCGCCGGTTTAACGATGTTCGTTTATAATTTAATGACTAACATACCGATGACAGGTTATACAGCTAACGACTGGAGTGTATTTCTACTTCTTGCCGTGTTCCCTTCGGCAGCGCATATCATTTATAATATGTTATTAAACTATATCAATACCACGACTGTATCAATGACCACACTCGGAGAGCCGGTCGGGGCATCTATCTTAGCCATGTTATTCTTGAATGAAATGATAACCGGAGTAGAAGTAATCGGGGGAACGCTTATTTTAATCGGGATCTATTTATTCCTGAAACAAAAAAGGAACTCAGAAAAAGTCTACCCTGAGCAAGTAGAGGGATGACATAAGTGGCGCAAGTTTTATTTCATTCTTGCGCCCAATTCCTTTTCCATCATTCTTTCTTGCTTGAATTTTTTTCAATCCAATCCGCAATGTCTTTCATCAATTGCTCTGTGTCAATATCTTCGGGTTTGATATCTGCGATTTCAACGGTCATGTTTTCTGCATCTTCCTGCGATGCCATAAATTCATATCCGTTTATGTCAAGCATTCTTATGAGAGACATGAGGGCGGTTCGCTTGTTGGCGTTATGAAACGCATGATTCTTAATCAGCGCATGATATAACGCCGTACATTTATCATAAAGCGTAGGCGTCTGCTTCGGGCGGTTGATCGCTGAATCCAAGAGTGATTCATCTTTAACGCCTTTTTGCTCCTTCGGGGAATAGGTTGAAATCAAATAAGAATTAAAGAGAATGACTTCTCGAATAGTGATATACTCCATTAACGATCAACGAGGTTTCTCATGGTTTCCCCGTACTTCTCATCTGTTTCTTTTAAGAATCTCAGAAAGTCGTCATCAAGCGTTTGCTTTTCTTTGACAGGTTTCACGAAAAACCCGTCACCTTGAATATCAATTTCCAACTCCGTGTCTTCGTCAATATCTAATACCCTTCTGACATGTGCAGGAATCGTCATTGCATATGTGCCACCATAAGGATGTATTTTCGTTGTCACTTTATTCCCTCCCCTTTTTCTCTTCTCCATTTTTATCACCTCATATATACTTTTGTATATACTTTATTCTATCCATACCCTTTCTGTTCTATTCATAAAAATCCCTTAACTAAGGCTGAGAACACAGATTTATCAGTCTTTCTTTAAAGCACGTCTCGCCTTTTAAAAACAATATGGGCATAAACGATCCATTTTGACCAGTCGAATTGCATAGCGAGCCTTTGCAACGGGGAAGAAAAGAGATAATAAACATAAAAATCGCCGACCAAGGGTCAGCGGAAAAATGTAGAGGTATTTTCTTCTATCTTCGCCCTGTAATTAGTTGGAAAATAAATACGATGAGGGCTACGATAAGCAATAGGTGGACAAGTCCGCCTCCTATGTCACCGATAAAGCCCAGGAGCCACAAAACTAAAATGACGATGATTATTGTCCAAAGCATACTTCTTAACCTCCAGGATAAAGATTTGTTTTTGAAGCTAATTTCCCCATTTTCCACATGATTAATCATAGACAAGACTGTTCTTCAGGTAGGGGCGGGGTTCAAACCGCACCAGCGCGCCAGGAATTCAGCATAAACTTTGGTTACTTTTTTTATACTTTCCAGATTGATCCACTCGTCAACTTCATGAAAATTTCCGTCTTCATGCCCATAAGGGGGATGTTGAGAAAGCCACGGATCCTGGACCACTGCTTCTAATACCCACTCTTTCAAGTTCTTCTTCACGCTTCGACACATTCTCCGGGATACAAACCCACCCTACACTCCATTATGGCTTTGATCGGTACGTTAGAGGGCAAGTGACCAGCATGAAAAGTGCCGATATTGAGATCCACAGGCTGCGGCATCCCTGCAAATGCAGGGTGTTTCAGCATTCATTGACCTTAAACTCATGTTTAATACCAATCATTACCGGTTATATGCTTTATATAGAGAAAAAGATTCTATTTATATAGATGCCTTTTCTAAATGATATTTGGAGGTGGAGAAGATGGCTAATAAGCCTTATAGAACAGGTGATAGAGCACCTGAGAGTGGAACGTTCAGAGTAGACAGTTTAGTCAGTGGTGACTCAGCTAGTAATGACGACACCGAAGTTGTGGTGGAAAAAGGCGAGCAATTCCCCCTTTCTCCTTCAAGTAATGAAGCAGCAAACTGGGTAAAAGTGTAATAAGGAAAAAGGAGAAGAAGGGAGATGACTCTAAAACCTGACTGGAAAATATGATGGATATATTAGAAAAAGAGTATACTTTTTGTGCTTCCTCCTCAGGCATGGGCCTTTTACCTACCATCTATGAATTCACGATGATGGGGAGCGACTGTGTGATATTCGTGATGACTTAGTGTTCTCGCCAGATCGAACCTCTCTCACGTTTTTATGGTAACGTGAATAATAGTATCCCCCGGGCGTAAGAGCCCGGAGCCCCGTTATGTCATCAGCTACTTTCTCCTCTTTCTACGCCATTATAGCAAGGTTGTTTTATCATCCAAGCATGCTTCCGACATCTCCTAGAGCTGTGGGGTAAGCGAATCGTCCTGCTTTTAACTGTTCTGCCGTTAATCCCCATTGCAAGGCTAATGAAAACAGATTGATGATTTCATCCGCTTCATGGCTGAGTAAATGGGCTCCCACAATTTTATCATTCTCGTTGTCCACAAGTACTTTTGCTAACGCCTTACGTTCCTGGCCGATGCGATAGGTGAGCCAACTCGTAGTGTCATGGTCATGCACGGCCACGTTGACCCCTTTTTGGTACGCTTCATCTTCCGTCATTCCTACTTTCGCTACCTTCGGAAGCGTAAAGACCACGGAGGGCATCGCGGTATAATCCATATGCTTGTGATTTCCTTTGACAAGATTATCAGCGACCACGCTGCCTTCCTCGCCAGAGATAGGTGTAAGCGGACGCCCGGCAGTCGCAGCGACATCCCCGGCCGCATAAACATGAGCATTCGAAATGCTCTGCATGTAGTCATTGACAGCGATACCCGCCTCTTTTGTTTCGATATTTCCGGCGGCTAGCTCCATTCCTTCGATATTTGGTACACGCCCCGCCCCGTGTACGATCATGTTTACATGCAACGTCGTACCATTCGTTCGTATATCAAACCTATGATCATCGCCCTTTCTTACTTCTTTTACTTCTGTATTCCAATGAAATGTGATTCCTTCTTCTTCTGACAACTTGATCAACGTCTCTACTTGCGATTGGTCGAACGCTTTCAGCACCGTTTCATTATGCTCGATAACATGGACGTCAGCTCCAGTCCGTGCGGATAAATGAGCAAGCCCCATCGAGACATAGCCTCCACCAAGGAAGACTATCGACGACGGTAATTCTTCGAGCTCAAGAAAATCCTCGCTGGTCGTTACATATTCAGCACCTGAAAATTCAATCGCAGACGGAGTGGCTCCTGTAGCAATGACAATGGCCGAAGCCTCAAGTCTGTATTCCCCGACCTGAAGCTCTTTTTCTCCCAAAAAGCGAGCTTCTTCGTTATACACGTCGATACCTGCTTCAGCAAAACTTTTTTTCACCCCGGAAGGTACGTTTTCGGTATATCGTCGTTTCGCCTGCATTAAACGGTTCCATTCCAACTCCACACGCTGGGCAATGCCATCTCCTGTCAGGCGTCTCGTTGCCTCGACTACTTCGCTTGTCTGCACAAGAATTTTCTTCGGATCGCATCCGCTGTTCGGACACGTTCCGCCAAGTTTGTGTGATTCGATCACCGCCACGGAGTTCCTCGCTTCTGCGCATGGAAAAGCTGTAGCCATCGCCGTGGGTCCGCTCCCGATAACAATGACGTCGTAGTATGCCATAGTGATCTCCTTCCTCAAACTGCAGGAAAAAAGGGTCCTTGCCTTTCATCGCGAAGCACCCTTCTTATCATTTATACTTTATCTTCCCACATTTCTTTTTCAGTACTTTTCATCTGCTCTTCTACCTCTTGCGGATACGCGGTTCGAAAAAGATGGTGGTCGGCTTCGATCACTTCGACCATTTTGGCGATCATTTCTTCCGGGTCGTACTGCTGATCAAGAATTTTTTCCGTTTCTGCAACCGACTCTCGGCTTGTGAAGCTATTCTCGAACCATTTCCATTTTTCCTCAAACATTCGATCATTAAAGCCCGTTTCATATGGACCGGGGTTGATCGTAGCGACCTGCACATTGAACTCCTTCAGCTCTGCCCTCATCGCTTTTGCAATGCCCTCAAGCGCATGTTTAGAAGAACTGTAGGGGCCCAAATGAGGCATAGCTACAATACCAACAATGGAACTTAAAAAGATAATTTTTCCTTTTTTCTTTTCTACGAACTTTTCTGCAGCAATTTGCGCGTTCTCCAATGTGCTGAACACGTTCGTTTCATAGATGGCTCGTACACGGTCTACCGGCACCTCTGCAAGCGGGCCACCTTCGCCAATGGCTGCATTTGCCACGAAGATATCATAATCATAATCAGCGATTAATTGCTGATCCCTTGTATCGGTAATATCCAGTTTAATCACTTCTAATTTGACACCTTCGGCAGCTGCTGCTTCACGTAAAGTTGTAACTTGAGAAATAATTTCCACAGCGGCAATGACTTGATGCCCTTTTTTTGCTAGGCCAAGGGCTGTTCCTTTACCCAAACCACTACCGGCGCCCGTGATAAATATTGTTTTACTCATTTATTACACCTCCAGGAACGTACTATTACGGCGGTTCCCACTTATAATTTATTTAAAACCCTCCATCCAGTTACACGGATTTGAATCATCATTTACAGAACCCGACGTATCGTGACTGAGCGAGCTGCTAAACCCCTCATAATGCCGAAAAAAACTGGCTACCTGAGGAGGATGGTAGCCACTCGTGTGTTTCCATCATTCTTCATAAAGCGTGAACAATAAGGTGATCACTCCCCTTTGCCATCGAGGTTGTCGATCATATCCGCCGTCATTCTTTCCAGGTCGTATTGCGGGCGAAAACCGAATTCCGCTTTTGCCGCGCTCGTATCAATATGGTCCGGCCAGCTTTCCGCGATGCTTTGCCGGTGTGGGTCGACATTATAGTGTAATGTGAAATCAGGAATATGCGAACGAATGGCGGCCGCCAACATTTCCGGATCAATGCTCATCGCTGTAATGTTGTAGGCGTTACGGTTCTTAAGCCGCGCCGAGTCTGCCTCCAACAAGTCGATCGTTGCCGTAATGGCATCCGGCATATACATCATATCCAGGAAGGTGCCCGCGGCAATATAGGAGGTGTATTGCTGGTCCTTTACGGCCTTGTCAATCATTTCGATCGCGTAATCGGTCGTGCCGCCACCGGGAGGCGTCAGGTAAGAGATCAAACCCGGGTACCGCAACCCTCGGGTATCAACGTCGAAGCGTTCGTGATAATAATCGCACAATAGTTCACTGGCCACTTTACTGACCCCATACATCGTCGTCGGACGTTGCGTCGTCACTTGCGGGGTTTCCTGTTTCACTGTGGAAGGACCAAACGCGCCAATCGAGCTCGGAGTGAAAAATTTACAGGAGTGCTCGCGGGCCACCTCAAGCCCATTCATGAGTCCTCCCATATTCAGATTCCAGGCATTAAGTGGCTGCGTTTCCGCGTTGACGGATAACAGGGCGGCCAAATGGATGATCGTATCGACTTGATAGTCACGCACGAGTTCAGACAGTTTTTCTCCGTCCGTGACATCAAGTATGTGAAAAGGCCCGGCTTGGGCGACTTCGTCATCTTCGTACTTAATATCGGTCGCAATGACATTTTTTTCACCGTAGCGCTTTCGTAATTTCAATGTTAATTCTGAACCGATTTGCCCGGCAGCACCGGTGATTAGCATTTTCTTCATGTCTCTATAGGCAGATGCCTGCCTGTGCCCCCTTACTTAAATCACGTTTAACTCTTTGCCGATCGTTTTATATTTTGCCAAGGCTTCATCGAGCATGTCTCTTGTATGAGCGGCGATCGGCATATTCCGTACCCTTCCCGTTCCGCGCGGGACCGTCGGGAACACGATGGACTTGGCATAAATGCCTTCTTCCATGAGCCGTTGACTAAACTGTTGCGTTTCCTTCTCATCGCCTATGATGCAAGGGGTAATCGGCGTCTCCGTTTTCCCCGTATCGAAACCAATCGCTCTTAGACCCTCCTGAAAATAGCGCGCATTCTCCCATAATCGGGTCTGTAAATCTTTGGATGTCGTTAAAATATCCAAAGCTTCAATGGTCGCCGCGACATCCCCGGGCGTCAGTGACGTGGAAAATAAAAACGGTCGCGAACGCACTTTCAGCCATTCGATTAATGATTGACGACCGGCTACGTATCCGCCGACGACCCCGATCGCTTTCGAGAGCGTGCCCATCTGCATATCTATTCGATCCGAGAGGTTAAAATGCTTGACCGTTCCCGCGCCTTCACCGAGAACGCCGGACCCATGGGCATCATCCACATACGTGATTAAATCGAATGCTTCGGCAATCTCGACGATCTCCGGAAGCTTTGCCACATCCCCGTCCATGGAAAAGACCCCGTCCGTGATAACCATCACTTTGCCGTATTGTTCGGTGGCTTCTTTTGCTTTTTCCCGTAAATCATCCATGTCCGAATGCTTGTAAGGAATGATTTTCGCCCGCGAGAGGCGGCAGCCATCAATAATGGAGGCGTGATTCAGTTCATCCGACAAAATGGCATCATTGCGATCCATCACAGCCGGAATCGCGGCGACATTCGCGTTAAATCCGGATTGATAGGCAAGCGCTGCTTCGGTATGTTTAAAGGCGGCCAGCTTCTCTTCCAGTCGAAGATGAAGTTGCAAAGTTCCGTTAATGGAACGGACAGCACCCGCGCCGACACCGTCTGTTTCAATCGCCTGAATAGCCTTGGCTTTTAAGCGCTCATCTGTCGCCAGTCCCAAATAATTATTGGAAGAAAGATTAATCATCTCTTTGCCATTAAGCGTGATCTGTGGCCCGTTCGGGCTTTCCAGAGGATCAACCTCATTGAACAACCCTTGCTCCTTAAGTTCCCTGATACCTGCTTCAAGAAAATCTTCGAGCGTTTTGCTCGTCATTGTCCTGCTCCTTTCCACGGTATGATTACCATAGTCGATGATACAGGAAAATTGCATCACTATCCACACACTAAAGAAAACTTGGCTTATCGCCAAGCCTTTAAGGCGATAAGCCGTGGTTTATACTTTCTTACCTGCAAAAAAAAGCACGCCACCACTAGCGTACGTGCCAATCAAGCATCGTTATAAGCCTCTTCGTAAATCTTTTTCATACGGTTGATGCATCCCCCGCGGACAATCGTTGCGTGATAACCCATATCATTAAGTTGGGTGTACGATAAACTTTGTTCTTTTGTTTCATTCAGAACAGCAAGAAGAGGTCCATTCGTATATTGATACGTATATAAATATTCTCCTTCGGTGTACAAACCCTCGAACATCACAAAGTCTGCGCCCGCGTGCAGCAATTGATTCGCCTTCTTCACCGCTTTTTCGATCCCCGCAATCGAAGCATCTGCACGTATGGTCATGACGATTCTCATCTCCGGAAAATAATGCTTCATCTGCACGATCACTTGCGTGAGCTCTTCCGTTGCATGGATTTTTTCATCATCGATTTGAATGGCTTGAATGCCCAGCTGTCGCAACTCATACGCTTGCCTCACGATTTGTTGGGACGAACGGGCATCCAATGGCAATTGTACGAGTAGTGCCAACGCAGTGACCTGTGTGATCGTCTTGGCGGTTGCGAGCATCTCCATGGCGTTTAACATATATGAAGAGGTATAGCCATATACCCTGGAAACATCTTCAGTCGGCAGAACCGCCATTCGAAAACCTTTCTGTTCGAGTGCCTGGGCACTGAGTGGATCGTGAGCAGACGGGATGAGCGGCAATTTTCCAGCGAAGAAATCAGCAAACGATTGCTCGCGCGTACGTTCTATATCCTCCCAATGCATGGTGTTTAACACTTCCTTGTCGTTTCATTTATAGCCTTGGGTCCTAACGTCCAGATTTTATCATGAAAATGGGTCTATCATTACTTTTATCAAGTTTACGATATGTTCCCAATAGGAGCAAACGGCATTTTTTGATTCTTTTAGGAACTTTAACCCTTATGCGTCGCCGCTTCCAGATATAATGAAGGACGTGATCACCACGCTAGATGAATGGAGAATGAGGCATGAGTCACTTTTCCGAGCGTCTGAAATACACACGCGAGCTGAAAAAAGAGGAATATGGCAATTGGACACAGCAATACGTCGCTCAACGGATCGGTGTCGCGCGCACAACATATACAGCCTACGAGAGGGGTACGAAACAACCCCCTCTCGATACGATTAACACCCTCGCGGACTTGCTCGACGTCTCGACCGATTATTTACTCGGTCATGAAAAAAAGACCATTTATCGCTATAAGCGACCGGATAAGGAACATTCATTATATGAGTTCTATAAAGACCGTAACATAAGCCGGGACGAAAAAGCATACCTGGAAGAGGAATTAGCGAAATATCGTCGTTTAAAACAAAAATGGAACCCAGATGATAAATAAATCTCGTTTCGTACATATGTTCCATGAGCCTTACTTACAGTATAGCCGATAAAATCGTTCCTGGCAAGCGCCCCCACTTAGAGGTTGGGGGTTTTTTAGTGGTCATTTTTAAAAGCGACTGTTATGATGGACATTAAAGAGTTGACACTTTCACACGCTGTTTTTCATACATTTAAAGTATATCTGCCCATTGCAGTAAGAAAGGGTGACAACATCATGGAGGATATCGAGTTCCGACAGGCAATGGGGAAGTTTTCCACGGGCATCACGATCATTACCACCGAAGATGACGGCAAACCTCACGGAATGACCGCCAATGCATTTATGTCCGTGTCTATGGATCCAAAGCTCGTGGCCATATCCGTCGACCATAAAACGAACATGTACGAAAAAATGATCAACGCGAAAAAGTACGCGGTTAGCATTTTGGAGACATCGCAGGAAGACATCTCGAGACTGTTCGCAAAACAAATGGCCGGCAAGGAGAACTTTCATTTCTCTACCTTTCATAATCTTCCCGTGATACCCGGCGCCCTCGTCCACCTTGCCTGTGACGTCGTTCAGGAGGTCAAAGCCGGTGATCACACGATCTTCATCGGTGAAGTGAAAGACCTCGCGATGGAACATCAGGAAGAAAAGGAGCCCCTTTTATACTATCGAGGCCACTATAACGCTTTGCGCCGCTAACCTCCCGAAGACAGTCGGGAGGTTTTTTCGGTCGTTTTCGGCTTCCCGCGCACAAAGAATGAAAGCACCACGCCGATCAACGCGAGCCCGCTGGCAACGACAAACGACATATTCACACCGAAAATCAGCGCCTCATCGGGGCTCACCCCCGCTTCTTCCGGACTTAATGCCGCTGTCGTCATCACGGTCACGAGCGTTGCCGTACCGATCGAGGCTGCCACCTGGCGCATTGTGTTGTTCATCGCCGTGCCATGGGGAATCAGCTCCCGGGGCAAAGAATTAATGCCCGCGGTTGTAATCGGCATCATCGTCATCGCCGTTCCCATCATCCGGAGAGCATAAACGACGCTCAAATACTCAGCCGACGTATCCGCTTGCAAAAATGAAAGCATGACAGAAGTGATAAAAATGAGGGAAAGCCCCGGGATCGCCAAATAACGGGCGCCGATCCTGTCAAAGATTCGCCCTGTAATCGGTGACATAATCCCCATCACAATCGCCCCGGGCAACATGATCAACCCGGATTCAAAAGCGGTGTATGCATTCATATTTTGCATGTAAATCGGCAGTATCGTCGTCGCGCTAATCATGGACACGAACACGATCATGCCGATCACCGTCGATAACGCGAACACCCGTGATCTGAAAACTCTAAATTCCAGGATAGGCTGTTTGAGTTGCAATTGGCGACGGATGAAAAAAACGAGTGAAAAGACGCCGACGACGATCGGCAGCCATACATCCATACTGCCCCACTGTCCATCACCGGCACTGCTGAATCCGAACAGCAAACCGCCAAATCCGAATGTCGATAACACAATCGATCGCATATCGAGCACCGGCGAACGCAGGGTGGCGATATTTTTAAGAAAAATCCATGCGACGATCATATTAAACACGGCGAGGGGCAAGACGACCCAGAAAAGGATTGACCAGTGATATTGTTCCACGAGCCATCCGGAAAGCGTCGGACCAATCGCAGGCGCAAAGGCAATGACGAGGCCGGCGCTGCCCATGGCTGCTCCCCGTTTCTCGATGGGAAACAACAATAATAAAGACGTTTGCATGAGCGGCAGCAAAATGCCGGCCCCACTCGCCTGGATCACGCGCCCGACCATAAGATAGGCAAACGACGGGGCAAGGGCGCAAATGAGCGTGCCAAAAGCAAAAAGGAGCATAGCCGTCAGGAATAGACCGCGTGTTGAATATTTTTCGATGAGAAAGGCCGTAATCGGAATCATAATGCCATTGACGAGCATAAAGATGGTCGTCACCCACTGCGCCGTATTCTCCGTAATATTAAGATCATGCATTAAATGAGGGAGCGCGGTCGTTAACAGCGTTTGATTCAAAATCGCCATAAAAGCACCGATCAGCAGCACGGCGACGATGGGTGTTTTTTTCAGGTTCGGTTGCTGCTCTTGTTGGCTCATAAACATTCCTTCTTGTTCAATCTTCCTCTATTCTATCATCGTTTGCCGAACCTGTACGGACATTCATATTATCCGGGGGATGTTGTTTGCGTTTCGGGATGAAAAAGGCAAGGATAAAGCCGATGAAAGTAAGAATCGTCGCCAGCCAAAAGGACATATTGACCCCGTGCACCAGCGCTTCATTCATATTGACGGCTTGTTCCGGGTCCAGGGCCATCGTCGACATCACGGTCACAAGGGCAGCCGTCCCGATCGCACCCGCGATCTGCCGCATCGTATTGTTCATCGCTGTCCCATGGGGGATCAATACGTTTGGCAATGAGTTGATCGCCGCGGTCGTGACCGGCATCATCACAAATGACATGCCAAGCATACGGAACATATTCACTGCGGCCAAATACGTAAACGACGTCGTTGTGGAGAGCTGCGTGAACATAAATGTAGTCACACACACGAGTGTAAGGCCGACAATCGCCAGTTTCCGGGCCCCGAATTTATCAAAGATCCTGCCGGTAATCGGCGACATAATGCCCATCGCCACAGCTCCGGGCAACAGCATCAAGCCGGTATCCAGCGCCGTAAAATCATGCATATCCTGCATATAAATCGGCAATATCGTTTGCGAGCCGATCATGGACATGAAGATAATCATCCCGACGATGGTGGCAAGCGTAAAAATGCCGTATTTGAACACCCGGACTTCGAGGATGGGTTGCGGGAGAATAAGCTGCCGCCATACAAACAGCGCCAGCGCGATAAAACCGATGGTGATCGGCAGGATGACATGAATGTCCAGGAATCCATAGGAACCCGCGGTACTAAACCCATAAAGGATGCCCCCAAATCCAAGCGTAGACAAAATGACCGATAAAATGTCCAGTTTCGGATCACGAAAGACCGAAACATCTTTTAACACCCAATAAGAAACGATGATGTCGATCAGCGCCAGGGGAAAGATGATCCAGAACAAAATCGACCAATGGAATTGCTCCACGAGATAGCCGGAAAGGGTTGGTCCAATCGCCGGGGCGAAGGCAATGACAAGGCCGACCATTCCCATGGCAAACCCGCGACGTTCCACCGGGAAGATCAGTAAAAGTACGGTCTGCATGAGCGGCAGCATGATCCCTGCGCCGGTCGCCTGGATGACCCGACCACCAATGAGCACCGCAAAATGGGGGGCCAACGCGCATATAAGAGTTCCCAGGGCAAACAATCCCATGGCTGTAAAAAAGAGCTTTCGAGTGGTGAATTTCTCGATGAGAAAAGCCGTAATCGGGATCATTACCCCGTTCACAAGCATAAAGACAGAATTAAGCCACTGGCCCAATTCTGCCGTGATACCAAAGTCATCCATGATGTGAGGGATCGCGGTTGTAAGCAACGTTTGATTCAGGATCGCCATAAAGGCGCCCGTCAGTAATATGACGGCGATCGATATAATATTTTTGGACTTTGAGGATTGCGCTGAACGCATATATATACCTTCTTCTAATCATCGCTTCGGTTATAATTTCTCGCGGCCAATAAATCATTCAACATTTTGAGCTCATGCTCAATCGGCGCCCGTTGGCGCAAATAGAGCCCAAGGGAATCAACCATATAACGACGCGGGGAAACAGTGTCTATTTCCTGGTTGAAAGCTTCGAGGGCTCGTTCTGACTCGGGCTGTTGATCAAGCCTGACATGTTTTTGTACCTTTTCCCGTATCCGGTAACGGACATTTTCGATCTCTTCCTGAACCCCACCCGGTGTTATTTCCTGGTGGTAAGCTTCATAATCGTGCATGACATCAGACGTCAATACCGGCGAGGCCTCAGGTGTTGAAAGCATAAGAGTATCAAGATGAGAAATCATCAGTGTAGCGACATCTTCGGCAGGCAATGCTTTATGATCGTCCCCCATCAGAATGACATATTCTCTTAATGTTCCCTGAAAAAGAACGACCATATCCCAAAGGAAAGGCGTTACTTTCTCTCCATAGGCATGCACGAGGCTTTCGCGATGCCAGTTCATTAAGGCGACTTTCGTACGCTTGAGCATCCGCATCATTTCCGCGTTTTTCGTTGGCGGCACTGCGCGCAGCAGTAAATTCATAAACGAACGGTTATCTTTCCTTGCTTCCAGTTCAAGAATGATCTTCTTTCGCAACTGTTCTTTCGGGGATAGTGTTTGATCCAGGTTGATGCTCGTCATTTTCGCCAGCCATTGTTCAAGGTTATGCTCCAATGCTTCCAGTAAAAGTTCTTCTTTTGAGGAAAAATACTTGTATAATGACGCTTTGGATATCCCGCAATTCTCGGCGATTTGCTGCATGGATGTGGAATAATAACCATCGCCGGCAAAATTTTTCAAAGCGTTTTTCATAATATTTTCTTTCAATCTCATCACCATTGTGACCATATAGTATATTATAAAACCTAATCGTTTTATATGCTATAGATTTACGAGGGTCATGTCAATATCACCGGATGCTTATTTCCTTTACCCATGTTATAATTTTCACAAAAGCTAGATGACTTAGATGGGGGAATCACAATGACATCAGATGTAGACATTGCACAAGCCGCGGACATGCTTCCGATTAAGGAAGTCGCCGAAAAAATTGGCATCGAGCACCAGGCAGTGGAATTATATGGCGATTATAAAGCCAAAATCGACGAGAACCGCATCGAAGGACTGGAACAGAAAAAAGATGGAAAAATCATCCTCGTCACCGCCATTCATCCGACACCTGCCGGTGAAGGAAAAACAACGACGAGTGTCGGCTTGGGGGACGCCCTGCAAAAAATAGGCAAACAGGCGGCGATCGCGTCCAGGGAACCTTCGTTAGGGCCTGTATTTGGAATGAAAGGCGGGGCAGCCGGAGGAGGATATGCGCAGGTTGTACCGATGGAAGATATTAATCTGCACTTCACAGGTGATTTTCACGCGATCAGTGCCGCCAATAACCTGTTGGCAGCGTTAATCGATAACCATATCCATCATGGCAATGAATTGAATATTGACGCCCGCAAAATCAAGTGGAAGCGCGCCATGGATATGAACGATCGGCAACTGCGCCATATCGTGGATGGCCTGCAAGGGAAAACCAACGGCATTCCCCGGGAAGATGGCTTCCAGATCACCGTCGCATCCGAAATCATGGCTATCCTCTGCCTAGCCCATGATCTTGAAGATATGAAAGAAAAACTTGAAAAAATTGTAATCGGTTATACGACGGATGATCAGCCCGTGACCGCCGGTGAGTTAAAAGCCCATGGAGCGATGGCCACCTTACTTAAAGACGCCTTAAAACCAAACCTGGTACAAACGCTCGAGCACACCCCCGCTTTTGTTCATGGCGGTCCTTTTGCCAACATCGCCCACGGATGCAATAGCGTGAAAGCGACGAACATAGCGGCAAAATACGCCGATTATGTCGTTACGGAAGCAGGATTTGGCGCGGATTTAGGAGCGGAAAAATTCGTTGACATTAAATGTCGGCTATCCGGGTTAAAACCTTCGGCAAGCGTCGTCGTCGCGACGATCAGAGCATTGAAGATGCATGGCGGTTTGCCAAAAAATGAACTGGATACTGAAGATCTGGAAGCGCTTAAAAAAGGCTTGCCCAATCTATTGAAACATCTGGAAAATATGAAAGATGTCTTTGGCCTCTCAGCTGTTGTAGCCATTAATAAATTCCCGACTGATCACGAAGCAGAGTTGCAACTCGTGGCAGAAAAATGCAGAGAGCTCGGCATTAAGGTGGTGCTTTCCGATGTGTGGGCAAAAGGGGGCGCAGGCGCAACGGAGCTTGCTGAAGAAGTCGTGCAGCTTACGGAAGAGGAAACCACTGTAACATATGCTTATGACATCGAAGACCCCATTACCGTGAAAATCGAAAAACTCGTCCAAAACATTTATGGCGGAGACGGCATTGACCTCACACGAGGGGCTCAAAAAGAAATCGAGCAGCTGGAAGCGTTAGGCTATGGAAACCTCCCGGTCTGTATGGCCAAAACCCAATACTCCTTCTCCGGCGATCAGCATAAACTCGGTCGCCCCCGTGATTTTACGCTTCCGATCAGGGACGTTACGCTCTCGGCCGGAGCCGGCTTCATCGTCGTCCTCACCGGTTCCATGATGACGATGCCCGGCTTACCCAAAACTCCATCAGCCGAACACATTGATGTCGATGAAGACGGCAAAGTGGTTGGATTGTTCTAGTAGAGATCGGAGGATTGGTGGACGCCGTCATTCCCGGCGATATATCAGCGAACTCGACCTTATCACTGTTTGTTATGGCGCCACTCGGATCTTGTGAAGCCATAATTTCACCGATCATTGCTTACTATGGCTTCAAATGTTTCCCCTGAGGTCATAGTTTCAAAAGTGCCGAAAACGGAAAATGATATGGTAAGAGATCGATGAAGGAGGAATGTTACTATGCTTATCCGCACTCATGATTTCCAGTCTTTTTCCCTTTCGGCAACGGACGAGACTTTTGGAACCGTCTCGGATGTTTATTTCGACTCGGCCGGGGAGTGGACAGTCCGGTTTATCGTTGCAGATACCCGCCCCTGGTTCGTGGGTGGTAAAGTGCTGCTCAACCCCGCCCTTACTAACCGCCTTGATATACACGAGCAGACGTTAGATATTCAAGCTACAAAAGACCAGGTTAAAAATAGCCCTCAACCTAGTGAACACGAGCCTATTTCCCGGGCATACGAAGCTTCGATTCTTGATCACTATGGACTTAACTATTACTGGGCCTCCCCGCATTACGGCCCGGGACCTCCGCCGCTGCTCACAGGAGGGGGACCTGTATCACCGTTTACACCCGGAGCGACGTTAGGTGAGAACACGGAAGCGGGCGTTGGCCCGGAGGCTATCCGCAAAGCCGTTGAACGTGAACAGGAGAAAAAAGTGAACGAAGAAGATTACTATTTGCAAAGCACAAAAGATTTGCGGGGTTATACCGTCTATGCGGCAGAGGATAAAGTCGGCACCGTCTCCGATGTCATTTTTGACGTCGACAACTGGCAAGTCTTCTTTATGGAAGTCGATACCGCAGGCTTTCTCGCCAAAGACAAGTATCTCGTGCCCGTAGAATGGTTCCGGGAATTCGTGCCGGTTGAAGAAAGGGCCTACACCCGCTTTTCTGACAAGAACATCGTGGAACAAGCGCCTGATTATGATGAATCCACCCCATTAACCGATGATTATATCGCTGCCCTCCGCCATCATTATGGAACCCCTAATGAATAAACCGCTGCACCTTGTGCAGCGGTTTTCACATTGGACGACCTAATGGCTTTGCGGGAACCCCATTAGGTTTTCATCTACCGGGGTTGACGACCTTACGCCCCCGCGGGAATCTCGTTAGGGCTTCATCTAACCTGGTGGGCGACCTAACTCCCATCGCGATATCCTATTAGGGCTTCAACTACCGTAATTGACGACCTAACCGCTCCGCGGGGGCCCTTTAGGGCTTCATCATCCGGGGTTGCTTACGAGGGATCACGATCGATCCTCATACACCCAGGTTGTTTTATCTTCCACGGGCTCTCGCCAGGATTCTTTTTTCTTCGTCAAGGCCGGCCAACCGAGGTAAATAAACCCGACGACTGCGCCGCGATCAGAAACATTGTATAAGCGGCGCATTTTTTCATGATAGGTAGGCCGCCCGCTGCGCCATATGGCACCAAGGCCAAGAGCATGAGCGGCTAACAGCATATTTTGGGCGGCCGCATGGGTGGCTGCATATTCTTCAATGTCCACCACCTTATCCTTGTCCACCGGTTCGGCGACGATGGTAATGACGACAGGTGCGCGAAAAGGCTTCCCTTCTGTTTTCTCCAGTTTCTTTTCCTGTTTTTCGGAAAAAGCCTCTCCTTCCCCTTCCATCTCTTCTGCGGCAATTTTACGCAATGTCTTGCCGAGCGGGCGGCGCCCTTCGCCTTGCTGCACATAAAATATCCACGGCTCCGTATGGTGGTGGTTAGGCGCCCATGTGCCCGCTTCCAGTATCGTTTCGATCAGTTCCCTGTCCACAGGCTGGTCGGGGTGAACCTTGCCGTTGCTTCTTCTCGTGCGTATGGCTTCCAATGTTTCCATTTTCTAGTCTCCTTTAGCCTCAACCGCTGCATACGTTTCCCTAATGCCCGGCCACCGGTTGCGCGGATGGACGCGGCATTCTTCACAGCAGGCCGCCTGCTTCTCCTCTTCACAATCCAGACAGCAGACATATTGCAGGTTGCATTCAGGATTGGAACAGTTGATATAGCGATCCTCTGTTTTTCCGCAATGATAGCAGTGAGCAATGACAACATCTTCATCCGTGTGATTGGCCTTGACGGAAATGCGCTCGTCGAAAACATAACATTTACCGTCGAAGAGATGACCTTGCACATTTTCATCCTGACTATAATTGACGATTCCGCCCTGCAATTGATACACATCCTCAAGCCCTTTTTGCTTGAGAAGTCCGGTCAGTTTTTCGCAGCGAATACCGCCCGTGCAATAGGTAAGCACTTTTTTTCCCTGCAAGCGATCGATATTTTCATCAATCCAATCGGGAAATTCACGCGAGGTGCTGACGTCAGGTTTGATCGCGCCGCGAAAATGGCCGATGTCGGATTCGTAATCATTTCTGCCGTCAAGAACGACCGTCTCCTCTTCCTGAAGCGCCGCGTGAAATGCCTCGGGCGTTAAAGGCGTTCCGCCGCTTTCATTCGGGTTTACATCTTCCTGCAGACGCCACGTGACAATTTCTTCCTTTGCGCGGACGAACATTTTTTTAAAGGCATGGCCGTCCGTTTCATCGATCTTAAACGTCATATCGGCAAAGCGCGGATCGGATTTCACATACTCCATATAGGCATCAGTTTGTTCGACCGTTCCCGACACCGTACCGTTCAGGCCTTCAGGGGCGACGATAATTCTCCCCCGCAAACCCATATCCTTACAGAATTGTAAATGTTCTTCCGCATATTCTTCGTAATCCGGCATATCGATATATTTATAATAAAGTAATACTCTATAATCCTTCGTGTTGCTCATAACGGGTCCCTCCGAACATGATGCTTTCCGGAGCCTATCTTAACAAAAATCAAAGCGGCGCACCAGTACGCCGCTTCTAGCTATCGCCGTTCTTTACCTTCTTCGGGGAGGATCGTTTTGGCCACTTGCTCATCGAGCGCTTCATGGTCATAGTACGAAATCGTTTCATATAGTTCCGCCCGTGATTGCATGTGCTCCAAATGGTCTTTCTGCGTGCCTTTTTCCAGAATTTCCTGGAAAACCTGCGCATACGCTTTTGCCGCGACACGCATGGAGCTCACTGGGTATATAACCATTTGAAAACCAAAAGAAAAAAATTCCTCAGCCGTGAAATATGGCGTTTTCCCGAATTCGGTCATATTGGCGAGCAACGGCACGTCAACGCGCCCGCCAAAATAGCGAAAGTCGTCTTCGCTCGTCAAGGCTTCCGGAAAGATGGCATCTGCCCCGGCAGTGACGTATTGCCGTATCCGCTCAAGGGCGGCCTCGGGCCCCTCAACAGCCTTCGCATCCGTCCGCGCGACGACTGCGAGTGTCGGTGCGACTTCTTTGATCGTCTGGATCTTCGCGGCCATTTCCTCGGCGCTGACAAGCTGCTTTCCATTTAAATGCCCGCATTTTTTCGGCATGGACTGGTCTTCGATTTGCACGGCCGCCACACCGGCTTCCACCATCTCTTTCGCGGTGCGCGCCACGTTGATCACGCCGCCAAATCCTGTATCAATGTCTACCAGCACCGGCAGATCAGTGACGCGTATGAGATCCCGAGCCCGTTCTGCCACCTCATTCGAGTAAATGAGACCGACATCCGGCAGTCCTCGGCTGGCGGTATAGGCGCCTCCGGACAAATAAAGCGCCTTAAAGCCGGTTTCCTTGGCCACGAGCGCGGACATTCCGTCATGCGCGCCGGGCATTTGCAAAATGTTATCCTGATCGCTGATCAAATCAAGGAAGGCTTGATAGTGTTCGCGTTGACTGGATTCTCCTGATACGACCCAACTCATTAAGTCTACCTCCTATATGACAAACTTGGCCATAAAATCATTCACCGTCGTTTTCCGCAGGCGCTCGGCATTCACACATAAATCCAAAAGGTTATCCGCCTGGCCGACCGGAAATCTCGTTTTCAGCGTATCATAATATTTTTCTTCAAGCAGCGGGATGCTTTCCTCACGACGACGGCGATGGCCGATGGGATATTCAATCGCTACCTCTTCGGTTTTTGAGCCGTCTTTAAACGTCACCTGAATAGCGTTGGCAATCGACCGTTTCTCGGGATCGAGATAATCAGCGGTGTATTGCTTGTTTTCTTCGGTATACATTTTCGTGCGCAATTCATCGATCTCCGGATTCGCGGCTACATCGTCTTCATAGTGGTCGGCTGTTAATTCACCGTAGATCAGACCGATAGCCGTAATGTACTGTAACGAGTGATCGCGATCGGCCGGGTTATGCAGCGGACCGGTTTTATCGATGATGCGGATGGCGGATTCATGAGTCGTGATCTTGACTTCAGCGATGTCATCCAGGCGCCAGGCCACTTCGTCATGCAGTTGGATCGCCGCTTCCGCCGCTGTTTGCGCGTGGAATTCCGCCGGATAAGACACTTTGAAAAGTACATTTTCCATCACGTAAGAACCGAGAGGACGGGCGAGGTTGATCTCTTCACCGCCGAACAGCACATCCTGGAAGCCCCAGTTCGGTGCGGTGAGGGCGCTCGCGTAGCCCATTTCCCCTTTCATCGTCATCATGGCGAGGCGGACCGCCCGGCTCGTCGCATCACCGGCTGCCCACGACTTCCGCGAACCGGCATTCGGGGCCTGGCGATACGTGCGCAGACTGGAATTGTCGATCCATGCCTGTGACAATGCGTTGGCGACCTGTTCTTCATTGCCGCCGAGCATGGCCGTCACCACGGCGGTTGAAGCCACTTTTACGAACAGCACGTGATCGAGTCCCTGACGGTTCAGGCTATTTTCCAGAGCCAGTACCCCTTGTATTTCGTGGGCTTTGACCATCGCGACCAAGACGTCATCCATCGTGAGCGGCTCTTCGCCATTCGCCAAACGCGTGCGGCTCACATAATCGGCCGTCGCCAATATGCCGCCCAGATTGTCCGACGGATGGCCCCATTCGGCCGCCAGCCACGTATCGTTGTAATCGAGCCAGCGAATCATCGTGCCGATATTAAACGCGCCTTGCACCGGATCGAGCTCAAATTGGGTGCCGGGGACGCGCGTTCCATTTGGCACGGTCGTTCCTTGCACGATCGGTCCCAGGTGCTTCGTGCACTCCGGGTAGCGAAGCGCCAATAGTCCGCAGCCGATCGTATCAAGCAAGACGTATCTGGCTGTTTTCATGGCTTCTTCGCTTTTGATTTCCCCGTTAACCGCGTAGTCCGCGATGTCCAGTAACACGTCATCGGTGCTCGGTTTTTCATTTGCTTTTGTTGTGGTCATGTTTGGCATCTCCTCTCGTTTATCCTTTCCATTAAACGGATGTGATACCTCTCAGTAGGCGGGTCGCACGTTTTGGGGTGTCACTTCGGTCTGGTGGCACCTTTCGGTCGAGACCTCACGCGCTTTGAGGTGTCACCTCGACCTAGTGACACCTTCCAGCATCATCAGCCATTCGCCCGAGGTGTCACCCCCATATTTTTCCATCCACCTCTTCGCTCCCTAAGGCTGCAACCCGCGCGGCCCGGTATAATGCACCCGCGGCCGATACAGTCGATTATTGTCGTGCTGCTCAATGACATGCGCCCCCAACCCGACGACACGCGCGGCGAAGAAAATCGGCGTGTAAAGCGGAATCGGGATATTCAAGAGATAATAGACCGGCGCGGCATAATAATCGAGGTTCGGATACAAGCCTTTTTCGTCACGGATAACCTCTTCGCCGCGCACGCACATGTCATAAAGATCCACGCGGCCCTGTTCAACCGCCAATTTATGAAGCGCTTTTTTCATGAGCAGCGCGCGCGGGTCCATCTTCTTCATGTACACCCGATGGCCGAAACCCATGACGCGCTCTTTGTTGCGCAGCTTTTCATGCAAAAGTTTCGACATGCCGTCCACCGTCTCCGCTTCCAGCAACATGTGCATGACCGCTTCGTTGGCGCCGCCATGCAAATTGCCTTTCAGGGACGACACGGCTCCGGTCATGGCGCCATAAATATCCGCATTCGTGGAAGCGATGACCCGGGCCGCGAAGGTCGAGTTCGGCATCTCATGTTCACTGTAGACCATCAGCGATTGGTCAAATGTTTCCGCTTCCAAATTGGTCGGTTCTTTGCCCGTAATCATATAAAGGAAGTTCGAGCTGTAAGGTAAGTCCGTGTTGGCCGGCACAGGCGCTTCCCCTTGCAACGTATGGTAGCTGTTGGCAACAATGTTCGGCATTTTTGCCAATATTTTCAAGGCCTTATCCCTGTTCGCTTCCGTTGAGCGGTCATCGATTTGCCCGTCATAACCGGCCAACGCCGAAATCCCTGTCCGCATCGCATCCATCGCATGCGTTTCTTTCGGCAGCATGGAAAATAACTGAAAAAAATTGTCGGGAAGCGTATATTCATCTTTTAAAGCGCTCTCCATAGACAGACGTCCGTTTTGATCCGGTAAATTCCCCTCAAATAAAAGATGAACGAGATCCAAATAGTTTTTCTTTTCGGCCAGCTCGATAAGGTCATAGCCTTTGAGGACAATTTCTTCATTTTCCACATCGAGATAGGAAATGTCTGTGTCCGTGGCGATGACGCCGTCAAGACCGGCTTTTACTTGCTGCTCTCCCATGCTAAGCACCTCTTTCCTTTAATTTTTAAGACCCTTGCGCTCATATTGCTCGATCGTTTCTTCGATGCTTACGAGGCTGCGCCTAATGTGCGCGCGCATCGCTTCTTCTACTTCTTTACCCGTTTTGCCCGCTTTTAAAAGCTGTAAAATGCCTTCATGCTCATCGAGCGGCGTTTGCAACGAATAGCCGGGATTTTTGTATCCGCTGATGCGGCGGTAACGGTCGATTTTGTTCTGCAGTTGCTGCAGAAAGCGTTTGTTCGTGTCATTGGTGCTCAACGAGTGTAAAATGTGGTGAAAATGTTCCCCGTGCTTCACGATTTCATCGCTGCGATTCGTGTTCACCGCTCGGCGCATGAGTTCGACGACATCTTCAAGCCGATAAAGATGTTCCTCGGTCATATTTTCCGCTGCTTCCCGCGCGACGAGACTTTCCAGCAACTCCCGCACCTGAAAAACTTCTCTTGCCTCCTGCAGCGTGATCGGCGCGACCATCATCCGCCCATTCGGCTGCTTGACGACGAACCCTTCCAGCTCCAGGCGATAAAGGGCCTGCCGCAGCGGGGTACGACTAATCTCCAAATCTTTGGAAAGCTGTTCTTCCCGTAGCGAGGATGACGGCGGATACGTCCACTCAATCATGCCTGCTTTCAATTGTTCATAAGCCAAATCAGCCGCTGACATTCGCTTGTCGTTCACAGGACCATTCTCCTTTTTACTAATGAAGCGCACCACCACACTTCCGTATATATTTATAATTGTATACAAAAATATTTTTCTGTCAATATCGTTTTCGTACAAATTATGCTATTCTATTAAAAAGAACTTTTACATAACCGAAGGGATGGGTTCTCATGTCAAAAGAAGAAAAAGATTTACGCATTCGTTCACACGTCATTAGCGAAAGCCCCAATCGGGCGCCGAACCGGGCAATGCTGCGCGCCGTCGGCTTTGAAGATGAAGATTTTAAAAAGCCGATGGTCGGCGTCGCGAGTGCCTGGAGTGAAGTTACCCCCTGCAACATGCATCTGGACAAACTGGCGGTAAGCGCGAAAAACGGAGCGGAAAAAAACGACAGTGCACCGCTTATGTTTAACACGATTACGGTGTCTGACGCCGTAGCCATGGGTCACGAGGGTATGTTTTACTCGCTCCCGAGCCGGGAAGTGATCGCCGATTCGATTGAAACCGTCACGCAGGCGGAACGGCTGGACGGGCTTGTGGCCATCGGCAGCTGTGACAAAAATACACCGGGCTGTTTAATGGCTATCGGGCGTCTCAATGTGCCTTCTGTTTATGTTTACGGGGGCACCATTCAACCCGGCAAGCTTCGGGGCAAAGATATCGACATCGTTTCCACCTTTGAAGCCGTCGGCAAGCACCAGGTCGGCGACATCGATGACAAGGAACTGCACAACGTCGAGTGCAATGCCTGCCCTGGCGCAGGCGCATGCGGCGGCATGTACACGGCCAACACGATGGCCGCCGCCGTCGAAGCCATGGGCATGAGCCTGCCGGGATCCTCTTCGACACCCGCGATTGCGGGCGCAAAGGAAGAAGAATGCGAACGTGCCGGCGAAATGGTCAATGAATTATTGAAAAAAGACATCTATCCGCGCGACATCATGACAAAAGAAGCCTTCGAAAACGCGATCACCGTCGTCATGGCCCTCGGCGGCTCGACGAATGCGTTCTTGCACCTTACCGCGATGGCGCACGCGGTGGACGTGGATTTATCCCTGGAGGACTTTGAAAACATTCGTGCGCGCGTCCCGCATCTGGCGGATTTAAAGCCGAGCGGCAAGTATGTGATGCAGGATTTGAACAACGTCGGCGGCGTCCCCGCGGTCATGAAGCTGCTCCTTGAAGAAGATCTTCTCCACGGGGATACATTAACCGTTACCGGCAAAACGCTCAGGGAAAATCTTGCCGAAGCGGAATCGCTGCATGAAGGCCAAGACGTGATTCTCCCGTTTTCAAATCCGAAAAAGAAAAACGGTCCGCTCGTCGTTTTGCGGGGAAATCTCGCCCCCGAAGGCGCCGTCGCAAAAATGTCCGGCCAGGATGTGAGCCGGTTCAGCGGCCCGGCCCGGGTTTTCGATAGTGAGGAGAGTGCCACAAAGGCGATCACGAACGACGAAATTAAAAAAGGCGACGTACTCGTCATCCGCTACGTCGGTCCGAAAGGCGGCCCGGGCATGCCGGAAATGCTCTCGGTGACAGCGATGCTCGTCGGCAAAGGCCTTGGCGGCGATGTCGCCCTGCTCACCGACGGCCGTTTCTCCGGCGGCTCCCACGGTTTCGTCATCGGTCATGTCGCCCCGGAAGCACAGGCAGGCGGCCCGCTCGCCTATCTGCAGGAAGGGGACACGATCACGATCGACAGCGACGAACAAGTGCTGAACGTCGACGTGGACGAAGCGCGCATGGAAGCGCGCGCCAAAGATTGGAAGACGCCCGAGCTTCGTTTTAAAACCGGCGTACTTGCCAAATATGCCCGTCTCGTGTCATCCGCATCAAAAGGAGCAATCACGGACGGTGAAGTCGAATAGCTAGCATAAAACGAACCCTTGGTGGCCGGCGGTCGCCAAGGGTTTTTTACGCGGTCGCTGATATATTCGCGAAGTCGCTGATATATTCCGGAGGTCGCCGATATGTTCACGAGATCGCCTATAAAAAATCGTTACAGCCCATAAATTTGGGCTCTTTATTTTGTACGATTAAAACAAAGCACTCATACAGTAACAGAAGGACATTTGTGTCGGGATTTGTAAAGCAATAAGGGAGAGAGACTGATGTGTGGCTTTTTCGGATATCTTTATCATTTTCGTAAACCAAATATGGCTGATGTCGAACATCTTTATAACGCAACATCATTACTCACACATCGAGGTCCTGATGATGACGGTTATTACGCGGACGACTATATTAGGATAGGGTTTAGAAGATTGAGCATTATTGACGTTCACGGAGGCCAGCAACCGTTAGCCTATGATGGTGAACGGTACTGGATTGCCTTTAACGGTGAAATATACAACTACATTGAGCTAAAGGAAAGGTTAAAAGAACAAGGGTATACATTTCAAACATCCTCTGATACAGAAGTCATCCTCGCCCTATACTGTGAGCTGGGAGCAGAAATGCTAAAGCATTTGCGTGGGATGTTTGCTTTTGTGATCTGGGATAAACAACGTCAACGATTGTTTGCGGCGAGGGATTCGTTCGGCATCAAGCCCTTTTTTTATCAGAATAATGAGCGGGGCATGTCTTTTGCTTCCGAAAAAAAGAGCTTGCTTCAAGACCACAATGACGAGTGCAGCAACCAGGAAGCATTGCAGCACTATTTTACGTTTCAGTATGTGCCGGACCCGCTGACCTTCTCCAACGACATCAAACGGCTGGAACCCGGGCATTATCTGGTCAAGGAAACGGGTGAGCCGCTTCGCATCGTTCAATATTGGCAACCGCGATTCTTCCCCACGCACCGCCCGCTTGATCATACAGTGGAAAAGATCAGGAACATTTTACAGGATTCCGTTCACATGCACATGCGAAGTGATGTGCCTGTAGGCGCTTTTTTATCAGGCGGTATTGATTCAACAGCCATTGTCTCGTTGGCCAAAGACATTCATCCCAACCTTAAAACATTTTCGGTCGGCTTTGACCGCGACGGATTCAATGAAACCGATATTGCAGGGGAAACAGCTGATAAATTCGGGGTTGAAAACATTCAAAAGATCATCGGTCCCGATGAATTTGTGAGCGCCTTGCCGAACATCATTTGGCATATGGATGATGCTATGGCTGACCCAAGCGCGATCCCGCTTTATTTTGTGGCAAAAGAAGCAAGCAAGCATTTGAAAGTCGTGCTTTCCGGTGAAGGAGCAGATGAATTGTTCGGCGGCTACCACATTTATCGAGAGCCGCTGGCCCTCAAATGGTTTTCCCTTTTATCTTCCCCGGGCAATAAAGCATTGCGAAAAGCTGCCGAGAAAATACCCGGACAGCTTAAAGGTAAAAATTATTTACTCCGGGGTTCCACCCCGTTGGAACAGAGATACGTGGGAAACGCCAAAATCTTCAGCGAAAGTGAAAAGCGTGAGCTATTGACCCATTATGACCCTCGTTTTCCCTATGAAAACATTACGCGCCCTCTTTTCAAGAAGATTCAATATGGAGACAGTGTCACAAAAATGCAGTATATCGACCTGCTTACATGGTTACGCGGAGATATATTAGTGAAAGCGGACAAAATGACGATGGCCCATTCCCTTGAATTAAGAGTGCCATTTCTCGACCAGGAGGTTTTTAAAGTGGCTTCTCAGCTTTCCACCGCAGACAAAATCGGCGATGGCACGACCAAATACGCTCTCCGAAAAGTGATGGAAACCATTGTGCCGGAGACTGTCCTGCATCGAAAAAAGCTGGGATTTCCGGTTCCCATTCGCCATTGGCTTAAAGATGAACTCTATGACTGGGCTTATAACCTCATTCAGCAGAGTCCCACCGATCTTCATATTCGTAAATCAGTCGTTTTCAAAATGTTAGAAGAGCACCGCAAGGGAAAAAGGGATTATAGTCGAAAATTATGGACGGTGCTCACGTTTATGCTCTGGCACAATGTTTATGTGGAGCAGTCCCCACTTTCACCGGACGTTCGTCGTCAACCTAGGTGACAGGCGTGCTGCACCGACGCTTCACCGCTGATGAAAAACATTGAAGTCAAGCGATCGTCAAGAGTTTGTTCTTTTTCCAAGCCTAGTGCAGGGTGGTTAAATTACCCGATCACACCAGGCTAACATCGAAACAAGAGTGGCCTCGTGTATGGACGCTTTTTACGGACAATTTTTACCCCTTGCCCATGCTATTTGTCCGTATAACCGCCTCTTTCGTACATTTTTTGTCGATCGAATCCAGGTTGTGTCCGAATGAGCCTTCCATTCGGACAATTTTACTTGATCAGCCCCTACTTTTGTCCAAATGAATGCTCTACTTCAATAGCTGACCAATTTTCAGCCGCCAACTCGAATATCCGTTTTTGAATATATTGAATTCTCATCGTTTAATTCAAAATCACTGCATAATCTTATGAATAACTCTGCACAAGCTTTAGTATCATCAAGAGCATTGTGATGCCTCTTCAACTTGATACCAAAATGCTGACTAAGCGTCTTGATAGAATAACTGGATCTGTCTAATATTAATCTTTTTGATAACTGATATGTACAAAGCAATTTTCAGTATGTCGATATTCATAGAGGCTTAAAAGGAACTTGGAACGATAGTAAACTTTAGCATGGTCAATATTGAAAAGTTTACCCAGTTGATCTAGGGCTGTTCTCTCCCACATAACCCAAAAACGTTTATTTTCCATCTTGAGGCACAAACGTTTGGAATGTCCACTTATAATTTGACTGTAAGCGCCTAACAATTCCCTGTTCTACCATCCGAATGTCTCAACCCGCCGTCCCTGTCGTGTGCCGCTGAAACTTGAGCATGGAGACAATGCCCATGAGAGGTCCGATCGCCTGAGCCGGGCGTCTCCACATGAGCAGAAGATTGAGCAGCCCCCCTAAAAATGCAGAAAAAGTAAAAAGCATGTGATCACTGCCTTTTTGCCATTTCTTTTATCGCCTATTTGTCACGCTAAGGCAGACATAACCGATACGCGGGAAATGATCCCCATTAACTGTTTTTCATCATCGACAACCGCAAGGGGATACTTTGCTTCGGTGGCGATTGGAATGAGTGCTTCAATATAAGTTTCAGGGTCGGTTGTAGGAAAATCGGATATCATAATATTTTTAAGCGGTTGGTTTTCCTTGTTGGCTTTTAAAGCATCATCAATGGTGACTAGCCCTTCCAGTTTCTTGTTCTGTCCGATCACAAATACACTGGAAATCCCGTGTTTTCGCATTTCTTCAATGGCCAGTTTAGCCCCACCGCCGAGGGGAACGATGGCGGATGGTTTAAACATGACATTTTTCGCTTGCAACACTTTGGATTTATCTGTGTCTTTGACAAATTCTTTAATGTAGTCGCTTTTCGGTGCTGCCAGAAGTTCTTCAGGTGTCCCGATCTGTTCCATAACGCCATTCTTCATGACAGCAACCCGGTCTCCGAGTTGAAAAGCCTCGTTGACATCGTGTGTAATAAAAATAATCGTCTTTTTAAGTTTGGCCTGAATGTCCAGCAATTCCAGCTGCATCTCCCGTCGAATCAATGGATCCAATGCACTGAAAGGCTCATCCATCAGCAGAATATCCGGGTCTGTCGCTAAAGCCCTCGCCAGGCCCACTCTTTGCTGCATACCGCCACTCAGTTCACCGGGTCTTTTATTTTCCCAACCTTCAAGCCCTACGGTTTTTAATACTCTTCTGGCCGTTTCTTCTCTTTCCTCTTGATCAACACCTTTGACTTCCAAACCATAGACGACATTGGTTAAAATCGATCGATGGGTGAACAAGCCAAAGTGTTGAAAAACCATGGCCATATTGTTTTGCCTAAATTCACTTAACGTTTTTCTCGAGTAGGGAACAATATCTTCCCCGTTCACAATCACTTTTCCCGCGGTCGGTCTATTCAACATATTTAAACAGCGGATCAAGGTGGATTTTCCACTTCCGGACAAACCCATGATAACGAAAAATTCACTTTCGGATACGTCAAAGGAGACGTCATATACACCGACGGTATGTCCCGTTTGTTCCAATATGGCGTCCTTGAATTCCCCTTTTTCCACTAGGTCGAGAGCCTTTTGCGGATCCCGACCAAAAATTTTGGTTAAATGTTCAACTTTGATCTTTGTGGACATCTTCCATTCCTACTTTCACAATTTGATCAATCACTGTATTTGTACTTTTCGGCCACACTTTGAGATAAGCGATCCAGAATAATGGCCAGAAAAACGATACTGATCCCGGCTTCAAACCCTGTAGCGACATCAATTTGTTGCAATGCAGAGAGGACTTCCAGTCCCAGGCCTTGTGCACCAACCATGGAAGCAACGACGACCATCGCCAGCGCCATCATCGTCGTTTGATTAATGCCGGTCATAATGGTCGGTAAAGCTTGCGGTAATTGCACCTTGAACAAAATCTGTGACGTAGATGAACCGAAAGAATCAGCAGCTTCCACCATTTCTTTGGAAACGTTGCGAATCGCTAAATTGGTTAAACGAATGACCGGAGGAATCGCATAAATGATCGTGGCAAACATGCCCGGAACAACGCCCAATCCGAAAAGCATCATCGCCGGAATGAGATAAACAAAGGTAGGCATGGTTTGCATCGCATCCAGAATCGGTCTCATGAACTTTTCAAATCCATCTTTGTAAGCCATAAAAATGCCGATAGGAATGCCTACAATTAGGGAAATGAGTACAGAAGCCAAAATAATCGACACCGTGTCCATCATAAGTTCCCAATAACCAAAAGCACCGATCATAAAAATGAATACTGCAAAAATCACTCCCGTCCAAAAACGCATCAATCGCCAAGACAACAGAAATATAATCGCGATGATAACCCACCATGGAAGCCACAAGAGGACGGAAGACAACATTTGGAAACTCCATATAATGGCATCAGCAAGTCCATCAAAAACAAAGCCCATATTATCGGTTAACCAGTTGATAAAATCGTTAATGTACTGACCTAAATCTAAATTGATATCGGGAAACTCATTCATCATTTCCCGGGAATCCTGATAATAACCATTCCCGTTTCCTCCATTCTATTGATCGTAACGTCTGTCCTTATAAAGAAGCCAGTACATCCTCGCCTACATCTTCAGGCACCCACTCAGTCCAAAGATCTTCGTACTCCTCTAAAAACCATTCCGCAGCTTCCTGCTCATCCGCATCGTTCTCTTCCATATAGTGCAGTGCTTCCCCGGTAATATCACTGCTTGTCTCATATTGTTCTAGAAACGCAACAAATTCATCATCATTTTCTGCAAATGATGAGTTCGCAGTGATCGTTACCGGCTGGGATGGGAAGAAAGGATCGTCAGGGTCTTCTTCTTCTAATAATGTCATGTCTAACAAGCCAATGATCCAGGTAGGCTCCCAATTATATCCGACCCACGGTTCACCATCTTCATATTCCGTGACTAAAGAAGTGTTAAGGGCAGCCTCCGACCCGGGGCTGAACAAATTATAGTTTTCATTCAGTCCGACCTCTTCATACATAGCATCTACAATCGTTTCAGCTTCATATCCGGGGGGAGAACCATAAATACGTCCCACTCCGTCTTCATCAGGATCCTCAAATACTTCCCAATATTCTTCCAGATCCCCCACGGATTCTAGATCAGGCGCCATCGGCTCTATCCCTTCCCCCTCATCTCCTTCAATCACATATGTAGGGACATAGAGGCCTTGATCATTATCATCGAAATTTGTGGAGAGCTCAACGATTTCGCCTGCATCCAAACCAGCTTCATAAGGCTCTCTCATATTCTCAATCCATGTTTCCATATAAACATCAATATCGCCATCTCTTAACCCTTGCAATGTTGCAGGCGAACTCCCTGTCTGCGTATCCGTGTCATAACCGTATCCTTCTTCGGCAATGATTTGTGCAACAGAATTATGAAACCATATACTTTCCCATTCAGGTTCGGCAAAGACAATCGTTTCGTCATCCTCTGCTCCGCAGGCAGCAAGACCTAGAGATAAAATAACCATCAGTCCGCTAATCAACCTGATTTTAAATCTTTTCATATACAATGCCCTCCGTTATATCTATGACGTCCCATTAATTAAAGCAAAACTTGATACTTTTAGTCAAAAGGAGCTTGTAGTAGTTATTCGAGTATATTTATCGTTATAGACATCATTGTCCAGAAGGAACACTTTCAAAGTAAAATATCAGTGAATTTACCTATTAATCGACGATTATCTACAAATTTAACGCGCTTCCACATCTTATCTGCCAAAAAAAAGATAGCCCCGGCTAAGAGGCTACCTCATCATTTCCTTATTTTGCGGCAACGTTTAACTGACTGTCGCGTATATTGACGACGACATTTTTAACTTCATCGTGTGCGAGCATTTCATCGGCGATGCCGTCTTCGACGTATTCCTCGATGACACGGCGGAGTGGGCGTGCCCCGAAGGTCGGGTCATAACCGAGCTCTGCCATTTTTTGTTTGGCGTCTTTGGTCACTTCAATCGTGACTTCTTGCTCTTCTGCGGAATCTTTAAGATCGTCGAGCATAAGGTCTACGATGGTTAATAGATGGTCGCGTGAAAGTTCATTGAAGCGGACGATGGCATCGAAACGATTGAGAAATTCCGGTTTGAAGTAATCGGTCAACCCTTCCATGGCGTTCTCTTCTTCCTGATCCGCGCCAAAGCCTACGGTGATCTTTTTCATGTCGCTTCCCGCGTTGGAAGTCATGATCAGGACGGTGTCCTTGAAGCTTACCTTACGGCCCTGGCTGTCGGTGAGATGTCCGTCTTCCATGATCTGTAGGAACATATGCTGCACATCGGGGTGTGCTTTCTCAATTTCGTCCAGCAAAATAATGCTGTATGGCTTGCGGCGGACACGTTCGGTCAACTGTCCGGCTTCATCGTGTCCGACATATCCGGGCGGTGAACCGATGAGTTTCGAGACGGAGTGTTTTTCCATATACTCACTCATGTCCAGGCGAATCATCGCGTTCCGATCACCGAACATTTCTTCTGCCAGTGATTTGGAGAGTTCCGTTTTGCCGACACCGGTTGGGCCGATGAACATGAAGGAACCGATCGGTCGTGTGCCGCGACGGAGACCTGCACGATTGCGGCGAATTGATTTTGAGACCTTTTCGACCGCCTTTTCCTGGCCAATGACCTGGCTGTTCAAACGCTCCGGCAAGTCGCGCATTTTTTTCTGTTCATCTTCCTGGAGACGACGAACCGGGATGCCGGTTTTCGCTTCAACGAGGCTTTGGATTCGAGTCACGTCAACGACGGACTCATGTTCATTTTCGGATTTCGCCTGTTGTTGTTTTTCCTGCAGTTGTAATTCCTCGGTGCGAAGCTTGGCGGCCGTTTCGTAATCTTCGCGATTTGCTGCGTCATCTTTTTCAATCTTGATTTCTTCAAGGCGCTTGTAAATCTCGTCGTCATCCAGATCGCTGACGAGCAAGTTCACTTTCGAACCGGCTTCATCCATCAAGTCGATGGCTTTGTCAGGTAGGAATCGATCCTGGACATAGCGGTCAGAGAGATTGACACAAGCCGCGATCGCTTCTGGCGTGTACGTCACTTCGTGATACTGTTCATAGTTGGGCTGAAGGCCTTCGAGGATTTTCTGCGCGTCCTCAAGGGAAGGCTCATCCACCATGACAGGCTGAAAGCGACGTTCAAGGGCGCCGTCTTTTTCGATTTTGCGATATTCCGCCAACGTAGTCGCGCCGATGAGTTGGACTTCACCGCGGGCAAGCGCGGGTTTCAGGATGTTTCCGGCGTCTGCTGAACCTTCCGCCGAGCCGGCACCCACGATTTGATGGACCTCGTCGACGAATACGATGACATCGTCGCGTTGCTGCAGCTCCGAGATCAATTGCTTCATTCGTTCTTCGAATTGTCCGCGAACGCCCGTATTGGCGACGAGTGAGGAAACATCAAGCAAGTAAATTTGCTTGTTTCGGAGTTTGTTCGGTACTTGATTTTGATTAATGCGAAGGGCCAAACCTTCAGCAATCGCGGTTTTGCCGACACCGGCCTCACCGATCAATACCGGGTTATTTTTGTTGCGGCGATTCAGGGTTTCAATGACCCGTTCAACTTCCTGGTCACGGCCGATAATCGGATCGATTTCTCCGTTATTGGCGCTGTGGGAGAGGTTTTTTCCGAGTTCATCGAGTAAGCCGCCACCCTGACCGGCGCCTTGTTGCGTCTGGGCATTCGCAAATGATTGCCCTTGGTCTTGTTGCTGGCCGCCCATTGCGTTCATCATTTGATCAAACTGCGGGTTTCCGCTTTGTCCGGAAGGCTGACGCAAATGTCTGCGCATATCTCGATAGCAAGACTCGCACAGGTGCAATTGTCGTTGGTTTCCGTTTAAATTGATTCTCATTTGAATACGTGCATCGTTTTCTTGACAATGATCACATTTCATCATTAAACATTCATCCTCCTTGTTCTGTTGTCTCGTATATTTGCTTTTCTTTTGACTTTGACTATATTTAACCTTCAGCTATATTTCCATTATAGTTTGACTTTCTTTGACTTTCAAGTGTTTTGTTTAATTTTTTTTTGGATCATTTTCTGTAGGGTGATTTCCCGTTTCGGACCGTAAAATAAACAAGCTGTGGGTGTCAAAGTGATGTAAATTTGGTACAATAAATGTGATCAATGTGTGACATGACAGAAGTCAGATTTCAGAGGCCAGAGGCCGGATGATTAAAGCCTTGGTTGCACTTATGCATGATAAGAAAGCTATACTTATCTGCGAGCAAAGGAGATGGTTCACTTGGGAATCTTCTTTTTATATTTATTTATTGCCAGCGCCACCCCACTGTTCCTTTGGAAAGAAAAACGCCGGTTAGCCATCGCCAGCTTACCGTTGTTGCTCGTGATGTGGATCATGTCCGGGTATTATGTCGCCGGCATGTTAACGCCTGCCGCGCATACGTTTTTCATGGTATTGTTTTCGTTTAACGTGCTTCTTGCCCACGTGGCCGCGATTATTTTATATGTAAAGCCCAAGTGGTGGAAGCGATACGCTGATTATAAGCCCGATCCGGAGTGAAACGATTCACTTCGGTTTTTTTATGTATTCGCTCGATTTCATACCCCAAACGACTGGCGGATTGAGCCGCGAGGGATGATTTAACCTATTTCATACCCCAAGCGACTGGCGGATCGAGCCGCGAGGGATGTTTTGGGTGTTTTCATACCCCAAACGACAAGCGCTACAGGCCGCGACGGATGATTTAACCTATTTCATACCCCAAGCGACTGGCGGATTGAGTCGCGAGGGATGATTTGGGTGTTTTCATACCCCAAACGACAAGCGCTACAGGCCGCGACGGATGATTTAACCTATTTCATACCCCAAACGACTGGCGGATCGAGCCGCGAGGGATGATTTGGGCGTTTTCATACCCCAAACGACAAGCGCTACAGGCCGCGACGGATGATGATCCCATACTGGTTAAATGAATGGCCTTTACATATAACCTTTTCGATGGTATTATATGAGCATATAATCATATAATAGGATGTGTTTTATGAAACAGCTTGATGAAGAGACCGTTTTTCTCGTGTCCCAGATGTTTAAAGCCTTATCGGACCCGACGCGTATCCGGATATTGCATTTGCTTTCCGAGGGAGAATGCTCGGTCGGTACGATCGTTGAACAGTTGTCACTCGGTCAGTCGACCGTTTCCCACCAGCTGCGGTTTTTAAAGAACTTGCGGCTTGTAAAATCCAGAAGAGAAGGTACGTCCATTTATTATTCCCCGGAGGATGAACACGTCCTCGAAGTGTTGGAACAAACCATTAATCACGCCCTGCATGAATAGGAGAGAGAAAATCATGTCACACGACCATCATCACCATCATCATACAAACAATAAAAAAGTATTGATGGCCGCGCTGGCGCTCATTTCATTACTTGTGATCGCGGAAGTCATCGGCGGGATTATGACAAACAGTCTTGCGCTCTTAGCCGATGCGACGCATATGTTAAGTGATTTCTTTTCCATCGGTCTTGCCCTTTTGGCATTCAAAATCGGAGAACGGGCCGCGAGCAAAAGTAAAACGTTCGGCTACAAGCGTTTCGAAATTCTCGCGGCGCTTGTGAATGGTGTCATTTTAATCGGCATCTCCGCATTCATCATTTGGCACGCCATTGAGCGTTTCTTCTCCCCTCCGGAAGTCGCGGGTGGAGGGGTGCTTATGGTCGCGAGTTTCGCGATCGTCATCAACGTGCTGATCGCCTGGATTTTCATGCGCGGCGGGGATGTGAAAGGGAACTTGAACTTGCAAGGGGCATTTTTTCACGTCCTCGGCGATATCCTCAGTACGATCGGGGTCATCATCTCCGCGCTGCTCGTCATATTTTTCAATTGGACGTACGCGGACCCGATTGTAAGCATGATTGTGGCGCTGCTCATCCTCGTTACCGGAATTCGTATTGCGAAGAAGTCCATCCATGTCCTTATGGAAGGAAAACCATCCGGTATATCGCTGGCCCGAATTGAAGAACAATTGCTGGCACTCCCAAATGTCCACGCGATTCATGACGTACACGTATGGTCGATCACATCGGATTTCCCGGCCTTCAGCGGCCACCTCGTCGTCGATCGGGAAGCCAATCGGGATGAGCTTTTACAAACGTCCACAAACTTGCTGAAAAATGAATTCAACATCCCGCATGCAACCATTCAAATTGAAGGAGAAGACTGGAACTGTACGAGTAGATGTGAGTAGATAAACGTCTCTTCGGCTTCCGGTTTCACATATGATGCTCGAGGTGGATGCCGAATTCCATCACCCAATAAGAGCCGAGAGCAACGACGATGGCGACAAAAGCGGAAAAAAGAATATGTCCCACTTGAATCCTGCCATTGCTGCTTTCGGCCATATGCATAAACATCAACAGCTGCAGGGCCGCTTGAATAAAGGCAAGCGAAAAGATCAGAACGATGATCGTCCGGACACTGAACGCTGAATAAAATGCAATCCACAAGGCGACTAACGTCAGTACGATGGAACTGATGAAACCAACGACATGTTTCCACGGAAAATGCCCTTTTTTTGTGGCGGCTGTTCCGTTACTCATGCGATCACCAACCTTAACAAGTATACACCCGTAAAGATGAAAATCCAGATAACATCGAGAAAGTGCCAATACAGACTGGCGATAAACGTTTTATTCGCCGTCACCGGGTTTAAGCCTCTCATTTTAATTTGAATCAGAATAATGATGAACCAGGCTACTCCCATAGCCACGTGTACGCCATGGGTGCCGAGAAGAAGGAAAAAGGCCGACCAAAAAGCGCTCGTTGCCAATGTTGCGCCTTCGCTTGCAAACTCCACAAACTCATAAATTTCCATTCCCAAAAAACCTAGTCCCAGCACTAGCGTAATCCCGATCCAAATCATCATGCGCCTCGCATTGCCGAGTCGCATCTCATTAATCGCGAGCCCGCTTGTAAAACTGCTCGTGAGCAGGGTGAAAGTCATCGCCAACACTAGACCCATATCAAAAAGCTCTGTGGGAAGAACGCTCGAGTCCGTCCGAAATATGAGTACAAAATACGTACCGAACAATGCGGAGAAGAGCACGATCTCTGCGCCCAGGAACATCCAGAAACCGAAAATGTTCAAACTGCCCGTCTCCGTTTGATACTCCAAAGGCCTTTCTTCATCAGGGAAGTCTTCAAGTTCTTTAGGATCAATTTTATTATCCATTCTCATTGGCTTGTCCCTCCCTGATTTCCGCTTCTTCTTTCCTGACTTCCTCGGCTGAAACGATGTGCCCGTCATCCCGTGAAAATGAACGCTGAATCATACAGGCAAAAATGCCAAGGGCGCCGATGATTCCGATAGTCCACCAATGGAAGACGAGACCAAACCCGCCGATGAACATGAATACACACATGACAAACGGATTTCCGGAATGATTGGGCATGTGAACATCCTGATATTCCTCGACGCCATTCGGGTCGACCCCTTCCTGTTTCATTTGCCAAAAAGCATCCTGATCCTTCACCTCAGGAATTTGGGCAAAGTTGTAATGGGGAGGGATCGCCGAAGACGTGGCCCATTCCAGGGTGCGCCCGCCCCAGGCGTCCCCGCTCGTCTCTCTTTTTTCATAGCGATAACTGTAATACATGTTATAAACGAGAAGCACGAAAGCGAACCCCATCATGTAAGCACCAACGGTTGATAAAAAGTTTAAACTAAACCAGCCATCTTCGGGAAAATATGTGTAAATTCGCCGCGGCATCCCGTCTAGACCCAGAAAGTATTGCGGGAAAAAGGTGACGTTAAACCCGATCATAAAAAGCCAAAACACCCAGTGTCCGAGTCGCTCATTTAATTTTACCCCGAACATTTTCGGCCACCAATAGATCGTTCCGGCAAAACAACCAAATATCGTGCCCGCGATAAGGACGTAGTGAAAGTGGGAGACGAGAAAGTACGTATTATGGTATTGATAATCCGCGGCAGCCATTGCCAGCATGACTCCGGTCACGCCGCCGATGGTAAAATTCGGGATAAACCCTAATGCCCACACCATCGGGACATTAAAACGTATCCGCCCTCGATGTAAGGTCGCCAGCCAGTTGAATATTTTAACACCCGTAGGCACCGCGATCGCCATGGTTGAGATGGAAAAAAAGGAGTTCACCATTGGTCCAGCTCCCATGGTGAAAAAGTGATGGACCCAGACGAGAAAACTAAGGCCTGAGATCGCGGCGATCGCAAACACCATGGATGTATATCCGAACAAGCGCTTGCGCGCAAAGGTGGTAATAATCTCCGAAAAGATGCCAAATGCCGGCAAGATAACGATATAGACTTCCGGATGCCCCCACAGCCAAAACAGATTGACCCACATCATCGGCATACCGCCATCCTGCAACGTGAAAAATGCCGCATCCCATAAGCGATCAAATGTCTGCATCGCCAAGGCGACGGTTAATATCGGAAACGACCCGATGATGATCAGCGAAGTGATCAACGTCGTCCACGTAAACATCGGCATCCGCATGAGCGTCATGCCTTTTGCCCGCATTTTAATAATCGTGGTCACTAAGTTAATCCCGGTCGCCAGTGTACCGATACCGGAAATTTGCAGACCGAGTAAGTAAAAATTTTGCCCCGGCCCCATACTGAGATCATTGGAAGCCAGTGGCATATAGGCCGACCAACCGGCATCCGGCGCACCGCCAATGACAAATGAAATGTTGAACAACATCGCTCCCCAAAAAAACGTCCAAAAGCTCAAGTTATTTACAAAAGGAAAAGCGACATCACGAGCCCCAATTTGCAATGGAACGGCCACATTCATAAGACCGATTAAAAATGGAGTCGCCACAAAAATAATCATAATCGTTCCATGCGTTGTAAAAATCTCGTTATAATGCTGGGCCTCTCCCAGGAAAGGCATGTTAGGAGCAGCCAGTTGTGTCCGCATCATCATCGCGTCTACGCCGGCACGAATCATCATTAATAAGGAAGCGATGATATACATAATCCCGATTTTACGATGATCGGGGGTTGTAATCCATTCATTCCAAAGCCATTTCCATTTTTTAAAGTATGTCAATATAAAGATGATGCCTATGGTTGTGACTAATATGGCTATTTGTCCGGCAAGTATAAATGGTTCTCCGGTGATAATGAATTCATCCCAAGCTGGGTCCACGTGTTTCTCCCCTTTTCGGTTCGATTCGATAGTCTAATGATGGTGGTGGTGAGAATCACTTTCTTGATTTTCTTCTATATACGACTCTTGTCTTTCGGTAACGTCTGTGTCCACATCAATATCCCAGGTAGGAACATCATCAGGTGCTTCCGAAGCGTGGGGATGGATTGGTTCATATCCTTGTCTTGCCCGTGCTTCCAGCGCGTATTCGGGATCGAGCGCGTGATCTACCCATTCCAAATGCGTGCCTGAAAAGGTGTATTCCTCCACATGCCCCGGCACCATGAATTGATCATAGGTTTCCTGGGTAAGTTGCGGGGCCTCTTCCTGAACGTCCGTCACCCATTCATTAAACTCGGTTTCATCGATGGCGTTGACATCAAAACGCATTTCCGCGAACCCTTCACCCGTAAAATTCGCGTTTCTACCGTAATAAGTGCCTTCTTCCCCAGCCTGTAGGTAAAGTTCCGTTTGCATGCCTGCCATATTATAGCGTTGCCCGCCCAGTTGCGGGACCCAGAAAGAGGCCATGGAATCCGCTGACGTCAGTCTAAATAGCACGGGTCTCTCAGCCGGTATATTTATGTAATTAACGGTCTCTATATCTTCTTCCGGATAGCTGAAAATCCACTTCCAGTTCGCCGAAGTTGCATGAATCACAAGCGGTTCTTCTTCTTCTGTATTCGCCTCCGGCACCTCTTCGATGTTAAAAATCGTGTACACGGTAGGAACCGAAAGTATCGTAACGATGATAATCGGAACGACTGTCCATACCACTTCGAGTTTGACACTTCCGTCAATGTCGGGGTCATAGCCGCGATGGCCTTCTCTCTCCCGATATTTGACAAGAAAGTACGTTAAGAGGATGAAGACAACGAGCACAATGATTAACATGAAAATGATGGAAAGAATAATCAAATCCCGTTGCTGTTCTCCCACGGTTCCCTGAGGATCGAGAACTCTCAGATTACAACCGCCAAGGAGCATAACCATACATAATCCGATCGTTATCCATAAGAAGCGCTTCAAATGATCACCAACCTCTCTTCAAATTCATGGCGTTTGTCTTATTCTAGCAAAATAAGTCAAAAAACGTAATAAAAAACATAATAAAAAACGAGCAATCAGGCACATCCCTCTCACTCGTTTGGACATCTTATTACCCGGAACGTCTGCGTCCTTGAGGGGCAGACCCTCGATCGCGGCGTCCGCCACGACGATTCTGATAATGACGGCCCTGTTTTTTACCGGCAGGTTTTCTTTTCTTTCGATGGACCATCGGCGGTTCTCCGGTAAGTTTTTTCGTCGTTTCCCTTTTACCCTTTTGCAGCATTGAAAGGGCGGCGGCGACGACCGTCACACTTTCGTGCTCTTGCAATAATCTTTCGGCCATGGGCTCCAGCCCGTGATGGCCTTCTTTTGCAATGATTTTGCTGAGCTCTTCAGCCGCGCGTTCCTGCCTGGCGCTCTCCGCTTCGCGGTCGCTCGGGACGTCAACGCGTTTTATTTTTCCATTCGTTGCTTTCTCGATCATCTCGATATGATCCATTTCGACGGGAGCGGCAAAAGTAATGGCTTTTCCCGACTGCCCGGCACGCCCGGTTCTCCCGATACGGTGAACGTAACTTTCCGAGTCCTGCGGCATATCGAAATTAAACACATGGGTCACACCGGTCACATCAATGCCGCGGGCGGCCACGTCTGTCGCGACGAGATACTTCACGGCCCCTTTTTTGAAACGATTCAACACATTCGTCCGCTGCGCCTGCTTCATATCGCCATGAATGCCGGCGGCTTCGTATCCTTGCTGTTCCAGCGCCTCAGACAGTTCATCCACCCGCCGTTTCGTCCGGCCGAAAATGATCGCGAGCTCCGGGGCCTCAAAATCAATCCAGCGACCGAGGGCCGATAACTTCTGCTTTTCCGGAACTTTTGTGACCAATTGTTCCGTATTGGACACCGTCATCGCTTTCGCTTTCACCGAAACGGTTTGCGGCTCCGTCATGAAACGATCGGCGACGGTTTTTAAACGATTCGGCATCGTCGCTGAAAATAACAGGGTTTGGCGCTGGTTCGGAATCTCTTCCAGAATCGTTTCAATATCTTCGATGAAACCCATGCTCAACATTTCATCAGCTTCATCAAGCACCACCGTACGAATCGATTGCGGACGAATCGTCCTGCGTCGGGTATGATCCATATAACGCCCGGGCGTTGCGACAATGATGGAGGGGCGCGATTTTAATTCCCGAATTTGCCGGCCCATGTCGGCTCCGCCGTACACAGCCACAGACTTAACATTTTTTGTATGTCCGAGTCTATTGATTTCTTCGGAAACCTGGACAGCCAATTCGCGGGTCGGTGTTAAAATAAGGGCTTGTACTTTCGGATCCTCGGGATCGACGTTTTCGATGATCGGCAGCCCAAAGGCTGCGGTCTTTCCGGTTCCGGTCTGGGCCTGGCCGATGACATCACGTCCCTCGCGGGCGACGGGCAGGATTTTCTCCTGTATGGCCGTGGCTTCTGTAAACCCCATCTGTTCGACACTTTTTAACAGATAGGGGGGTAAATCCAGTTCTGCAAACTTCATTCAACGGTTGCTCCTTTATTTCTCCTTTTGTTAAAGAAAACTTGGCTTATCGCCAAGCCTGGCAAAAGCCTTAGTTGCACTTATGCAGGATAAGAAAGTGGTTTATACTTTCTTACCTGCACATGAAAGGGGTATATTCCCATTGGAATATACCCCCTCTATTCCTGAGTATTCAACGCTGTTTACAGACCTACAACGTTAGCTGCTTGCGGTCCGCGATCGCCTTCGACGATTTCGAATTCTACATCCTGGCCGTCATCCAACGTTTTGAAACCTTCTTGTTGGATCGCAGAGAAATGTACGAATACATCGTCTCCGTCTTCACGCTCGATGAAACCGAATCCTTTTTCGGCGTTGAACCATTTTACCTTACCGGTCATGCTTATGGCCTCCTTTGAATAGGCAGTCCAAAAAGGTCCGTTCCTTCTTGAACCAAATTTTGCTAAAAATAATTGAAACGGGGTGAACCTTTTTGCGTCCTAAACTTAAAAGCAGAGGCCGAAAAAATTTGACACCGTACATTCAATCACTTTCGACATTTTGACTATATCACAGTGTAACGCGTTTGGCAAATATCATACGCAGTTTTTTTAGCAGATAAGAAACAATGTGGCTACGCTGCCGGTAGCCACCATCTACCATGAAAACAACTGATTTAGCGCAAAAAGTATAATCGTGACATATGTTGGTTATACTGATTGGTTTGCGCTGCTCCAATAATGGTTGTTTTCATACAAAAGTATAACTTTCTTATCATGCATAAGTGCAACTAAGGCTTTCGCCAGGCTTGGCGATAACCCAAGTTTTCTTTATAACGGGTTGGGCTGATAAAGTGACCGTGAAACACTGTCTATGTGTTCTTTTAACGGATCGGAAGATATTGTTTCATAATGAACGATATCGAAATAATAGGGCAAGGGCAGTTCTTCATTAAGCGTTATACGGAGTTGGCTGATCACGTGTTCAGTAACCTCCGGACCATATATAACGAGATCAACGTCTGACCCATTTTTATAATTCCCCATGGCACGGCTTCCAAAAATGGCTGCTTCCTTGATCTCTTTTCTTTGTTTCAGTTCCTTGATAATCATATTCCTGCTTTTCTCCGGCAGTCCGAATGTCATATTTGTTCACTCAGATCACGATAAACTTGGGTTAATGCGTCGTAATACTCATCTTTGATTTTGTCGATGAGGTTGTTGAAGCGGGCTTCATTATACGTATGCGCCATCAAATGTCTTTTTTCGAGCATGTCCATCCATGTTTCCCCATCTTTGATGAGACCGTAATAAAAAGCTGATTTTATCACTTCTCTTGGGTAACCAGCGGCTACGTCTTGTGCTTCCAAGTAATCCTTCACTGTTTTCCAGGCCAGCTCAAACGTGTACTCAAATCTCTGGATTAATCCTTCTTTTTCCAAAGTGCTGAGATTCTCCAAACGTGTCACGGCTTCGCTGAGTTGGTTGTAGGCCCGTTCAAAGTTTTCAAATCGCTGACGCCACCTGATATTTTTTTGGTTCATTTTACTGGGTGAGCCTCCCTTACCGGGATTTTTTCCTACATTTATTATAACCTTCAGTGGGTGAATAGCAAATTTTTTTGTTACACTGAGGGCAAGGGAGGGAAGCCAATGCCGCACGTCTATGGAAAACTGACCGACCGGCAAACCCGCTGCGTTCATTACGCGACCGCAAAAGATATTATCGCCATTAAGTTTCACTGTTGCGGAAAATATTACCCCTGTTATCAATGCCACCGGGAATGTGAAGATCATCCCATTTCCGTCTGGAAAAAAGACCAATTTGATGAACGCGCCCTATTATGTGGGGTGTGCGGGTATGAACACACGATCCGGGCATACTTCGGTACCGATCACTGCCTGCATTGCCACGCTCTTTTCAATGAAGGATGCAAATATCATTATCATCTTTATTTTGACACACAGGCTTAATCTTCATCTTCTACTTCAGTTTCCCCGCCGTCGAAGAACTCTATTTCCACTTCAAGCTCACTGTAATCTTCATCCAGTTCAAAAGCATCGATAGCGGCTTCCAACACTTCATCGTCGCTGGAATCCTCATCAATGTCCATCTCCGGGAGGATGCCGGAAAGTTCCTCTAAGGCCTCTTCACCTTCGAGTTCAATGTCTTCGCCATTCCGTTCGTCCTCGATTTCCGCTTCGGGGTTTCCGCCTTCATATTCGTACTCGGCTTCGTATTCCCCATCACCATATTCGGCTTCTAATTCGAACTCGTCATATGGTAGAGCTTCGTACCATTCATCATCTGCATCCGTGTCTTCGTCTTCATCTTCCTCCGTCTCATCATCAACATCCACTTCGTTTTCTTCTTCCACTTCAATATCATCGTTCGTATCTGCAGTTCCGTCTTCCTCCGGTGCTTCCTCACCATCTCCACACGCGGAGAGACTCGCCGCAAAAACGACGGATAATGTCATCATTCCAAACTTCTTCATGCATATAGCCTCCTTTATCCACCCCCTCTTTTCCCCAGCAAGCGATTAGGCAAACGTTATCCTTCGCTCACCACCGTAATCGTTCCCTCTTCGCTGTTAAGGTTCGCTACAGCTCCGATCGGGACCGCCGCTTTATATGTGCCGTGGCCGCTTGCCAGTCCTGTAATTAACGGCTTACCCATGGGTACAAAAAAATTTTCGATCAAGTCTTCATAATCCTGCCCATAGGCGATCTGGCAGTCACTGCATTCGCCGAGGATAATGCCCTCGCAATCCGCGAACTTCCCTGCTTGCTCAAGGTGTTGCATCCATCGATACACCGTATTGATCGGTTCATTCACTTCTTCCAAAAATAAAATAGACCCCGTGGTATCCGTTTCAAATGCCGTCCCCAACGTCCCCACAAAAGACGCCAGATTCCCGCCGACGATCGGTCCCGTCACATTTCCGGGCACCCGTCCATTGAGAGGCGGAAAATCAGGCGGGTTCACGATCTCATGGGTGATGTCCGCGGAAGAAACGACACTGAAAAACTGCTCGAAATTATATGCAGGGGTCGTGGCCCGAAAATCAATGAGCATTAAGCTGTGCAAACTAATAATATTTCCAAATTGATAGAGCGCGTTAAGAAGGACCGTAATATCACTGTAGCCACTGAGCCATTTCGGACGGGCATGTATCAGCGGATAATCCAAATAAGGCAGAATGCCCGCCACCCCTACCCCGCCACGCGTCGGCAGGATCATGTTTACATCATCGTTTTCGAACATCGCCATCAAATCTGCCGCCCGCTCCTCGTTACTTGCGGCTAAAAACCCATCCCAATCGTAGACATGATTGCCAAGCACAACATTTAAACCCATCGCTTCCAGATATTGTACACGCGCATCGATCGTTGCGGCTTCCAGCGGACTGCCTAACGTCACGATCCCTACCGTATCCCCTGCCTGCACGATCGGTGGCTGAACGGCCATTTTAGCTCCCCGCTTCCTATGTTTTTTCCATCACTATGCGAAATCGTTTTTGTTTAAAACTGATTTGTGAAAATGTACAATACAACTATAATCGTTTTTTTCTAGGAGACTTATTATGAAAAATATACAGGCAGACGCTGTACAGACAGCGTTGAATACGTTCAAGGGTCAACAAATATATGTCCATTTTGAGCTAACGAACGGCGCTTACGCCGCTTACCGACACGGCAAGTTTCAAGCCTCCGGCGGTTTCGTTCGTAACGCCCGTGTGAACGTCCTGCACGGAAAAATCAGCGGTGATGATCCTTTTCGCGTCGGTTTAAAAACCGAAGACGGCTGGATTTTCGCGGAAGGATTGACCGCATTTGAAGAAAAAGCGAATGAATCCTTGTATTTGTATGGGCTTGACGAACAAGGCAAACTGTCCGTCGCCCTGCAACTCAGTACAGTCCCTTTTGAAGAAGGAGTGGACACGACATGAATCAAGAACGCCACATTCTATTGCTTTTTCCCCACCCCGATGATGAAACATTTTCGGCCGCGGGAACGGTCATGATGCATAAAAAAAAGCACGGAACGAAAGTAACCGTTGCTTCATTAACGTTAGGTGAGATGGGTCGAAATTGGGGAAATCCCCCTGTCGCCAACCGGGAAACCTTACCGCTCGTTCGCCGTGAAGAAATGGCGAATGCCTCTGAAGTCATGGGAGTGGATGAGATCCGTCATCTTGGCTACCGGGATAAAACGCTGGAATTTGAAGAGCTCGATACCGTTGCCGCGCACTTAAAAGAAGTCATCATGGATGTCAATCCTTCGCTCGTCATTACGTTTTATCCGGGATTAAGCATCCATCCGGATCATGATGCCACCGGCGCAGCCGTGGTTGAGGCGATGAAACGCATTCCGGAAAATGAGCGGCCGAAATTGCACACGAAAGCGATTGACGCCCGCTCCGTCGAGGAAATCGGCGAGCCTGACATTGAATATGACATCGGCGATTGGATGGATCGAAAGCTCGAGGCGATCGCGGCCCACGAAAGTCAAATGCAGGAAGTGACCGCGATTACGAAACAGAAATTGGCCGAAGGCGATGAGGATACGGAAGCGTGGATTCGCTACGAGCAGTTTTGGATTTACGAGCTATAGAGAAGGCAAATGCCGCCCTGATCGATCAGGACGGCATTTTTTCTGCTCTTTCCAACGTGTTTATGATGCTTTCGTACACCGTATGCCAGTTGTTTTCATCATCGCGCAACATCTCTGTCATCGTCGCGATCGTTTCTTTCCATTTTTGCTCATAATCAGGGTCATCTTTTGCCGGTAACGCCTTAAAGAGTTCTTCCACTTTCGCCTGCATTTCCGGCGCACGCGGCCCCCACGTCGTCACTTCGTTCCCGTCCTGATCGATGAAAATAAAGATAGGAATCGAGCGCGACTTTCCATTCGTCAAGTATTGATCCATAAGCTCCAGGTTGCTGTCTCTCAGCAATAACGATACATCCATATTTGCCTGCTCCGCGATGTGAAATAAAATCGGCACATTCAGCATCGCGTCTCCGCACCAATCTTCCGTGAGTACGATCACGCGGTCATTTTTCTGTTTTAACGTCGTCAATCGTTCATCATCCGTGACGCTGAAGCGTTCGTAGATATAGTGGAGATTTTCCTTGTGCTTCGTCATCTGTTCCATGTACGTTCCCGGACTCATGCCTTTTGCAAACCATTCGTTCAAAGCCATTTTATCGTTCCTTTCTAGTTAAAAAATACAGGAATACGCCGTGATCCCAGCGTCACGCCGTGTAAGTCGACATCTGTTGTCATCGCCAGCATTTGCACGCCCCGGGTGGCCGCTTGTTGCAACGCGGCAGAAAATTTGGGATCGATGTGCGTCGCAGGACGAACGTTTTTAACATCCCCACGTTGGACGACAAATAACACCGCCGCTTCATGGGTTCCAGCCTCTTGAATATCCGCCAACTTTTGCACGTGCCTTGTGCCACGAGCGGTCACGGCATCAGGGAAATAAGCAACGCCGTCCTCGGCAAGGGTCACACTTTTCACTTCCAACAGCAGGGGGTGATGATCCTTTTCCAGCAAAAATCCCAACGCGCCCCCGCGAAGGTGTACTCCCGCTGAACATATCTGTAGGCCGAGAGAGGGCTCAATCTTCCTTCCTGCAATGCACGGGTGATCAAGCGGTTGGGCAGGGTTGTGTCCAATGACACGTAAACGCGCCCATCTTCGCTTTCACAAAGCACTGCCGACCACTTCGTCTTACGGTTCGGGTCGTCAACATAGCGCAGCCAAATCGGGCGGCCCGGGAGGAGCAATTCTTTTAAGCGCCCCGGATCAGGGAGATGAGCGGTGATGACTTCACCATCTTCTTTTTTTCCTCGGATGATAAAACGGTTGGGACGTTCAAGGAATGTGGCTTTATGCAGCTGGTCCGGATACGGCAAGAACATTAGTCCGTCAACACCAGCTTCGCACCGGAGCTCGCGAATATTTTACCGGGATTCATAATGCCTTTCGGATCCCAGGATTGCTTTAACCGTTTCATCATCTCCAGGCCCGTTTCCCCAAGTTCCTCTTCCATAAACGGCGCTTTCATCGTGCCGATGCCGTGCTCCCCGGATAACGTGCCCCCCCAATTCGATAGCAGCTGAAAAAATTTCGGCCACCGCTTTTTCCGCTCTCTCCATTTCATCGGGGTCTCGTTTATCCGCGAGAATATCAGGATGCAAATTGCCATCGCCGGCATGGCCGAAGACGACAAGATCCAGGTCATAGCGGTCACGAATGTCGTGTAATTTTTGCATCATCTCGGGGATTTTACTTCTGGGCACGGTAGCATCCTCGGATATTTTTGTCGGTTTGACTTGTGAGATCGCCGGGGACACCATTTTACGCGCGGTCCAGATTTGCGCGGCTTCCTGCTCGTTTGCGGCAATTTTGGTTTCTCTTGCGCCCACGCTTTTTACGATATTGGCGACTTGTTCGGCTTCATCAGCAAGCGCGTCGGCATGGCCGTCCAGCTCGATCAAAATGACCGCTTTCGCGTCGACCGGAAGTCCGGATGGCTGGTAATTTTCGACCGCGACCATGCACCCTTCGTCGATTAATTCCATTTTTGACGGGAATATACCGGACGTCAGCGTTTTCGAGATCGCGGCTCCCGCATCTACGATGTCATCAAACACCGCCATCATCGTTTTCGTCGCCTGCGGAATCGGCATAAGTTTGAGGGTGGCTTCGGTGATCACCCCTAGCGTTCCCTCGGAACCAACGATCAATTTCGTTACATCAAAAGGCTCTTCTTCCGATGTCCGATAGCCGGTTTGAATGATTTCTCCCTGGGCAGTGACGACTTCCAGGCCGAGGACGAAATTTTTCGTCACCCCGTATTTCAGGCCTTTCGGTCCGCCCGAATTTTCGGCTAAATTGCCGCCGATCGTGGAGACATGGGCGCTGCTCGGATCAGGGGCGTATAGCAACCCGTGAGGTTCGCCAGCTGCATTAATATCCGCAGTAAGAACACCGGGCGAAACCGTTACTGTCTTGTTTTCCGGATCGACATCCAATGTCTGCGACCATAAGGCAAAATCAAGCACAATCCCGCCGTGAACGGGAAGCGGCCCGCCACTCAGGGACGTGCTCTGACCCCTCGGTGTGATGGGAACTTCATGGTGATCAGCTACTTTTACGACTTCGACAACTTCTTCCCGCGACATCACCTGCACAACCGCTTCCGGTAAATACTCGCCAAAAGACGCATCAAAACTATAACTGAACCGGTCGGGCAACGACGTGAGCAGACGGTTGTCCGGGATGACATGTTGTAAGGCTTCCACCCATTTTGGCGTCACGTTAAGGCCCCCTCTCATCTATTTTCATTATAACCTATCGTTGCAGCTTTTGATATGATGCCGGCTTGCGTGTGGGTCGCGTGGAATCTGGCGGATTTTGCGTAGAATCTTTCGGTTTCGGGGGAGATTCTGGCGGTTTTCGATGATATTCTGGCGCTTTGAGCGTGGAATCTGGCGCTTTTTATTTCGCGTTTGATTTTTTCAAATAATTTTTCCATGATATCGTCCGTTGACGCATTATCAGGCATCTTTTTTATCATCTCGATGACTTCTTCCTTAGTTGACAAGTTTCCATCCCCTTTCGTTTTAACTCTTCACTAATCATTATACATCATTTGCGCCATCATGGAGAAAACCACCCATTTCTGAGATTCTAAATCCGTGAAAATGGGTAATATAGAAGTAAAAGGGAGTGATACCCGTGAAGGCGGTCGGGATTGAACAATTCGGCGGACGGGAGCAATTGCGGCTACTGGAGATCACGGAACCTGAACTGGGGAGACGCGACGTTCTCGTAGAAATGTATGCGACGTCTGTTAATCCGATTGATTTTAAAATTAGAGAAGGCAAAAGACAAAACCTCGACTTCCCGGTCATCCCCGGCAGTGATATTGCCGGCATCGTGATTGGCAAGGGACCTGAAGTGACCCGTTTTTCCGTCGGGGATCGTGTTTTTGCCACGCCAAAGCAAATACCGGGGGCTACTTACGCAGAAGCTGTTGCCATCGATGAAACTCTCCTTACCCGCCTCCCTTTACAAGCCAGCTTTCAGGAGGCAGCGGCCACCCCTTTAGCCGCACTCACAGCCTGGCAAAACCTAAACGAACGCATCCGTATCAAAAAGGGCGATCACTTGCTCATCGTCGGAGGCGGAGGCGGAGTCGGCACCTTCGCCATTCAAATCGGCAAACATTTGGGAGCGACCGTCACCGCGATCGGTGGCTCAGACAGCCAATCGCTCATGAAAAAACTCGGGGCCGATCACGTGCTCAATTACAGGAAAAAATCCATGCTCGACCGTATCGATGCTGCCGATGCCGTGTTTGATTGTGTCGGCGGCGAACAGCAGAGTCAATTCTTCGATATTATAAAAAAAGATGGCTGTCTCGTCTCTATTGCAAGACAGCCCGATAAACAGGCGGCCGAACGCGCAGGAATCACCGCCGTATTTACCTCCATTTCAACATCCGGTCGCTTGATGAAAGAAATACGCGAACTCATAGAGAGCAACGCCATCCGTCCAGTGATCACAAAAGTCTACCCTTTCACCTTGGAAGGCGTAAAAGAAGCCCATGAACAAATCGAGAGCGGCCATACGAAAGGGAAACTCGTGATCAAAATTAAAGAACAGCCTTAATCCCGGTGCAAAGACTTGCACCGGGGTTTTTTTAAATAAACAATAACCCGATAGAAATCGGTATAAGTGACCAGAAAAGAATCACAAGACAAAAACCCATAATATCACGAACCTTTAATCCTGCGATGGCTAATAACGGGAGCGTCCAAAAAGGTTGGATCATATTAGTCCAAGCGTCCCCCCAAGCTACAGCCATAGCGGTACGTGCGGGATTCACACCGATTTCGAGAGCAGCGGGAATCATAATCGAACCTTGAACCGCCCACTGCCCTCCGCCGGATGGGACGAAAAAATTCACAATGCCCGCACTTAAAAACGCAAATAGCGGATAAGTAACTTCCGTAGATATATTTATGAAGAATAGTGATAACTGTTCAGATAATCCAGATTCCACCATCATACCCATAATACCGGCATAGAAAGGAAATTGGATAATAATCCCTCCCGCGTTTTTAACGGCATCACTCACCACTCGTAAATAACGTCTCGGCGTCCGATGAAGGAGAATCCCAAGAAATAAGAAGGTAAAATTTACGATATTCAGATTAAGATCCAACCCCTGCGTAGCAAAAAAATAGACGACATAACCGAGTCCGAGAAAACCAATGACCATTGAGATCAATTGACTATTTTCTAAACGATCGGCAGGTGTTTGATGTGGGGTCGATTCATCTTCCCGTGATGCTGCTTCTTCCAAAAATGAAGGATCGATTTTATTCGTTTGATCCGTTCCTCGCAGTAGCAGCAAATTAACCAAAGGTAAACTGATTAGAAAAGCCACGACTATAAATATATTATACGAAGAAAAGATGGTTTCCGTAATAGGAATTGTCCCTAGCATATCTTCCAGAAAGTGACCAGGTGTATTGATTGTGAGAGGAACAGAGCCGGATAACCCTCCATGCCAGACGATAAAGCCACTATAGGCAGATGCAATCAACAGACGAAAATCAACGGTTGGCACGTTACGAACAACATGGCGGGCAAATAATGCTCCGAGAACAAGACCGAAACCATAGTTAATGAGACACGCAATGGTCGCGACAACAGTAACAAGCACAATGGCTTGCGCCGGGGTGTGAGCAAATAATGCCAATCGCGAAAGAATAGATTTTACAATCGGGGTGTTTGCCAAAATATATCCTGTTACAACAATAAGTGCCATTTGCATTGAAAAGTCCAATAGATCCCAAAAACCATCACCCCAATGTTGCATCATAGCAAGCGGTGTATTATCAGCCATAAAAATGCCACCGATAAAAACAACTAAAGTCAAAATAATCGCAAACAAAAAGGCATCTGGCAGATAACGTTGCACCATACGATCAAAAAATTGTGTGATAGAAACAAACATTACGAGCTCCCCTTTAATAATAGAAGGTATAAGTATATTATTAATATACATAATGATCAAAATATTTTCAAGTGACTTTCATACATTCTAAAGAGAATCAAAATTGTTGTGTACGGAGTGGTAATTGGCTAAGCATTTTAGCCAAATACCATCATAACCACAACAATTACAAGCAAAACGATATACGCTTTCGAAAACAGGGGGTCGGGCAATGTTTGCGCAATCCTTCTACCTGCACATTCCCTTTTCTCGCATGATTAAGCGTTGAATTGAAAGAATTGATAATCATCACGGCGAGTGACGTTCCAATCGCCGTATGCATCACATAATCAGCAGGAATCGTGTCAGGCAAGAAGGCGTAAAGAATCGGTACGACGATAAAACCACCGCCGAACCCGAATAAACTGGATGTCATACCGATAAGAACGCCGATGAGAGAAAAAAAAATGATCGCAATCATTACGGCATTACCTCCGCACCAACCGCGTCACGCTCTCTACCTGTGTTGTTAAAGGAAAGGGAAAGCGGCTCACTCCTTTCTTTTTCTACGGGCTTTTTTTGATCATCTGCAAGTCTTTTTCCATCCATAATTTTACGTTCACCTGTCTTAAATATAAATGTGATTTGGTTAGGTTTTTGTTTAGTAGGATCACCCATAATCACTTTTTCTGTGATGCTTTCAAATACATGACGGTCAAACTCAGGTAAGATATCATTTTCCGTCAGCACTTCTTGAAACTTCTTAATCCGTGCTTCTACGGAATTTGTTTGTTGAATTGATCGTTCCAGTTTTTCTTTTTCTTCACGTAATCGAGCTTCGGTTGTTTGCAGTTCATTTCGTTTATGATCATAAGAAATTTTATCGATCTCTTCTTCCATTAATAAATCAAGTAACTTTCGACTTTTTTGTTCTATATGATTAATCTCTTTTGAGAGTTTATCTAGTCTTTTTTGCTGCTTTTTATCCATTAGCAAAGATTCCATTGTATGAAGCAATTCATTCAATACTTCCTTATGGTTTCGACAAAGCTTCCGATATGATTGCACAAAAGCTTCCTCAAGAACTGCTTCTCCTGCGGCTTTACTATGAAGGCAATATTTCTTTCCTTTTTTAGTTTTAGTAACGCATTCCCACACTGTTTTCTTATGTGTAGTCTCTGCATGCCACGAACGCCGACTATAAATGTTTCCACAATGTGCGCATTCCAACAAGCTGCTAAATGTATATAACCTACTATACTTTCCACCGGTTTTTCCATGTTTTCTTTTCCCTTTCAATTTCGCTTTGCTTCTTCTGTTTAAAAAATCTTGTGCCTTATCAAACACTTCTCTACTTATAATTGGTTCATGATGATTCTTAACGTAATACTGGTTGACCTCACCAAAATTTGCAAGTCTTCTCTTAGATATGGGATCAACCGTAAATGATTTCCCTTGCAATAAATCTCCTTTATATTTTTCATTTTTTAGGATGAAAAGAACAGTCGAATCTCTCCAAATTTCACTTCCTTTTTTGGTTTTAAGTCCAGCTTGCATAAGCTCCCTTGTAATAACTCCGGTTCCTATTCCCTCAATATAACGTCTAAAAATGTAGCGTACTATTTGAGCTTCTGCTTTATTAATGCAAATCTCTTTGGTTTGTGGATCATAATCATAACCAAGACAGCTTTGAAAACCAACCATAGTACCTCGCTGCATTTTCATTTGCAGTCCCTTTTTCACATTGGCAGAAATATTTTCTACTTCCTGTTGTGCGACTGAACTTAAAATGGTGAGCAAAAGTTCTCCATCCATTGTCATTGTATTAATGTTCTCATCTTCAAACAAAACCGCAATATTTTTCTCTTTTAATTGACGAACATGCTTTAAAGTATCCAATGTATTTCGGGCAAACCTTGATATCGACTTCGTTATGATCATATCAATCTTTCCATCTATACAATCATTAATAAGCCGCTGAAAATCTTCTCGTTTCACCGTTTGTGTTCCAGTAATTGCTTCATCAGCATAAATATCTACTAATGTCCAATCACTACGTTGATCCACCATGTCTGTGTAATGCTGTACTTGGGATTGATAACTGCTGAGCTGTTCTTCAGTATCTGTGCTTACACGCGCATAAGGAGCTACTTTCAAAGTGTCGGAAAGATCGGAATTGGTCCGATTAGTTAATTTTCGATTGGCTTTTATGACTTCAACTTCGTAATTTTCCATGCTTAAAAACTCCTTTCATCTTATTCTCACTTACAAGTATAATAAGATTGGAGTTGATTCACCATTGTGCGAATTAAAAATTCACCTCTGATATTATTCCGTATTTTTCCATTAAATGGTTTTTTACTAAAATAAATTCTTTTTCTGTAATCAGGGACAATGCGAGCAACTGTTTTAACATGGCAATTTTCATACTATACTTCAATAATGTTTTATCCATAGTTACCTCCTGAAAATTTACCAAAGCAAATTTTTAACTTGAAGGTTTTACTATAACAATATCCCTTCCAGCGGCCAGTGGTTAAAGATTGGCCCATAGGATTTTCACCTCTCCCAGGATCGCTGCGAGCCGTCCCCATTGCGTGAATCACCATCATAAGGTAAAGCTGTGGCTGAACGGAAGTATCATTATCCCTCCACATGGATCATCGCCCTAAGTGGAACCACCACTTAATTTATGCTATAGATGACATTGCTCTCATTTCACATGATGGTCTTGGCGCATCTGCAAACTGGCTTCTCATGCGGGGAGCGTACCGGAATGGATCTATTTAATTTTCAAAGACCAAAGGGTAGAAGAACAAGTCCCACCGTGACATTTCCTGACAATAATTGGTATCATTTCACAAAAAACTTGAGCTGTTTGAATTTGGTAATATCAGTATTCAAACTGTTCCATTGACAATAGACACTGAAAAAAATCTATACACTCGTAGACCTTTGTCGAGGATGAAGTGTTAATTTCCGTTATTTCTATTTTACCGTACAAACGCCATTTGTTTTAAGCTTTTTGCGAAATAATGTTTTTCACTCAACGGAAATACGATTCCCACCCTATAGGAAATCCCATTTCAGCCAGGATCTCCTAAAAATTTACCGTACAAAACCTTGCTGATTTACGATCAACTCCAATATTTCATCAACCACACTACCTATTTTAAAAATCAGACGGCTGTTGGTAAAGCTCCACGGGAATTTCACCCCTGCAAGTATTTCTTCCAGCCCTACTCATTGCTTTGCGACGCTTCTAACGCTCAAACTATGACTATAGGGGAGTATCATTATCCATACTGATGGGTCATCGCCAGTAATCCACCACGATTACATTAGATTTCTTGATAATCGCTCGTTTCCAAAGAAAGTCATGGCGCAAGAATCATGTAGCTCAACATCAGCAGAACGTATCTGATTTTTCTAATTATAAGGCATGGCGTTATCTTCCATGCTCGTTTGTCAAGGATCAAATGATTATAACGAAAGGGGAATACTAATCATTCTCTGCTTAAATCTCAAAAGCCAAAACAGACTGCATAAGTTTGGATCGTAAGCGATCATGTGTATCTTTATCCATGCCCCAATAGGTGTTTCCTTGCTCATCCTGAAGTTTTCGCATGGACAGGCTGGCCATATAGCTTTCATAATGCTGGATAACGACTTTCATGGCTTCGGCTTCACCCTTATTTGCAGCTAAAATAACCGGAAACGGCAACAAACCACGCTCATTGTTCTCGGTATTAATCAACCCATTCATCTGCATGTTCCTCCAAAAATCGTTTTAACCGTTCTAATGCGCTTGTCCGCCTATACTGCACGGTACTGCGTGGAACATCGAGCAGTTGACTGATCTCTATATCTGATTGATGAAAGAAATAGGATAAGAGGACAGCGATACGCTTTTCTTTTGGCAACGTGTGCATGGCTTGAGCCACTAACCTTGACGTCATTCTTTTCCCGGCCACTTGAAAATCTCGTTCGTCTTCTTCATGTTTGTCTAAGGTATAGAGCTGATTTTCTTCTTGGGGTGTTAAACCGGAAAAAGTCATTTCCTTGGCTTGTTGTCGCCGTCTCTCGTGGTAAATGTTGGTTGCTTCATTCTTTAACACACGTTTACAAAAGGCGTTAAACGCACAGCGTATTTGCCATTCGGTACGACTTGGTTTGATCATGCATGTCATCTCCCTTCGCAATGGCTGCAAAGGTGGGCGATGATTTCCCCTTTCATATCCTTCAACAAATGTTTTTAGAAATTGCCAAAGATTTGATGAAATTTTTTTGAGAAAAAGGAACCCAACTGAAAATGGATAGACAGTTGGGTATAGGTATGATTTATTTGTTAGCTAATACATCCACGATTATTTTTATACCTTTATTTAAGTAGAGAGCATACCTGATAAAAATTTGTGCAATGACTACGAATAACTCGGCCAGCCAGCTTAAAAATGACAATTTTCATGTACTGAAGACCAAATGACTGGGTAACCATCAGTTTGCTTTCATTTTTGCCATTTTCCAAATCAGAAACGCTGAAATCAAAGAAGCGATAAGATTGTAAATCATCGCACTGCCAAAAGCAGAAACATATAGACTGCTCTGGGCGTCTCCTCCGGCAGCATCAGCAACTGCGGTACCAAAGAGTATGCCTACTGCTGCAACACCAATAGCTGGACCTACCTGTTGTAAAGTAGCAATAACTCCTGAGGCCATCCCTGCCTTGCTCTCTTCTACAAAGCCCAATACAAGATTCAAGAGTGGTGTCATAACTAACCCTTGCCCAATTCCTACAAAAATAAGTGCCGGGATAAGGTGAATAGCAACCAATTCACCACCTGCGATCCATACTTGCCCGATTAATACAGCAAATGAGAACGTATAGAATACGGCTCCCCAAAAGATAACAATGGTTCCAAAACGTTCTACAAGACGGGCGGCTGCTATGGAAGATGCAGTAAATGCGATGCTGCAAGGTACAAATAGACTTCCTGCGGCAAGCGGGCTCAAACCGACCCGTTTGTACTAAAAGCGCATAGGTTAAGAAAAATACAGATGACGTAGAATAAATCAGCAATACCAGACTGCCATCCATATTAAACCGGGATTGACGTAAGAGCATTGTGTCTACCAGCGGCTGCTGATTCGCCATTCGTCGTCTTTCCTGATGCCGCCAAAATCCTAGTAACACCAATGCAGAAGCAGCAAGTGATAAGATGGTCCATCCATGGTTTGGCGATTCAATAAGCGGATACAGGAATAATATAAGCCCCAGACTAACAATCACCACGCCACCCCAATCAAGCAACGGCCGTTCAGGAGCGTGAGATTCAGGGATAAACCGTGCCATGATAATGGGAAAAATGCCTATGGGTACATTGATTAGGAAAATCATGCGCCAACCTAGACCTCCCAAATCAGCCTCTACGATAAAACCACCAAGAACCTGCCCTGCAATAGCAGCAATACCTAATACCATGCGGTATCCGATATTCGGGCTGAAAAGGCGGACGGATCGGTGAAAGGTGAATCGCAGTGGCAAGTTTCTCAGCCAGTATCTGTGTCTGCCTCCGGGCGGGTTTCCGGTTCAAGCAATCGTACGTGTAAGGTGCCTGAACCGACGGAAGCTTTCAGTTCTCCGCTGGTCCCTTCAGCAATGACTTTACCTTGAGCCGGAGTAAAAGAACAAATGAAACGCTGTTTTAGTCATTCTCAGAGCCTAAGACAGCCTCCTTTGCTAAACGACTACTGGCCTAAGCCGGTAGGTTCCCTTCACGGCTGAAAGCCCACTATTCAACTAAAGCCAGCTAAAAGACCTTTGGCTGAAAGCCAACTGAAGTTTTCCGACTGAAACTCGGTTCTCTGGTTATTCATCGATGTTAAACATGCCGTCGCCTTCAACTTGCTGACCTTCAATATACTGACGGATCGTTTAATCATTGATCGTTCCAACTGTTGTACACAAGTAGCCTTTGACCCAAAGATGTTGACCCCAATAATAGGCACTTATTTATTCCATTAAGGCGCTCCGTTTGCATAAAAGCGACAACCGGTGTTAGTGAAGTAAATATATGGAAAGCATAATGCGATTGACATGAGTGATACTTATACTGTGTCACTACTGGATAGCGCCTTTAACCTTCGTGTCAATTCAATATCTAACATAACATATCTCAATATCCATTTAGGAGGAGGTCCCAAAAATGCCAAAAAATGTTCACTTAACATCTGCAGAAATTGGTTCCCTTTGGACAGCTTACATGAATGATAGTATGTCTGCCTGTATCTTACGTTTTATGCTCAAACACATTTCAGACGCAGACATTAAGCCCATTGTGCAGTACGCCTATGATCTTACATCTGATCACCTAAAGCAGTTACGCACCATTTTTGAGGACGAATCATACGCATTCCCAAATGGTTTTGGTGAACAAGACGTCGACATGAACGCGCCATGGTTGTTTACAGATACGCTTTGTATATCCTTTATGAGGCACATGGGGAAAGTAGGAATGCTCTCCTACAGTGGCTTTGTTTCGTTGAGTGACAGGGATGACATACGAACCTATTTTTCACAAGCCTTAACGGAAGCAAATAAGCTTTATAATCAAGCAAGCAAAATTGAGCTTGAAAAGGGTATCGCTGGTAGGCACCCTTTTATTGAAGTCCCTAAAAGCAGCGATTATATAGATAGTAAAGCATATATGAGTGGTTTCAACCCTTTTAGCGATCAACGTCCCTTAAATGCCGTTGAAATTTCCCATTTATATATGAATGTCCTCACGAATTCTATAGGAATGAAATTGTGTATCGCCTTTGCTCAAACCTCCCCACGCAAAGAGGTTCAAGATTTTATGCTACGAGGAAAAGACGTCTCAAAGAAACACACAAAAATTTTTACTTACAAGCTTTTAGAGGATGAAATTGAGGTCTCAAGCATACCAGATGTAGGTGTCAGTGACTCTACTACCCCAACGTTTTCCGACAAATTAATGATGTTTAATATGTCTCTGCTCATTTCCTCAGGTGTAGGAAACTATGCGACAGCTGCAGCCGCTAGTCAACGAAGCGATATTGCAACTGATTATGAACGATTATCGTTAGAAAATGCCAAGCTTGCCAAAAGTGGAGCTGATATCATGATAAAACATCAATGGCTTGAACAACCGCCAGGAGCGAAAGATCGAGAAAAATTAGCGAAGAATAAAGATGGAAGTGAAATATGATAATCACCAAATAACGAGGCCGATATTATAATTCATCGGCTGATCACCTTTGTAGGGTTGCATTGCATAAAGACAGTTTCATTTTGAATCAGATCATTCTTTTCAGCAATTTTGATCGATTAACAAAAACATCATTTTTACCATCCTTAATTTTATAATAAATACTATAATAATGAAATAATGATCACAATGGATTATTGAGTAGATTATTAACAAGCAGTAAGATCAGTATAATTCTAATTGGAAAAACAACTACCCATATTAACATTGACCATAATACTACCTTTTTCCCACTAATTAAGATCCCCTCCGAAAACTTACCACCGAAAAATGCTGGGAAACCACACGAATGCTACCATCCATAATTTTAATCGGATAACAAAACGTCATTTTCATCATCCATAAATTCCGTAAGCATTAATCTAACTTCTGTGTTTCTGCTATCGTGAGCCATTGCAAATTTCATTATGGCATAATCTCGTGATCGCTCCCGCCATTGATCGCCCCCTCCTTCCCAGACTTGTTTTTTGTATATAGCTCTTGCTTTTCGTTCGTTTTGTGCTTTAATCAATGCATAAAATGGGGAAACAAATTCATAGTACTTCATCCTCTGGCTGTTCTCCTTCATCAAAACCAAGTATTTAATTGCAATGATACGTCATGTTCTTTTTGCTCTTCATCTTCATCGTTTTTAACTACTGTCCAATTGGTGGCAAGTCTACTTTCTAATGTTTGTAAAATATCGTTTTTTACTACTATATGTTTGAACTCCCCCTTTTCGATTTGGTAGGAAACGCCTTCTTCAAAGCCAAATTTCTGCATGAGCCATATTTGCAGACCTTCTAGCGTATTAAAATTCATTTGGTATCCTTGCAATAACGCTCTTTCCAGATCCTCACCATACCTATATGCATGAGCGAACAACTCATCATATTTAAAATGCTCACCACTTACCTTATTTAGAAAATCAACGTCTTCATCCCGAATAGCACGTTGTAATTGCAATTCGGATACCCCTTGTTCACGTGCATGCTCAATAAGGATAGCGCTTACTTGCGATATCAACGGTTGATTAACCATCCAGAACCCCTCTCATTAAATACTCATCCAATGCCCTAGCTCTTATGTTCAAAAAAGACAAAAGGAGCCCGCAAATGAGCAGGCTCCACCAGTTAACACACACACGTATTCATTTTTTAATCAATATCCTTAATTCAAGTTCAATTCTTTGTTGTATATTCAGTAGACTAATACAGAAACCACATAATGTCAACCCAATTATTTAAAAAATGTTTGACTTTTTATCAGTCCCTTTTTAGCCAATAAGCACTTTATCTTCAGGATAATTGATTTTACTTGGGCTTTGTTTATATGTTAATGCGTAAGCCAGCGTCAATGGCCCTAGTCGCCCTACGAACATGGTAATCATTGTAATGATTTTACCTGCCGGAGACAGTTCTTCTGTTAATCCCATTGAAAGCCCCGTAGTACTGAACGCCGAAACCGATTCGAATAATACCGTGAGAAAATTTATATCATGAATGCCTTCAGTGATCGACAATAGTAATGTCGTTCCCACGATCCAAGCTAACGAACTCACCACAACCGCCAGCGCCCGCATGACCGTTTCCAAGGCAATTTTTCGATGAAAGGCGTGGACTTGATGGCCACTCCTGAACGTATTGATCGTTGCAAGCACAAGAATGGCAAATGTATTTGTTTTAATGCCCCCGCCAGTGCCACCGGTCGAAGCACCAATAAACATAAGCACGATAATGAAAAATTGGGAGGCGACGAGCATATTCCCAATATCAAACGTGTTGAAACCTCCACTCCTTGGCGTAACACTTTGAAAATAAGTTGCTAATAATCGCTCGGAGATGGTTAATCCTTCAGTTGCCGGGTTAAAAAGTTCAACGATGAAAAGGAAAAGGAACCCTGCGACCAAAAGTCCGCCGGATGTCACAAGCGCAAGTTTAGAATGTAAGGAAAGTTTTCGTAATGATCGTTGCCGGTATAAGTCAACCAGCACCATAAAACCAAGGCCGCCAACAATAAAAAGCACGGACAAGCTAAGATTGACAACGGGGTCCCCGATATAATCTTCCATACTGTTGGCATAAAGCGAGAATCCTGCATTATTAAAGGCCATGACTGAATGAAAGAAGGCAGAATACGCCGCCTCTGTCCATGGTTGTTCACTACTCCAGTGAATCGTGAGAATCAGTGTGACAATGGCTTCCAGGAGCAAAGCCATGCCCAGCATGATCATGGCTATCCGAATCAGCCCCCGTGCCGAAAACGTATTTGTGGTCGACTGAAGAAGTAGACGGTACTTCAACCCCATTACCTTGCCTACCAAAACCGCAACCGAGACACCGAAAATCATGAAACCAAGACCGCCTAGCTGAACGAGAATAATCATCACTATTTGCCCAAATCTCGAAAAGTCTGCACCAGATTCCAATACAGCAAGGCCAGTGACACACACCGCTGAAACAGCCATGAATAAGGCATCTAAAAAACCGACACTTTCGCCATCTGTTGAAGCTTGCGGGAGAACAAGCAAAATTGTCCCTATGATAATCAAGATAATAAAACCGAAAATAATCCATTGCGGTGGATTGAAATGAATGGTTTTTTTAGGCGAAATCATACGTACGCACCTACTTTAGCCTGCTTTTCTCCCGGTAATCTTTTTGAAGGCGACGGATATCCTTATGCTTTCCAATAATCGTAAGAATATCGCCGTGATGAATGTGATCTTCAATGTGAGGGGAGATATTCACCTCTTCATCTTTATCCTTAATCGCCATCACAATACACCCATACGTCTTGTTGATATTTAATTTCTGAAGCGTGCATCCATCCATTGCTTTCGGCGCCCGAATTTCAACCATGTTATATTCCGATGAAAGCTCCAGATAATCAATCAGATTACTGGAACTTAGCAAATTTCCCAGACGATCTCCCATATCCCGTTCCGGAAAAACGATATTATCAGCACCGATTTTACTGAGCACTTTACCGTGGTAATCATCTTTCGCTTTTGCCGTTACCTCACCGACATTTAATTCCTTTAGAATCAGTGTCGTTAAAATGCTTGCCTGCAAATTTTCGCCGATCCCAACAATAGCATGGGAAAATTTATGTAAACCTAATTGTTCTAATGCGGACTCATCCGTCGCATCGACTTGAACGGCATGCGTGACTTTCGGTGCGACCTCCTGAACGATTTGCTCATCTTTATCAATCGCTAACACATCATTTTCATTATCAATCAGTGTTTTCGTTACACTCTGCCCAAATCTCCCAAGGCCAATGACAACAAATTGATTTCTCATCCTAATCCTCCTTGAATAGATATGTACTGCTGTATGGAGCAAGAAGAACCCTGACATTTACTGGCATAAAAAAGTTTGGAACGTTTTAAGTAAAGCAAATACCATTCCTTTTGTCAAAGGCCTTTTTATACCCAACATTATGATGAATCCCCCACCCTGTAATAAAATCTCTCTGGTAATCAAAAAAAGCCTGCCATGGGGGGGCGTTGCTCTTTTTATTCATACGTCATTACTTTCATCTTTTAGTTTTAATCTATAAGCCTTCATCTTCGGTTCCCTGCTCTTCTTCCGTCTCTCCTCTTCACCGCCATCAACGGAAGCATCTTCTTCCATACTACTGTATGAATGTATGAAGCTAAATACTAACAGAAAGGATCGTAGAAAAGACACCATAAAGAAGTTTTTGGCGCGTGGCTATACTCCAAAAAGCAAGCGAGCCAACCCAAGAGGGACGACAAGTGTGATGCCAATGAGGGTGGCAATCGTAATATAGACCTCATTCCTGGAAACTATTTTTCCTGGAGATACGTGATTATAATGGGCATTTGACGAAATTGTGCACTCCCCCTGATGATTATTTTTTCACTTGATAACCTTCGTTCCGATAGATATCGTAGTAAGTCATGACTTCATCCACGTACAATTCAGAACGGTTATAGGCATACAAGGCGTTTTCCAGTTCCCCGACATCAGCGCCGTTGGAAGCTAAAAAATTAGCCGTGGAAAAAATGGCATCTATTTCATCCCAGGGGTCAGCGTCGCCACTCCCTGACGCGTCCACACCATATCCCCCGTTCGTATCAATCATGGCCGGATCGGTGAGCTCGTCCTCGGGAATATCCCCTGCTCCGACATCATCACAACTCGGGTGACTCCAGCCGTGCCAGGTACAAGGCATGAACTGCATGTGCCCTTCCGCGCCGACGGGCGAAACCATCGGATCCATCGTTGAAAATTTTGTCTCAATACGATGAACGGCGGCTAGCACTTGCCAGGGGATTTCATACTCTTGGGCAGCGTCTTGATATATCGGAAAGTATTCGGCCGGGATTTCATCATTGCTGTAACCGGATAACCAGCCATCTAAAAAACGATTCATTTGCTGCTCATTGACGATATGAGCTATCATGAAAATTCCGATCGTAAGAAAGAGAAGCGCAGAAATGGATCCCAGGCTGATCAGCAGTGCACGGCGTTTACGTTTTTTTTTCATCATCGTCTTCCCCATTTGGTATGCTCCTCTTTTTTTCCGTAAGTTACTTCTTCCTTTACTATTTTCTAACGTTCAGCTTAACATGTCCACCGTTTTTATAAATTGTCTTCCCTTTTTATTTCATCAATTGGTCAATGAATGGGGACAACGGGGAATGACACCTCAAACCGGATGGTTGTACTATTGAAAAGTGCCATCCACCAGAGATAGAGGTTTGGTTCACCCAGTCCCCCCATTTTATGCTTTCATTCACAACTTTCTTCTAAGTTGCAATCATCGTATCAACGTATGAACAAGTCCATATATGGATGACGGTTTTTGTTTACGACTATCAAATGGATAGTATTACCTGTCACCTCGTAAAATCAAGACTAAAATAAAAATTAGTCTCTCACGTTGTTTATATGAACACAATGTAAGGCTAAAACTGTCTACATTTATTCGACAATTGCGCTACGACGATTGCGGCAGATCATTGTTATAATGTCACATCTTGATCAGTAATAATCATCTTCAACGTTACACTAAAAGCATAAAAAATATAAATTATTCCAGCAATAATTCCTACACCTGCTCCTACAACCGGTACCCAAGTGCTATTCCATGTCTTCCTGGCCTTAAAGGTATACCTTTATAAACTTCGGGTAATCGAAAAACTTTATCCGACAAGCAAAAAGCCATTGAAATTAATCCTAAAAAATATTATAATTTATGAATATATAATTTTTATATTCATAAATTTATTATAATGGAGGACTGAACATGCCGAAAGGTTTTAAAGGTTATGAAAAACACGTTATTACTAATTCACTTATAGAACAAGGAAAGGTTCTTTTTAGTAAATTTGGACTTCAAAAAACCAGCATTAATGAAATCACTAAAAATGTTGGTATTGCTCCAGGAACATTTTATAAATTTTACAATTCAAAGGAAGAGCTGTACTTCGAGATCCTTGAAAAAGAAGAGGAGCAAATAAAGAAACAATTCCTTAGTATAGATATCCAGAAGGATAATCAACCTAAGCAAGAAATCAAAAAATTACTCCTTCAGACAATCGATATAATCGAAACAAATCCACTGATTCGTCAGTTGTATTTTGAAAATAATATGGAAGCATTGCTTAGAAAGTTACCGCCTGAAAAACTCGTGGAACATTATAATAATGATTCTGCTGCATTATTCCCTTTGATCGAAAAATGGCAAAAGGAAGGAGTACTTCTTGAAGCAAACCCCGAGATCATTGCGGCTATGCTTCGTTCTTTATTTTTATTAACACTTCATAAAAAAGAAATTGGTGTAGAAGTTTATACGGAAACAATTGAACTGTTTATTGATCTGATTGTCGATGGTCTTATCAAAGAGGAGGGGGAGTAAATTGCGAACAGTCATTAAATCAAACCGTATATCAAAGAACTACAAAGGTTTTCAGGCTGTTAAAGATGTTTCGTTAAACATTTGTGAAGGAGAAATATATGGATTTATCGGATTAAATGGGTCTGGTAAAACGACAACGATTAGAATGTTACTTGGCATGATCAAACCAACAGAAGGCACTTGCTATATAAAAGGGAAAAAAATAACTTCCACTAATCATCGTATTTGGAGAAGCGTAGGACACATCGTTGAAACTCCCCCTTGTTATCCTGAGCTTACTGTTCTAGAAAATTTAACAATTTTTCGGCGTATCAGATTGATTTCAGACCCCGATATCGTGCCAAAAGTAATGGAACAGCTTCATTTAACACGATATGCCCAAAAGAAGGCAGGGACTCTTTCATTAGGGAATGCTCAACGGTTAGGAATTGCAAAGGCTCTTCTTCATTCACCTGAAATCTTAATTTTAGATGAGCCAATGAATGGCTTAGACCCTTCAGGAATTGTAGAAATTAGAAAATTACTTCAAGATTTAGCGTTTAATAGAGGCGTTACCATTTTAATGAGCAGTCATCTGCTCAGTGAAGTAGCTAAAATAGCAACGAAAATTGGCATTATTCATAATGGGCGATTAATACAAGAAATTGAATCCATTAAATTGAGTGACCTTCTCAATCAACAGCTGGTCATTGATACTCGTAATAATCAGTCAGCTATTTCTCAACTAACAACGGCTGGGTACATCTCAAAAATAAATAACAAAGGATTAATTGAAACCACCGATAGAAGGGCAATTCAAGATCCCGATAAGATATCCCGATTGCTTGTTTACAAAGGGTTTCCCCCAACAAAATTAACTGTAAAAGAGGAAAACTTAGAATCTCATTTTCTAAACATCATCGAAAGAGGAGGTGAAACATTGCAATGAAATATTTTCTCGCTACCTTGCACACGGAAGGACTTAAAATCATCAAGTCCAAAGTCATTTGGATAATCGCAGCAGCTTTTAGCATTGCTCCACTAATGGCTGGCTTTTTTATGTTCGTATTAAAAGATCCAGCACTTGCGGAAAGTGCTGGATTAGTCGGAGCTCAAGCACAAGTTGCAGGAGAGGCTAATTGGCAGTCCTATTTAGATTTACATGCCCAAATGATTGGAGTAGGCGGTATTTTCGTTTTTGGTTTTGTTACAAGTTGGATATTTGGAAGGGAATACGTGGATAACACTGTAAAAGATCTACTGACTCTTCCTTATTCAAGAGCAGTGATTGTTACATCAAAATTTTTAGCATCATTTATGACAAACATAGTATTAAGTGCATATATCGTAGCTCTCGGTTTTTTTATTGGGTGGATCGTAGGGCTTCCACAATGGTCTTCAGCCATCGTGATGCAGAATCTGTATGTCATACTAATCGTTACCATGTTAACGATTGTTCTAAGTACGCCTGTTGCTTTCTTTGCAAGTTATAGTCGTGGGTATTTAGCTCCGGTAGGCTTTGTCATTATTACCCTTATTTTTTCTCAAATTCTTACGGCTGTAGGGCACGGTGAATATTTTCCATGGGCGGTACCGGCACTCTACAGTGGTTTAACCGGAGAAACCATCATCAGTTGGAGCAGTTTAATCATCATCGGCATTACAAGTTTGCTAGGCTTTCTCAGTACATTATATTGGTGGCTTTTTGCAGACCAGCATTAGAATCAGGAATATCAGGAATGTCGCTTACATCGTATTAACAGGAACGGGAACGATAAAGGGGAGTAAGAAGAAAATAAATTATGTTTATTTGGTTAAATACCAAACAGGATAACTTATGTTTCATTATGGCTACCACACTAATCTGTAAGATGTAAATAAACATAAATGCTCTTATGTTTCATTAAGATCCAATTAAAGGATCCATCTGAATCCAGACTTATTCCACTATTTCGGGGGGACGTGCAAAAATATCTTATTTCAATGTATTTTTATGTGTTTATCTGAATACTTACCCGAACTTTTCGGTCAATCCTGATACCTTAAAATTTTATCATGAAAGAAGAAGGCTAGAAGATATATAGGAGTTCACCGAACAACTATTATATGACGATCCAGATGAACAAACCAGAAATGTTGCGATGAATTACTTAAAAGGTGATCCCCAGCAAAACCAGCTAATACGAGTTATCCTATTCAAGAATCGAAGCTTTTGCTGAATATCATCATCAGAAAGTGATCAAACTTTTTTATAAAAATTGAACACTACAGCACAAAGAAAGAATCCATTTTGATAAATCTTTTTTCCAAATGGATTCTTTCTGTTTACGGTAATATACGGGTTTGCGAGGTATTATTGCTCAAACTTTATTTCAAAGCTACAATTACTTAGCGTTGTCTATCTCATCATCTAATATTTCAACAAACCCTCCCGTTCCGTCCACCCGGATCATTTGATCATCTTTTAAGATTTTCGTTGCATTCTCTACACTGACAACAGCAGGTATGCCATTTTCTCTGGCCACGACCGATCCGTGTGTCATGGTTCCTCCAACCTCTGTTATAAGGGCTTTTGCTGAAGAAAATAAAGGTGTCCATCCTGGATCTGTATAAGGGGCGACGAGAATATCTCCTTTATTCAATTCCCCTTCTTCCAAACTTCGAACCACTTTAACAGTCCCTTCAACAACACCTGCAGATACTGGCGTTCCTACCAATACATTTGCAGATTCTTGATCTTGATTTACAGCTGAGAAGATTTCTCCATCGCTGCTCATCACACTAGGAGGCATGAGCGTTCGGTAACGCTTTTCATGATTTTTCCGATCGGGGATTGATGATACAGTCTCTTCGGAACCCTTTTCCAATAGTACAATCAATTCATCTAACGTCAGGTAGTAGATGTCGGTTTCTTGATAAAGGTCTCCTCGTTGAACAAGATATTTTGCCTCTTCTAGAATCACCCTTCGATAAACGTCAAAATAACAAACAATCACATACTTAGGCAGTTCTCGTATGCCTACCGTATGCCGATAAACGGTGAGGAGGCGGGAGAGCTTTTTAGCTTTTCTTGGACTCCTTCGCGTTTTTACACGCTCTAACAACGCCTGGATCGTTTCACGAGCTTCTTGTTCTCCATGTGCAAATTTTTCGTGATGTTCATTGGGGGCGTTATTTCTCATATGACTGAGAATAGAGGGCACAAGCATGGTCGGTGCTTCATGCCAGCGAACCCTGGTAATATCAATCTCACCTGAAGCCCGCATCCCGAAATTTGCCATAAATGAATGCAGGGATGTGAGAAAAACTTCCCCTCCTTCGACACTTTTTAAGTCTTGAACAAACGTTTCATCGTTTGCTTTATGAAGGTATTCCACCACTTCCGGATACGGTCTTGCTGCCTCCGCCAAATCACCAATCTTCATTCCAATTTCACTCGTAATATTCCCCGGTTGAGATTGATGAATGGCGGGATTTACGTCTTCTCCCAGCCATTTTTTGACACACCTTTGAATACGGGAGAATGTTATCATTCCTACAAACGTATAGGCTACAGGGTTAGTAAGGGATTGGAATAAATCGTGTCTGGCGTGTTCCTTGATCAAACGGATCCGTTCGGCATGATCATACTGTTTCATCTTTTGTTGAAAACGATGAATGTCTTCATGAAAATTAGCATAGGCGCGTTGTAAGGCCAATGTTGGATTCTCAAAGTAGATACTTGCGATGGTTCTAGGTATGGCCTTCCCCATTATACGCCATATAGGTTTGATATAAAGTTGGACGACTTTCTTTTTATTTCCTCGTTTAGGAATTCTTTTTTCAAATTCCTCACTTAACACAACGTTTTGAAGGGCTCGAAGATCAAGATCTATATACGTCTTTTGCTTGAGTTGCTTCTGTACAGATTTCATATATAATAAATAAGAATAATTCACAAATAACCGTCCGCCGGCATTTGTAAGGAGATTTTCTCCCCCTTCTTTAACCGATGGTATTAATGTTTGAAAAAGGGATAGGCCAAGAGGCTTCATATAATCCGTCATCATTTGCTTATGGCCTAAGGAAAAATAAATACGGTACTTGTTGTCATCGGATGCAGGGATGGGAAAAAGTGAAGTAATCGGTCGGCTTTGCAAAATATAAAGCTGCCCCTCTTCAAGGGACCATTCAATGTCTTGTTCGGTTCCATAATGTTCTTCGATCTGTTTTCCAAGATTAGCAAGTTCCAGAGCCCTTGCATCATTAAGGGCTGGTTGATCTTGTTGCTCCACGGGCAATGGCTTCATTTCCGTTCCACCACCAGGAAGAGGAAAAATCCCTTTTTCTTTTTTAGCTATTTTCTTATCGGTGATCTGCCCATCTCGCACCTTATACAAGTCTGCCGTGACCTCCCCAGAAACCAGTGCCTCCCCTAAGCCAAATCCTACATCAATGGAAACTGTATGGCGATGCCCGCTAACTGGGTCAGCGGTAAACATAATGCCAGATACCTCAGGACGAATCATTCGTTGTACAACAATAGACAAAAACACAGATCGATGATCAAAGCCGTTTTGAGCACGGTAAACAATGGCACGATCAGTGAAAAGCGAAGCCCAACATTTTTGAATCGATTCGACTAGTTGCTCCTCCCCCTTTACATTGAGAAAAGAGTCTTGTTGACCAGCGAATGAAGCATGGGGAAGGTCTTCGGCTGTAGCACTGGAACGAATAGCATACGTATGTTCTTTCCCTGTGTTTTCCCAAGATATCATGATTGCTGAATATAACGGTTCGGGAACTTCAAGATTTAGAATATAGTCGCGGATGCTTTGCCCCAACCGTTGTATCTCTTCGAACTGATCTGTTGATAATTGATCGAGCTGTCGGACCATATCATACAATTCTTCCTTCCCTTGAATGAGTCGCTTATATCCTGCAGTGGTCACACAAAATCCAGGGGGAACCAAAAAACCTGCTTGGCTTAGTTCCCCAAGGTTCGCCCCTTTTCCTCCCACCATAGATAGACTAGTTCGATCAATATCATGGAAATCAAGAATGTAGTCCATAAAAAAATCTCCTTTGTCTAACCCTACTTTTGATTGTGATTTAAATTTTCAATGAATTTAAGCAAGACACCATTAAAATAATCTGGGTTGTCTTGATTCGCATTATGCCCTGCGTTCGGAATCACTTTATACTGGCAATACAGTTCACGCTTTGCCCAGTCTGGAGCCTTTTTGACAAAAGTTCCTCTTTCCGCACTATCTTTCTCACCATGAGTTAACAAAAATGGCTTCTGAATGAAGTACTCCTTCCCAAAAAGAGGATCTTCATATATAGCACGAACACCGACATCCATAACTTCAATAAATTCATCACGCGTTAACTGTTTGTTTGTGTTCAGTGCGTAGTTTTGTACAGCTTCTGTTATTCCCATCCCTTCAGCAAACCTTTTCCGTAAGATACTTTCCGGTATCATGCGAAAAATACGCGACATGTTCCGGTAGGCTATACGCATGCCAAAAGAGGGAACTTCCATAATATCCATACATCCAATGACAGCCATCGCCCTTACCTTTCCTGCCCGAAGAAATGTCAGCATCTGCGAAACATAACCACCAAAAGAATGCCCGACGAGAATAATCTCATCTAACTCATGTTTATGAATGATTTCCTCTAAGTCTTCCACAACGATCTGTACAGTAAATTCCTCTCCTAGAGGTTTCGATAACCCATGCCCGCGAACATCCCATGTTAATACTCGATATCCGGCATCGTGTAAAACCTTCACCTGTGTATCAAACATACGATGATCAAGTGAAGCACCATGAGTTAAAATTACCGTGGACGCTGTACTATGATGCTTAGTCAACCAATAGTGAATTTTTGCACCACGTCGTTCAAGTGAATGGTGTTTAATATCATGACAATGATTATTCATTACTGAACACCCTTATTTCTTACATTTAAAATAACTTCTTCTTCAAATGTTTCATCTACCCTTACTAAACTAAACTTACATACTTAATAAAATCTTCTCCTGTCGTTATTCAATTAAAGGCTTTCTATTAGAATTGAGTAATCTTGTTAATTACTATTTTCTCTTTAGCAGGATCAATCAATGAATCTAGTGAAGGAGAATCGGGACGCGGCTTGGGGTTTCCTTCGTCATAAAGCCATTTCCATGTTTCTGCTAGAGTTTTACGTAAAGGGCGAATGGTAAGACCAGCTTGATGTGCAGCAGTAACATTAGCGTCATGCAATCCACTAGGTTTCGGCAGTCCTGGGTATCGTAATCCAAACTCCATACCGAGCATAAAATCCTCACGTTCAAGCAAATCAGGATCTGCCCATACGAGTTCAGTATCGCTTCCAATAACATCTTTGATTGTGTAAAGTAGCTCTCCAACGGTCGTGAAATGGGGTTCACATGCTACATTGAAGGTTCCTCCAACATCCCGTTCAGCACATGATAGCATCCATAATGCCAAATCATGAGCGTCAATATATTGCAATGGAGTATCAACGGGTCCTGGGGCTAGTACTCTTCCATTGCGCTCAAGACGTCGCATCCACCAAGGGATTCGACCTACATCTTCGTATGGTCCAAGTATCATCCCTGGACGAGCAATAAGAGCATTCTCTTTAAAGGTATTGATTACTGATATTTCACAACCACGCTTAGCTTCAGCATAATTTTCGCTGTTTTCGCTAAATGGGTTTCCATTGACTAATGGTGCATTTTCATCCGCATTAGATGGCCATGGCCACTGATACACGCCCCGACTCGAAACATATCCATAATGGTTAACTCGATCAGCAAGCAGTTCTACTGTGTCCTGAACCACTCGTGGTTCCCATGCCCATGTATCAATAACAGCATCCCATGTACGGTCGCCTATAGCCTTGCTGACAGCATCCCGGTTCATCCGATCAGCGAAAATTTCTTCTACACCAGCTACTGGGACTCCGCTTATTCCACGGTTAAGGGTAGTAACCTTGTCTCCACGCACTAATGCAGCTTCAACAACAGCGCGTCCAACATGGTGGGTCCCTCCCAACACAAGTACTTTCATTAGCTGACCTCCTTACCTTATAAGTCTTATAACATAAATGAATCTAACTCAAATTGCTGGTACTGCTAAGAAGCTTCAAGGCGCTTTGTTCCATAACATTACCGCTTAACTTATCATCAAATTATAAATCCCTATTTTACACCATCGCCTTATTCCACAATCTGATCTCATTTGCGGTACATCTTTATTGACACTGATCAACTAATCTACTTCTTTTGGTTTCACCAGTATACAATGATTATCCCTCTATATCTCGTTTATGGTACCCAATAAACCCTGCAATCATTAGAATAACCGCGATGATAACCAAAATGCTTATCGGCACCCATTCCATCTCATCAACCGGGAGTTCGGGGATATACCCATATGGAGATAAATGCCCGACCCAATCCGGAAAATCTAATAATCCACCCAAATAAAGAACAATGAAAGTATAAAAGACATAAAGCCAAATGACACTACCCAACTTTGGAAGCACACCGATGAACAGAACGGCAAGACCGATCATCACGAGCATGGCCGGATAATAGACCAACGCTGCACCATAGATTGTGCCAAAATCAAGGCCTTCTTCCATGACGGTAGCGCCCGCAGACCAAAGACCGATGGCCGTTAGAGAAAGCATGACAAACCCATTCACGACTGAGATGATCAAATAACTGCCCATCAACCTTGTGCGCGAGACAGCCCTTCCAAGCAAATGATCAATGCGGTTCTTTTTCTCTTCCCCATAAAGTTTCAACATTGCCATGACAGGGGGCACAGTGGCAAGTAATGCCATAACAACCATTAACGACGGAATAAATTGCTCGGTCAGCGTATATCCTTCCTCGGCCACGAGCATTTGTTCCATCATTTCATTGCCTTCAAAAAAAGCTTCCAAGTCCCCTAGTACGGATCCATAGGCAACACCCATCACGAGCATTCCAATAGCCCAGGCAATCATGCCGGTGCACTGCAGTTTTACAGCGAGTCCTATCGGGCTTTGCAAAAAGGCTGAGGCCTTTTTTCTTCCCGGTCTTGCCGGAAAAAAACCGGCTTCCAAATCGCGAATCGCGTTTAAATAATTGGCTAGCACCCCCAGCACGATTGCTACACCAACCATTAAAGCCAGCGGTTCCCAATGATTGTTCGCGTAAACCTCCGTTTGCGTCACCCAACCAAAAGGGGAGATCCATGATAACGTTTCATTCCCTACATCACCAACCGCGCGAACAAGATAAGCGATGAGCAGCACTGCAATGGAAAAACCAATGGTTCCACGTGAACTCTCAGAGAGCTGAGCGAAAACAACTGTTACACCAGCGAAAAAAATACCGATTCCCCCTAACGAAGCACCATAAAGTAGGGAACCCTCTAGACCCATACTTTCAATCCCTAAAGCATACAATCCAAAGCCAGTGATGAGCGCTAAAATTACATGTGTTACACACAAAACCAGCAATGTTGCATTTAAGTTGGATACACGCCCGATCGGAAGGGAGCGGATCATTTCAATTCGTCCATCTTCTTCATCTGCGCGCGTATGACGAGCCACAAGCCAAATGCTCATCAGACCGACCACAACAGCTGTGAATAGCAGCATTTGATGAGACGTCATCGCACCGATCGTATAATTTTCCAAATCCCCCGGGCCTACCATGGCCGTCACCGCGGGATTGGCCATCGTTTCAGCCAACCCGTCCCTCTCATGTTGGGAAGCATACAAATCAACAAAGGCTATAGGTACAATCAATGTAAAGAAGGTGATCCCGATTAACCATAAAGGGATACGGAGGCGATCACGTCTCAACATAAATCGAAATAGAGAGCCGGTTTTTTTAAAAAGAGATTGGGCCATCAGGATGCACCTCCCACCTCGGATTCATCTTTTTGTTCATAATGACGCATAAATAAATCTTCCAATGTTGGCGGTGTGCTTTCCAATTTTAAGATGCCGAATGCACTGACATGCTTGATGACGTTATCCAATTCCTCGGCATCAACCTGGAAGGATACGGCTTGATCCTTCTCCTCTATGGCATGAACACCCTCTAATTCATACAGGCCGGTGAGTGTTTGTTTCGTTTCGACAAGCATATGGACGCGTGTCAAATGACGCAATTCACTTAACGTGCCCGATTCAATCATTTTTCCTTGGCGAATAATACCGACGCGATCACATAACTTTTCTACTTCCGATAAGACATGACTGGAAAGCAACACGCTTTTGCCTTTGCTCTTCACATCCAGCACACATTCCTGAAAGATTTGTTCCATGAGCGGATCAAGGCCGGATGTAGGTTCGTCTAATATATAAAGATCAGCATCGGAGGCGAAAGCAGCCACTAACGCGACCTTCTGACGATTGCCTTTCGAATAGGTTCGGCATTTTTTGGTGGGATCGAGATTGTACTTTTGGATTAATTCTTCCCGCCTGCTCTTATTGTTATTTCCCCGCAGTTTCACAAAAAGATCAATCACCTCACCGCCCGTCAAGTTTGGCCAAAGGTTCACATCTCCCGGCACATATGCGATATGCTTGTGAATCTCAACCGCATCCGACCATGCGTCTTGCCCAAAGATCTTCGCATTTCCTTGTGTCGCTTTTAAAATACCGAGAAGTACACGAATGGTCGTTGATTTTCCAGCACCATTCGGACCGATGAAACCATAGATCTCCCCTTCATTCACTTCAATGTTCACCCCGTCTAATGCTGTGAATTTCCCGAATCGTTTCGTTAGATTATTCACGGCTAGCACACTCATGTCTGATCCTCCTTGTAAAATGTCGTATTTAGCACATCTAGATATTCATAGAATTCATCCCAGTAGGGTTGTAAATCGATGTGTGCAATCTTCTCGCCTTGAAATTGTTGCAGTAGCTCATTTTGATAACCTTCAATGGCCCATCTAATAATTTGAAAAGCCTTTTCTACATCAATATCGTCACGAAATAAGCTTTTATCAATTTTTTCATACAACAATGCATGGCCGGTTTTTTGAAAATTGGAAAGGCGAGTTTCTAAGTCATCCGGCAATGCCACGTCATCATTCAGAACGACCGTTCCTATAAAATTTCTGACATCAGGATTATTATCGTGAAACTCTGCTTTGATCCGTGCGATTTGCTTCAACCTTTCGATGAAATCCGATTCATCGATATCAATGTGTTGCAGATATTCGGTGTTGGTAATGTTAAGAGCATAATCGACAAGATATTCATAAAGGTCTTTTTTATTGTTGAAATAATGAAAGAGCGTCCCCTTGCCGATCCCAGCGTTCTGTATGATTTTATTGGTAGAAGCTTGCTCATACCCATTTTCGGCGAATTCTTTCATAGCCGCATTCAATATCCGTTTTTGCTTTGTTTTATCGAGATTTTTGAATGTTTGGTTCACATCTGCTCACCCCCTGTCTCTTGTTTGACCATTTCGGTCAATTCAAGGATATCTCTTCTGACCATAATGGTCAATTCAAATTCTGAAAAAATCACCCTGGTGGCAAACGCAATTATTCTGCCCGTAAGCATTGGTTTCCAAACAACCTCCACGATCGCGTCTTTTAAAAGGTTGATGCTCCATTTTAAATATAAAGATTGTGTAAATATCCTTAAAAAGCCTTGAATATAAACATTTCATAATGTATTATTTCGATATCGTTATTCGATATCGTTTTTATATCTCTTTTGAGAGGAGATTAAGCATGGAAGAAAAAATTCTCAGAAAGCTCTTTCTTGGTTTTATTCAAATCCACATTCTACACCATGCAAAAGAACATCCCATTTATGGTGTATGGATGGTCGAAGAGTTAAAAGAACACGGATACAATATTAGTGCTGGAACACTCTATCCAATTCTACACACAATGGAATCCGATGGATTGCTAACTAAAGAAAATCGAAACGTTGGCGGCAAGATTCGAAAATACTACTCCATCACCGACCAAGGTGAAAAAGTATTAGTTGAAGCCAGGAATAAGGCTTATGAACTTTTTAAGGAAATCAAAGATTAGAAAAGAGGTGCAGGAGTGGCTTATTTAAAACAACTTTTGGAGATATTAGTTGTTTCTACAAGGCTTGGACTAACTTCCTTTGGCGGTCCTATTGCTCATTTAGGTTATTTTCATGAAGAATATGTTCGCAGAAGGAAGTGGATGGATGAAAAAAGTTATGCTGATTTAGTGGCTTTAAGTCAGTTTTTACCCGGACCAGCCAGCAGTCAAGTAGGAATCGGTATTGGGGTAATGAGAGGTGGCGTTTTTGGTGGCTTTATTTCTTTTCTTGGATTTACATTGCCATCCGTCACTGCGCTAATCTTATTCGCATTCATCGCACAGGAGTTTGGCGTTGTAGATGCTGGTTTTATTCAAGGTTTGAAAATTGTTGCCGTAGCTGTCGTTGCTCATGCAATCCTCGGTATGGCTCAAAATTTAACGCCCGACCTAACAAGAAAAACGATTGCGTTATTTGCTCTCATTGCAACTTTAATGATCCCTCATTCTCTTTCTCAAATCGGTGTCATTCTTATTGCAGGGCTCGTAGGTTACTTTATATTTAGGAACAATCAAAACGAGGAAAAGCTATCCATGACATTTCCGATTTCAAAACGGTTTGGGGGCATCTGTTTAACATTATTTTTCGGACTATTGATGAGCCTCCCTCTTTTAAGTCATTTTAGTTCAATGACTTGGATCAGCATATTCGATAGCTTTTATCGTGCAGGATCCTTAGTGTTCGGAGGCGGACACGTGGTCCTTCCTCTTTTGGAACGAGAATTTGTTCCTACGGGATTAATCAGTGAAGAGTCATTTCTTGCCGGTTATGGTGCAGCCCAGGCTGTTCCGGGTCCTCTTTTTACGTTTGCTTCCTATATTGGAGCTGATATTGGTGGGTGGGCAGGTGGACTAATGGCAACAGTTGCGATCTTCCTCCCAGCATTTCTCCTTATATTGGGAACGTTACCATTTTGGTATTCGTTGAGAGAAAACAGTAAGATTAAAGGTGCATTTATGGGCGTTAATGCAGCCGTTGTAGGCATACTCAACTCTGCATTTTACCAACCCATATGGACGAGTGCTATTCTCACCCCTATGGACTTTGCTTTAGCTGCACTGTTGTTCTTTATGCTCGTTTATTTAAAACTTCCACCTTGGATCATTGTTCTTTCCGGTGCAATAGGAGGATCGCTTTTAACTATCTTTTAAGAGACTGGGACGGAAAATGAAAAAAGGATTTTAAATTTGATTTCATGCAGTTTATTCATTTTTATAGGATTATGGCGCAGTCCCTATTCCGTTCAATAACCATATACGGGGGTATCTACATGATACGTGTAAAATATACAGTTAAGGATGGATAGATCGTCCCATAGTTATAGTCTTATCATTGAAATAGAAAAAGCAGCAGCAAACGTGAAAATAAAGTTCTAAACTGCTGCTTCCTTCTTTAAATAAATCATACCCGCTTTTTATAAACCCTCATCGCAAAAAAATACGCTACGAGCAATATCCCAACACACCAGGCAAGAGCAACCCATATATCGCTGCCCACCGGCTGACCTGAGAGGAACGCGCGTATAGCTTCCACGATCGGAGTCACCGGCTGGTTTTCGGCAAAGGTGCGAATGCCCGAAGGCATCGTCTCGGTCGGCACAAACGCCGAGCTAATTAAAGGCAGAAAGTGAATCGGATAGGCAACTACGGTTGCACCGTCCACTGATTTCGCGGATATTCCGGCAATCACCGCGATCCAAGCTAAGGTCAGTGTAAATAACGCGAGTATGCCTGCTACGGCTAGCCATGACAGTATCCCCGCCGACGAACTAAAACCCATGATCAACGCTACAAGAATAATGACAACAATTGAAATAGCATTGGATACCAACGAGGTCAGCACATGTCCCCACAGTGCGGCCGAACGCGCAATTGGCATGGAGTGGAAACGATCGAATATTCCTCGTTGTACATCGGTAAACAAGCGGAAAGACACGTAGCCTATACTGTTTGCAATGGCCATTAGCAGTATGCCAGGCAACAGGTAATTCACATAGTTATCCGTTCCGGATTGAATCGCACCTCCGATTACATAGACGAATAACAGCATAAGTGCAATCGGCATGATGGTGACCGTGATGATAGTGTCCATACTGCGGGTAATATGGCGCATGGAACGTCCAAGCATAACGCCCATATCGCTGAAAAAGTGTTTCTTTGTACTCTCCATTTACTTTGCCTCCTTTTTACCAATGATTGCGAGGAATATTTCCTCCAATGAAGGTTGTTTTTCCACATACTCCACCTTTGGGGATGGGAACAGCGTTTTTAGCTCCGAGAGCGTACCATTGGCGATAATCCTTCCCTCGTGCAGAATGGCAATCCGGTCGGCAAGTTGTTCAGCCTCCTCCAAATACTGCGTGGTCAAGAATACCGTCGTTCCGTTGTCAGCAAGTTCTTTGATTACCTTCCAAACCTCGATGCGTGCCTCGGGGTCGAGCCCGGTAGTCGGTTCGTCGAGGAAAATGAGCTGCGGTTTTCCCACAAGGCTCATGGAGATATCCAGCCTGCGACGCATACCACCTGAATATGTGGATACCTTGCGATCTGCAGCGGCGGTCAAGCCGAAACGATCGAGCATATCGTCCGCAATCTTTCGCGGATTCTTGAGGTGCCGCAACTTGGCAATCATAATAAGATTTTCCCGCCCGGTCAAAATCTCGTCTACAGCTGCAAATTGTCCAGTCAGGCTGATTGACTGCCGTACGCTATCGGGCTTTGACGTTACATCAAAGCTGTTTACGACGGCGGTTCCTCCGTTCTGTATAAGCAACGTGGTGAGGATTTTAACAATCGTTGTCTTGCCCGCGCCGTTGGAACCGAGTAGGGCGAAAATCTCACCTCGTTTTACTTCAAAATCGACGCCCTTTAGGACCCCTGTGTCTTTGAAAGACTTTTGCAGACTTTTCACTTCAATTGCTTTTTCCATCCCGATATCCCCCCTTTTCCTTTGTTTTATCTGTAGCCTTTTTCATGGATTTGTTAACTTCTTGGTTAACAGATTCTTGATAGAGGTCAGCGTAGGTTTTTGAATCTTTGATTAGATCGTCGCAGAATGCCGCTACGTCACTACCCGTCACTTCGAGCACTCCTTTTCCCGAGACCGCACCCTCTTCTAAAAGATCGATAATCCCCGAGAGCAAACCTATCCCGTCGTTTAGCTCAACGGGGCCGACCTTAAAGAGATATTTTTGAATCTCTTTATAAACAATCTGATAATCTTGCGGAAGCGCTTTGACACGCGCCATGTGCGCTCGCCACTCTTTTTTGCCTTCGATAATGTCTTGTATACTCATTTTTTGCCTCCTTATTTGTCTAACTTTTTAGCAATGTTATTGTTGAGTTGCTCGCGCCACTTGTCGCGAAAAGACTTTGCCCCTTCTTCGCCGGCCAGCGCCAAACAGAAGCCTCTGATATCGTCACCTAAAACCTCTTGGACACTTTGACCGTCCGCCGCCGTTTCTTCGAGCAGGCCAAGTACACCGTCAAGAATTGGCATAAGGTTGCGCCCGGTGAAATCTGAGTGCGGCCAAAGATTGGCATTAATTTTTTCCCATGCCACTTGATAATCAACCGGTAGCTTTTTGGCTCTCGATTCAAAACTTTTCATTTCTTTAGTCATGTCGCTTACTGTAATTTTTTCCCATAAATTCATTGTTTTTTCTCCTTTAACTCGTTAATTTTCGACGCAACAAATTCCCATTTTTCCCAGAACCTCCGCAGCTCCTCACGCCCCTCGTCGTTAAGTACGTAAAACTTGCGCGGAGGTCCCTTATCAGATGACTTTTTCGTAATCTCCACCAATTTGTTTTTCTCAAGTCGCACCAAAATGGTATAAACTGTCCCATCCACAACATCTGTAAAACCGAGATCATTTAGCTGCCTCGTGATTTCGTAGCCATAGGTTTCTTTGCGGCTTATAATTTCAAGGACGCAGCCCTCAAGCACGCCTTTGAACATTGCCGTTAGGTTTTCCAGCACAATCACCCTTTGCTATTACGTAATACTGATATTATGTATTACTTACTACTGGTACATAGTAACACATAATAGATGACTTATCAATAAGGGCACTGCCCAACCCCTCGAAAAGGTCTATATCAGGATTATTCAATATTTATTTTACCGCTTGCTATTACGTAATACTGATATTATGTATTACTTACTACTGGTACATAGTAACACATAATAGATGACTTATCAATAAGGGCACTGCCCAACCCCTCGAAAAGGTCTATATCAGGATTATTCAATATTTATTTTACCGCTTAATACGAGGAGTTCGGAAATTAGAACAACGAAACACGAGAGCCGTCCCCATGTTTTAGCCCCACTTCTTATTTTTCTTCCGCCTCGTTTCCAAAAACACCGTACATAAATAAGTGTGTCATTTCTTTGCGAAGCCCCACATCCATGTTTTCTCTTGCTTCTGGGTTGCTCATCATGACTGATATAGCGTCTGCATACATCATGATGGCTCTTGCAGAAACACCGTGAGAAATTTTTCCTTCAGCTTTTCCTTGTTCAATTAACTTCACAAACATAGGAATGGTATGTTTATGTATTAATTCATCAACATGTTGTTTAAATGAAGGATCTTCAAACGTAAAGTTTTTCAACCCCTCACTCTTTAACATTTCTTGTCGTTCTGAAGAAGAATAAAATATTTTTTTTATTTTTTCCTTATAAGTAAGTTCTTCATCATCTATAAGGTGTTTAAGCTCATCCGTAACCTCTTCTGTTACTTGGTAAAAGACTTGTTTTGCCAGCTCTTCCTTACTCCCAAAAAAGTTATATATCGATGCTGGAGAAACGCCTGCACGTTCAGCGATCTCCCGCACTCCAATTTCTCTCAAGCTTCGTGTCCAAATAAGATCTGTTAGTGCATGAATAATCTGTATTTTTTTCTCGTTTCTTCTTTTTTCAAAACCGTTCATTTCTTAATCACCCCATCATCATTTTACGCAAATGTATATAACAAATCAAATTAATTGTTACATAAGTTATAGACAGGTGTGATTTTATTTGATATTATGTAACGTAGTTGCATATATGTTATATATTTTTGTGGAAAAGAGTGATGACCATGATCGAATTAAATTCACTAACGAAGAAATATTCCAACGGCAAAGGGATATTTAATGTAAGTTTTCAGGTGAAAAATGGAGAGGTGTTTGGATTTTTAGGTCCTAACGGAGCAGGAAAAACAACAACAATACGTCACTTAATGGGGTTTGTTAACTCAACAAATGGTAGTGCCTCTATAAGTGGATTAGATTGCTGGACAGACGCAGCAAAAATTCAACGGCAGCTAGGTTATGTACCTGGGGAAATTGCTTTTTTCAATCATCTGACAGGCATGCAGTTTCTCAAATTCATTTCAGACATGCGTGGCATCGATAATAAGAAGCTTCAAGACAGTCTCATTGAACGATTCGAGTTAGATAGTGGTCGAAAAATTCGCAAGATGTCCAAGGGAATGAAACAAAAAGTAGGATTGATTGCGGCATTTATGCATGATCCGGCAGTCATCATTCTTGATGAACCTACGAGCGGTCTGGATCCACTGATGCAAAGAAAGTTTGTAGAGCTTATCAATGAAGAACGGAATCGCGGGAAAACCATTCTCATGTCCTCCCATCTATTTGGTGAAGTCGATCAATCGTGTGAAAGAGTGGCGATTATTCGTGAAGGCAAAATTGTCGCCGTAGAGGATATAACCACTTTGAAAGCTTCCCTAAAAAAAAGGTTCTTTATTACATTTGAACATAAAAGAGATATAGAAAAAGTTAAAATGAGCGGTTTGGATTATACCGTTTCTGATGTTAACAAGGTGGAAATTGTGATTAACGGCAACTATAACGAGATGCTAAAAGCATTGGCAAATTGCAATGTTACCAGTATCGATGCTTCCACTCAAACACTTGAGGAAATATTTATGCGTTATTACGGTAAGGAGGGAAATTAACATGTCATTCACCTTATTTAAAGCAGATGTGAAAGCGAATCGGTTTATTTGGCTGCTGATCACGATCATTTATTCCTTTTACGCGGTTATTATAGTATCAATGTTTGATCCGGAAAATGCGGATACAATGGCAGAGATGATGGAAATGATGCCACAAGAACTTCTTGATGCAGGTGGTATTACATTTGGTAGCACACTTCTAACCCATATTTCAGGTTTTTTGTATTCGATGTTGTTATATTTATTCCCGTTAATTATCACGGTTATTGTCAATCATCAGCTCATTGCGAGTCATGTAGATAAGGGAAGTATGGCTTATTTACTCTCTACGTCTAATTCACGAACTAAAATTGCAGTAACACAGGCAATGTTTAGCATTCTTTCCATTACACTGGTATTTACGGTTATTACTATTGTTCAAATCATTGTCTCTGTGTCGATGTTTCCAGGCGAACTGGAGGTAGGACAGTTTATTTTGCTCAACGTCTACGCGATGCTGCTCTACTATGCAATAAGCGGAATTTGCTTTTTTGCTTCCTGTACATCCAATGAAGCAAGATACAGCTTAGGACTTGGTGCAGGACTACCCATTGCTTTTATTGTGCTAGAGATGCTTGGAAATACCGGGGAAAACGTTAGTTGGCTTGGCAACTTATCCATTTTTGCACTGTTTGATCCAGATCGATTATTTGCCGGAGATACCTTCGCTTATATTGGGATGACCGTTCTAGGATCAATTGCAGTGGTGCTCTATGCTGGAGGTATTGCATTGTTCAAAAAGCGTGATTTACCTTTGTAAATAATTAACTCAACTTTCGGAGCTGAAAATCACAGGTAAACCCTTATAAAATTAGGATTTGTAGCAGATTTTTTGTCCAAAAAAGCAAAAAACACCCTGTTCTTTGGTAAAATAAAGGCACCACACCAAAACCAAAGAAAGGATGTTTTCTGTGGTTTCAATGATACCAAATTCTGATCAAGGTAACCAGCAACAATCTCGCGTGACGCACTTTTTCAAACAGGCTAAAATTGGTACGTTTTTGCACCAATCCAATATCCATAAAGAAAAAGGATTTTCTGCCCTCGTTCTTGTACAATTTATCTTTTCCCTCGTTCTGCAAGGGAAGAATCTTTATCGGACGCTCGAGTCCGGCCGCCTTCCGGATGCGCCGGAAAAGGATGCCGTGTACGACTTGATGAAACGCGCAACGTATAACTGGCGGAATTTTCTCGTCTTGGTGAGCGCGCATCTCATAGAGACCTATCTCCAACCGTTGACGGATCGCGATGGTGTGTTGATCGTCGATGATTCGAGCTATGACCGTAATCGCAGTAAAGCCGTCGAACTCCTATCACGTGTCAAAGACCACAGCACAGGCGCCTACTTTAAAGGTTTTCGCATGCTTACGCTTGGTTGGTCGGATGGTGCGACGTTTCTGCCCTTGGCTTTTTCATTGCTAAGTTCGAGAAATGAAAAAAACCGTTTCCAGGAGGTGAATCCGAACATCGACAAACGAACGGTGGATTACCGCCGCCGACAAGAAGCACTGCAGAAAGGGACGGAAACGTTGTTCACCTTGCTGGATGACATCAATCCTGTGAAGCTTGGCGCTAAAACGCTCCTATTCGATAGTTGGTTTGCCTACCCTTCGATCATCAAACGAGTGGTCACCCAGTATCCCCTGGATGTCGTATGTATGATCAAGCGATCCCCCAAGATTCACTATACCTACGAAGGGGAATCCTATACGTTGAACCAGCTTTACCAAAACGTGCGCAAGAAACGAGGCCGGGCAAAAATCCTTGCTTCCATTCTTGTTGGTCTAGGTTCGGATGAACATGGGCAAGAGATTCAAGCTCGCATCATTTTTGTTCGTGATCGTAACCGTTCGAAACAGTGGTTAGCCATTCTCACGACGAACCTGGATCATACCGAAGAAGATGCTGTTCGCATTTATGGTAAACGCTGGGGCCATTGAATGCTTTTTCAAAGTGACCAAATCTCACTTGAGATTGGCCAAAGAATTCCAATGCCGCAGTTATGATGCGTTAACTGCGCACACATCAATTGTTTTTCTCCGCTACATGATGCTCGCTGTGAGCTCGCGGGAGGAAGAAGATCCTCGCACGATTGGTCAGCTGTTTTTCATGTGTTGTGATGAGATAGAGGATCTTCGATTTTCTGAAGCCCTTTTGATGATCCTTGATGTTTTAGGCTCGATGCTGGCGGAAGAACACTTGCTCACGGACGAGCAAATTCAGCCGTTTTTGGATCGCTTGTTTGATAACTTGCCGGAATTTTTGCGAAAACCGTTACTTTCTCGAGGGTGAATTAGTCTTAAATCCCTTTATATCAGTGGTTTACGAGTGTTAGTCATGTCCGAAAGTTGAGTAATTAAGTGGAAGCATAAAGAGGGAATGAACCTCTACTGTGTTATAACTTGACGTTTGCAATAATAATTAATGAAAAAACAGCCTTAACCCGTTGCCAGATAAGGGTTTAAGGCAATGATTGCATCCAACTATTTATCAATGATTTAGAATCCAGCGAGGATCTAAGTGCCAAGACTTTAACGCAGTATGCAAGTGACTTACGACATTTAGCCAATTGGTATGAGCATAGCTGGCATCGTCACCAGGAAGAAGAAATTCATTTCGTGCCTAATGAGATAACGACGCCGACTTTGATCCACTACTGAGAATACATGCAAAAGGTTCGTTCCTTAAAACCGAAGACCATTAATCGAAGACTAAACACACTGAAACGTTTTTTTGAATGGACAGTACAAATGCAGATGGTCTCTCTTGATGTGGCTAAGCATTTAAAACTTGTTCCCGAAGAAACCACAAGTCCTCGTCACATGACCGATCATCAAATAAATTTGATTTATTGCTTCCCATTTCTTCAGCCATCGTGTGTAATTAGCGAGAAATTTTTATTCAACATAATTTCCCGTTAGTATTGCGGAACACCTTTTTGTAACAAATGCAACTTCTATTCCCAAACATTCTGAATTGGGAAATGTGTGAACATTTTTCTCAAAACACTTGATATGTCATGTTAAATTAAAAGCACCAACACACTGAAAGTGTTCGTGTGTCAGTATTTTTATTGGTGCTGTCGATAAACCAATTAAACAATACGGATATAGAATTCATTCAATCATTCGTTTTGCTTTTTTGCTGCTTCATCAATTACCTCTTGAGCATCTTCAAAAGATATCGTTGAAACAACCTTTTGCAATACATCATCTAACAACTGTAAATCTTTGATTGACCGCACCTGTTTTTGTATTAAATCCGTAGTTGAGCCAAACCTTGCATCCAAAAAAGTTAAAATGGAATCTTGTTTCTCTTTCTCCATCCCTCTTCGTTCATAATACGTCAGTAATTCTACAACTTTCGCCTCCTCAACGAGATTTAAAACCGTTACCTCCTTTCCTTATGGCAACTGATAAAACTGCAATGCTTCAACTTTCCATGTCTCATCCGATAAAACCATATCCATGTCCAATATGGAATAGGTGCTCGTATTAACCCCATCCAAACGAATGGCATTATCAAAATGAACCACAATGGCTTGCTGATCGTCTGTAGACGGCCCGTAATAAACATCGACATCATCAACGCTTGACTGCACAGCCTCCATATCGTCATATCCCATCTCCGGTTCTTCAAACTGTAATTCATCTAGTACACGAACATCCGCATACGGTTCAACGTTTTCACAAACGGGTTGCCCCTCATACGTAAAATACGCTTCTACAAAACGTTCCGCCGCCACCCCTGCTTGCCCGTGATATGCATGCTCCCTTTCTTCATCCTGGACCTGTTCCAACGCTTGTTGTAAGGCTTGTGATTCATTTTTAACATGTGAATTTTCTAAAAACAAATAGCCGCCGACAAACCCCAAAACAAGCACCGCTACCATCATTTTTTTCATGATGGATTCTCCTTCCTTATCCGTCATTGATTCCTTGACGAAACCCTATAAATCTAAAATCTCTGCAGGATCTTCTTTTTCATCATTCGTCGCTTCTGGTTCTGTATGATGTTCCAAGTGCAAATGGGGGCCTGTCGAATCCCCCGTCGATCCACATTCGCCAATCTGATCCCCTTGCTGCACCTCATCGCCTTCACTCACATAGAGGCTACTCAAGTGACCATACACGCTATATTCATCACTCCCGTGCTGAAGTTTGATATTGTTTCCGAGTCCCGTATTTTGCTGAACGGCGGTTTGAACTGTGCCATCTGCCACGGCATAAATAGCATCGCCCATGTTACAACCAAAATCCGTGCCTGCATGTAACCGTGGTTCATTATGAATGGGATGGTCACGCATCCCAAATTCTGATGTCACATTTACTTGTTCAACAGGCATATCCCAATCGCCATCGCCTGATTCTTGCTCGGTTTCCTCGCAATCCTCTAAATACTGCATGACATGCTCCACATAATCTTCATCCCCGTAATTATCCCACCCTAACTCCGACGCTTGTTGTTCGCCAAATTCATAGGCCACATCTCGACTATGCTCACCATCATGATTGTCCTGCACATAGTCGATGTAGCCGCCACCCATGTTATAGCCCTGCATAGCCAGTTCCGTGTCACCGTTTGCTTGTTCATACATATCCGCATAGTAAGAGACCCCTTGCTCAATCGACTGTTCAGGACTATTAATGGTATTTACGGGATCACCCATTGACTCTGACGACTGCATCACATCCGCTAGTTGCCCTCCTGATTCCTGCATCGTCATCGCCATAAGAATATCCACCTGATCATCGATCCCGTTTTCCCCCGCATAACGTTCAAAATGAGGCTCATAACGTTCCACATCCTCATTCACTTGGTTGCCTTCACAAACCAAATCTTGCTCGTCGGTTACCCCATCGCCTTCATTTTCTTGTGTGATCAAAAACGACCCCATCATCATCACTAAAGTACCAACCACCATCAAAACAAAACATACAACCCCAAAAACACCAACAATCAGGCCATTGATCCCTTTCAATGTATCACCACCAAAAAAGGAATGCCCGCAAGCATCCCTTAACGATTGTCCTTTTTATCAACGGGTTTTATTTCCTTTTCTACCTTTTCATCCTTTCTCTCTTGCGGGGTCCGTTTCGGGTGGTCATTTCCCTTTCGGCTTTGATTTTTCTTCGGCGAAGGTTGCCCTCGTTTTTCCTTTGGGTTCATGTTCACATGATGTTTCGATGAATGATCCATCCGGCGCTCTGATGAATCGGATCGACGCTTATATTTCCTTTTCGTTAACCCATTTTTGTTCTGTTTCTTGCTATCAAGACGTGACGCTTCTTTCGGTGCATTCCGTTTCTTCTCTTCGCCTCGTTTTTCCTTTTGGTTTACATCCGCATGATCCTTCGATGAACGTTTCTTCGGACGATCTTCTAAATCAGACCGACGCTTATGTCTCCTTTTCGTTGACCCATCTTTGTTCCGTTTCTTGTTATCGGGACGAAACCCTTCTTTCGACGCATCGCTTTTCCTCTCGTCGCCTCGTTTTTCCTTTTTCTTCTGTTTTTTCTCTTTCTGATCCGTTTGCGGGCGACGTTCTTCTGGTTGATGATATTGACGATTAGACGGTTGATCGCCTTCTAAACGTTGATCCTTTTGAGAAGCCCGTTGCTCTTGGCCTTGCGTATGCATGGTTTCTTGGCTGGCTTCCGCCTTCGACGATGAACGGGGCGTAGGCCTTTCCGTTGATGGTTGGCGCATTCGATTCATTTTATGGATCATCATTCCCGCGGTCGGATTAAATGCGGACGCCGTCTTTCCGACTTTATCCATCGCAGGGTTGACCATGCGTTGATTCACTTGATTCATAAATTGGCCGTCCAACGACTGCACACGTCCGGCCGTGATCAATTTCACCAAAGCGTCTCGCTTTTTCATGAGAAGAATAAGCAAGAATATCAACACCGTGACATTCGCCAAATACAACCCAAAGGTATCCGGCGGTACCATGGTTTCCACGACAAACGTCAAAACATAGACAAACGCGACGATCAGCCCCAACATGGCTTTCACTAAAAATACCGTCAACAATTTAAAAAAGGTTTTAAAACCGCTATACGCAAAGTGTGGAATATACGACAGGATCAAGGAAAACGGAAGGAAAAAGGCTAAGGCTAACGCGATCAACTGCAACAAAAAATTTAAAAAGCCCAAAACCGTAAATGGAATGCCAAGAAAAAGGGCGACCAGTAAACCAATCAGCACTTGACCCAGCTGGGTAAAGACGGCCCCTGAACCCATCGACAGATTCTCGTTTTGATCCACCTCTTCCTCCTCGACATATTGTTGCTTTAAGGCCTGCCCATCTTCCGTGGAATCAAACGCTAAAAGTCGATCAAAACGATTATACTGGCTGCCGCCATAGTCTTCTGTATCTACCGCATCATTTTCATTAACTGCATCTTCGCTCGTTTCACCATAATTAACGATCATATAGGGGCGTTTTATCGCCAGTTCAAAATAGACATTACGCATCATCGCAATTGTGCCATCCATCGGGTCTTCCACATCAATGTAACCGGACTGATCATACACCCCATCGCCATCAACCATATGAAACATCCCACTGCCGGCGTCAATCAAGTGCCCTTGCATCTCTAAAGACAGCGCATTAAACGTCTGCATAAAAAAGCCACTGTTCAACATCCAAAACCCAGCAAAGATCAACACACCGATAAATAACATAAAACGACGGATGGCTTCTCGAAAGGATGCCTTTGTGACAATCACAAACGTGATATATCCCATCGCGATAAGAAACAATAATTGACCAAAGCGTTCCTGTAAGGTGTCATAAATGGATTGGGAGATTAGATTAATCGCCCCTGCAAATCGTTCAATCGGATTAAGCGAAAATAATTCATCCAAAACCGTGTCCACGAGTAAGACCACATGCCCTGAAAACGTCATGACAGCGTTACTTATACTTACAAAAATGCCCATGATGTTTTCATCGTTCGATTCATTGTTGACCCTATAGGATTCCATAGGGAAACGTTCACTTTCCACCTCCACACCGCCTTCTTCGACCGTGTCGGGAGGATTCATCACGTCATCGGCATCTTCATCACTCTCAAACAATCCGGGGATAAAAGCCATCCCCACCGAGGGAAAAAGCAAAAAGATCCCCATGATAAGCATGAGGACCACGCGTCTTTTCGACCACACCCCAATCCCTCCCTTCTTCATCCAACCGTGTTCATCAATGAACGTCGTCCATCACCTTCGTTCCGTCGTTTTCCGTACATACGCGATACACACGGTCACGATCACAGTATTTAAAACCAATCACTTAAAAAAGAGCCACGTGGACCGTGACTCTTCTCGCTATAAATATTTTTCTTCAGCGGATGCAACAGCTGAGGCTTCCACCGTTTCAAAGGCCGAAGTCCATTCATCAAACAAACATTCCACACTCATTTTCGCTGTTCGACCATAATAATCTTTCATCAAACATTGCCCTTGGTACATGTCCTCAAGCATCTCAATATTTTCTTCCGTGGCCTCCATATTCATCCATGTTAAAACGTCGGGACGTTCGTTGGGTTCGTCAAAGGCAAAGGCCACCCCATAGTTCCCACTTTCTTCTTCTCGTAGGGCATCCTTGGTGCTTTGAGAGATGAAGAACAAGGCATTATTGTAACTTCGCCCCACTCGTCGCATTTGCTTTTCCACTTTCCGCCCCGTGGCATTCGCTGTGATCATCCATGCCTCATCCATAAACTCGGCCGTTCGTTCTTCTTTCGTTTTCCCAAAGAGTTCACAATACTTTCCCAGGGCATACATCACCGCACTGGATTTTAATTGCGCATTCGTATAACTTTCGATACTGTCGGTGGCTTCCGGTAAATCTAAATTCTCAATTTCAACAATACTGATTCGTTTATCAAGGGATAACGCATCGTTTGACCCATCATGCACACATAATTTCATGACGGAATCAGCCGTCACTTCCGCTAAAAATGCCCCGGCCTTTCGCACCGCCGGTTCCTCATGGGCGGTTAATGCTTCAATCACGTGTGTTGTTCCAACTTGATAGCCTTTCTCTTTTTGTTCAATGACCGTCGTAATCGCTTTTAAGAACGCCGTATGAACATCATCTTTGCCCTTAAAGCTATACACTTGCGACACAATCATTTCTACCATTTCTTTCGCCTGCATCGGTGGCAAAAAAGAAATGGGATCTAACGCACCCCAATTTTCTTCGTCTTCCGCATCAAGCGTAATAAAGTGGAACGTTTTCAAATGCTCCACAAATAAAGGAAAATCTTTTTTCACGTCGGGATGGATCATCGCTTTCCGTATCCATTTTCGTAACTCTTTTTTCGGGTCAATATATAAACATTTCACATCCATCATCGTGATATAGAGAAACAGCAACTTTGCCAAAAACGATTTTCCATTGCCGGTATCGCCTGTGATCAGCACATGGGGGGATCTCGTTTTCGAGCCCTTGACTTGTTGATTCGCTAAAAACGGATGAAAAAAGATCGGGTCTCGACTCGACTGAATCGCTGCTGCCAAATCGGTATGCTTGTCAAACCGGTCAATCCATCCAATAAAGTATCCGACCTTTGAACCGACATCCGCATTTACCGCAAAAAAGTTTTCCGCTAACCCATCCTGGGTGGTTTTTTGGAGCCAATTCCGATGGGTTAAATCGAGACGTTTGCCGGGCAAACTTTGATAGAACAATAGAAGTTGATCCGCCACAGGCACACGACAAATCATCCCTGCCGATTTCATATGGCGTTTAACGGCTTTGGCACGATTCAAACAGGCTTTTTTGGTTTTTCCATCCACAATCAGGACGGCGATCCAATTGATCATATGAACGTCGTCTTTTTTAATCTCATCCTGGAGCTGCCGCACTAAATAATCACTGGTGGCGACCGATGCATCCGTTTCATCGCCAATCCGATTTTGCTCTTTAGCGGATTCTCGCAATTGTTGTTTTTTGAGATTGACATTCGTTTTTGTTTTGGTTTTACTTTCCACTTGCGCTTTGATATCGATCTCAACGGGAAACGGAAGGGATTGGGCTTCATAAAACAATTCACTCCCGGCCATGTTATGGTGGTATTCATCCACCACCACAAACGAGATGTACCCGTCATCTTCATCACTATGAAGGTGAAGCACCGATGGCGTTGTCGGATCAATCATAGTATTGGTAATGGCTTCCGGCGACGCATGATCCATTTCTTCCGATACGTCATGATCTAACCCCCGCATAAAATGAAAGCGGTTCACATAAATCAATTCACGCTCGGTTAGTTTTACGCCCCCAACCATGGCAACCACATTCGCTAACTCGCCTTCGGCTTCCCGAAATTGCTCAAAAAAGGAAGCAGACACGTGCTGCTCCCACCCTAATAGATTGACAATCGTATCCGTCACACCCGAAAAAAGCGAGAACACATTTTCTTTTAATTCGGCGTCCACGTTGATTCGTTCCATTTTCAATCGAACGCCTAAAATGAAATCATTTTTGGTGAGTCGCCCCAACCGTTGTTCCAACAAGTTGAGCGTTTCATCCATGTAATACGTCGCCATCGCTTCTGCATCCATGGCAACATCTTGGTACAGGTCCTCCAATCGTTCGTTTAAGCGAAACTCCTGCGGATACATCATAAAGTGAACATCCTGATAATCCGTTAATTCTTCCAGGCATTGCTTCCAATTCTTTTTATAACTATCCACGACTTTTTCATTCTGCTTGGGAATCGATGTGCTTTGAATACGATAGAACGCCCACACGTCGCCCGTACTCGTTAACAATAAATTCCCCATCATCGTTTTGATCGGTGTTTTTAATACGCCCATGTTTCTTTCTCCCCACTTTCACACATTGACGAAATTGAATTCTTGCATCCTTCATCCATGCCACGGGCCGATCATGGCAAAGCCGTTTGTTCGGGAGTTTCACGCTGACCAAATACTTGACAAAATCATAGATGTAGAGATAAATGTTTTTCCCATCGGGCTGTATTTTTTTCACTAACGCCGTTAACATAAGGGGAATCCCAATCAGAAAGATGACAAATGTCCATTCCAATGCAAACGGAAAAACCGTATGGATGCCATAAAGCACACCGGCTGTCATGGCCATAAAAATTAAAAAGTTCATCGCAGGGATGAACTCAATCGAAAATGGCAACGAATAGTTTTCCGTGATTTGTTGGATTTTTTTCGGTTCTCGCAAGGCCTGCCGATAGTTAAAAATCACGCGCATCAAAGCCCCCCTCATCCAATCATCCATTCAACCAACGCTACAAAACGAAAGATGGGAATGATAGTGTTCATAACACCTACAAGAGATCAATTAATGCCTCCACCCATTCCGTCACTTGATCCCAATTTTGCACCACAAACGTCACAACCGCTGCAAAGATACAAGCCGAAACCACGGCACCGACCCGAAATTTGGCCAGATGCTTCGTCACCAAAAAAATCACAATTAAGGTGATGACTTGCGTTACAATATTCAAACCCCAATTTTCAACCGCCGACAAATCAGGCAAGTTGGCTTGCCCTACAATCGTGATCCATGCCATCATGTCCATGAGCCTCCCCTCCTACTCATAATCCATTTGCGTCACCATATAGTTTCCGTTCATGTCTTCCAAATAAAGATTAACGTCAAAGGCATACGCAAGGTCTGTCACTTCTTCGACCATCTGAACCTCTGTATGGACCAAAAAGCCATCCGTTTGTTGCTCCATCGTTTCATTTGCCATGCCTTCATAAACAAAAGCCCCGTTTAAACTTTCCGGGTCCCTCATCATATACGTTAAATCGTTTTCGTCCCCCGAGGCATATTCCTCAAAAAAATCATCCAGAAAGGCAAGAATCGCTTCCTGTTCATCCCCCACATACGCATCCATGTTTCTTTCTTCATCTTCAAGCGTGATCGAAGAAGCACCCAAATCATACACTTGCGTAAAATACGGTTCCCCCGTCACTGCATATTGCCCATCTGCTTCAGCCAGTGGGACGTGAAGGAGCAGGGTCTTTTCTTCGCTTTCATCGTCGTATTCATTGATATAAGTGACCTCATATTGAAAAACGCCGCCATCATCCGTCTCGTCAACATGAAACAACGCTGCATGTTCGAGTCGTCGTTCCCCGTCCATATCCACGTCATACATATCCCATTCATCATCCGTTTCCATCGAAGCCATAAAGGGCTCTAATGCGCCCTGCCGTTCCTCTAACGCTTCCGAATCATCCCTCACATTGATATACGCTTCCACAAAATCGCTTAAAAAGGCATCCGCCGTAACAACATCCATGTCCGAATCTTCTTCTTCTGGTTCTTGATCATCATCAACGACCGCCGCACGTAGATCATTGAACGTAGAACGGGTATGCATCGAAAGCATCACGGCAAGCATCGAGAAAAATAATAATCCGCCAATGAGCATCCAAACGGCGATCGCTGTCCGTCTCGACGTATCTTTTTTGATGGTTGATTTTTCTTTTGGCGGCCGATGAATGCTTGCTTTCCGCCGTTTCATCCGCTCCCATACATGTTTGAATGACGCTTTCAACCCTTCATCCCCTCTCTTTTTCCGGCCAATAGAAAAAGGATGTTACGCTTCGTAACACCCTTGTTGGCGACGCCTATTCCATATACCTTTTTTCCTACCGTTAATGGGTTTTCGGTACATTGGTTAGTCATAAACAATCACTCGTTTGCTTGTTCGAGGGAGACAAATTCGACATATTGCGGTTGTTCTTCGCCATCTTCGGGCGGGTCCACATGTTCTGTCGTGATAAACACAAGTCGAATGGTCTCCAACACATCATCCACCATGCATCGAACATCAATGACAAACTGTTCATAAAGATGTTTGACCATCGAAAGCACATGTTCTTTCATGCGTTCAACGATTTCTTCTGTTGCATCCACCATGCCGACATCATCCAACGCCTTTTCTAAATAGGAACGATTCAACAATGCCACTTGTTTCATTTCATCATCGCCCTCCATTTCTTCTCTTTCATCTGCTCTTTTTTCAAGGACTGCCTGATATTCCAAAGGAACAATAAACAGATCAAAGATGCCTACATAGTCGATAGACATAGGCTCTCCATGCTTTGTATAGGCCTCCCTATCTCTCACCGCAAACAGGACCACATCTAATGATAGAACCCCTTCTTCATCAAACCCTAAATCACGTAAGCCATGATAAAAAGGCACGCGAATCATGAATGGTTCCCCATAACGAATACAATGATTCTCTGCTTCATCAACCATCGCTCGTTCAATGTTTCTTATATCCACGTCAACATTTAAATGCGTCAAACCTCTACGAACAAAATCTAAATTTCTAATCATAAGGAATATAACCACCAACCCTGTAATTGCGTTCCTCATGGTTAATGGACAATTTCAAAAATCCCATGAGACGTGACAAGAAAACCCCCATTCAATTCAAGGTCACGTCCAAAAGCTTTATAGTCAATATAGCCTTGCAGTTGGCCGGGGATTTCGCCCAATATCCCTGTTTCTTCAATCAGGTAGATGGCTACATCCTCCATATCGTTACAGTCGGGATAATAAATAATATCGTCTTGTCGCTCCATCAGTTCCTCAAAGCTACCAAAATAATCCTGGAGTTCTCTGATCGCCCCTGCCATCGGCGTCCCACTTAATTCTTCCGCCATTTCACATAGACGGTTGACTTCCTCAATCGGAGTATATTCGCCAATATCAAATGGAAGTTCATAATCGTGAATCGCATATTCTTCATACGTGCCATTCAAACCGATGCGTTCTTGGACGTACTCCATATGAATCGGCGGGGTAAACCACGCGCCCACCGATTCCCCCTCGTTATATTTTCCAAGATTCACAATGAACACATGCATGTCCATCTTTTTTCACATCCTTTCCTAAGACAAAACAAATTCCTATCGTTCGGGCAAACCTTTCATTCCTGTAAAATCTTGGACGCTGTCCAAACCTGCAAGCTGAGCCAGCTTGACCGCCATTTTTTTACCCCCAACCCCCGATTGCAATCGGGGGCTCCCTCGCCGGGCGGCAAGGAAGAAAAAGTGTTTTCTTCCAAAGCCAAGAGGGTGTCAAGCCTCATTCCTGTCAACTCCTTAATGCTCCCGCTACAAGCGGTCCGCTTACCGTTGACAGGATACCTATATGGAAGCGAATGAACGTTATGGGTGTTGAATCCAAACAAAAAAGCCTCCTTGTTCAAAGGAAGGCTTTTTCGCGTATCATCATGTCGTCAATGTCCGTCACCAAAACATCCAGCATTTTTTCTTGACGCTTGCCCATGTCGGAAAAATGGATCATATCCATCAAATCGTTCGTGCCTAATATCCGGTCTTTTTCCCACACCATTTTCATGGTCGGTGCGCAATAATTCTTCATCCAATTCAAGCTTTTTTCGTAAAAGTCTTGAGCCGGTTCCACAAAGAGGCGTAAGTGCCCAAAGTCCTCGACAAACGTTTGCCAAAACAGGCTCGTATCCCAATAGCGCCGGTGCACATCCCTGGCCTCTACAAAACGAAGATAGTTGTTGATGACTTCCATGGCGACGCCTTTAAAATCTTGGCGATCAACTAAATGGCGAATCGCTTCTTGGGCTCGCTGATCTTTCATGCGAATTTCATAGCGATTCCAGTCCCCGAAATCTTCTAAGGGAAGGTTCCATTTTTCCGCCTGTTCGTAATTTTTTTCATAAAAGCAGATGTGGACATCCGATTTACGGGAACCAAAATATATGGTGTGGCCGCCGCGCTGCCAATCCTTCGCATTGACACTGGAATGAAAGCGAATCTTTTTAAACCGTGTCGTACATTCCTGTTGTTCGATTTTGTCACGAATCTTCAGGAGGGAAAAATACGGTTTGTGATCGTCAATGGCGATATCCAGACGGGTAAAGGTGCCGCCGTTTTGAAGGCATTGCTGGAGAAAATCAAACCACGTTTTCTTCATGCCCTTTAAAAACGTTTCATACTGCCGGCAGCCTTGGCCGCTCAATTCAATTAAGGTTCCTTTCGCGTCGCCGGGAACGGAATAGAGCACGCGGATAAAATCCAGGGCATAGGTGCCGACATACCCGTAGAACGCTCGCTCTTCATGAATCATAAACGCTTTTTTGATGCCTAACACGTTTTGGATGATGCGATCCTCGTCCTGATGCTTGAATGACACCCGAAGATAGTCCACCATCGCTGTCAGCGGCTGTTCTTCGGCTTCTGTCATGCATCATCCCTCCTTTCGCGATATCATTTCTACCCCCCTGTAAGCAGGAGGGGGTAGGACCCTGCGGCGCTACGCGCCTCCGGGCGCCCCTTCATTCCGCTCGCGATCGCTACCGCTGGCGGCTACCGCCGCCAACGCTCGCTCCATTCCCGGGGCGGACGTCCCGATTTCCTTAAGAAAATCATACTCTTTCGGGACAAGCGGGGTATAAAATTCACTAATCACCGAGGTTCCGGTATCGGCATAGCCACGCCCCTTGATGTTCTTGAAAATGAAGCGTTTGTCGGTGTCGCCAAACATCATGCCATAGCCAGCTTCCGACATCCGACCCAAAGCAACACGAAAGTTAAACTGGTCGCGTATCCCATCGGCAAGATATTTGGCATCCGGGCGTTGGGCGGCAAGGATAAGGAAATAGCCCATCTGGCGCCCCAACATGATCACCTGCTTCATGTATTCGAGCGCCTTCATCTGTTCCATCCGATCAAGGGATTCCATGAAAGCGACATACTCATCGAACACAATAAAAACGGGCGGCAACCCTACATCGGCGTAGTTTCCTCCCGTTTGATAGTTCGGCATTTTTTTCATCTCTTCGGATCGTTTCATCATCGCATCCACGGATTCCCGCAATACTTTCATCATGGCGCTTGGCGTGTACAACACGGTGCCTTTCGGCATGACGTCCGCTAAATCAGCGAGGTCGGAACGTTTCGGATCAAGAATATAGACGACGGCTCCCGACTTGATTAAGCTATCGATCATCGTCAGAATAAAGTAGGTTTTTCCTCCACCGGTTCCGCCGGCGATTAACATATGAGGGAGCGAATCATACGCCCATTCGATGTGCTTCATCAGTTTCAAGGAACCATTTTCGGCTTTGACATCGTTGATCGAAATGCGATTTCTTCTTACATCGTAGAGGAATCGGTAGGAGATGTAGCCGTCTTCCAGTTCCCGCTCTCCCGTATCTGCATAAAAGCCGTTTTCGATGTCCTCTCCAAGGTTTAAATACTGTTTCTGGTGTTTGGTCATATCCATCGCTATCTTGATATGGATATAATTATCCTTGACGCGGTAGTAGGCTTTCGGAAAGTAGGTTACCTTGGTTTTCTGCTTTTTTCGATGATTCCACGGTATCTTTTTATCCATGTTTGCCGTCTCCATCATCCCATTGGAAATAAACATCCGAGCCAGTTTTTGTTTGTGAGACAGGCGTTTGTATCCATCGTAAAAGATCACGTAGGACAGACCGACCGCCAGTATCCCAACAACGATAGCAAGGAAGAAACCCACACTGATATTGAGCCAGTCCCAATCTCGAATGGCTTGATAGGTTGATAACTCCAACCATGGTCGCCCATGCATTATGGGGTCACGGAAGTAAATGCCTAACGTGAGGAAAAAGAACAGCCCAAAAAGAAGAAGACCGGTCCGTAATACAGCATGGCGCATATGGCGACGGATACGTCTTCCTCGATATTTCCATAACCGATCCTTGATGATAGACGTCACCTCTCAGTTTTCAACGACATACGAAATCCGATCATCGAGCATATCCCAAAATACAATCATGGTCTCTCCATTCCGATCGGTCATCCATTTGCCACACGGAAAAAGCGGATAATCTCGCACCTCGATTTGGTCCAAATAAAAATGGTCGCCGATCCATTCTAAGACGCGTTGTTCATGTTCTTCCCGGCAGCCTTCCATTCGTGATTCCGCCTTTCTGGGCAAACGAAAAGCGTGCCAGCTTTGATCAGCCAACACGCCTGGATGCTTTATTTTTTGTCGGTTCCTTCCGTGATCGATTCTTTCTTGGATGAAGAGGAAGCAACAGAAGTCATGCCACTGCCGGCATTCGCTTTAACAATATCTTCAACACGCGTCATCCAACGAATTTGGGCAAAATTGTTTTGCGCTTGCGCCATGCCAGTAATGAGCGGATGTTTCACTTCGACCGGCTCCATAAAATCAAACTCGATTTCTCCCACGTGTTCAGGTACTTCCACTTCGATTTCGGACCGTTGAACGGAAGACACCAATTTATACACGCGGCCTTCCAAAATATCGGTTCGTTGTTGGCGGACCCGGTCAAATTTATAACGATCCCGTTGATGCCCCACGAAACGCAATTCTCCAAAGGTCGCTGGATCTGCAAAAATGCCATTTTGATAACTCATTAAATGATCTCTCCTTTTCATAGAATAAAAACCGTTATACAGCCAGTTATAAATCAAATATTCGTTCGAATGGAGCATCACCCCCTTTAATGAAAGTAGCCACAGATATTCATCTCATTTGCGTTTAGAGACAATAACCTCTTCTTTGACTTGTCTTTTATTACATGAGGAAGAGTGATCATCTTGAATGCCTTTCCCTCTATCAAATCCCGGAGTTTCTTTCATGAGACGTTCATATTCACGCCATTTTCCTTCTGTAAAATTCATAGCAGTATTCATCCTCTTCTGACATAAAAAATTTCCCTGTAAAAAACCAGAGAATCAAAATGTATGGAAAAACCACTTTCAAGTATCCTAAAAGCTATCTATAAACTGGGCTGATTTTAAAATCTTCTATTACTACTCCACCGTTTTAATAACTTTACAATCACCTCTTCTTTTTGCTTATCCGTATAACCAGATGGGAAATATTGGTTTATTTGTTCTTTTTGGATCGTTATTTTCTCTTTTTGATTCGGCTTCTGTTCACTAAGAATTGAAAGAATCATATCCGTATCTAACTTATTCTCTTGGCTCATTTTCTTCATTCGTATCGCTTGAGACAAGGAAGGGGTGCATACTTCTGATTGCATCGTCTCGTAAAGAGTTTCTTGCTCATTTTCTCCTAAATACGACAATTCCACCGCTGGGGTAAACGCAATTTCTTTTTCATCGACCATTTCAAGAATTGGCGTAATTAGCTTCGTTAAACGAATATACCGCTGTATTTGATTTCTATTTTCTCCTAATTGTTCCCCTAGTATTTCATCCGCTCGTTTTTTTGTCTCAACTTGAGACACGTTTTCTTTAGAAAGTCGTCCTGTTTTCCTTTTTATCATTTCCAACTTCATCTTAAAGGCAAAAGCTTTTTCACTCGGCGCTATATTTTCCCTTTGCAAATTGCTATCCACCATAATAATGGTCGCCTCATCGTCCTCCATTTCACGAACAATACAAGGCATCGAAGAAATACCCGTAAGCTCACTAGCCTTTTTCCGTCGATGTCCTGAAATCATTTCATATCCACCTTCTCCCGTCGGTCGTACAAGCCCAGGAACAAGGACACCATATTGATCCACACTTTCTGCCATTTCCAGCATTTCTTCATCGACCTTGACTTTAAAAGGATGATTAGGAAAATGACTGATCTCCAATAATGGAATTTCCTCCACTTTTTCCGTTCGCACAGTTGAAAGATTGTCTGAATTCGGCATGCCCCACATCTCCTTTCATAAAAAAAGCCGATTGCTCTATTATGCAACCGGAAATAAAAATGTATATAAAAAGGAAATGCCCGTCATACAGGCATTTCCATAGCTTTATTAATCATCGATTTTCATACGAATGGCAGATCCAAGTCGAGAGCAACGCATACATCGATGTAATGATTTAACTTCTTTGTCAGGAAGCCATCCTCGTCTTCTTCAAACGTATAAAATTTCGTCGGATGCTGGAATGACAGTACTTTCACATATCCTTCCGACGTATCGAAACCACACACTCGATGTGTGTCGTCTGCGGAAACATATCCACGGGCTGAACTTCTTTCACATCATAGCCACCATCCGCGAGAATCCTGAGATCGCGGGCCAGCGTGGCCGGGTTGCAGGATGCGTATACGATGCGCTCAGGCTGCATTTCGATCATCGTTTGCAATAGTTTTTCGTCACAGCCTTTGCGCGGGGGGTCGACGACGATGACATCGGCTTGAATGCCAAGGGCTGCCCGCCACCAAGGTACGACTTCTTCGGCTTTCCCGACCGAGAATTCGACATTTGCTATCCCGTTCAGTTTTGCATTCTTGCGCGCGTCACGAATCGCCTCGCCAACGACTTCAACGCCGTATACCTTTTTAACTTCATCAGCCAAAAATAAAGAAATAGAACCGATACCGCAGTATGCGTCAATCACCGTTTCATTTCCGCGGAGTTCCGCATACTCGAGGACTTTTTGATACAACGCTTCCGTCTGTACCGGGTTCACTTGAAAAAAAGAACGTGGTGAGAGCGCGAAGCGCAGTTTGCCGATGCGTTCTTCAATATATGTTTCGCCCCAGAGGATTTCCGTGCGCTCGCCGTAAATGACATTCGTTTTTTTCGGATTGATGTTTTGCACGATGGAATGAATGCCGCTTACTTCCTGGCGGATATCTTCCACAATCTTCTTTTTATGAGGCAACTCCTCGCCGTTCGTGACGAGCATTACCATCACTTCTCCGCTCAAACGTCCGCTACGGGCGACGATATGGCGGATGACGCCGCGGCCGCTTGCTTCCTCGTAAGGCTTTATTTTATAACGTTTCATGATATTTTTCACGACTTGAATGGCCGCGTCATTTTGATCGCCTTGAATCAGGCAATGATCCATATCGACGATATGATGGGAGCGTTTGGCGTAAAAACCGGCGATGAGCTCACCGTCCCGCTCCGCCACCGGCACTTGCGCTTTATTTCGGTACGCCCATGGCTCGTCCATACCGATCGTTTCGTGCACGGGGATGTCGTCTCGTCCCATATACTTGTGCAGCGCGTTCACGACTTGTTCACGTTTTAAATGAAGCTGCGCATCCTGATTCATATGCTGGAGCTGGCAACCGCCGCACCAATGATAAATCGGGCAGGGCGGATCAACGCGTTGCTCACTCTCCACATGACGCTTCATTAAACGGCCAAAGCCATAGTTTTTCACCGTTTTTACGACTTTGACATCAGCCTCTTCGCCCGGCAGGGCATCCGGCACGAAAATCGGATAGCCATCGACTTTGGCGACACCCATCCCTTCATGGGTCAGGTCCAGAAAAGTAACATCGATCCGTTCATTTTTTTGCACAGGGGCGTTTGTCGGTTTTTTAGGCATGTTTTTATCCCTCTAACGTTGATTAATCGTAAATAAAGAAGCGGACGCCGGATGTACGGGGATACGGAAAACAGCTCCGTATTACACTTACTGTCCCACTCGGAGTAGCTATCATTCTTTTGAGATTTCAAATAGCTTTTTTGAACCCTCTCGGAGTGTCTTCGCTTCCGTCTGAGGGTTCAGATTGCTCTTCTGATCCCTCTCGGACCTTCTTCGCTTCCGTCTGAGGGTTCAGATTGCTCTTCTGATCCCT
>NZ_FNEN01000020.1 GCF_900100185.1 Natribacillus halophilus | reverse complement strand
ACAGCCTCCTAAGCTGTAGGTCAGGGGTTCGATTCCCTTCTAGGGCGCCACTTATAGAGATTGATAACCCTATTTTGGGGCAGAATTGGGGCAGGATTTTAAAAATAGCATATGTGTTCGCTAAAAATAAGAAGGGCGAGGGATTATTCCCCTGCCCCTTTTTTATTGAAAAACTCGCTGAAATGAGATGCAGCCACCCGATCCACATCTACAATATTATGACCATAAAAGTCCATTGTTGTTCCGATTTTTGAATGGCGCGCGCGCTCGCTAATTGATTTCATTGGAACATTCTTTTCGATCAAAAATGTAATGGATAGATGTCGGAGATCGTGGAATCGTATCTTTTCGAGATAGTTATTATGAATGAATCGTATCCACCATTGGCTTATGGAGTCAGGTCGGATCGGCACGCCATACTCATTAGCGAACAAGAATAAGTTGTCTGGATGCTGCCACTTGTCACCCATCATCATTTTGTGCTTCTTTTTCTCATGCAACAATTGTTGTATCATCCCTGTCAGTTCCTCCGGTATCGCCGCCACGCCTTCCAGATTGTTCTTGATGGATTTGGTTTCTACACCACCCCCACGCTTTTCCAGCAGCGATTGCTCAAACCGTATAGCATTCTTATCAGCGAGTATGTGCTTGTCTTCGAGAGCGGCCACCTCTGCCTCGCGCGCGGACGTAACAAACGCGATCCAAAAGAGCACTTGTTTTTCAAACGATTCCGTTTTAATCGCTTCGATCATCTTCCATACATTATCAATGGAGTATTCGAGTTGCACCTTGCTTTGTTTGGGAACAGGAGCCTTTACACCATCGGCAGGATTGTCCTTGATCAACCCATATGTTTTAGCGGCAGCGAGAAGGCTATTCATGGCCTTGTAGCAGTTTCTTATGGTTGATGCGGACAACAACCCTTCCTTGCCATCCAAGCGTCGGCCGTGCTTCTTTAGATCGTCTACAAAGTTGACGACATGTATCGTTTTGATGTCGGATAGGCTCATGCTTCCGTAGGTCGGAAGGATGCGATTTTCAATGATGTTGATATTCTCATTTAATGTGTTTTCTGAACCATAATGCGTAGGCGCAAACTTCACTAACCACTCGCGCTCATAAAATTGGCGCAGGGTCATCTTTTCAGGGCGTATGTATTGGTCTGTTAGTATCTCGGATTCAAAGATGGATAGTTCTTTTTTTGCTTCAGTGTGATTCTTCGCTTGAACATTCCGGCGCTCGCGGATAGCTTTCCCTTTCTCAGTATATCCGATCACCACTGATAGCCTGTACTTGTTTTTTCCACGTTTTTCTACGCTACCCATAGATCATTCTCCTTTCGTGCATTTTTGATTCCAGTTGTAGCATTCTTCTTTCGGCTGCCCAGAGCGGTACGTTGAATATATGCGCCAGCGTGTACGGTGTGATATAGTCCATTTCGCGCACAAGATGGATCGGCATCGATGCATGGAGGGCAAAGCGATTAGCCTGTACCTCCATAAAATCAGAAACAGGCTTGACAGCAGATTTTTGGTCAGTATCATGCAAAATGGGATGTCCGACCTCATGGAAAAACGCCCATATTTGATGATACTTAGGCATGTACTTATATATAATCACGCATATATGGTTTGGTAAAAATATAGTGGTCGTCTTCTTATCCTTAAAATGTAAACTGATTTCCAGCCGGTGCGCGATTGTTTCAATGTCGAAATCATGAAATGAAAATATTCTTATCTTTCTGTACATGTCGATGGCCTTTTGTTCTATCATACTGTGTAGCACTTAACCACCCCCTTTCTAAAAACATATGTTCTTTTTTAGATTGTAAGAAAAGCCCCGGAGGGCTGCTTTATAATCTTTCATTCATATATATCTACAATATCAGCATTATCCTTGTAAACCTGATACTCTCCAAGCACCATGCCTGAGCCAATTTCGCTCGCATCTTTATTAATATCATCTTCATACTCATAAACAACGACATCATAATATTCGCCCATGTCGTTTGCGCTTGTTGTAGTTTCATGTGCAATATCAATAAACCAGTGTACGCCGTCATCTTCTTCCCAATGCTCATCAGCATACGAAAGGATATATTCGTGTAACAGCTCCCCGTTGTCGTGTTCAACTTTCACCCAACTGTCTGTATTGTCATTACGTACAGGTTGAGTGTTAATAAAGGATAGATCATTAATATCCCCATCAGCTTTACCGACAGTGTGGTCGCGTTCTTCTATTGATGTATCAATGTTTTCATATAGTGAATCCTCTTCCTCTTCCTCTTGTTCATGATAAGTAGAAGCGAACGTTTGAATATTTTCTATTCCTTCACCTATATCCATTTCTTCAACAGATTCATTTGAAAACTCATAACTATATACGGCTTCGCCTTCATCATCTAACAAGTAAAATTCAGAAGATGGTGTATCATCAAGGTGGTGATATTGTTCTAAAATGTCCTCAATGTCACTTTCAAAGCCCCTTTGAGCACTTCCACCAAAAAACGGATCGCCGTAATCAATGTCCGTAGACACTATTCCATCATCTTCTGAACCATCTATATAATCATCATCTAAAATTTCCTGAGCGATTTCAAGTGGGTCATCCGATATCAATTCGCCCTCCTCGTTTTCACCCTCTTCTTCCTCGCGCTCAAAATAGGTAGTTGCGAATGATTGAATATCATCAACGCCGTCATCTATGTTTAGGTCTTCAACAGATCCTGCGGAAAATTCATAACTAAACACAGTTTCATCTTCATCATCCAATAGATTGAATTCAGAAGAAGGGGTTTCATTTAAGTAGTGATATTGTTCTAAAATATCTTCAATATCGTTTTCAAATCCTCCTTGAGCACTAAAGAAAGGATCACCGTAATTGATATCCACACTTACTAACTCGTCTTCTAATCCCCCGTCTTTAAAATCATCGCCTAAAATTTCTTCGGAGATTTCAACGGGATCATCCGAAATTAAATATTCGTCTTTATTCTCATCTTCTTCGTCTGAATCTTCATCAGCATTGGTATCGTCAGATAATAATTCTCTTTCATCACATGCAGACAATACAAAAATAAAGATAAAGCCAACATAGATTAAGGATTTATTCACCAATTAACCCCCCCATATCCACACATGTTAATGGAAAATATAAGAACTGTCTAGTTATTTGTCCTCATCATCATCGAAAAGTTTTTTGATCATATCTCTTTTCTCTTTATCCATCTTTGCAAACTGTAGAGCATCTTCAATTTCTTCATCACTGTAGTCATCAAAACCTCCGAAAGCGAACATTCTTTCGTTATCTTTAAATTTATCTTCACGGCCAATAATATAGTCCACCGAGACTTGATAAATATCAGCTATTTTCCCGAGTGTTTCGCTATCAGGTGTTCTTGTTCCATACTCCCAATTAGCATAAGTAGACATTGTTTTTATCCCTAGTTTTTTTGCAACATGAGTTTTAGACCAACCATTATTTTTTCTCAAACTCTGCAATCTTTTCCCTATAATTTCGGACATGTTCATGCTCCCTGCGTTATTCATTGTGTCTAATAATTTTAGCATGTTTACACATCCTTTATAATAATTTACACGAAAAGAATAAAAAAATACTTGACTTACTCTTTTCGGGTAGTTATAATACAAAGTAAGAGTTACACAAAAAGAGTAAAAAGGAGGGTGAGAATTGAACAACAGCCTAAGAGCAATTAGAAAAAGCAAAGGTGTGACTCAAGCGTTCATATCCAGAGAATTGGGGTACTCGTACCCGAGCGGATATGCGAATATAGAAATGGGCAGGGTTAAACTTAGCCTTCATAACGCAATGAAGATTGCCGAGATTTTAAATGTAGACGTAGAAGATATTTTTTTTGACGATGAGTTACACACAAAGGGTAAAAAGAACAATTCAGCTTGAAAGGAGCGATCAAATGAACCTCGATGAACGACTCTGCTGGCAATACGAAAAAGATATCCAATACGTCAGAGAGCTTCGCCACGAACTTGAAATGACATTGATGGTACAAAAAGAAGTCATCGCCAACTCTAAGCGGATCAAGCGAATGAACAGAAAGGGGTTGGCTCCCGGTGAGTCCTAACGTCATCAAGGATCGTTTCATTGACTTGATACTAACAGCTGACTACAGAGTGCTCACTGACATGGAAAAAAGCGAGTTATCCGAAAGCAAAGTGTTCTTGAAAAACTTCATCCGCGAGCACGAGAAGTTAGTCCAAATGAGCTTCCTAGCATATATGACTGATGATACCGAATGGCATTTAAATGTCTGCTCGGAGATCGACCAACTGAAAGGAGAGGAAGCATGAATCAAACTATGGATGTCAAAGAGTGCGCCGAGTATTTGCACGTACACCCTGACACAATCTACACGATGGTTCGCCAGAAAGAACTTCCGCATTTCAGAGTCAGGAGCCGGATTTTCTTTACGAAATACAGGGTGGATCAATGGATCGCTGATCAGGACACGATGACGGCCATCTAAGTATAGTCTATCAATCAAATCTATCTAATAGGAGGAATGATGAAGGTGAACACGTACTACCGACGCGGAAACCTTGGTCTTTGGCTCAGACATTTCCGGCTAAACAGCCGCAATCCTAGCATTACATCACAAACGACATTGGCAAGGAAGCTGTTTTTGGAACAAAAGCAGATATCAAAAATCGAACTCGGGGAAGTCGAGCCGCGCATAGAAACGGCAGCGGAATGGTGCTCACTAACAGGCTGGCGCGAAGGGTGGGACATCATCGCGCACATGTATCAACTTCATCCCTTTGCCGTGCCACCCGTCCACCCAGAGTTGAGCGAGCGTCTATCAGATTCAATCATCAACATGCGCCAGCAGCTAATGACCGCACTTGAATCACTCGATGAAATCGAGAAGGCCAACAACAAGCGGCGGCCTACCAGAGAGTTGGACATCGACAATGTTTTTCAACAGCAAATCGGAGACTTGTTCGACTTGTTGCCAGCTGTCAAATCAATGATGTATGCGGCAGAGCGAGACATCGATCTCAACATCGAGGAGGTTACACAAAAATGGACGAAAGGCAGCGTAGCGGATCAGGTGGTCATGCCGACAATGAGCCAATTAGAGCAGAAGGCTATGGCGTGAAAGAACGGACGATGATTTATCTGTTTTGGGGGTCGATAATATCAAGCCTTGTGATCATAATTTTGTGGGGGTAGGAAAATGGACATAGCTATCTTAGTCATTCTTGTCATTCATTTGATTATGAATGCGACGATTATGTTTTTGTTACTGAGAGATGAGTTTTAAACGTTTTGTGTTTGAGCAACCAGTTAGCTCTTTCCTTAAATTCTAGCCTGATAAATAGAGTGGATGGTTGAACATCAACAAAATAACTGAATTCTTCATAGTGCTCAGAATAGATGAGTGTTTTTCTGTCAAAAGGATTGCTTGGTGCATACCAGTTGGGATTATCTAACGTAGAGAAATTGATATTCTCATGTGGTTCAAATCCATTGTCATTGATAACGTCACCATTGCTATCGGTAATAATGACATTTGTTAACGTGATAGCTCGTCGACCAAGGTTATTAACGACAAAATATATTTTCGGAGGGCAACGATCATCTAATTCTATGTCTGAATCAGTGATTTCAACTACTTTTCGATTTAAAGCAAAAGTATACAAAAGTGTTAACAAAGAAAATATAGCTGCCGCCGCGGACAGAAAATGATTTATAAAAGCCATCAATGAGCATTCACTCCTTCTGAAAAACAGTTTATCAGAAATCGGGAGAATTAGAGTGAATGACGAAAAATAAATGCAGTTGGGAGGAATTAATAATGAATCAAAAAAACCTTGACACACGCATCAGCTACTACACACGGAAGGTTGCAGAGCAAGCGAGTTATCCTAGATCAGAACCTTTGCCAAGCGCTTATATGTATCGTTATGAGCGGTTGAAAAAGTATCAAAGAATGCTGAAAGCAAAAATAAAAGAGGTGAAACGCCATGATTGAGTTAGAGGAATTTGTGGCCTGTGACTATTGCAGTGAGCCAATACCGGAAGGCGAAGGATATCAAACAAGAAGCATCATAAACGCGAAAGTGATATGTGGCCATCCTGAATGTCTAATCGATTATGCGGAGGAAAGTCTTGAGAAAATGCAATGAACCCCTTGTGCAGCAACACAAGAGGTTCTAGGGGGTCAAAACTATATACCCCTCTATTGTAACACCCCCGAGACGATACCGCAATAGAGGGAATCGGGAGGAAACGATGAACAAAATAAAAGATTTACTCACGGAGATAGAAGCAAAAAACATTTATGTGGGTGACGACGGCAAATACACCATTATGACCTCGCCGGAGCGTATGAAGGAGTTGCCGATCACATATCACGAGAAGCCATCGCACATTGTGCCCACTACAAAATATATGATCAGCGAACATGAGTCTTTTAGTATCGTTGCCGTATCCATCGACGAAGGAGTGATCGCATGACGACGCTATATGAATTGGAAGACAGCTACAAAAACCTTATGGCCAACATCGAATTGGGCGTAGACGAAAAAGCATTTGCAGATACGTTAGAAGCTATTGAGGATAGCTTAGAGGGCAAAGTAGAAGGTTACCATGCTGTCATTCGCCAAACAGAAGGCGATATTGAAACAATTAAAGGGGAAGAAAAACGCCTCGCTGAACGCCGCCGATCAATGGAAAACAAGGTCAAACGCATGAAGGAACACTTGCAAGAAAGCATGATTGCCATGGATAAGCGGAAGATCAAAACGCCTCTTTTTACGGCAAACATCCAGAAGAATGCGCCGAGTGTTCGGGTGATTGATGAAGGATTGATACCGAAAAGTTATTTTGTAGAGCAAAAGCCGCAACTAGATAAAAAGCAGTTGATCCAATCATTGAAAAACGGAGAAGATACCGCGGGGGCGGAACTTGTACAAACGGAATCTATTAGATTTAGATAGGGGGGTTGACAATGGAAGTAAAGAGAGCAAAACGCCAAAAAGTAAAAGCCGCAGTCGCTTATATTGGCGCTTCTGGGTCTGGAAAAACACTTGGAATGTTGCTCACTGCATACGGAATGATGCGAGAAAAATATCCAGATATGAACGACCAAGAGATATGGGAGAAGATAGGTGTCGTGGACACTGAGCATGAGCGCGCGACGCTTTACGCGGACATGACGATACAGGGTGAATCTATAGGCCAGTTCCTTCATGTGAACCTGACAGCGCCGTTCTCAGCCGACAGATACCAAGAAGCTATCAACGTACTCAAACAGGAAGATGCAGAGGTCGTTATTATCGACAGCCTTTCGCACGCTTGGGAGAACGAAGGAGGATTCCTTGATCTCCAACAAAAATTCGGCGGTAACTTTCAAGCATGGGCAAAGGTGAAGCCGGAAATTCAAAAGTTCGTTAAAAGCATTACAGCAAACGATGTACACATTCTGGCATCCATGCGAACCAAACAAGACTATCAAGTGGAGGAATCCGACACTGGCAAGCTGAGAATCCGAAAAATGGGGCTGAAACCTATTCAGAAAGACGATCTCGAATACGAGTTCATGACAGTTTTCCAAATCGACCAAGACCATTATGCAGCGGCTACAAAGGACAATTCTACGATGTTTGAAGGACAAATGGAAAAGATTACACCTGATCACGGATCAAAGCTGTATCAGTGGCTTGAAGAAGGCATTGACGTAAAGCAGATGGAAGAAGAATCAAGACAGAGCATGATTCACTCTTTACGAGAAAAAGCAACCGAAGATGAAGCAATCGAAAAGGATATTCAAGAACTTGAAGGAAAAGCTGAACAGTCCCTCGATGACATGGAAATGCGTTTGCTCAAAAGAGTAGAAAAAATAATCTCTGAAAAACAATCAGCATAGGAGGAATTTAAATGTTAAAAATCGACTACAGCAAAGCGGGTTCGGAACCAGTCAAACCGGGAGAATATGAGGTTCTCCCAACTGAATACGCGGTAGAAACAGCAAGGTCAGGTAATCAGATGGTTCAGTTCAATTACACCATTCGTGATGATGTTGATCAGCCGAGCCAAGGATCAAAAATCAACTATGACAACTTTGTATGGACACAAAATTCTTTGTGGAGATTCCAGGCGGCTGCTAAAGCATCTGCCATCCCTGAAGGAACCGAAATGAACACGCCTGAGGATTTTGGACAGGCTTTTAAAAATCGACCGTTACGGGTGGTTGTAGAACTGGAAGAACAAAGAAACGGGAGAGAATATCCAACAGTAAAAAGTTTCAAGGAAACACAAGTCGGCCCTCCAATGAACAACAGTAGTGCCCCATTAGGGCAGACAATAAACACCAATGATATCAGTGATTCTGAACTCCCATTTTGATATAGAGAGGGGTTATCCCCTCTCCGTTCATAGTAAAGAAGGTGATCGAGAATGGATTACATGAAGGAGCTTAACGCCTTCAGGAATTGGCTGCTAATGAACGATCTAACCACCAGTGGAATTGCGTTATGGCACACACTAATGTCCATAAACAATATGACTGGATGGAAGGAACATTTCAATGCGCCAAATTCCACAGTACAGCGATTAACCGGACTTTCCAAACAAGGGCTGGTTGATGCTCGAAAGGTACTGATTGATAACAACTTGATTGAGTACCAAAAAGGCAAGAAGAACAAAGCTCCTGTTTACAAAATAATATCATTAGTCAACTCAGTTGACCAATCGCTTGACCAAATAGTTGACCAATCAGTTGACCAACAGCTTGACCTACCAGCTTACCAACAGCTTGACCATACCTACACTAGACAAGACAAGACTAATAGTAATGGTCATGAAGGTTCAATTGACCCTGACCCATTCGATGAATTTTGGAGTCATTACCCTAACAAAAAGAAAAGGCAAGAAGCGGAGAAGAAATTCAATATGCGTTTGAAGCATAAAAATCCAGAGGAACGAGCAACGGCAGAAGAAATGATTCTAGGGGCAAAGAACTATAAAAAACAGTTGGAGAAAGACGGGACGGAGAAACGATTCATGCAGCATCCAACGACGTTTTTAAACCAACGTTCGTTTGACGACTATCAAACATTAAAAAGCGAGCAGAAAAGTGGTAATGGCTATCTCTACTGGAACGAGTATGAATCAGACTCGATAGATTCGCCGTTTATAGAGCAGGGGATGATCGTGAGGGATGAATAATAAAGAGCCAATTAACGAACGAGCAGAGATAGCAGTCCTTGGAGCGATGATGAATGATGAGCGATCCCGCTATGACATTATCTCTCGCATAAATACAGATCATTTCACCACGGATGAGCGTCGCGCTATTTTTGAACGCATTGGCTACATGACTGATGGTAGGCGGCTAACAGCAAAAATGGTGAAGGATCAAACGACAGAAACAAAAGAACGGAGGCTCGTTGAAACCGCAGATGGCGCGTATGTGGATTATGACCACTTCAAACGAGACATTGAAGAACTTGTAGAAAACTACAAGCTCAGGAAGATGTATCACATTATGTCGCATGGTTTGAAGCAGGTGGGGGCTAATACGAGCGTTGATGAAATATCGGACAAGGTGTCTGAGGGGTTGAGCGAGCTCATTGTGACGGACACTAACCGATACATCGTTTCTCCTGAGGAAAGATATTCAGAAACGAGGATGGAGTTAAGTGAGCGTATTAAGAATCCGGAAATCAGCTATGGATTAAAGTTTTCGCACGAAGAACCGGGAAGGACTATTGGGTTTCCGTCTGTGGACCAATCCATACTTGGCGCAAAACCCGGGGATTTGATTCTTGTTGGGGCTGAAACAGGCATAGGAAAGACGGCTCTTGGTGTAAATATCGCCCGATTATTTAGCGTATATCAAGATCACATTGGCTATTACGCAAACACGGAAATGGATATTCAAGAGTTGGAAGCTAGGCTTATCGCTCCGATTGCAGGTGTTACCGTTCGAGAGTTTATGTCAGGACAATTTGAAGGCACGGGCGAGGAAATCATGCGCAAGGAGCAGCGGGCATTTAATGCGATTAGCGATTACGGAGATAGCGGGTTAATGCTTTCGAGAATACCGAGCTTAAACGTGCCTAAAATCAAGGCTTTGCTCAATCAAGTGAGGATGAAAAAGAAGCAATTGGATTATGTGGTAATCGACTATATACAGCGCATGGATAGCACGGATCATTACGATGCTGAACATTTGAAGCTAAAAAAGATCGCAATGCGCTTAAAAGAAATGGCGGTCCAATATAACATCCCGGTCATAGCGCTGGCGCAGAGAAATTTTGAGGGGTATGTAGAAGGCGGGAAAGCCATTCGCAATGAGTGTGATGCCGTATTTTATATAGAGCCAGTCAAGGATGACGATATCGACTATATGCACAAAGCGATCCAAGAGCCAAGCAAACAAAAACTTGCAAACTATAAGATTGTGAAAAACAAGGTGCGCAGGGATGACAACCCCTATCCTATATACGTAAATTTCGACAAAAAAAGGCAGTTTATCAACGAAATAATGTGAGGTGAAACGGATGAAATACCCTGACTATCACAATGTAGAGGTCGCTTATAACGGCGCTCATAACCGAAACAATATCACTCACATCGGTGCGGTTAAGAACTTTTCAGGACATAGAGAAACATACATGACGTACTTCCGGTACAACGATGAAATGATCGACCATTTTCAAGATAAACAAACGGTCAGTGGTTACAAAGGAAGCGCATACGCTGACTGGCTACCCATTGACGTAGACAGCGACTCGCTGGACGAAGCGCAAGACAATATGCGAGCGCTTATGATTAACCTCGAAGATTACAACATTGATACGAGTTGTTGCCGTTTCTACTTTTCTGGATCGAAGGGATTCCACGTCATGATCCCCTCTGGTGTTTTCGGAGCAAAGCCCGATCCACAAAATGACAAGCGTTTTAAAAAAGTGGCTAGTCTACTGACCGAAGGCGTTCAAACAGACATGAGCATCTACCAAAAAACAAGGATTTTCAGGCTCCCAAATACGATCAATGGAAAGACGGGGCTATATAAAATTGAGCTGTATCCGTTCCAGATCACAAACGATAGTATATCTGGCATCTTAGACGCGGCTAGGCAGCCCGGAGAGCGATTAGAAATAGATACTGAATACGATGAATCGGAAGAACTCAAAGAAGCGTATGACGCTCCTATACAAGCCAATCAAACCAAGCCGAATACAGGGAAACCGGAAACATATATATGCATGTCAACGATGATGAAGGGTGTTCCTGATGGCGAACGAGACAATGTGGGCGTTAGGGTTTCATCCCATTTGAAAAAACACGGATTAAACGCGGAAATGTCTTGGGTAGCAATGGACGAATGGAACAAAAAGAATGACCCGCCAATGGAAACAGACAGGTTAGAAACCGTATATCAGCAAGGTATGAAATATGAGTTTGGCTGTCATGACTTTTTGTTGGCTAAGTATTGCGATCCTGACTGCAAATTCTATAAATCTCATTGGGGGCGATTTTAATGGATAGATGGTATGTGTACGGATTTTTAAAAGATGTTGACGGTAAAACGAGCATGGATGAGCTGATTGATGTTTTCCCAGAGTTATCGGATGACGAAATCCACAACGGAATATTTGAATATACCGGGATGCAACAAGAGAACAAAGATTATTTTGGGGCATTATCGCTAAATGAAAAACTGAATATTCACGGGCAATATCAACAAAAATGGCGGTCTAAGGCATCCAGAGGGCCAGATAAATCCATGGATTATTCAAAGATATATTCTGCCTCGGATTCTTGGCCTGGATCACGATGATGCCTACAGGGATGAGCAAGAATGGCACAAGCTCAACGGCCCGGTGATCACATACCGGGTCGAGAGAGGGGAGAGGAAATGAACGTTTATGACTACTACATTACGCCGGAGGAATACGAGGAAGCGGAAAGGAATGGCATCGGCAAGAAAACGCTAGATTCTCGTATACGTGTATATGGCTGGCGTAAAAAAAGAGCGATAACAGAGAAGACGCAAAGAAGGACAAAGCGCGGGAAATATCTAAAAATAGCGGAGAATAACGGTATCAATCCGCAAACATTTTACAACCGCGTGAACATTCACGGGTGGAGCGAAGATGACGCGGCGACGAGGCCGAAAGTAGACCCTGCTATAACGATAGAAAAAAACGGCAGGCAGCAGAGAAAAACGACGGATGACATCTTAAAGAAAGCAGCCGAAAACAACATACCGCGCTCGACGCTTTTTGCAAGGATCGAAAAAGGATATGACATGGAGACGGCGGCAACCGTACGTGATTTGAGAAAGGGGCGCGGATGATGGCAAAAACGAACGCATATGACAACTTGCAAATTTCTATGACGAGAGACAGCTTAAAAGAAGCTTACGCGGCGATATTTGAAAATGAGAAGCGGGGATTTGAGCAAGTGGGACATATCGGTTCGTTCGTAGATATGAACGGTCACGGGCGCTATGTTGTGAAGATGAGGAAGGCGGGGGAGGAATGAATTACGTATATGTGATAGGGCTGATGCTGATCATGGTATCTGGGATAGCTGCTCTGTTTATGACGAGCGTGTTGTATGACGAAGTGCAAGCTCTGGAAGATGATTTGGAGCACGCGGAGGAAAAGATCGAAGAATTGGAGCAGGAAAAATACGCGGAAATTGATGCTCACTGGAATGAAATGAACCGTATGCAGAAGGAGGAAGTACAATGAAAAATACTCTTGGAGATTTGAACAATCACCTGTTTGCGCAACTCGAAAGGTTGAACGATGAGGATTTAAGCGGTGAAGAACTCAAAGAAGAAATCGACAGAGCTAAATCAGTTAGTCAGGTATCACAGCAGATCATCAGTAATGGATCACTCGTACTGGAAGCTAACAAACTAGCAGACGATCGGATGAGCGCGGACACGAAACTCCCAAAAATGCTAGGAGGAGATAAGTAACATGCACCGATATACCAAAGAGCAGATAGATTTTCTCCGATCAATATCTGAAGGATTGACGAATACTGAAATACACAAGTTGTTTGTGGAAGCATTTAGTGCCGATGTTAGCGAAAAATCTATACAAAACATTAGATATCGAAAAGGGATTAAAAACAATATGCAAGGGCATGAGACGAGGTTCAAAAAAGGTCACAAAACCTGGAATAAAAACATGAAAGGGATCAACTTGGGAGGACAAGAAGGGTGGTTTAAGAAAGGACATATGCCACCCAGCCACCTTCCAGTTGGCAGCGAAAGTGTCCAAGAAGGCGAGGTTTTGATAAAAACCGATGAACCAAATGTTTGGGAAAAGAAACATCGTTGGCTGTGGGAAAAACACTATGGAGATATACCGGATGGGCATGCGATCTCTTTTAAAGATGGAAACAGTCTGAACGTGACGTTAGATAATCTCTTTGCAGTAAATCAAATAGCGTGTATGTATGTCGCAAAACGCGACTTTCCCCGGAATTACCCAAGCATAAACGTAGCATCACACAGATTAGCGGAGTTGAATATCGCGATTAGACAGAAAGAGAAGGTGTGACTGGATGGACAAATGCGCGAAGCTACAGGTGCGGGCGGTGATTGTGAAAGACGGAGATATTATTGCGGAGGGGAGAAACTCACCTCTCCGCGAATGCGATAACGTGACATGCCATGTGGATAACCATTGTGTCAATTCAATCCATGCCGAGCAATTGGCGCTTATTAAAGCGGGGAGAAGGTCAGAGGGAGCTACGATGTTTACCAATTTTGAGCCGTGTTCCAATTGCCGAAAAATGATCATTTCGGCTGGAATCAAAACTGTAATCTATCACAACGAAAAGTACGACGAGCTGAATCATCGTTTCAAAGGCGATGTGGAGTGGATCCACGATCCATTATTGGAGGGGAAAGATAATGAAATACTTCGAGTTTAAGGAACCCTACTATGCTCTCATACGCACAGAAGGGGCAAATAGAGCTGCAGAGATTTACTTCCGCGCTTTTCGATATGAAGGTCGCGAACAGAAAGAAAAGACGCGAAACGAAGCTCTGAACACCTTCTTGATCGAAGAAAGCGAGACGGGTGATCTCGGAGAACTCATCCGGCAATTTAACGAGAATCGGGAATCTATATTGCTATTGGATCGTGAGCTGATATGAAGAAACACAGGAAGATTGTTCGGGATAAATCAGGCGGTCGGTGTTGGTACTGTGGATCAGAGTTACCCGAAAAAGGTTGGCACATAGACCATGTAGATCCGGTGCAGAGAATGCCGCAAGGTCACCACTATAACCTTGATAGAGAAAATGATAGTAACAAAGTGGCTGCTTGTGCCAGTTGCAACATACAAAAAGCAGATTTGTCCATTGAAGGGTTCAGGAAGAAAATAGAGCAGTTTATATACAGCCTGAACTCCTACCACACGCAATATGTTGTAGCCAAAAGATACGGCCTTATAAAAGAAACCGACGTAAAAGTAGAATTTTGGTTTGAGCGGGAGGGGAAGCATGAACAAGACCGAACGCATGACCGCGAAACAGTACAGGAACATGCCCGGCAAACGGAAAAACAAATATAACGCGAAGAAGGTTTATGCAGATGGCCACACATTTGATAGCAAGCGCGAATTTGAATACTATCGCGAGCTTATGCAGCGGATGGGTAGGCAGGAGATAAAGACGTTTGAATTGCAACCGGAGTTTTTGCTGCAGGACACATTTCGTAAGAACGGTGAGACGTGGCGAAAAGTGAAATATGTGGCTGATTTTCGAGTGTATCACCATGATGGGAGCGTTGAAATCGTAGATGTTAAATCTAAACCGACGAAAACGCCGACATATAAGCTAAAGCGCAAATTGTTTGAGTATCATTATCCAGATCTAACAGTGACGGAGGTGTACTGATGCAACTCAAAAAAGGACAGTTTTATCACGAGGTGGGCAATTTGCAAAGCACAGTTTGTTATTTAGGTAAGGCCCAACATATGGATACAGGAAATGATATGGCGATTTTGAGAAGTTTTAAAGATCCCAAGACATTTGTGATGGACAAGACAGATTTTGAGTGCAGGATTGATAACGGCGATTTTGTGTATGTGCCGATGGAAAGGGATGGGTAGCGAATGAGTGAGTTGAAAAGAATTAAAGATAACGCTGTCGTTGAAAATGTATTTGAGACTGGAAACGACATGACTTACGAAAAGGTTAAGTATCTGCAAGAAGGTGACTTTGATCATATTTTAGAACAAACCGAAAAAGCGGAGCGGTATGAACGGGCGTTGGAGTATATCGCAGGTGTGAAAGATGCTCCTTATTATGCGCTGACAATTTACGACGCTGTTAGTGAAGCAGTTGAAGCATTGGAGGGTGATGACGAATGAGCGAGCGGTTGGAATCTGCTAGGTATAAAATTGAATTACTGAAAACGACTGTGCATGAAGGTGTGTTTGCATCTACTATCAATGAATTTATAGAACGTGATGCAGACTATATATTCAAACAGGCCGAAAAAGCGGAGCGTTACGAGGGAGCGTTTAAAGATTTATATAATATCAACACCGATATGCTAGTAGCCAAGTACGCAGATTGGCAAGATGTCCAAGAAGAAGCGTTTGAAGATGCACACCAAAAACTAGACTATTTAATCGACAAATTAAACAGCATTGGAGGGTGACAGCGAATGAGCAGAGAGATTAAGTTTCGGGCGTGGGATAGAACCGCGATGCAAATGTACAGTTGGAAGTCCATTCAATTCAATTTTTATGAACACACGGTCAATGACCATATTGTAGTTATGCAATATACCGGACTTAAAGATAAAAACGGAACGGAAATTTACGAAGGGGACATATTATTTAACCCAGTATTGGATTGCTCATATGTAGTTGAGCGCGACGCTGTATCTCCCCAAATTTTATTTAACGATCCGAACAAGGATTACGCGGAAGATTATTATGATTTGGATGAAGAGGCTGAATGGAGTTATATCGTCATACAAGGCAACATATACGAAAATCCTGGGATATTGGAGGACAACCAATGAGGACAAAACGCACATTCCCGAAAAAGCAAACCGACCAAATCAAATGGCAACGCGAAGTGATTATTTCGGAAATGCACGATACCAAAACGGACGAGCGCATGAAGCAGATTGTGGAGAGGGTGTAGGGGATGAGAAAGGAAAAGTATATGTGGAGAGTATTTGTGAGTAATTCCGTTGGCGAAATAAATGTGGTTACTGATAATAACGATATATCAGAAGTTGTGTCGTTTTTAATTGACAATGAATTAGAACAAACACGGTCAATTGTATATGAAGGTGTTGTTTACGAGCGCATGAAGCAGATTGTGGAGAGGGTGTGAAAATATGAAAGACATAAACAATATGACGCTGCGTGAGTTGGTCGCGTTTGTCACCTTTGCGACAGGAAAGACGGAAGATCAGGCTATGCAGATGACAATGAGAGAGTTGCAGGGGATAGGCGCGCAGATGCAACCGAAAGGGCAATACGGGAACATCAGAAGCATGCAGGGGCATAAGCGCAAGCACTAAGCGGGGTGATCGGGTGAGAGAAGAGAGGGAAACAACGGAAATTGATTGCTCCGAGGATGGCGTATTCGTGGTTAAAAATGGCGAAGTGACAAAGGTAGACAAGCCCGCGACTGGGTACGGGCAGCAAAATGTTGTTTGGCTCGGCGGGAAAGTTGATCGGGTGGAGAGTACGGAATCAAGGAAGATTTAAGGGGGGTTTAACAAAATGGAATTTAATACCGTTCAGGTCTATGTATGTGTTGACTGTAATGATGAAGTTGAGTTTTTAAGTCATCAGATACATGAGAGTTGTATAATGTGTGGATCTAGAGATATTTATGTCGAAAGTGAGTATCCTAAAATCCCTGAAAAAATGATTTCGGATGTTGAAGGTATATTCGACTATTTTTTAAATAAAGGGTTCTCAATAAGAGATATAGAAAGTGTGTTGAAAGAAGCAATAGAAGTGGAAGCTCAAATTAGATAAGAATAACGGAATGTCAACCGAAAACCGGAGGCATCGCACAACAAACGTTGGAGTGGTGTCTCTTTTATATTTCAGGAGGGATTAGATGGTTATAGCATTCCAGATTGTGTTGATCGTGATGATGTTTTGCGCTTTTGCATTAGCAGCAGACAGAAGGAAGTCCAAAGAGGAAAAAGCAACAATGGCAGGGTTGACGCTAGCCACGATGATTGCGTTCATCGTGTCGGTGGTGTGGTTGTGAGCGTGGAATTGCAATCTATCGCCAAGGAAATGCATGAGACAAGCAAGCGGATAGACAAGGCATCGAAAGAGGTGTTTCGGCTTGCTAAAGAAAGAGCGGAGACAGAGCGCGTATACAGAACAGCTCTGCATCAGGAGATCGTACAGCTACGGAATGAGGGAATGCCCGCCACGCTGATCGGGGATGTGTCGCGCGGTAGGTGCGCGGATTTAAAGTTTGAGCGGGATAGCGCGTTGGAGATGCACAGGTCGGCGTTGGCGGCGTTGGAGAGTATACAGGTGCAAGGATCACTTTTACAGACAATAGCGAGATACCAAGCGGATATATAGGGGTGGTCAGTATGGAGGTCTTTTATACGAATGGCGGAGCAAAAAGGTATAAAGATTATATCGATAAACCATTCCACGATCTTTCTGTGAAAGAATTCAGGGAGATGAGAAGGAACAATAAATCAGCAATTAGTGCGCAAGATATGATCGAACATTATGGAGTCACGCCTAATGATTATGTGGAGTTTGTGCAAAACACGGAAGGGATAGCGCTAGCGAGTGAAGAGAAAAAATATCATAAATCAAGAAACGCATTAGAAACTTCCATTCCTAAGAAGAAAGAAAAATTTAAAGGAATAGAGCTAAAAGCATTTAGGTTATTGAGAGGATATAGCCAAAAAGAAATGGCGAGAAAGTTAAATTTACCTGTAGATTCTATTAGAAATACTGAATCTGAAAAGCGTTATTCCAATTACGGAAAAGAGTATATGAAAACGTTGAAAATAAAAGATAGCGAAAAGGAGCGCGTTCGCTCTTACCTTAACGGTAAATCTAAAGGATTAGAATTGGATCGCGAAATACCTTCAATGATTAAAGCGGAAGTTAGAAAGCGCGACGGAAATAAATGCTCAAATTGCGGCAGGAAAGGAAAATTGCATTTTCACCACAGAACACATTTTTCTAAAGGGGGATTGCACACCGCCGAAAACCTTACATTACTTTGTGTTCCATGCCACGCAAAAGAACACGAGGACGAACTGGTTCATGGATTAATTTCCTCAATGAAGTAACGGAAGGAGTGGATCGCATGCAGGCGGTGAAATTACGGAAATCTACTTTTAAACATGTGGAAGCTGAAATTTGCGCTTACCCAGAATACCAGAAAGAAATAAAGAGCATACGAGAAGAAATTATAAATGGCCAAGGTGAGGTAGATGAAAACTTTGGTGCGGGCAAGAACTCTCCTAGAGAACCGGGAAGACCGACAGAGAAGATTGCGACTCGTTTAGTTACGAATCGTCGATTGCGCCATTTAGAAGAAGTCACGGAAGCCATTGAGGATGTTTACAATCGACTCGATGATACGCAAAAAAAGATGGTTAAGTTAAGATATTGGAACAGAGAAAGTTTAGGCTGGGAAGCCATCGCATATCATTGCAATATCGGGCGAGCTTCGGCTTTCCGTTATAGAGAAGCAATTGTTCAATCTATAGGTGAACGAATAGGTTGGAAATAATTGATACTTTATTGATACTTTTGGAAGGGGTAAAGGTGTTATTATGAGAGTGTGGAAGAATAACCGGATACTTTTACAGTCATAGGGCTTCTTTTTTGGCACTCGCTTTAGGCGGGTGTCTTTTTCGTTATCATACCTTATATCTGAGAAACCGCCCGTCTTTTCATCCCTCCTTTCAGCGGGCGGTTTATACATAAAAAATATCAAGGGGGCGGGGTGCTATGTGACATGGCAAAATTAACTGAAAAACAACGCAGATTCGCGGATGAGTACATTCGTCTGGGCGAGATAACACAAGCGGCTATCAATGCTGGATATAGCACGAAAACGGCGCATGCAACAGGTAACGAAAACCTAAAAAAACCAATAGTCAAAACCTATATTGATGAACGCTTGGAAAAATTAAGAAAAGAGTCCATCGCAGAACAGGACGAGATACTTCAGTACCTTACATCTGTTATGCGGGGGAACGTTAATGATGAACACCTCATGGTAACTGGTGATGATATGGGAACGATGGTTGAAAAGCACGAAAGGCGATCAGACACGATGGCGCGCACCAAAGCGGCTGAATTATTAGGCAAACGACACATGATGTGGACAGAGAAGCATCAAGTCGAGGATGTGACTCCTATTTTAGTTGAGGATGTGCCAGATGATGACAGTTAAAGAGCGCCCTCGCTGGTCGATACAAGATAAAATTGGGAAAGGGTACAATAGATTTTGGAATAATAAACAGTTTTTCCGCGTTGTAAAGGGTTCGAGAGGTAGCAAGAAATCTAAGAATGCAGCTATTAATTTTATCCATCGGATCATGAAATATCCGTGGGCGAACCTCCTGGTTATCCGCAGATATTCCAATACAAACAAACAATCCACATATACCGATTTAAAGTGGGCGGCTTCCCGGTTAGGGTATAGCCACCTTTTTAAATTTAACGAAAGTATGCCAGAGATAACCTATATTCCAACTGGCCAGAAGATATTGTTCCGCGGACTTGATGATGAGCTAAAGATCACATCAATCACCGTGGATGTCGGCATCCTCTCTTGGCTTTGGGTGGAGGAAGCGTACCAAATAGAAACGCCCGATAAATTCAGAACAGTTGTTGAGTCCATTCGCGGCAGTCACGAAAGTCCAGACTTTTTTAAACAGATCACACTAACATTCAATCCGTGGTCGGAGCGACACTGGCTCAAAGCAATGTTTTTCGACGAGGAAACGCGCGAAAAAGATACATTCGCCACCACCACAACTTACCATCTGAACGAATGGCTTGATGACGTGGACAGGGAGCGTTACGAGGATTTATACCGCACCAACCCTCGCCGCGCTAGAATCGTTTGTGATGGCGACTGGGGCGTTGCTGAAGGGCTTGTCTTTGAGAACTTCGAGGTGCGCGACTTTGACATCCAAGAGACGATCAAGCGGGTGCAAGAGACAACACACGGGCAAGACTACGGATTCACGAATGATCCCACAACGATTGTGAGTAGTGCGGTCGATCTTCCCAACAAAGAAATATGGATTTACGACGAGCATTACGAAACAGGCATGATCACTGATGATATATACAGTATGATCGAATCAAAAGGGCTTCTGAAAGCGAGCATTACGGCTGACAACTCAGACCCCCGAACGATTGAAGAACTCCGCAGAAAAGGCGTGAGGCGCATTCACAAGGCCATAAAGAAAGCAGACAGTATTCGGCACGGTATTCAGTGGCTGCAAGGATTTAAAATATATATTCATCCGTCTTGCGTGCATACAGCGGAGGAGTTTAATACGTATGTGTTTGATCAGGACAAGGAAGGCAACTGGCTGAATCAACCCGTTGATGAAAACAACCATATCATCGACGCATTACGTTACTCTCAGGAACGTTATCACTTGAACAGAAATAAAGATACCACAAAAACGCATGAAGCGTTCAAAAGCCTCGGCCTATAAGGAGGTGCGACATGGCAACGATCACGAAACACAAGGGGCGGCGGTTCCCGAAAAGCGCGAACGACCACTACCGCTATGAGAGCGCGGAATCCCTGCTCGAAAATATGAGAGATTTACAAGACATGATACAGCACCACATGGCTTATCAGCGCCCCAGGTTGGACGAGTTAGACGACTATTACCTCGGCGACAACACGATGATACTCAATGATCGTGAGCGCCACCAAGCGGAGGATCACAAGGCAGATTACCGCGCTACGCATAACTATGCAAAGTACGTGAGCCAATTTATTGTGGGCTATCTTGCTGGCAACCCCATTACGATCCAACATGAGGACGAGCGCACGCAGGAAGCGATCACGGAAGTCAACCATATCAATGATGTAGACGCGGTCAATAGCGAGCTGGTGCTCGACCTATCAATTTACGGACGGGCTTATGAGCTTCTTTACAGGAGTAGCAGAGACGAAAACAAATTCGCGTTGTCGTCACCTCTACAAACGTTTGTAATCTACGATGACACGGTGGAGCAGCTGCCCATCGCGGCGGTGCGGTATCACAAAAATGAGATGCTTCAAAACGATCCGATGAAGGTTGATGTGTATACTGACTCGGAAATCATACGCTATCAAAGTGAATCTAATGCGGTTATCGCTCTCTATGAAGTGGAGCGGGAGCCGCATTTTTTCGGCGGGATACCGATCAATGAGTACGAAAACAACAGGTTTCGGCAGGGCGACTATGAAAACGTGCTCAACCTCATTGACCTGTACGACGCGGCGCAATCCGACACGGCAAACTATATGAGCGATTTGAACGATGCCATGTTGCTTATTAAAGGTAATCTGGATATGAGCAACGAGGATACAGCGGAGATGAAAAAATCCAACATCCTGTTTCTGAGAACGGAGCCGGACGCTGATGGGCGCGAGAGCAGCGCGGATGCCAACTATATCTATAAAGAATACGATGTTCAGGGATCAGAAGCATATAAGACACGATTGCTCGAAGATATACACAAGTTTACCAACACACCCAATATGCAGGATGAAAGCTTCGGGGGGACTCAAAGTGGAGAATCAATGAAGTATAAGCTGTTCGGATTGGAACAAGTGAGAGCCATCAAGGAGCGTTTATTTAAGCGTTCGTTGACGAATAGATACAGACTGCTATCAAACATCATGAACGTGTCTAGCGAGCTGTCAGGCGGCAATATGGATGCGCTAACGATACAATTCACGCCTAACCTGCCACGATCCATGAAAGATGAGGTCGAAGTGTTTAGCAACCTCGGCGGTCAGCTTTCGGAGGAAACCATGTTATCCCTGCTCTCGTTTGTGGAAGAACCACAAGAGGAAATCGAGCGTCTAAACGCTGAACGAACAGGGCAGATGAACCCTAACCGCGATTACATTGGCAACCAGCAAGGCGGGGAAGAAGGCGAAGAAGATGGCAACCAGTCGTAATTACTGGGCTCGTCGTGAGCGTGATCAGTCAGAGATGGAGCGCGAGAGAGATGATGAGATCGTAGCGATCATTTCTGCTCATTACGGGGAAGCCGCAGACGAAGCCGACAAGGAAATCACGCGCATCTATCAGCGATACGCAGGGCAGGAAGGAATGAGCCTTGCTGACGCTCAGAAGCAGGTGCAGAGCACCGACATACGCGATCTCGAGGAAAAGGCAGAACGATATGTACAAAGCCGTGACTTCTCCCCTCAAGCCAACTCCGAAATGCGGAAGTACAATGCGAGGATGAGAGCGTCAAGGCTGGAACTCATGCAGATGTACGCTGACTTGGAAGTTTCTCGGGCGAATGGATTGAGCGAGATTGAGGTGGAAGAACGACTTGAAGAGATTGCGAGGTCGGAGGTTAGGCGGCAGTCGGGTATCTTAGGCGAGACAGTCAGGCTCACATCAGATCAGATGGAAGATATCGTGCGCTACCGTTTTCACGGGGAATACTTTTCGGATCGGATTTGGCAAAACAAAGACATTATGATTGACAACTTGAATAGGAATTTGCGGCGGGATATTACAAGAGGGATAGGGCCTGTCGAGATGGCGCGGAATATGCGTAATGAGATTGGCGGGTCGGTGTATAATACGGAGCGGATAATGAGAACCGAGAGCGGGAGAGTTCAAATAAATGCACAGCATCACTCCTACGGACAAGCAGGAATAACTCATTACGATATAGTAAGCGAACTGGATGCTTGTGATGAGTGCGCCGCCCATGATGGAGAAGTTTATGAGGTTAGAAACATGCAAATTGGGTACAATGCACCAGTTTTTCACCCGAATTGCCGTTGTAGCACTGCTCCAATAGTCCCGGATTAGAAAGGTGGTTTTCTGATGTGGTACGCAAAAGAGAAAGAAACATCACACAACGCTTCCATATAACTTTCTATTACGACAGAGGGGAAAAACGTGGCAGGAAATGGAATACGGTAACAACATACAATGCTTTGAAAAATGATCTTGAAGGGATATGCGATCAATACAAAAGGATAGATGGTTATATCGTAACGGATAACTTCGGCAATCCAGTTATGATGAAGAATCCAGTTAGATTTATAGATACATGTAAGGGTTTATGGATGATCATTACAGATAAGGTGGGGAGGAAATGGACAAGCAAGAAAAGCAGTTAAAGCGCATTGCTGACAGCCTTGAAGAATTGGTTAAACTGGAAAAAGATAAGCGTAGAGCCACTAAAAGCATTGCTAAAGAAGCCAGTGAAAGCATTGGGAAGCAAACAAAAGAAAGCGCAGGTCTAGCCGCAACGGAGCTGGAAACAATGGAGAATGTGAGGTGATCCATTATCTTGATGGTAATAAACTTTGCCCGCCCATAACCATGCTGGCGGCGTTAAACTGCATGCCAATAATCGTACAAGGACAACAAAGCGGGCTGAATGGCGTGCTTATTTTGTGTTTGTGGGATAAGGAGAGGTATAACGATGAAAAAACGAGTAAACGAATACAAAAAACCAATGAAAATGGACTTGCAATTCTTCGCGGAAAACGACCCGCCGCCGAGCGATCCGCCTAGTGATCCTCCGGCTGATCCACCCGCCGATCCTCCGGCAGACCCTCCGAAGAAGTTGGAGCTAACGGATGAAGAATTGCAAAAGAAGATTGAAAGTGAATCTGACCGCAAGCTACACAGCGCATTGGAAAAAGAACGCGATAAGATGCGCGAGGAAATGAAGAAAGAACTTGAAGAACAGAAGGCTGAAGCTGAACGTCTTGCTAAATTAAGCGCAAAAGAACGCGAGGAAGCCGAGTTTAAGAAGCGACAAGATGCTCTTGACAAACGAGAACAGGAACTTGCGCAGAAGGAACTTAAAGCGCAAGCGGTCACTGAATTGAACGAGAAGGAACTACCTTCTTCATTTGTTGACTTCCTTCTTGATGAAGATGGCGAAAAGACGTTTAAGAACATCGGCAATTTCAAGAATACGTTCGATGAAGCTGTCAATGAAGCTGTTAAAGAACGTTTGCGGCAGACTACGCCTAGTCACACGGGTGGCGCTCCCGGCGAAAAGAATCCATTTATGAAAGACACATGGAACCTCACTGAGCAGGGGCGTTTATACAACGAAAACCCCGAGAAATATCAGCAATTGAAAGCACAAGCAAGCAATTAGAAAGGGAATGATATGAAATGCCAGAAATTACCAGACTCGAAGACGTTATACAGCCGGAGCTGTTCACTCCATACACGATCCAACGGACGATGGAGTTATCGGAATTGGTGCAGAGCGGCATCGTCACCAACGACGCTCAATTTGACTCTCTCGTAAGCGGACCGAACACTTTAATCAACATGCCATTCTGGAATGATCTTGACGGCGGAGAATCGCAAGTCATGCAGGATGAAGGCGACATGAGCGTGAACAAGATCACATCCAGCGATGACGTAGCGCGGAAACAAGCGCGGGTGAATGCGTGGGGCGCAAACGGTCTGTCTGCATTACTAAGCGGTGACGATCCCATGAATGCAATCAGCCAGCTTGTAGCCAATTACTGGACACGAGATATGCAGAAAAACTTGCTCGCTGGACTTAGCGGCGTGTTCAAGAGCAACTCTATGTCAGCTAAGGTACACGACGTTACAGACCGCGATGCGGATGCAGGTACTATAAACATGAAAACGTTCTTGGATGCCACGCAGCTAATGGGCGACGCGAAAGAAGCGCTCACAGGTGTGATGATGCACTCTGCTGTGGAAACGGAGTTACGTAAACAAGACTTGATCGAATACCTTCCACAGTCGGAACAAGGCTTGCCAATCCCTTATTTCAATGGGAAGCGGGTGATCGTTGATGACGCTATGGAGTATGATACGGAGACAGGACAAGCCAGCATTTACATCTTCGGACAGGGCGCTATTGCATTGGGCAACGGATCTCACCCACGGATCGTTCCGACGGAGGTAGACAGAAACAAACGGTCGTATTCCGGTGAGGAAGTATTGATCAACCGTAGAATCTTCCTTCTACATCCGCGCGGCATTAAGTGGAATGAAGGAAATGTGTCTGCGGAGTTTCCAACAAACAACGAAATCGACTCCGGCTCTCGATGGACGCGAGTTTTTGAGCCTAAAGCGATCCGCGTTGTGAAGTTTCGTTTTAACACGGCTGAGCAGTCAGCAAACGGCGGAGATGACGGGGGAGAAGGTTAATAACCCTTCGCAAAGGGGTGAGTAATTATCGACGTTAAGGAAAAAGTAAAGACGCTCATTGGCGCAGAGGACGATCTGCAAGGTGGCCAATTAGAGGTGATTATCGAGAACATCGAGAGTCACCTTATTTATTTGCTCGAGAAAGACAACGTGCCGGAAAGATTGAAATATATCGTCGTGGAGATTGCTGTGCGCCGATATAATCGTCTTGGCAGTGAGGGCATGCAGTCAGATAGCGTAGAGGGTCACTCTATCACGTTCTATGACTTGGAAAAGGATTTCGAGCCGTATCAGGCGATCATCGACAAGGAAACAAAGCGAGAAGGCATAGGGCGCGGGAAGGTGATGTTCTTTTGAGGTTCGGATCGCGACTAACATTCGTAAAACTTGAAGGGGGCGGCTACGATCCCGGAAAAGGTGAATATGTTGATCCCGAGGAAGTCCGAGAAACCGTACCATGCCATCTTTCCCCCATGAGCACTGATCGAACGAATGAGGTTTTTGGCAGCATTGAGCAGAACATCACCATAGCGCGTATGCAAAACCGATACAGTGGCGATTACGACCGCGTAGAAATTGATGAGAAGCCGTTTTCGGTGCAAAGGCGCATTGATCATCGCGGGCGCTCTGTATTTTATCTGGAGGGGGCGTGAGCATGGCGCGTATGCGATTAAACGGTATGCAGGAACTTACACGCGGATTGGATCAGAGAGCGCGAGGAGCTAATCGCGATGTGCAGAACATCATAAGAAAACACGGGGCTTCAATGAATCGGCGAATGGCTAAGAACGCTCCGGTAGATACAGGGAACCTGCGACGATCTATCCAGCTTAATTTAACAAATAATGGTTTTACGGCAACAGTAAGACCAAATGCCAATTATGCCAGTTATGTAGAGTATGGGACTAGGTATATTTACCCATCCCCCTATGTGAGGCCCGCCTTCTACGCAGAGCAAGAGCTAGTCATACAAGCGTTCAGGAATATGATGAGGTGATGCCTTGACGACGGAATTACATTCACCAAAACAGCAAATCTATGATGCGGTGTTCGCTGCATCGTTATCGCTTGGTTACGATACCTACGATTACCTGCCCGCCGATGGCACATCATACCCGTTCGTGTTCGTCGGCGAGCAAATTAACCAGGATCGTCAGACCAAGCGTTTTTTATATGGCGAAGTCGAACAGACCGTGCACGTTTACGCCATACAGCGCAACGCCGAACAACCAAACGGCACAAATCGAAATGAGTTTACAGGTATGATTGACCGCCTGCAAACAGAGCTGAGAAAGATCAAGAAAACGGACAATTTTAACGTTAGAAAGCTTAGCATGAACGATATGACGATGATCGACACAAGCACGTCAACAACGCTTCTACACGGCGTTATTGAGGTGCGTTTTTTATTTCATTAACCGAGGTCAACTATGTACAACTTGACACCTGTCGGCGGGTCTTTTGTCGGCACGATAGAAAACAATCACGCAATAACAGGAGGTTCTAAAATGCCGGAGACATTAGAAATGGTAAACGGTAGAGATAAAATTTTGCTTTTTCGTCTGCAAGAAAATCAAGACGAGGAAGCGGCGAAACTTGTGTTTCAGACTGAACACACATTTTCATACGAACGAGACATTGAGCGCATCATCACGAAAGACGGAACGATCATCAGTGTCGGTGAGCTTGAGAGCAACGTCGAGATTACAGCAATCCAAGCCAAAGATGATCCAGTAGCTGAAATGCTACGAGATTCTGTTATCGGCGGTAAACGCCTTGAAGTGTGGGAACTAACTGTGGATGAGGACGCGCAGGACGACGACGGCAAGTACCCCGCCATTTACGCGCAGGGTTATCTTGAATCATGGGAAGATGTTGCGGGCGCGGAGGACGAGCCCGAGGTCACAGGCACATTAAACATCGAGCTTGAACCGCAATTTGACTATGCTGATCTCACGGAAGATCAAGAGCAAGCAGTCCAATACGCATTTAGGAATACCACGCCGAATGGCGGCGATGGGGGAGAGTCCTAGCCCCGAATCCATTGAGGTGCAACCTTCGTCTTTGGATATGGTAGTAGGGGCAACACAGGATTTATCAGTAACGCTGCATTATGATGATGACACCAGCGAGGATGTCACAGACAGTGCCACAATTGAATCTGAAAACAATTCCGTCGCTTCCGCAGATGGCAATACAGTTGAAGCTAACAACGAAGGGGAAACGGAAATCACTGTTTCCTATGAAGGGCAGTCAGAAACCGTATCAGCCAACGTCGAACCAGACAACGGAGACGGAGGCGGCGACAACTAATAGAGAGGGTAGCCCCCTCTCTTTATTATTTTAGCGCTAGAATAATAAATACATGATAAAGGATGATTAATTTGGATATTGAAATCAACGGCAAGGGGTACACACTCAATTTTGGCATGGCATTTATTCGCAAAATGGACGACCGCCACTTCGTAGACAAGAACGGCGTGCAGTTTGGAGTGGGTGTGACAATCGCGGCGGTACAATTGCAGGATATGAACCCCACCATCTTACAAGACATCGTTGAGTGCGGCTTGCATGACATTAAAAAGGATAAACCATCCAGCGCTGACATTGAGGCGGCAATCATCGGCATGGTAGAGGAAAAAGGGTTGGAGAAAACGTGTAACGATTTTTTGGGAACGTTAGAGAAGCAACCACTATTGGCCGACAAACTGAAGAACTTCAAGAAGGAAGCGAAGAAGGCACAGGCGCAGGAGAGCGCGTAACGTTCGAGGAAATATACATCAATTGCGTGCGCTATTTTGACATGAGCGACGCGGAGATCGACCACCTGACGCTAAAAAACTACGGCTGGCGTATGAAGGCCATACAGCTTAAACGCGCCGATATTGAGCGTGATTTGCACCTACAATCGTGGCTTAACCAGCAAGCGAAGGCCACGAAAGAAACGGGGCAAGGTAAAAACAAGAAAAGTAAGCCTGTATTTAAGAACTTCCAAGAATTTTATGATCATGAAAAGCGCGTCAAACAAATTGAAGGCAAAAAGACAGCGAAAGATGAGAAAAAAGCACGTATGGCAGAAGCCGCCAAGCGTGTAAACCAAGGAGCCTAACGGCTTCTTTTTTTAATAAGCAAGGGGGGGGTGAGAAAGATTGCACAAAGCTATTCTGTAGACGCTGTGCTGAATGCGGAAAATACGGGCATGGTTAGAGCTTTTGAAGGAGCGGCACAAGCCTCTCGCGACCTTGATCGGGCGTTGAATAGCGTGGACGGGTCAGGCATCAATGATGCAGCTAGACAAATGGAGATTGCAGGCCAGAACATTGAGCAGGTTGGCAGGCAAGGGCAGCGAGTGGGAAGTACGCTTACAAAGGCAGTCACCGCACCAATTTTAGGTGTGGGCGCGGCGGCGGTGAAGACTGGCGGAGACTTTGAACAAAGTATGAGCCAAGTCGAAGCTATATCCGGTGCGTCTGCGAGTGAAATGCAGACGTTAGAAGGCGCGGCTCGCGACATGGGTTCAACGACTATGTTTTCAGCCACGGAGGCATCAGAAGGTCTTTCCTATATGGCCCTTGCTGGCTGGGAAGTTGACGACATGGTTTCTGGCTTGCCGGGCGTTCTCGATCTTGCTGCAGCAGGTTCTCTCGGGTTAGGAGAGGCCAGCGATATCGTTACTGACAATATGTCGGCATTTTCGATTGAAGCAGAAAACGCGGGTGATGTGGCCGATGTATTAGCCTATGCCCAATCCAACGCAAACACAAGCGTTGACCAATTAGGCGAAGCATTCACACGCGCCGCGCCTGCCGCCGCATCCATGGGCATAGACCTCGAAGAAACAACCGCCGTATTAAGCATGTTTGCTGACCAAGGTTTAAAAGGCTCCCGTGCAGGCACAGTATTTGATGCTGTTCTCCGCGATATGACCGCCGCCGCCGAGGACGGAGCGATACAAATCGGCGAAACGTCAGTCGCCGTTTATGACGCAGAAGGAAACATGCGAAGCATGACAGACATCATGGCGGATGTGGAAGCAGCGACGGAAGGCATGAGCGAGGAACAACGGAACGCGGCGTTATCGTCTGTCTGGCAACAACAAGGTATACGCGGCGTGAACATGCTCTTGAATCAGGGCGTGGATGAACTCGCAGACTTTGATGAAGCGCTACGAAATGCCGATGGCGCAGCCGCCGCTACAGCGTCAACGATGCAGGACAATCTGTGGGGCGCGCTCACAATCCTTGGCTCTGCTTTACAGGAGTTGGCGATACAGATATATGAGATGATAGAACCAGCTTTGCGCGCTATTGTAGCAGGCGTAACGGCGGTTGTCGTGTGGATGCAGAACATTCCCGGGCCTGTTAAAGCGGTCATTGGCGTATTTGCTGCATTGTTAGCAGTTATTGGCCCGCTTATTTTTATGGTAAGCACCGTCGTTACGTATTATGGTCTGTTTCTGCAAGCGAAAGCGGCCCTTATAGCATCAGGGACAAAATTTTCAGCTGTCCTTTTAAAAGTTATGGCTGCATTTAAGTTGCTCATGGGACCTATTGGATGGATTATAGGCGGCCTAATCGCCGTCGGGACAGCGCTTGTTACTCTATATACGCAAAATGAGACATTTAGAAATTTTGTCCAAGGTGCATGGGAAGCTATAGCCGATTTTGTAACGACCGCCGTGTCGCAGATCATCGACTTTTTCGCCAATCTTGGCGAGCATCTATCAAACTTGTGGAATGCTTTCAGTGAGCTTATAGAACCAGCTGTAGAAGTCGCGGCGGCTTTTGGGAGCATGATCATTGAAGGTTTAGTCGAGTTTGTGAGTAATTTGGCAGATTGGTTTGGCAATCTAGTCGATGCTATTAGTTCTTTCGTCGAACCTGCCGCAGAAGCAGTTTCATCCTTTGGAAGTATGATCGTAGAAGGGCTTGTCGAGTTTGTGCAAGGTTTGGCCGAGTGGTTCGAGGATTTGGGCGGTAGCCTTAGTATGCTTATCGGCCCGCTTACAACGGCGGCCGCACTTTTATTGGGATTGACTGGCCCTGTCGGTATGGTTATAAGTGTTTTGGTTATGTTGGTCACTCAAACAGATATTGTCACCGACATGATAAAAGTATTCAAAGGCGAGATGGAGTTTAGCGAAGCCATCGACAATATGGTAGAGATGGTTGTCCAGTTTATTGACAATCTCGCTGAAATGGCAACGGAAGCGATTGAAGCCGGAACAGAAATCATACTCAATCTTATACAAGGTGTATCTGAAAACTTGCCTGGGTGGATAGAAACGGCGACGGAAGTTATCACGACGTTTATCGAACAATTGGCCGAAATCTTACCTCAAATCATGGAAACAGGCGTTGAAATGCTGACCAATCTTATCGACGGTGTTGTATCGGCATTACCCGGCTTAATCGAAGCGGCAACAGGCATCATAGATACGCTCGTTCAAGGCATATCAGAGCTATTGCCTCAGTTACTCGAAGCGGGCGTTGAAGCACTCACATCGCTTTTAGAAGGAATTGTGTCTGCTTTACCGCAATTGATCGAAGCGGGTACGCAAATCATAGATACGCTTGTCGAAGCGATCACTACGCTACTTCCGATGATCATCGAAGCTGGCCTTGGATTAGTCATGGCGCTTTTGGACGGCATCCTTCAAAATTTACCGCAATTATTACAGGCGGGTATGGAAGCTGTGACGACGCTCGTTGACGCGATCATCGAAAATATTCCTGTGCTTTTAGAGGCGGCACTAGAGATTGTGATGGCGCTTCTTGAAGGTATCATTGACGTATTGCCTGTATTACTTGATGCAGGCCTGCAAATTGTGACTGAGGTTGTAACTGCGATAGTCGAAGCGCTGCCGTTGTTGCTAGATGCGGCGCTAGAAGTTGTGATGGCGCTAGTCGATGGAATTATAGAAAATTTACCGATGTTGCTAGACGCTGGCCTTGAAATTATTACGTCTTTAGTCGAAGCATTGATTGAAAATATACCGCTTATTTTGGATGCGGCGATTGAGTTAGTCCTTGGTTTGGTAGACGGAATTATCGAGAATATCCCTATGATCATAGAGGCAGCCATAGAATTGGTACTTGGCCTTGTAGACGGGTTGGTTGGCGCAATCCCTAACCTTATAGAAGCGGCGCTTGAATTAGTGCTCGGATTGGTGGATGGACTTGTCAGCGCTATCCCAGAATTAATCACGGCGGCGCTTGATCTTGTTCTCGGGCTTGTTGAAGGTTTGATTGGCGCTATCCCGGAATTAATCACGGCGGCGCTTGAATTGGTACTTGGCCTTGTAGATGGACTCATAAGCGCCATACCGGAAATTATCACCGCGGCAGTCGAACTTGTGATCGGATTAGTCGAAGGGCTCATTTCTGCCATACCGCAAATCATCGAGGCGGCAATTGAGCTTGTGATGGAGCTTATTGATGCTCTGATAACGCATATACCTGAGATTATAGATGCAGGGATTGAGTTAATCGAAGGGTTGAGCGAGGGGTTAATGGACGCTGAACAAGAGATCATTGATGCCGGATGGGATCTCATTGAATCGCTAGGAGAAGCGATAGCCGAAAAAATAGAAGACATTATAGATAAAGGAAAAGAAATTGTTGACGGTCTGTGGGAAGGGATCAAAAGCATGGGCGGCGAGCTTCTGAGCAACGTCGAAGGTTTTGTTAGCGATAATATCCTTGACCCCATCACTGATTTTTTCAGCATCAGTTCACCCTCCCGCGTCATGATGGGCGTTGGCGAGGACACGATTGGCGGCTTTGTTTCCGGCATGGATAACACAGAAGGAGAAGCGACCGGAAGCGTCGAGGATATTTCTTCTTCTGTGATGGAGATAGCAGACGGTATGGTATCATCCTTTACTGACACATTCGGAGATGTTTCTTCAACCGTCTCAAACAACATGAGCGACGCTGTAAGCGCAGCATCAGATTCCGTCAGCGAAATATCATCATCCGTGGCGAGTGCTTTTTCGGACGTTATGGGCGATGTTTCCGGGGCGATGAGCGACGTTGCGTCAACTGTGTCTAGCGGTTTTTCTGACGCTGTTAGCTCGACAGCTGGCGCAACTTCGGACGTTGTTTCTTCTGTTAGTAGTAGCTTTTCGAGTGTCGTTAGCGATGTTTCTAGCAGCATGTCCGACGTGTTTAGTAGCGTCAGTAGTAGCTTTTCGGATGTCGTAAGTACAACGTCAAGCGCAATGTCTGATGCAGTCAGCACAGTATCCAGCAACTTTTCCAGCATCCTGTCTAATGCTGCTTCGTCGGGAAGTAGTCTTGTTTCATCAATCGGAAGCACCTTTTCAAGCTTTGTGTCCAGCGTGAGCAGCGGCATGAGCAATGCCGTATCAACCGTCAGCAGTATGATGAGCAACATGGTGAGCACGGTGAGTGGATTTGTAAGCAACATGGCGAGCGTCGGCAGGAACATTGCCAGCGCTGTAGGTCGAGGCATAAGAAATGGGGCGAGTAGCGCTATAAGTGCAGCAAGTAGCATGGCTAGAAGGGCTTTGGACAGCGCCAAGAGCGCGCTTGGCATAAGCTCCCCCTCACGCGAATTTATGGACATCGGTGATTTTGTTGCGATAGGTCTAGCGGATGGCGTTGATAATTCTGCTCAAAAAGCTGCTGTCGCTACGGCTAATATGGCAGAAGGTATGCAGCGATCTTTTGATCCGCAGTTGTCCGCCCCCGGCATAGATGTAGCAGGTCAGATTAACGACATTAACCGCCAAGCGCAGCGGCAAATGAACAATAACGTTAGAAGTGAATTGCAAGTCAATAGACAGCCGATTGAGTTACACATCCACAATGAAGGCGATGCCGAATGGATACGCTCTTACGTAAACAGTGAGAATGCGTTGTCCGACGCTACAAGAGTATTCAGCAGTTAGGAGGTGTAGCGTATTGGATGTTGAAATCGAAAAGAAGAACGGTGAAAAAATACTACTATCAGAAGCAGGGGCCATGGTTAAAGATTTTATAGTGTCATCGATCAGCCTAGACCCTAGCTATGAATCGCACCAAGGGAGGCACGGACGCTTAGACATGGGCGCTTATTATGAGGATCGGGATATCACAGTCCCGATCTTCTTTCATGCTTATGATCTTCTTCATTTTCCTTTGATGCGTGATAAGTTGTTTTCCATTTTAAATAGCAACGAGGCGTTTTATATCCGTGAATTACGCCGCCCGAAGAAAATGCAGTATGCGTTTATTGATGTAAATGAACGATCAAGGCAGAAGGAAGGAACAGATAACGTGTTTGTTGGCGGCAAACGTTACCTTGTACGTCCTGCTAGCAGTTTTGTATTTGAACAAGAAGAACTGCATGGATTTACGGAAGTGGAGTTTGAGACAACGGAACTGCCCTTCGCTGAATCGATTGGAACTTCTTTAGAATTAGAATCCGACGGATCGTTACAGCCCGAGATATGGGGCCACGGTATGGGGCTATCGTTTGAACATGATTCACAAAAATATACACATGAGGTTTCAGACGGTCAAACATTTCACATATACAACGCCAGCAATGTAGCGTTTCCTGTACCCTTCCACATTGACTTTAAAATAATCATTGAAAGCGTAAGCGGTGGCGTTGATGGGATCAGGGTTGTAAATGAAACGAACAACAGCCGGATCACTTTTAATGGCGAATTGAGCAGCAGCGACACGTTGACATACGACCGGGCGCAAGTCATGTTAAATAACTTAAATGCGCTTGGGGATGCGGATAAAGAATTTTTAACCCTTGCAACAGGATGGAATACTTTGCGAATGGAGCGCGCTTCATCGGCTCAAATAGCGGTTGATACGCGCTTTTATTATAAATAGATGGGAGGTGTTGGAAATGACTTCTTTACATTGCATAAGCCCCGATAATCAGCACTATATGATGGACGCCACAACAACGATCGAAGATGAAATTAATTCTGATGTTGTTCTTAGCGTTGATTTAACATCAAATGAAATCAACGAAAAATTTATCAACGAAATCAACGAAATGTGGCAGATAAGCGGTGTTGAAGGTCCCGGCGATAACACCATGTGGCGCATTAGTCACGTCACCTTTCAAGGGGTCGGCAATCGTAGCCGTATGAGCATAAACGCTCGGCATCAATTTTTGGACGACATGGACAATGATAGAATTTATGAACGCTACGATCAGCACATGACAGCAAACGCCTTTTTTGATCTTGTTTTTGAAGGTACAGGGTACACATTTAGCCTAATAGACAGCTTCACAGCACTTGAATGGGAAGGGTTAGGCGACGGTGAAACACGCCTTGAATCATTTCAGCGTGGCATTGACCGGTACGGTGCAGAATTTGAAATCATGGGCGAGCGTATTGATTTAAGGGAACGAATAGAGCGAAACCAACCCTACTTCTTGCACTGGCGACTAAACGCTTCAAACATCTCTAAAGAAACAGATGCAGGCGAATTTTGGACGTATGCGCGCGGTTATGGCGACTATGAGAATGAATCGGAAGATAGCATCGAGGATGTTGCTAACCTGCAACGTGAATACACCTCACCCCTTGCTGATGTTGTGGGAATTAGACACGCGCCGCCGATCAAAAACGGCAATATAACAACCGAAGAAACAATGGACGATGAGCTTGAAACCCTTGTAGAAGAAAGCGTGAAGGTTTCAGTGACCGCCGATTTTCAAAGGATTGAAGATTACCCCTACGCACAACCGCAAAACGGCGATATTGTGACGTTAGTGGATGATCGTATTAATTTTAGTTCTGAAATCCGCGTCGTGCAGGTGAATACGGAAAGAAACGCTAACGGCGAAGTGACAGGGCAAAATGTGACTTTTGGTGATCATGGATTATCTGAACGCCATAGAGCAAGTTTGTCCACGGCCGCGAATATGATTAGTGACTTGCAGGAAGGCAGAACAACATTGCCTTTTAGCTTTTTAGATGCGGCAACACGCCTAGCAACCAATTTGCTGTTATCCGCAAATACAGAACTAATATTCGATAACGGCATTATCGCTGTCAACCCTGACAACCCTAATGAGGTTGTTTTATTTAATTCGGCTGGTATTGGTATCAGTGATGATGGCGGTCAGACGTTTAGTAATGCGCTTACCGGGGCTGGTTTGGTCGCTGATGTGGTTACGGCGGGTACACTTCGAGGTATTAATATCACCGGGGTTACGATTACTGGTTCAGAGATATATCAAGAAAGCGGTAGCCGATCACTAGAGTTAGTGAATGGTTATTTATCAAGCTATGCCGATGGTGACTTAACAATGTCGTTCGGTCAGAGTGAGATAGATTTTTATAATAGCGTAAATGAGCATATAGGTTGGATGGGACCTGTGTTTGACCCATATCAAGAAGATAGCAGAGGTATAGGGTTGACAATTGAAGATGACTTTTTAAATATCGGTATGCGGGCGCAAGGGTTGATACGACCTGTATTACGGGCATCAAGGTTATCTAACGTCACATCCGTTGCTGGCCCGTTTAACGCTGCTTTGGAAGGATCAGAGTTACGTCTATATGGGAATAGACGTGTGGTGTCAGAGGATACCGATTTTGAGAACGATTTTTCAGGCAGAGATCAGCCCGTTATATTTTTACGACAAGGCGATACAACAAATGATATATTGCAGTATTTTGGTGGCGTGAACCGCAGAAATGATGCTACGTGGGAAGTCAGGTGGAATCATGATGATGAGGGTTCATGGACAACGCGCATAAGAGCGCATTCCGAAGGCGTTCATCTAGGTGGCACGACCACAGGTGCCAGTATGCAAGCGCAGGATTTTTTTACAGAATCATCGGAAACGATCAAGACAAACATTGACGAGTTTAGCGGAAGCGCGTTAGACGCGCTGAATGAACTGCATGTGAAACAATATAACCTCATTTCTGACGTTGAAGAAGGCAAAAACGTTAGGAAAACAGGGCTTATTGCAGAAGAGTCCGGGGCGTTTGCAACGGAAGATGATAAAGCAGTTAGAACAAACGAAATAACAATGTACAGCCTTAAGGCTATTCAAGAACTATCAGAAAAAGTTGATGACCTCGTAGAAGAAAATCGAACACTCAGAAACGAATTAGAACAGCTAAAAGGCGAGGTGTAAACATGAGCCGATTTGAAAAGATGCGGATCATGCCCGTAGACAGTCTATTTGACGAGAATTATTATGTGACGACGAACAGGAATTTTGAGCGATTTAATATGAATATTGATGCTATGCAGGTGGTTGAGGATATAGCCGATCAAGCAGGAGAAGATTCGGAGTATGCTAGAAACAAAGCCGATAATGTACAGTCACAGCTTGATCAGGCGGTAATTGATGGCGATTCTTCCGTTGAAGCGGCGCAGGCGAGGGTTGATTTGTACGGAAAGGATCATGATACGCTAAAAAGCAGATTGGACGTAGAACAGAAGCAGTTAGACGGAATATCAATAAATGCAAATTTTCACGGGGCAGTAAACGATGGTGAAACCGACAACACAGAAGTTGTAAATGAGTTATTAAACGACCTACACGATATAGGGGGAGGAACTTTATATTTCCCTACCGGTGAGTATTATTTTGAAAGCAATGTTATATTGGAAGAATATGAAAATGTTGTTATTAAAGGAGATGGTGAAAGCACGATCTTGAAAAACGGTCAAGGTATAGACCACCTTGAAACTGCTTTTTTTAATATAAGCGACTCCAAAAACATCACTATTGATAATTTGATGTTTGATTGCAACAACTTAACACCAACTCCCATAAGGTTTACAGATTCTAGCCACATTTATATAAGTCGTGTGAACCTTATCAATCCTAGTCGACACGAAGCATCTGTCGGGGAATTTAGAATTGCGCTGGTTTACGATTGTGAGTTTGTCAATATGGAAAATATAAAGTCAAATTACGGCATAGCTGGCGTTAATGGTGTCCACCATTTTTACGGTAACAGATTGTGGGCTGAAAGCACTCATGAGCTAGCGGATGAGATGATTGATTTTAATTCGGCTCAGTATGTCCATTTGAGTAATTCCTACGCTAAAGGTTTTGGCGAGATGTTTGACATGGGCGCGTCTTCATACGTTTCTGTTCGTGACTGTATAACCGAAAACTGTGATACGGCTATAAACGTCAAGGAAGAAACTGCCCGCGAAGGATTTTCACCAGCCGTTTTTGAAGTGAATATAACCAATATTAATATCATTGATTGCGTGCGAGGCATAAATTTCAATGGCGCGGCAGGCGAATATGGCGGTGATTTTTATAACTTTTATGTTGGAAATTGTTCGATACACCAACGAACGTCAGCAGATAATAACCCGATCAGGATGTTGACGTCAGGGATTGATGATCCTAGAAATATCACGATCGAAAATTGTATTTTGTATGGAAATGGGGAAGAGACAGGCATATATTACTCCGGTTCAGGTATCGCTGATCTAAATATCAGAAACAACAAAATAGAGAATTGCAGAATCGGTATATTTTTGGGGTATGATCAAGAACGACCGGGTGTTCAGATTGAAAACAACAAGATTGTCGACACATCGCAACAAGGTATCTACACCAACTTCAGAAGCGCGGGGTATATGGATTTGCATATTTTGAATAACCGACTGTTAAATTGCGGTAGTGAAGGTTATTCGGGATTGTATGTATATACCCCAACCGGAATTTCTAGGAATGCTATCGTGCAAAGAAATATTGTTGACTATGATGACGGAGAAGAAAAGCCTAACAACGCTATCGAATTTGTTCGTATAGATTATGTAATGGCGACAAATAACTATATACACGAAGATACAGGTATAAGTTATCGGAGTGCATCAACAAATTTAATACGGAATAACGCCAATAACACCATTGATGTAAATGATTTCGATGTAAACGCACCTAGATATGGAAGGATTTACAGATTCAATGAAATTGATTTCAATATTGGCGGCGGTGTTGTTACAGAAGGGATAATATCAGCGAATGTAGATACGTCATCAAATGAAATTGTTGTTTTATATGACGAGTTTCAAAACCATTCCTACGGTCAGTATCCTGTGATATTAACACAAGTGGAACAGCGATTCAATGACGCTCATGAATATACTGTTATTCCAGATACATTTTTAGAAAACGGAGAAATACGGTTGAAGGTTTATAAAAACGGCGAAGAAGCTGATTTATCCGACGCAACTAATAGACTTGGGTTGTATATTTATATTTCCATTTAGCTTGTGGAATTTAATCTCGTTACTATGGTATATTTAAAAGTATATTATAGTAACGGGGTGCAAAATGAAAGGTCTATTCATAATAATTTTGATGGGTTTAATGATTTTAGGAGCGTTGATCACAACAGAGTTCGGAGAGAATTTAACATTTTTAATCTATTTATTATATGTAAGTATGATACCTTTAATCATATTTATAATGAAAACAAAAAAGTTTCATATCAATAAAACTGTTCTACTGTTACTATACGGTTATATCATTTTAAGCGCCATAAGCGCTATGGTTAATGCAGATGTCACTCTAATCATCACATCGATGTTAATTATGTTGCTGTATTTATCTTTGGGTGTTGCGCTTCCATCGTGGATTAAAAATTATGATGGTTTAATATTAAAAATAACCGTTATCTCCCTGTCTGCTTTGGTATTCATCCCTTTATTGATTAATGGCATTGATGAGTCACCTTATCAGGGGATGTTTTATAATACCAATTCTTTTGGAGTAGTTGTTGCTACCTTATTCACCGCAATATTGGCGCTGTTCTTCAATGACTTGGAAAGACATTTTATGGGGGAGAAAATCAGCAGACTCCCAAAATCAAAATTCTTAATGTATACCGGATTGATTATAACATGCTTTATTTTTGTGACTTTGTCCGGAAGCAGAACCAGTTTCCTTACATGTGTCTTTTTATTGGTGTTAGGTAGCTCTTTGTTTGTTGTTTTTTTAATTAAAAGGAGAAAAATTGGATCGCTGATTATAAGAATACCCTTTTTATCATTTGTGGTATTTATATTAGGGTATCTCACTATAAATTTCACAAATTTTGGGTTGTACCTTGAAGAAAATATTTTAAGCAAATTTGCTAGTACATCTGGACGGGGGGATCTGTTCAACAACCGATCTGGAACTTGGGAAACAATTCTAACAGAATCTGGACTTTTCAACGAAAGCATTGATCAGTTATTTATCACTCCACATAATACGTTTCTTTCCATTTTAAGTACTAATGGATGGCTACCATTTATGTTTTTAGCGTTGTTTTTTGTGGTGTGCCTTTGCTACGCAATTTCTTACTTTTTCAAGTCTGGTCAATCGCATAGATACTTTCCGATTTTAGCAATAAGTAGCTTTATATTGCTGTCAATGGCAGAAATAATGCTCTACAAATCCAGTATGATAATGGCGTTTGCGGCGATAGGATTGGCGGTCAATAATCAAGTTGTTAAGCTCGAAAAGTAGGTAATTAGATCAAGGGGAGCCGTTAATAGGCTCTTTTTTATTTCGTAAAACGCCGAATAAGGCGTTATTTTTATACCATTGGTGGGATGGTGAGTATGAATGAAAAAGAACACCAAGAGGCTATTTCTGACATTAGACAGACTTTAGTCCGATTAGACACGAAACAGGAACACATCATCCAGCTACTTGAAGATAGCCGCGCACGCGCTGATGAAGCATACAGGAAAGCCAATAACGCGGAAAATACGTCTAAGGAAGCGCTAAGGATCAGCACCGAAGTGCAATCGAGGCAAGAAAATCAACAAGAAAGAGAAAACGAGAACAGGAAGTTTTACGTGAGAACAGGGGTGGCGGTTGTTGGTGTGGTGGTCACGATTGTGATTTTTCTCACGCCTATCATTGTTAGTTATTACACGCCATAAGGAGTGGGTGGAAATGGATAAAGGAACAATTGTAAGAACTATTGTTTTGGCTGTAGCATTGATTAATCAGATTTTAGTATCAACAGGATTAAACCCGATCCCCGGAACTGAGGAACAATGGGGCGAGATACTAACGGCTGCATTTACATTTGTTACTGGTGCGGTAGCGTGGTTTAAGAACAACTACATTACCGCGACTGGCAAAGAGCAAAAAGAAGTGCTGAAAGAACGCAATCTGACAAAAGCGAAGTGAGAGCAGGCGCAATAAGGCGTTTGTTTTTTTATTATTTAGAAGGAGTGATTATTGATGGTCAAAACAAGAAGCGACATCATCCCACGTTCAGCAAGCAACAGGCCTGGTACAAGTCAAACACCTACACGAGTGGTCGTACACGAGACAGCAAACACGGATTCCGGCGCAAATGCGGAGATGCACGCCCAATATATGAGAGGGTCACATGCACGCAATCGCTCTGTATCATGGCATTGGACGTGCGATGACAAAGAGTGCGTCCAGCATATACTCGAAGGTGAAAGGGCTTGGCACGCAGGAACAGAAGGCAACAGGAACAGCATAGGCGTTGAAATTTGCGTAAACAGCGACGGCAATTTTGCACAAGCGAAAGCCAATGCGCAAGCTTTGATTGCGGAAATACAGGGACGCAGAAGTAGCGTCACAAGCATTCTGTCTCACCACTATTTCACTGGAAAGAATTGCCCGGCAAATATCCGGCGAGAAGGGTTCCAGTCGTTCGTAAATGGTATCGGGTCGTCGGGCGGTTCATCCGGAGGGAGTAGCGGATCAGGCGCACCACTTTACGGAGATAACAATGAAACGTTTGCCAACTATCACAGCGAGTGGTGGGGTCGTGAGGACGAGACGGTCAAGACAATACAACGATTGTTGCAATTGGTCGATGAGCTTCCAAGCGGTTCGGCTGACAGCATATTTGGACAGCAAACACTGGACGCGGTACGGTCTTTTCAGGATAAACATGATATCAGCTATCACGGCGCTAATTTTTACGGTGTTCCGGGCCCTGCCACCCGCGATAAACTAGGTGCAGAAGCAGGAACAACTGCGGCAATACCGGGGGATATGGTGAGAATGAAAAGGAATTTTAACCTGAGAAGCCGCGCAAACTGGGCTGACGATGCTATCGCTGGAACTGTCAGCGAAGGAGAAGCGTTTACGGTTGTCCGGCGTGCGATCATGAGCCACACTGGCGATCTTTACGAGATTAAATCGGGCAATTATATCAGCGTCCTGCCTAGTCATGTTGAAGTCGTAGAATAGTGTGATATAATAAAAATGTAATACCCCATTAGCTTTTTTAAGGTAGTCGCGAATATCTTATCGTAAAAGCGAAAAACGACAGGGAGGCACGTTTCATGGGGTCTTGACAACTTGTGAGTAGGAATTGATCACTCTGAAACAGGTTGTTAAGAATGGCCTCCGGTACATATGATATAATATAACCGTTGTCTACTGATGGCAAGAGGGGAGCCTGTGGGGCTCCCTTACTTAAACAATTTCCTCAATCCTCGTCCTGTCGCCTTCCCCGCCACACGCCTGCCTATACGCTTGCCGACTTTGCCTTTATTTACTGCATTCACATCGCCGAGTATACGCGCTAACTGATACAGGAATCCGCGGGATTTGTTCATTTTTGGTTGCCTCCTTTTGGTAAATGCTTATTTTCCAGATATAATCTTCCGTTATAATAAGCGTCATCAGGTGTTTTAAATCCGTATTTAAAATACCTCTTACCTTTAACCGTTATCCACGCTTTGTACCGTAACTCATTTGACGACCGTGTATAGTATTTGGTCACGCCCCTAAATCCTGTTGTGCTGTCCTTGCGTGGTTCCTTGTCTTTAAATAACGGTTTAACAACACCGTCAACACGCTTATTATCGTACTGCTGTCTTAAATTTTCTTGCTCTTGATCGCCCTTTAAACAGCCACATGATTTTGTTTCGCCCGTGGTTAAATAAACGCCTTTTACTATCACTTGATTTCCGCAGTCGCAATCGCAGAGCCATGTTGTTCGGCCGTCAACTGCATCGGACTGTTTGACAACTTTTAATTTTCCGTAACGTTTGTTCGCCAAATCCAATCGCTTGCGGCTCATTTTAATAGACCAGCTTAAAATCATTGGGATCGATGTCGTCAAAACCGTTATCCTCGATAAACTTTTGCTCGTCAAATCCGATTACCTCAAGCGCTTCTTCAACTGTCAGGCTCCGGTTGGTCATAACCTCTCCTACAAAAATGTCTTCATAATAAACTTTTGCCATGTCATTTCCTCCCTTTCTTCTTTCGTAATCTTCCACATATTCACGGATTCCCTGTAAAACAACTTGGCTACGGGTTAGTCCATCGTCCTCAAGCGCCTTATCAAAACGGTCTAACAACCTGTGATCAATACGTGTCTGCATAGGGTGTGATGATGCCATGATTAAATTCCTCCTTTATATTAGATGCATACGGACTTCGGAGCCCAAAACTCAATGCTGGATTGTTCTTCCCCATTTACTACTGGTGTTGATTCGATGAGGTAAGCCTTTTTCGTTTCTTTCTTGATACGATTTTTGTTTTCGTGGATTTGAGTAAACATGCTTTTATGCCCAAACTTCTTGTCGATAAACCATTCAGCAAAGCCGATAACCTTGCAGCCTTTTTCGGCTTGCTTCGCTTTGTACATTGCCCATGATTTTTTCATGGCTCCGGCGATGTATTCGATTGCTTCTCCTCCAAATTTTGCAGCGGCGTTGCGGGCAAACTTCCAAGCGTTTCTCATGATTATTGTTTTTGTCATTTTAATGACCTCCCTGATCTGTTAATTTAATTATAAACCATAAGTAAACCAATGTCAATACAATTTGATAAAGTTTTTATAAAAAAAGGAGCCGAAGCCCCTTAGAAGATGTTCGCCAAGACTACTGCATCTTTTAATATGATTTCTCCCTCGTCACTGTCATCGTCTATTCCGCCTCCAACATCATCACTTGCTATGACGTAAGCGTGTGTTCCGATATAAGCATTTGTTGCTAGTTCGTTTTCTTCGCCTTTATTTGGTTTATAGTCTTTTTTAAAATGGTTTATTTCCCAAGCGCTGATGCCGTCCAACTTTTCCATTTCTTCGTATTCGTCGGTGCCGTACTCTGGAAAGTCTCTTTCGTCTTCGCGGTCTGGGTTGTGGCGGCTAACCTCTGTAATGATGTCGCCTTCGTTTCTGTCCATGTCCTCAAACCGGACACCCATGTGGTAGTAGTCATATTGGCTTTCTTTCTTTACTTTCATCACCATTTCGTACATTTCTTGTTTGGTCATTTTGTTTACCTCCCCTGATTTCTTACTTTAAGTATACACCGATCGGTTTACAATTGCAATACATAAATTGATCTTTTTTAAAGAAACCGCAAATCAGTAACAAAGTCCCAAACAAAAAAACACGAGCCGGAGCCCGTGTTCAAACGCCTTTGATATCCGCCACCACATCAAACTTCAAATAATGGATATCATCCTCGGTATCTATAATATGAAACTGCCTCTGATCCACATTCACAAATTCGCATGCGCCAACTATTTCATAAAAGTGTCCATCATCCCAATACGTGAATTCCAGCAACGAACCGTATTCCATCGCTTCATTAATTGTACGTTCGATTTCTTCCCATTTCTGCTCATCAAGAACGGGTTTCTCCACCTTTTTCATGTTATCCCGATGTTGTAACCACCGTTCCCTATGCTCGGGAAGTATCATTCGCATTGATTCCCAGCGCATATTGCTACCGGGTGTGAGCTTGTTTTCGTTCATGACCCATTCACCGCCGCGAAACGAATATCCGCATATTTTAGTATGTAAAACTCAGCGTCATTCTTGATCATGATTTCTTCATCTGCATCACTCAATTTGAACAGCGATCCTTTTATTTCCGTGATACTGCCATCTTCATAAAAACCAATGGTCAACGTAAGTTTTTCGTCCATCCCTTTCATTAATGTGTTCTTAGTCCATTTCCATGGAAGATGACCGTACGGCAGATGTTCATTCATAAAGATAACCCCCTAAAGAATATGTGTTCCTGTTCATTATATACGAACATATATTTCTATGCAAGGGGTTATAAAAATTGGGGCAGACATGGGGCAGAATATTTTCCTTACGGCCCCAAAAGTGATATAGTGTGTCTAGATGATCGCATAGAAGGTGCATATCATCAGGGTTTTACATAAATGCTCAGATGCCTTCACACCGCCTGATACAGCCTCCTAAGCTGTAGGTCAGGGGTTCGATTCCCTTCTAGGGCGCCACTTATAG
>NZ_FNEN01000022.1 GCF_900100185.1 Natribacillus halophilus | reverse complement strand
CCAAACACTTCGCTTTGAATGGCAGGAAAAGGCGTTATACATTGAGATTGAAGGCAAAGCAGAACATGTCCTTGGAGATGCGAATCTTCTTTATCAAGTATGGACGAATCTGGTGACGAACGCCATCAAATTCAGTGATAATGGTGGTGACATCGTGATCACCATCCAAAGAGAAGGCCATTTAATCAACGTTGGTGTTGAAGGTAGTGGCATTGGCATGGAATCCTCAGAGGTTGAGAGAATTTTTGACCGTTTCTATAAGGGAGATCAGGCACGCACCCCTGGAAAAGGGAGTACAGGACTGGGACTCGCGATCGTGAAAAAGATTATCAACCTCCACGATGGAAAGGTCGAAGCTGAAAGCAAACCGGGAGTCGGAACAAAAGTGAACATACGCTTAAAATCCGCAAATTAAGCAATGGTCTTCTACCCGTTCAGCTTCGTTTTCTTTATTTTGAAAGAAAAATTATTCAGCGAAGGGCGCTTTAATGGAATAAGCACTTTACTATAAAGGTCGTTATTAGAAACAGCTGCATTTTTCAATGGAGGAATGCAGCTACGATTTGCATGTAAAAATACTTGATTTTCACTCAATACCCTATAACTGCTTGATGAATGGACCCTGAAATACACGGGGTGATGAGCCGATATCCCAGATTTCGAGGGGGCGACATCCAAAGCATTCATTTTGGTAGATATGGATATGCCGTTCAAAACTGAATCCCTATGAATGATAGGCTTAAGACAAATGTTGAGCCATTCTCTTATCATTCGACATCAAGCGGATAAAGGAATGCCCGATTCATCATTACTGGCTATTGATTTCCACAACTTTTGAGCTTATCGGTGTCGTATAAACGCTCCGATCCATTCCTAACAAACCGAGGATTCGGTCCAACTGTGGCTCTTGGTTGTCCGGAAACAACCGTCGGAGTTGACCGCCGATCTCCATGTGAACAATATCGACGGTATCCAGCAGTTCCAAGTCCGATAAAAATTCATGTTGTCTGCCAGTTTTAATTCCTTTTAATCTCGTTGACCGACCTAAAGAAGAAACGTCTTGAACTTTTAGCCATGGCCGATATTCAGCCCCACTCCCAGTTCCACGACCTTCTTTAATCCACTTATCGACTTCAGATGTTCTTTTTCTTTTCGACATAAAAAACACCCCTTTAGATAATCATATCTAAAGGAGCAAAACGGTGTAACTTTTTTATAAACGGTACGACTTTATTTTAAATCCACACCGATCTTTTCCCTCTTATATCCCCTACTCCACCGTCACGCTCTTCGCGAGGTTCCTCGGCTTATCAACGTCGCACCCGTGGTGCAGGGCAGCATAGTAGGAAATCAACTGCAGCGGCACCACAGATACGAGCGGTGTCAAGTACGGGTGTACACTCGGAATGACGACTTGATCGTCTTCGCGGTGGCAGCCTTCCATACTCACCACGCACGGATGGGCGCCGCGGGCGACAACTTCCTGTAAGTTCCCGCGGGTGTTCAATTCTACATTTTCCTGGGTGACCACCGCGATCACGGGCGTTCCGTCTTCGATCAGCGCGATCGTTCCGTGTTTCAGCTCTCCCCCTGCGAAGCCTTCTGCCTGGATATAGGAGATTTCCTTTAATTTCAGCGCGCCTTCCTGAACGACGTGATAGTCGAAGGAGCGACCGATGAAAAAGGCGTTGCGGGTTTCAAATAAATAATCACGGGCGATTTGTTCCATATCATCTTTTGCATCACAGAGCACTTCCATAGCGTTCGCGGCGATGCTGAGCTCATAAATCGCATCGAACTCCGTATCTCCGAAAGCGGCACGGGCACTGTCCATGGCCAGCACTGCCAACACCGCCATTTGGGCCGTATAGGCTTTCGTGGAGGCCACCGCAATTTCCGGCCCGGCATACGTGTGCAGCGTATAATCCGCTTCGCGGGAAAGCGTGGATCCCGGCACGTTTGTAATCGTAAGAGACGGGTGTCCGGCTTCCTTAACATTTACGAGCACACCACGGCAATCGGCGGTTTCGCCGCTTTGGGAGATAAAAATAAAGAGCGGGTTTCGGGACAGTAAAGGTTGGTTGTAAAGAAATTCACTGGCGATATGCACTTCCGTCGGTTTGCCGGCGGCTTTTTCCATCATTTCTTTTCCGACGAGACCGGCATGATAACTCGTTCCGGCTGCGATGATATACAGTCGGTCAGCACCGTTTAACGCTGCCCGAATATCATCGGAAAGCTTAATCTCATTGTCATCATCCTGATATTTTTGAATGATGTTGCGGATGACGAACGGCTGCTCATCGATTTCCTTGAGCATGTAATGGGCATACGTCCCTTTTTCCATATCACTTTCATCGAGTTCAGCGGTGAAGGTTTCCCGTTCAATGACATGACCTTCAAGGTCTTGAATCCAAATCCCGTTACGTGTAACGGTGACAACCTCTTCATCCATAAGTTCGACGAATGTCTTCGTAATGTGCAGCATCGCCATAGAATCAGACGCGATGACGTTGGCATCTTCTGCCATACCGACAAGGAGCGGGCTTTTATTTTTCCCGACATAAATACGGTCATCAGCTTCCCCGTCAAGTAACGCGATGGCATAGGAACCCTTTAAGAGCGATAAAACCCGCCGAAAGGCAATATCGACCTCTTCCCCCTCATCGACAAAACGCTCAATCATCTGGATAACGACTTCCGTATCTGTATCACTCTCGAGTTCGACATCGGAAAGATAATCCGCTTTGAGGCTTTCAAAATTCTCAATAACCCCATTATGAACAAGGGTGAAACGCCGATTGGTACTCTGATGGGGGTGCGCGTTTCGGGCGCTCGGGGCCCCATGCGTCGCCCAACGTGTATGGCCGATTCCGGAGGTTCCCACTGGTTTGACCTCCTCGGCTTCCGCGCGCAGTGTCGCAATCCGTCCTTTTTCCTTAACGACCTGCACATCATCGCTTTCATCCACGATGGCGAGACCCGCCGAGTCATATCCGCGATATTCCAGCTTCTCAAGACCTTTTAGCAAAATATCCTTTACGTTCTCTGTCCCAATATATCCTACAATTCCACACATAACCTGATTCCTCCGTTTTAGCGGAGCAAGGCATGCTGCGAGCCGGGGCAGGCAACGTTCCTTGCCCCGCTCTTCATGGTGATAGCGATCAATGCCGAAGCGTTTGTGCGAAAAGTCGCCTCTTCGTTTTGGGCTCCGGCTTTCGGTTGTGATCTTATTCAACCGGGAGGTATCCGCCGATACAATCGATACACCTCCACCTCGTCAACTGTTTTCTTTTTCGTCCAAAACAGTCCGGGCGCTTGCTGGATGGGCGTGCCAATCCTCCTTTCTTTTTCTAAAATAAAGATCTTCTCGAAAGCGTTCATTCGTTCATGCCAAATTGCCGCTTAATGACCGCCCCGATCTCTTCAACATAGTCCTGGCAAAGGGTTTCTGTCTCCGCCTCCACCATGACACGTACGAGAGGCTCAGTGCCTGATGGACGCACGAGCACGCGTCCATTGCCCGCCATTTCGTTTTCCACTTTGGCAATGACCGCCTGAACGGCTTCATCTTCCTCTACAGCATTTTTGTCTACGACGCGAAAGTTCTCGAGACGTTGCGGGTATTTCTCAACATTAGCCGCAAGTTCCGATAAACTTTTTCCTTTCACTTTCATAATATTCACGAGTTGCAATGCTGTTAACAGACCATCGCCCGTCGTTACATATTCATAAAAAATAATGTGGCCCGATTGTTCTCCGCCTAAACTGTATTTACCTCGGACCATTTCTTCCATAACATATTTATCGCCCACGTCGGTCTTTTTTGCCACAATATCAACATCTTTAAGAGCCTTATATAATCCGAGGTTACTCATCACCGTGGTCACGACTGTGTTATGGACCAACAATCCCTCATCTTTCAGAAACCGGGCGCAAATGTAGAGAATTTTATCACCGTCAACGATTTTGCCCTTTTCATCAACCGCGATGAGTCTGTCAGCGTCTCCATCAAAGGCCAAGCCAATATCAGCTTGTTTTTCCTTTACAAGATTCACAAGTTGATCCGGTTTGGTGGACCCAACATTCACATTGATGTTCGTACCATCAGGGCTGCTGCCGATCGTTGAAATGTCAGCTTCCAGATCGGCAAATAACCTCGGGGCAACAGAAGACGCCGATCCATGGGCACAATCAAGCGCGACATGCAAACCTGTAAAATCCTCATCCACCGTTTGTTTCAGAAATTGAATGTACTTCTGGACGCCCTCATAATAACTACCGACACGTCCAATCTCAACCCCTGTTGGACGAGGCATTTCCGTTTCCATTTCAATCAGACGTTCGATTTCTGTCTCTTGCTCACTGGACCATTTAAAACCGTCAGCGCCGAAGAATTTTATACCGTTATCCTCTACAGGGTTATGAGAAGCCGAGATCATAATACCTGCATCGGCACTGACTGCTTTTGTAAGGTAGGCGACACCGGGGGTCGTGATAATTCCCAGGCGCATGACCTCTACACCAATCGAAAGGAGTCCTGCCACAAGGGAACCTTCCAACATTTCCCCGGAAACCCGTGTATCACGGCCTATCATCACTTTCGGCGTCTTATCGTCCTGTGTCAGTACATGTCCACCTGCACGCCCGAGCTTAAAGGCAAGCTCGGGTGTAAGTTCGGTATTTGCTACACCCCTTACGCCATCTGTGCCAAAGTACTTACCCATATTGTATCTCTCCTTCTGGCTACCCCTGTCATAGAGGTTGTTCAAAAATTCCCGTCAACAATGATCACGGACGAAAACCGAGGGATGACCATAAATCCTGAATGAGGCTATTCATCCGTTTCAGGATTCGTTATTTCCACTTCCAGAGATTCATTCTCCGGTTGATACATAAATCCATCCGGCCCTTCCACATGCACGGGCAATTCATATGGAGCATCCTCTGCGTCATCAACGTTTTCTATTTCATCCGGCTCTTCGTCGGCTAGCTCTTCATCCAATTCTTCATAATCGATATACAGACGCACATCTTCTTCGTTAAAGTCATCCATTTCTTCTTCGTTTCCTTGAACGGTGACATCGAACTCTTCGTCATCAGTCACGTCCGGAACACTTACCTCAACGTCATCCGGAACATTGTCAACTTCCAGGGGCACTTCCAACGTCTGGGTCGCTTCCTCCCCATCTTCCTCATCTTCTACCTCTGCATTGACGTTAATCGTCTCAGGCTGCACCTGATCCACACCCTCGGGCATTGTAACATCCAAATCGAAAGATTCACTTTCGGTAAGCGCACTCAAATCAATAGGCTCCGTTTCAACAGCTTCGATGTTCTCAATGTTTGCCAAATCACCATAGATCGTAACATTCTCCGGATTGGAGGACAGACTAACGATTTCCAGGTCCTCATCAACTGTCCCTTCCGTAAGTACTTCCACAGGCACTTCTGCAGAGGGGGGGGTGATGGGAATAATGACATCTACGGTACCCGGTTCGGCAGCAAGATCCAACACTTCTCCATAAGGACCATATACCGACACCTCTACACTCTCTTCGATCGTTGCCTCTGCTTCGCCGACGTCAATGTAGGCTTGTAAGGCATCAATATCTTCCAATTGTGACGGGGGCCCTTGTACGTCAACCTCCGAAGGGGTGACTTCCGGTTCCCCGATCGTGTAACCCTCATCCATGGCGCCTTCGTTCATAAACTCAACTTCCACGGGCAACGATACCGTTTCCCGCTCCTCCAGGGTCACCTGCACCGACTCCGGTTCAGGTGTTATATTAATGCCGGCAGGAAAGTCGCTATATTCAACATTGACATTGTGCACACCCGGCCCCAGACCTTCAAGATCAACATACACTTCATAATTGGGGTCGGTAACCTGAAAAAGATTCAATGCGCTTTGCGTCCCGGAAAGTTGCAAATCCACCGTATCTTCCATCTCCACAATCGCGTACTGATCATCATCATAATAAACTTCAAGCTGCTCATCTTCAACCGTGAGCTGCTCTGAGTTCGCCGCCGGAAAAACCCCCGGTTGATTCCCCATATCATCCATATTGACCATCAAAAAAAGCATCGTCGCAATAACGAGAGAAACAAAACGTAAAAACCATCGGTTATTGAAGAGCTTATCCATTTTTACGCCCTCCCCACTGCCAACGCTGACTTGTTTTCACATTTTTTAACAGTTGATTTTCCAGCATTTTCCGAACGCGTTCATCTTCAATATCTCGATGAATCTCACCATTTTTCGTTACCGAAATCTCCCCTGTTTCCTCAGATACCACGATCGTCAGTGCATCGGTTACTTCACTCACACCGATGGCTGCGCGGTGGCGGGTTCCCAACTCCTTGGAGATAAATGGATTTTCGGAAAGAGGCAAGTAACAGGCCGCGGCACTCAATATATTATTATTGATAATAACAGCACCGTCATGGAGGGGTGCATTCGGAATGAAAATGTTGATGAGCAGCTCGGAAGAAATGTGTGCTCGAATCGGAATCCCCGTTTCGATGTAATCATCCATGCCTGTTTCATCCTCGATGGATATTAAGGCGCCTATTCTTCTTTTGGCCATATATCTTAGTGACGTCATCAACGCATCGATCGTATTGACAGATTTCTTTTCTTCAGGTGTAGGCCCTCTGCCAAACAGACGGCCGCGCCCCAATTGCTCAAGCGCGCGCCTCATTTCCGGTTGAAAAATGATGATAATGGCAAGGACACCGTATGTAACAACGAGGTTCATGAGAAACTGCATCGTTTGCAAGCCAAAGAAACTGCTGAGAAACCAGGCAGCCAGGATGACCGTTATTCCCTTGACCAATTGTACGGCTCTCGTCCCGCGAATAATGGTAATAACTTTATATACGACAAACGCTACCAATAAAATATCAACGATTCTCGTTAGCCACGTTATGAACTCCTCACCAAACATTTTGTTTCCTCCCAATAGGAATTGAAACCGAGAAACCTCGAGAGGTCAGCGTTCCTATTATAACACAATCAAGGGTATTAAGGACATTATACCCTTGCCCTCCGCTTCAATATCCCCTTCACATAAATTTCCACCGGGATTAACACCCTCACTATATATATCGATATCAAACGAGATTTGTTACAAGAACTTCATTTAAAAAAACCGCATAAAGTGTGAAAATATGTGAGCATAAAAAAAGCAAAACCTGCTGTTTTGCCATGTCAGTCTTGAATATGGAGCGGGTGATGGGAATCGAACCCACGTTATCAGCTTGGAAGGCTGAAGTTTTACCATTAAACTACACCCGCGAAATATGTAAATGATTGGAGCGGGAGACGGGATTCGAACCCGCGACCCCCACCTTGGCAAGGTGGTGTTCTACCACTGAACTACTCCCGCGTATATCAAGGATGGTGGAGGAGGACGGATTCGAACCGCCGAACTCAGAGAGAGCGGATTTACAGTCCGCCGCGTTTGGCCAACTTCGCTACTCCTCCCGCTTGGATGTTAGAGGTTAGAGTTCGATGAGTTTTAGTCCAACTTCCAACCTCTCACTTCTAATTTCCAGAAAGAATGGTGACCCGTGCGGGATTCGAACCCGCGTTACCGCCGTGAAAGGGCGGTGTCTTAACCCCTTGACCAACGGGCCACAAGTGCTTACCGCTGTAAGCTGACAAGTTATATTATATGAGTCTGAAAGCAAAAATGCAAGTAGATGAGCGTAACTTTTTTAGCAAAGGTCATCGGGAGGATCGACACCGTCGACGAAATAAAAAACTGTGATGCTCTCCTCATACTTTCGGAAATTGGCGATAATGAAAGGCCACATAACGTACCACGTCATTGTCATCCCTTATAAAACGCACATACTCATTTTCGCCTCTGACGTTGATCAGAAAACCATCTTCACCCGTGGGGGTAGCTTCATACGTGTCATCCTGATATTGGATCAGCAATGTCTCGCCCTCTAACCACGCTGCTAAATTCATCCCTTCAAGTGACCGATAAGTTCCTTCATAGTCTTTCAACATTTCAACCTTGACAGATAAAGCTGGAGGATGAGAAACATGCGTTTCTTCAGGATGACGGCCCTCGTGAACATTCAACCCGCCGTGCAAAATTTTGCCGGCAGGTACGCCTGCCAAATTGGTCAATACCACTCCCGCGAGTTTTCTTTCGGGAACCATCGCCATAAGGGATGAGATTGCTTTCAGGCTGCCCCCATGTTCCACTAGTTTTTGTCCGTAGTAATCGGGAGTGATCATCAACCCATAGCCATAATATTTTCCCGGTTCCATTTTCACGTGCGGTGTCATCATAGCTTTTACACTTTCAGCTGTTAAAAGACGTTTCCCCGCGCTTTCTCCGCCATTCAGATAAACTTCCGTATAGCGAAGCATATCATCGAGTGATGATTTCAACCCGCCTGTGCCCCGCATGGCCGGTGCGTCCCACCATATTGGCGCAGGATAAACCTCAGTGCGTTTTGCATACAGCATCGTCAATTCGAAAGACGGCTCCGGGAAAAAAGAAGTATGGATCATGCCCAGAGGTTGTAAAATATGTTCATCCACATAAGATTCATAGGATTGACCGCTCGCCTTTTCAATAATCGCTCCGAGCAAACTGTAACAATCATTGGAATAACTGAATACTTCTCCAGGTTTTCCTAACAATTCAGCATCTAGGGACGCGATATAATCGAGCAATTGCGCGTATGTATCAATCGGCTCCCGGTCTACATGTTCCAGTTTCACGCCGGGATAATCCTGAAAGGAGGGATCCTGATCAAAGCTTCGTTTATTCGCAGCCATGATTGAGTCGAGCGGCGGGAGGCCGGATGTGTGCGTCATGAAGTGGTGGATCGTCGCTTCTTTAATTTTAAACGCAGGTAAATATTGTTGTACCGGATCATGGATATGGAGTTTTCCTTGTTCATGCAGTTGCATGATCGCCATACACGTAAATGATTTCGTAATCGAAGCAAGGCCAAAGACGGTCGACGAAGTGACTGGGAGGTCTTCTTCCTTGTCCCGATAACCAAAACCCTTTTCATAGGCACGTCGGCCTTTATGATTAATACCAACCGCTACCCCCGGAATTTGATAGTCTGAAATGATATCTTCGGCAAATGATGCAAATAATCGCTGATCCACGAAGATCTCCCCTTTTTATTCACTTATCATACTTTCGTGAAAAATTCGAATGGATTCTTTTTATGTTACCATTTTTCAGACCACTTGCCTATAGCTCTTATGTGAGCGCCCACAAAAGAAATCATCACGGGAGACATTTCTTGCAAATATAAATAAGCTGCAAACAACCCCGGTCACGTTCCAACAGGCGCGGTTGGAGTACTTTTTCGATACGATCAACGCTTTTCACATTCCAACGCATCTTTCGTTTCAATTTTGCCGAATAACGTTTGAGAAATAGAGATGCAGGAAATAGCTAAGCAAATCTCCCGGAAAGGAACGGTGTAGATCATGATCCGAACGATCCTAATGATTATCGGTTTGATTGTAGTAATTAGTATTGTTTTAAGTTTCTTGTAAGCCGTACAAAAAACTGCCCTACCTACGCGGAGGGCAGTACTTCTTTTATCTTTTGTTCCCTTGTTTGCCGCCTTTGCTACCCCCTTGCAACGAAAAAAGGTTGGTGTCGACGGAGAATGTTAACTGTTCGCGGTTTCGTTCCCGCTTGAGGGCAAGCTGGATCATTTCATGTACGAGCGTAGTGAAATCCTTGCCGGCCGGCTCCCATAAGTAAAATGAAAGGGATCCGGGGATCGTGTTGATCTCGTTGATGTAAACCTTATCTTCATTTTGGTCGATCATTAAATCGACGCGGGCCACACCGCTGCAGCCGAGCACGCGGAAGGTGTCCTTGGCGAGGCTCCGGATTTCCGCTGCCATTGCCTCCGAGACGGGGGCCGGGATAACGCGGTCGGTATTTTCCATACCGCCGCCTCCTTTGGCCCCTGCGCTTTCACCCTTGCCGCCGGAACCTCCCTGGTATTTATCGGCGTAACTCAGGATGTCTTCCGTTTTTAATACTTCTTCCAGCTCGGACGCCTCGGCCTCTTCGGCATCCCCGAGTACCGAACAATTAACTTCGGTTAAATCCGATATCAGCGGTTCCACGACAAGTTTGGAAGCAAATGCAAAAGCTTCTTCCACGACCTCCGCAAGCGAATCCCGGTTTCGCGCGATGTCAATACCCACGCTTGAGCCGAGATTCGCCGGTTTCACGATCACCGGATAGCCGAGCTTTTCATCGATGTGATTTTGCCATTCTTCTTGCTGCCCAGCCCATTGGTGTTGATAAAACCAGACATCGTCAAGGACCGGTACGGCCTGGTCCCTGAGCATCTGTTTCATGGTGATTTTATCCATGCCCGCTGCCGAAGCGGCGACATCACAGCCGGCGTAAGGGATATTCAATACTTCAAAAAAACCCTGGAGTACGCCATCTTCACCAAACGTTCCGTGCAAGACGGGGAAGGCGACGTCAATGTGCGCGACTTCTCTTTTCCCGAACCTCGGAACTGGTTTTTTTTGTAAGTCCACGCCGCCATTTTCTGCAGCAACGGGAGTGACCGGTTGGGCTTCCTGTAACAAACGATCGAGATCCTTGTAGGCTTCTATATCCAACAATGACTCTCCCGTGTACCATGTGCGATCTTTCGCCATATAGACGGGGACCGGTTCGTAGCGCTCTTCATCCATGGCCTCTATCGCCTGTAAGCCAGAAATGACAGACACCTCATGCTCAACGGAAATTCCCCCGAAAAAAACACCTACTTTTGTTTTTATCATGCGTATCCCCCTACTATTCATTAAACGTCTATTCATTGAATGTGTCTGGCAAGTCGTTTTCCAAGAGAACGACGGAAGGTTCGGCTGCTGTGATTTCACGCATTTTCTGCAAAGCATCCTGTAAATCTGCGGCTACATAATAGCTTGACGCGGGGTACTGGGCTTCCGTTAAGCCATCCTGCAGTGGGCGGGTCTGTTTTTTGCCGACCAAAATAATAAAGTCACAGACTTCGGCGGCTTGCTGGGCGAAGGTTTTATTGCGTTCATATTCCTGTTCGCCAAGCTCGATCATGCCCGGTGTTACAAGCACTTTCTTTTCCGGCATGTCCCCGAGTACTTCAACGGCCATCTTTGCTCCGGTCGGGTTGGAGTTGAAACTGTCATCTACGATCGTCAGTTGTTCACTCGACTTTTTCAGTTCCAGGCGATGCGGGATCGGTTTTACCCCTTTGATCGCCCGGGCGATTTTCTCAAGCGGAATATGCTTTTCGGAGCCAATCGCAATGGCCGCGAGGATATTATAGATGTTATGCCGCCCCAGTAGTTTCGTCTCGATCGTGACGCTCGTTCCGTCATATTTCAAGACTGTAAACGTCGTCCCCCTGGAAGAGTACGCGATATTCGTCGCCCGATAATGAAGCTCGTCGGCGTCGATCCCGTAGTACATCGTGCGGCAATTGTTCGCTTGCGGATAAGCGCGGATGTTTTCATCATCCTTGTTGAGAAATGCTGTGCCGTCATTGGGCAATGTTTCCACGAGTTCAAACTTCGTTTTCTTGATGGTGTCCAGAGTTTTGAACGTTTCCAGGTGCTGCTCACCGATCGCGGTAATAATCCCGTACTTTTGATTCACAAGTTCGCAAATGGCCTCTATATCATGTTCCTGCTTCGCGCCCATCTCGGCAACCAACAATTCGTGATATGGTTTCAGTTGCTCACGGATCGTTCTCGTCACGCCCATTTTTGTATTGTAACTTTCCGGTGTCATCAAAACGTTATATTCGCTCGCCAGGACGTCTTTTAAAATATGCTTGGTGCTCGTTTTTCCGTAACTGCCGGTAACCCCGATCACTTCCAGATCCGGCATTGAACGTACCTTTTTCTCGGCATCATGAAAATAATGCTGATTGATCTGTGATTCAATCGGGAAATTGATGACGTTCGCCGCCATCACGATAAAATAGGAGAAAAGTGTCGCCAGAATCAGCAGCAACAACATCCAGGCAAACGCATCCACCCCGATCCACAAGGCAGCGGCCAGGACGATGGCGTAGAGCACTGCCGTCGTCGTAAATATCCGCTTCACCCTTGGCGTGATGACGAGTTTCTTTTTCTCCGCGGTCTTCGGACGAGTCAGGATGAGTAAAACATAGACAGCCGCCGCCCCCGCCGCGGCCACCCAAAACCACCCGTCCAGTAACAATAAGATAAAAGGCAGGACCGCCCATAGGTCGCGAAGATAAAACGCTCGCCCGGGCTGTTCTTTCATCCAGCGAAAATAACGTTCCGTACGATAAGCATTGAGCTGTAACATATGCACATGTTTTCTAACGCGAAAAACGTTATATACAGCCCAAGCGGCCATTATGACAAGAATGACTAGACTACTCATGAGATGCGCGGGCCTCCTTGTCTTTATCAAGAAAATGATTAACGATAATCAAAAATTCCTGAAGGTTGTCAAGGTAAGCATAGTGCCCTGCTCCTTTAAGGACGACCAGACCGGCGTCGGCAATCATCTCTTCCATCAGTCGGCCGTCAGATACCGGGGTTGCCTCGTCGTGCTCACCCCACACAAGTAATGTAGGCACGGTTATGTTCGGTAAATAATGCCGTAGATCTTCATTCACAACTTTTACAAGGGTTTGCTGCATGACGCCTGATACATTCTGGTAATCGGTGGATCCCAATTTCTTTTTCACTTTCGTGAGGATATCATCCTTGCGTGACTTCAAACCCGGTAAATTCAATGCCGCTTTGCTCGTTTTATATGTGTACACCTTAACTTGATTCTTTAATTTCCGCTTCGGTTTAATCCCGGCACTGTCCACTAGAATAACTTTATGAACGTCCCGGTCTGAGGCATAGCGAATCGACACCCGGCCTCCGAATGAATGTCCAATCAGGATCGGGCGTTCAATCCCATTTTCTTTTATAAATTGTTCCAACATATTTGTATAATCGTCCACATTCCATGAATCGTCCGGTTCAGGGCTTTTCCCAAACCCAGGGAAATCAAGGGACCATACCCGGAAGTGCTGTTCAAGATGACGGTGAACCGGCGCGAAGGTATCGATGTTTGCCCCCCAGCCATGCAGGAGGATGACATCTTTCCCCTCACCCGAACAATGGTAGTGAACCTGCCCCCCATTAATTTCTGCAAACACGTTATACGCCCCATTCTTATCTTATAAAACAATCATGTCATATCATATCATAAATCGTGGCGCGTGCAGACACAAATTTTGCAGTATATTTTCATGGATATGAACGAATACCCTGGCATATGTGATGAACAGAGGGGGATTCGTGAGGCACATCCAGAAATGGGCTCGAGTTGGCGACCTAACGACCACTCATTTCAGCCGTTCTTCCCTAGTTCGGTGTTTGTTCCTCCTGCTGCAAGTGCGTAGCCGCTTCTTCATCGGCGATCACAGTAACAGCCGGGTGCTTTTGCAAAACGGTGGCGGGAAACGAGGTCGTCATTTCCCGATAAATCATATCCCGGACGGCCTCGGCCTTATCCGTGCCTGAGACGAGAACGAGTACTTTGCGGGCGGATAAAATCGTTTGAATGCCCATCGTAATCGCTTGCCTGGGGACAGCACTTTTTTTCTCAAAATAACGCGCATTGGCCTCTCTCGTTTTTTCATCGAGGTCAACGATGTGGGTGGAGGATTCAAACGCGGTTCCCGGCTCGTTAAAACCGATATGCCCGTTGTGACCCAAGCCAAGTACCTGTAAGTCTATCCCACCTGCGTGTCGTAATCGTTCTTCGTAACGGTCGCACTCCGCTGCCAAATCCGTCGCGTTTCCGTCAGGCAAGTGTACATTTTTCTCGGATATGTCAACGTTATTAAACAAATGTTCATCCATATAGACGCGGTAACTGAGGGGATGATCCGCTGGTAACCCAATGTATTCATCCAGATTGAACGTCTTGATTTCCCGAAAAGAAAGCTGCTTATTTTTATATTGATCGACGAGGGCCGCGTACATCCCTTCAGGGGTTCCACCCGTAGCCAGTCCAAGGACACTGTCAGTCTTTTGCTTGATCTGCTCACCCACAAGTTCAGCCGCTTTTGCGCTTAATTCCCCGTAATGTTTACAAATCTGAATGTCCATTTTTTATCGCTCCTTATCCTGAAACGCCAATTGTCCGCGACACCATGTTTCTTCAACTTCAAGGGCTTCGTTGAGCAACACGATGTCCCCATCCTGATGAGGCTCGAGTGAGCCTTTTCGATCCGATATCCCTAACGCTTCCGCCTGATTCCCGGAAGTCATGGCCGCCAGTTCGGGCAACGTTGCATCCGTAAAGCTGCGCATATTGCGAAAGCAACCATCCATCGTTACGATACTGCTTGCCAGCGTCCCATCTGCGAGGGTGGCTTTTTCGCCCTGAACGGTCACTTCCTGGCCGCCTAAATCATAGGTGCCATCGTGAAGCCCTTTCGCCCTCATGCTGTCGGTAATGAGACAAAGGTTGCGATAGCCGCTGGCCCGATAAGCGGCGGCTACGGCCCCCGGAGAACTGTGCAAGCCATCAACGATAAGCTCGCTGTTAAGCTCATCTTTTGTAAAAGCCGCTCCGACGACACCCGGGTCGCGATGATGAAACCCGCGCATGCCATTATAAAGATGGGTTACGTGTTTCGCACCTGCTGCGATAGCCGCTTCCATTTCGTCATAGCTGGCATCGGAATGACCGATGGAGGGGATGACGCCTGTTTCGTTTAAATACGTCGTCAAGTCGGTGCCCCCCGCGAGTTCCGGCGCACAAGTGACAATTCTGATCCCATCGTCGGCTGCGTGCTGAAACGTTTTGTATATGTTGACATCGCCGTTTTTAATATGTTCCTCCGGCTGCGCCCCTTTTTTCTTTGCATTAATAAAAGGCCCTTCCAGATGAATGCCCAGCATTTCAGCTCCACCTGTCGCTTGCTTGGCGCGAAAGGATGCCGCTGCGTTTAGCGCCTCGTTGATGTTTTCTTCCTCCTGGGTGATCGTGGTCGCGAGATACGCTGTCGTCCCTTCCGAAGGAAGCGAGCTTTCGAGCGTTTCGAACACCTCGGGCGTGGCATCCATGACATCGACGCCGTACCCGCCATGAATATGAATATCGATAAAGCCGGGCACCGCCACTATATCTTCCCCATAACTCCGGCGCGGAATGTCCGGATAATCGGTCTCTTTTAAATCAGTCCCGACGGCGACGATCTTTTCATTTTCCAAAAAAATATAGCCATTGGCTAGCACTTTATGATTCGTTACCAGTTGCATTCCATGTAAAATAACGCTCGATTGGCTCGGCATTGTTCTCTTCCTTCCATCTTTTACTTAATCGTATCATGAGTTTTGATCGCGGGCTAGGCAATGACCTATACCGCATCCCCCGAAATGGGGATATTTTACAATCCGAGGGACGCGGCCTGACAAATTTTCATGGTTTGTTTCCGCCGCTACGTGGGAAAATATTTATGCAGGCAGAAATAAGGAGGTACACGATGATGAAAGTAGATGCTTTAAGAACGACCGATGGAAAAGTATTTAATTTCCGTTATGGTGATATCGAAGTAAAAGATAACGATGATTGGACGGCAACCTTTCAAGGTGTTGAAGAACAAAACCTGGTGTTTGACGCGGTGAGCTCAAAAACGCCCATGTATTTCGAATTTGAAGCCGAGGGCGGCCTATATGAAGGGCGCGCGATCGTCGCCGATGTGGACAGCGCTTCCAGAGAGAACATTGTGAAACTTGAAAGCGCCGGAAATCTGGAGAAAAAATAACGATCCTATTGCTTAACGTCGACAGCCTTGGCTCCGAGACGCTTACCGAACGAGCGGGCCGCGCGGGCCACTCGCTCCGCACGCGTTTTTGACCATTGCCGGGAAGGGTCTTCGTACAAGGTGATAGACAGGATTTCTTTTTTACGGTCAAAAAACGGATCGGCCCGCCCGACGAACTGATCGCCATGCAAAATCGGCAATGTATAGGGACCGTATCGCCTTTGGGATGGCGGAATATAGATCTCCCATCGATACGTGAACTCGAACAGATCTTCAACGCGCTCTCTTCGCCACAGCAAATTATCGAGGGGCGAGAGAAAAGAAACAGCGTCACGGGCGCGCTCATTTTTCTTTTCATATGCCATGAGCTCCTCGGCATCCTCTTGCAAAACCGTGTAGCGCCTGGTCACCCCCTCGATGTCCACGGGGATGAGGGCGCCATCTGCCAGCAGATCATCCACCCATGCCTTACGCTCCCTCGCTTTCATCCTTTGCCAGCCAAAGCGCGGATCCGTCTCATCGATGAGGCGATACGCGCGCAAATACTTATGCAGCAGACGACTGTTCGCTTCTTCTTCACTTATTGCTTCAGCTTCTTGCTGATATTGGGCGGGGATGACATCCCGGCTCAGTGCAAAATAACGCTCAGACCCTTGGCGGCGACAGACCTGGATGTCGCCTGCCTCGAATAACATCCGCAGCACGTGGCTTGTTTCTTTTGTCGTCGCGTTCGTCGGGTGATCCCAGGCACCGACAACTTTTTTTCCGGAGGCAAAAGCTTTGGACGGCAATGGCCCTCGGTTCGCTAATTCATTATAGATCGCATGATCGACATCTTTATACAGATGTCTTTTTTCTGCCCAGGCTTGCTTCGTTGCATTTCTTTTCGCTTTAAAAAGCGGGAAATCTTCCATGGGGATCAAACAAGCCGCGTTGGCAAAATATTCAAACGCCTGGCCCTCCGACAAATGTTGCTCCAAATCCGCCCGTGTATAGTTTTGCAGACGATTAAATAAAACGAGATGATGATTGCGCTCGATAATAGCGACCGGATCCAGCTGGATACATTCCAGCCGACGGAGGGCTGTCGTTATATCCGGACCGATATCTCCGTATTTATTCAGCCCGGCTTTTGCGAGCAAAAATTGCCGCGCACTTTTTTTGCTGACGTGTATCGCCTTCATGCCTTCTCCTTAGAGTGAATCTCCGACCAGCGGTGGCCCCAATGATTCGTCGGGCCTTGCCCTTTGCCGATGTTCAAGGGATTGGAGATGGCAGCCGTAATATATGCTTTTCCATCCTTCACCGCGTCATATAGAGTTTTTCCGTTCGCCAGTCCTGCCGTAATCACTGCCGCATACGTACAGCCGCTGCCATGGGTATGCTTCGTATCAAAGCGTTCCGCTGAAAATTTTTCAAACGTATCTCCATCATACAGGAAGTCGTCAGCCTCGCCTTCATAGTGCCCGCCCTTGATCAAGGCAGCGTTCGCCCCGTATTCTTCCACGAGCACTCGCCCGGCTTCTTTCATATCCTCGACCGTTTTGATCGTCTTGTTCGTCAAGGCCTCCGCTTCCGGCAAATTCGGGGTCACGACCGTTGCCAACGGGAGAAGCTCCTTTGCAACAGCTACTCGCGCATCTTCTGAAATGAGCGCATGCCCACTGGAAGCGATCATGACAGGATCAAGCACGTAATTGGCCACCCCGGCTTCTTTCATTTTACGGGCAGTGAGCGCCATCACTTCGGGGTTCGAAAGCATCCCCGATTTCACCGCGTCCGGCGGGATGTCTTCATAGACCGCATCGAACTGGCTTTCCACAAAATCGAGCTCGAGATCCACGAACGATTTCACCCCGAGCGTGTTCTGACTCACCACCGATGTAATCACGCTCATCCCATAGACACCGATTTCCTGGAACGTTTTCAAGTCTGCGTGGATGCCCGCACCCCCGCTTGGGTCCGTGCCTGCCACCGTTAACGCCTTTGCGATTTCTGTCATATTCATGTCCTCCTTCAGATTTATAAAAAACCACCCTCGGCGGCGGGGGTGGAGGCGAAAATGCAGACTGGTCCGTGCATTTATAAGCCACTTCCCTCCGCCGGTTTTTTCCGGATCAGGTTCAAAGGGTTAAAGCCATTCCTTTTCTCAGCGCTTTATGACCTTAAGCGCACCCCTAGTGGTATTTTCATTTTCTTTATCATATCATAATTGTGTATCGTTGTAGAATGGGAAAGCTGTGTTTTCATATGCTTTTTTACATTCGGAAAGCCCACCTCAAGCCAAAAAAATGGTAACATGAAGGGGATTTAGAAACGAAGGGGGGTTAATGATGGACCTTTTATCGATCGCCGTTGGTTTATTAATTTTCCTCAACATGATTTTTGCCGCCATTATAGTTTTTATGGAACGCCGTGATGTGCACGCGACGTGGGCATGGTTACTGATCCTCGTCTTCATTCCTTATCTCGGGTTCGTGCTCTACCTCGTTCTGGGACAAAATTTGACCCGGAAGCGTTTATTTCAATGGGAAGGCATTGAAAAAATCGGTTTAAAAGATTTGATACAAAAACAAAGGCACGATCTGGACCATAATCGTTTTGCTTTTAAAAGTGAAACATCAAAGAGCAACCGCAATTTGATTTCGATGCTCCTTAATAGCGATGGCGCGGTGTTAACCGAAGACAACGAAGTAGGGGTGTTCACAGATGGCGTTGATAAATTTTCACAACTACTGACGGATATCGCACAAGCGACCGACCATATCCATATGCAATATTACATATTTCGTAATGACACTCTCGGCAAGCGCGTGATCGATTTGCTTACCCAAAAAGCGCAAGAAGGGGTCATTGTTCGTGTACTTTATGATGACATGGGCTCTCGTAAGCTGTCCCGAAAACATTTTCAAGTCCTCACGGATGCCGGGGGTGAAGTCGGGGTATTTTTCCCCTCCCGCATTCCTTATATCAACTCGCGTCTCAATTACCGCAACCACCGAAAAATGGTGATTATTGACGGAGAAATCGCTTATACCGGCGGTTTTAACGTTGGCGATGAATATTTGGGGCGCAGTAAAAAAATGGGCTACTGGCGCGATAGCCATTTACGTTTACGGGGAGCCTCGGTGCGAGCGGTGCAGACTCGCTTTATCCTTGACTGGAACCAGGCTTCCAAGGACAAGACGATTGATTATGAACCACACTATTTTCCGGAAATGATAGATCCCCCCAAGAACGGCATCAGTACACAAATCGTCTCCAGCGGACCGGATGCCGAATGGGAAGATATTAAAAACGGCTATATTAAAATGATCGCTTCCGCGCGGGAGTCTGTATACATTCAGACCCCTTATTTTATTCCGGATGCCAGCCTGCTTGATGCCTTGCGCATCGCCGCCCTTGCCGGCAAAGATGTACGTATCATGATTCCGAATAAGCCGGATCATATTTTCGTCTATTGGGCGACCTATGCCCACATGGGTGAATTACTCAAGGCGGGGGCCCGTTTTTACATTTACGACGGCGGCTTTATCCACGCGAAGATGATTGTCGTCGATGACAGCATCAGCTCGATTGGCACCGCGAATATTGATGTGCGCAGTTTCCGCCTCAATTTCGAAATGAACGTCTTCATGTATGACCGGGCCATGGGGGAAAAATTAGCCGCTATTTTTGAAGAGGACCAGGAAATCTCTTCGGAAATGACCCAACAACGTTACCAGGAACGCGGACTGTGGATTCGTTTCAAGGAATCGATTGCGAGGTTGTTGTCGCCGATTTTATAAAAACGTTCCTAACATAACTACTCCACATCCACAATCACGGCAAACGGCAAATAATAGCGTTCATCATCGGCGGCCTGCACGTGAAATCGCCGAAGCGTATGGTCGATAAAATAGCAAACGCCACGTTTTTCGCGAATCTCCCCCGCTTCCCAATACGTAAACGTGAGTGGAGTGTTTTCTTTCATCGCTCCCCCAAGCGTCCATTCGATCTCGGCCCAACGCTGCTCGTCAAGAAGCGGTTGGGCCTCTTTTTGTTGCTGCTCACGGTATCTGAGCCACTGTTCCCGGTGCTCCGGCAAAATCATTCGGCTCGATTCCCAACGCAGATTACTCCCGGGCGTTAACTTGTTCATTGTATCTTCCCCCCTACTTATAATGGCCGCCGAGCTTCTGGGCCCGCAGCAACGCCTGCCCGCCCGCGGTCAAGGACGACGCCCGCAGCACGGCCGCGTCGCCATGCTTATTTTTTAAATGATCGACGGTATGATTGAGCTCTTCCCGCTCATGATCGGGGGCAAATAGACTCATCTGGCGCGCTTCATCGGTCGTCAATCCGTCCAGACTCACGCCGAGACTTCGTACCGGATCCCGATTCCAATGGGTTAAAAATAACTGCTCTACCGCCTCAAAGATGACATGGCCGTCATTGGTCGGGTCAGGGAGCTTGACCTGGCGGTGAAACCCCGACGGTTGATTGAAAAAGTCGTGCCCCCGCGCGCCTGCGGTCACCGTCGTCCCGAGATAACGATTGGCCCGCACACGCCGGGCGACTTCCTCGCTTAATTCCATTAACACCACCTTAATCTCCTCCCAGGACCGGTAATCGCGCGGCAGCGTCATATGATGGCCGATCGCTTTACGGCGAATATGCGTATCAATCGTCACGGGCGATTCATCCCATCCATGTGCCGTCCAATAAAGCAGCTCGCCATTAATCCCCCAGCGCTTCTGCAAGTCAGAAAGGTTCGTGCGCGCCAACTGTCCGATCGTACGAATGCCCATGTCATGAAAATGACGCTCCATCCGCGTACCCACACCGAACATATCGCCCACCGGACGGGGCCAAAGCTTCTCCTGCAAGTTGTTTTCATGAAGATGGAAAATGCCGTCGGGTTGTTTTTTGGCAAAATGATCACAGGCCATTTTTGCCATCACTTTGTTCGGACCGACACCCACGCGCGCGACCATACCCGTTTCCCGGTAAATCTTTGTGATCACGATGTCTGCGGCTTCTTCGGCGGTCACGCCCACGCCGGAGAGCACGTTCGTCATCTCCACGAAAATTTCATCGATGCTGTACGGCTCCACTTCATCCGTGAAAGACTCCAGGGAGGCCGCAATATTGACCGAGATATCAAGGTAGAGCTGCATCCGTGGTTTGATGACGACGAGATACGGACATTTATTTTCCGCCTCCCACAGGGCTTCGGCCGTCTTCACGCCCCATTTTTTCGCGAGCGGACACGCGGCCAGAATCACGCCGCTGCGAATCTCCGGATCACCGGCGACGACGACGGGATGATCCTCCAATGCCGGCTTTTCCAGCTTTTCAATATTGGCAAAAAACGACTGCATATCGACGAGAAATACCGTTCTTGAAGGTTGGGTGCTCATGATGGCGATGTCACCTTTTCATGGGAAAATGTGTTCTATTTGCAGTATAACAAACTTTTGTTCGTTTTATAACCGGAAAATAATGCATTAAAAAAACGCCGCTGTACGACGTTTGATAAAATCCCGCGCAAGAGCGGAGAGGGGGGGGCGGGGATAATCTGGCGCTTCGCGTGCTTATTCTGGCGCTTTTCGGATATAATCTGGCGCTTTTCAATGATATTCTGGCGCTTTCCCTCGATAATCTGTCACTTTCATCCCTGCACATAACTTTGGCGGACGCCTTCTGTAATCAGCGGCGGCAGCTCGCCGTTGGCGCAGAGATACAGTTCATGCATCGCGCGCGTGCAGGCGGTGTAGAGCAAATAACGATCACGCTCCAGGTGATACTCCGCCGCGGAAGCATCGCTGACAACAACCACGTCGAACTCGATCCCTTTGGCGAGGTAGACTGGCAGGACGAGCAAGTCCTCTTTGAACTCACTCGTTTGCTCATGGATGAGTTGCGCGCTCATCCCCTCTCGGTCGAGCCATTCCCATATTTGCTCGCTGCCAGCGAACGTTTTCGTAATGACCGCGACCGTTCCCGAATCACGCTTGGTCAGCTCTTGCACCAACGAACATAAATCCTTCTCATGCTCGTCGCCCGTGTGCATGATTTCCGGCTTGGGCCCCGGTCGCTCAAACGATTCAATCTGCTCCCCGTTCGGAATCAAGCGTTTGGTGAATTCAACGATCGGTTGTGTCGAGCGATAACTGCGAAGTAAAGTGATCGTTTCCTGCTTTTGCGCGGATGGATCCTCGATCAGCGGGGAATGACCCGCGTTTGTATGGGCATGCACCGCCTGATTGGCATCTCCGAGTAAAGTCATCCGGCTGGTTGGAAACAAGTTTTGCAAATAAAGAATTTGAATGCTGGCGTAATCTTGCGCTTCATCGATGAAAATATGGCGAATATCCGCGTAAGCCGGCCGCCCTTTGAGTTGGTCCTCAAGATAGAAAAAAGGCGCGGCATCTTCCCAGTGCAACTTTTTATCCTGAAAAAAATACCCGATTTCTTCGGCGATCACTTTATTGTTCGCCCACCGGTAAAACTGAATATACATTTTTTCCATATCGACGAGATCGAAGGCCTGGATCTGTTTGCGCAGCGGTTGAATCTTGCGGCGTACGACGAGTTTTCGCAATAACGTCTCTTCCATCATTTGGTCATTGCCTAATTCATCTTCGTTTTCGTTTACTTTTTCAAACACTCGCTTGTATGTCTCTTCATCCAGCAGATCCATTTCCTCGTCAACCCAGGTGTTCGGCCTTTCTTCTTTTTCGGTGATTTGCAGCATTTGCAGCAGCCACTCGACAACGAGTTCCAGGCGATTCGGAATGGACATACGTTCATCCAGTTGGTAAAAATATTGCTCCATTTGCATTTTGGTCACCCATACGTCACCGCGAAAATAAAGATCCTTAAACATAAGACCGGAATCGGAAAGTGAGGCTAAATAAGCATGGAGCTGATCGCTGAGCTCAGGACTCGTTTTCACCGCCAGCCCCTGGGAGCGAATGGGTTCCACTTGTTCAGATAAAAAATACTCAATTTGCGCGTACGGACTTTCCAGCTGCCATCCTTTCGGCAGGCGTTTTTGAAAATGATGGAAAAGGGTCGTTTGCTGGAGATTGTCTTCCCCCAATTCCGGCAGCACGTTGGAAACATAACGGGTAAAAAGCGGATTCGGTGAAAATAGCAACATATTCCCGGCATTCAGCTTTTCCCGGTGCTTGTAAAGAAGGTAAGCGACCCGTTGCAAAGCTGCTGACGTTTTCCCGCTGCCCGCGACGCCGCGAACGATAAGGATCTTGCTTCGCTCATTGCGGATGACTTGATTTTGTTCCCGCTGGATCGAGGCGACGATGCTTTTCATTTGCGGCGTGGATTGCTGGCCGAGCAAAGCCTGCAATAGCTCATCCCCGATCGTGAGGCCGGTATCGAACATCCCTTCAAGCTCTCCGCCTTTGACGATGTATTGCCGTTTAAGGGTGATTTCCCCTTCCACGTCCCCTTCGATGGTCGGATACTGCGCGCGGCCGGGCGCAAAATCATAATACATACTGGAAATCGGCGCACGCCAATCGTAAACGAGAAAATCTTCATCGTTTTCATCCATTAAGGAAGCGATGCCAATATAAATCGGTTCAGCTTCTTTTTCTCCGTCTTCAATAAAATCAATACGGCCAAAATACGGCGCTTCTTCCAAGCGCCGCAATGTTTTAGCCTGTTGATGAAGCAAGCCGTGGCTGCGCTCACGTTCGCTCAATAACTCTGCCCGCTGTTTCATGCTTGCTTGTGTCTCGAGCACATCATCCGGCTCATCGATATTAACGGTCACATCATCCCAGAACGTACGCCGAAGCTCGATGACATCTTTTTTCAGATCGGCGGACACTTCCTGCAGATCTTCTTTTTTCTTTTTGATAAGAGAGGTTACGGTTTGCAGCCGCTGTTTCTCTACTTGCCAATCGCGATGTTCCTGGCTCAACGGACGTTCTCCTTTCGTTTCGCATGCAGACGAAATATGATCGGCTATTCATTTTATCACTTAATCGTGAGGGTTTCAAAAGTGATTACTCACAGGATATTCATGTCTTCGTTGCGATGATAAGTCCCGTCGACCAGTTTAATTTCGTTATCGTTAAATCTTCCCTCGCCGCCAAATCAGAGACTAATGCTTTTATTTGTGCCCAATGGGGTTCAGGCCAATCCTCCTGATGAAGGAGATCGTCGATAATATAGAAGCCCCCTTTATTCAGTAACTGCAAGGTTTCATCCAATGCGCTCAGCTTACCCGGCCAAGTATCGGCAAAAATAAAATCAAACGTATGATCATCCGCGGACCGGATGAATGTTTCCCCATCACCTGTCACAAATTCAACACGGGAATCACTGCTTAAATACTTTTTAGCGATCTGGTGCAGTTTTTTGTCGACTTCAACAGTGATCAATGATGACTCCTCATCCATCCCCGCTAAAATCCAACTCGTGGAGTAACCGGCGCCCGTGCCTAATTCCAATAATCGCCCACGGCTTTTAGACGCAGCCAGGGTTCGTAATAAAGTGGCTGTCTCCTGGTCACATGTCATCGTGAAACCGATGTCTTCGATTTCCTTATGTATTTGTTCCGCTACATGCGGGACTTCCATGATGGATCCCTCCTGTTGTTGTTTTTTGGCTGAGACTTGCCAATCATAACTCTCTCTTTCTATGATAAACTATAGAAAACGCTGGAGGCGATACAAATGGCGACGATCGATCTCATCATTACTCGCACGACGGTCATAACGATGGAAGGGAAAGGTCTAGGCATCATTGAAGATGGAGCGGTCGGCATCGACGGAAACCGGATTGTTATTGTTGACGACAGCGATGTAGTGGAGCGGGAGTATTCGTCACATCGGACGATCGATGCCAGCCATAAAGTGGTCCTGCCCGGCCTGATCGACGCTCATATACACAGCGGTCTCGGGATTTTACGCGGCGTCGCCCAGGATACCGATAACTGGATGGAAAAAGGGCTTTGGCCTTTTATGCAGTTTTTGACCGACGACCAACGTCGGGCAGGTTCCCTCGTCAATATCATCGAAGGACTGAAGGCGGGAACGACGACGTTTGGCGATTATAACGGCGGCATGAACGATATCGTGCAGAATCATATCGCGCTGGGAACGCGCGCCCACGTTTGCGACATGATTAATGAAATGCCGGAACGTATGGGGGATGCCCGTGAAGTTGGTGAACTCTATCCGCTGGATTCGGCGGTCGGTGAAAAGAAGCTGCAGGAAAATATCGATCTGATTGAAAACTATCATGGAAGCGAGAACGGGCGCATCACATGTCTCTTCGGACCGCAAGGGCCGGATATGATGTCCAGGGAACTTTTGCTCGAAGTGCAGCAGCTTGCAAAAAAATTTGATACGTCGATACATATGCACGTCGCCCAGGGCGATCGGGAAATCGAGCAAATGATGAAGCGTTATGGCAAGCGCAGCATCCCGTATTTAGAGGAGATTGGCTATCTCGATGAGCGGTTGTTGGCTGTTCATTTAACGGAGGCAACAGCGGAAGAGGCAAAAACAGTCGCCCGTTCAGGCGCTGCGATGCTGCTTTGTTCAGGCAGCATCGGCATCATTGACGGCATCGTCCCGCCCGCGGCTGAATTTTTGGAAGCGAGTGATCGGCTCGCCCTCGGCTCCGACCAGGCACCCGGGAATAATTGCATCAATATGTTTAATGAAATGAAATTCACATCCATATTGAATAAGTGCCGACAGAGAGACCCGCGAGTGTTTCCAGCGTGGCAGATGTTAAAATCCGTAACTATCAACGCCGCGCACGCCATCGGTTTAGGCGAAGATATCGGTTCCTTGAAACCGGGTAAAAAAGCGGACATGATTATTTTAGATCTTCAATCTCCGGCTCTGTTTCCGACCATCCAGGCGCCGATCCGTAACATCGTCCCCAATCTCGTATATTCCGCCAATGGCAGCGAGGTCGAGACCGTGATCATTGACGGCCAAGTAATCGTCGATGAAAAAATCGTGCAAACCGTTGATGAAGGGAAAGCCCTCGCTGATGGGCAGAAACACGCGAATGAGTTGGCATCTCAAGTGCGAGGCGTAGATACACCGCTCGCGAAAATGATGGCAGATGGACTGCTGTAGGTTGAATGGCTTATAAATGAGGCAAATGATGGTAGGATGGTTACAAAAGGTGGTGATCATATAAACAGAAGCGCATCACCGTGAAGCAACCCTCTCCAGAGTATCCGATATATTAAGAAAAAACTTGGGCGATAAGCAAGTGACTGTATATTTATTCGGTCCCTGGGCTAAAGGAAACATTCACGCCAGCTCAGATATAGATATCGCGATCGATCACAACAATCTGCCCAACGGCTACCTATCTCACATAAGAGAAGCTTTTGAAGAGTCAACGATCCCCTACCAGGTTGATGTTATAGATTTACTCAATGTCGATGAAGATTTCAGAAATAAAGTGCTTAAGGAGGGCATCCAATGGAACGTTTGCAAGAGCGAATCGCCACAGCGGACAAAGCACTAAAAACACTGGAAGACATCCATGATATTGAAACGCCCTCCTCTATTATAAGGGATGGTTTCATCCAACGCTTTAAATATACGTATGAAAGCGCCTGGAAATTAGCGAGGGAATATTTACGTGAGATTGAGAGCCTGGATTTAGGTTCACCAAAGAGGATCATTCATGCCAGTCGCGAAATCGAACTGCTTAGCGCGGAAGAAACCGTCACAGCCCTGCAAATGGCCGATGACCGCAACCTCACCACCCACACCTATAACGAAACGCTAGCCGACCAAATCTATAAAAAGATCCCCGGCTATGCAAAATTAATGAGAACCTGGTGGGAAAAAATGATCAGCCACGTGTAATCTGGTACTTCCTGATGAATTCTGGCATTTTCTAATGACAATCTGGCACTTTTACGTTCATTTCATATATCGCTTTAATTCTTGATAAAAATCTTCTCGGCTTCCTGCTAAAATGACTACGATCACTTCACTGTTTTCATTTTCAGAAACCCTATAAGCCAGCCGATACTGGGCTCCACGGTAGTGAATCGTATAAGTATAAACACCGGCCAAATCCCCTGTTTTCAGTTCACCGACATAAGGATTTAGCCGGATGTTTTGGATGGCTTCATCAAATTCCCTTTTCAACGGTTTTTCTCTCAATTTTTTAAAATAACGTTTGGCTGGATTTAAAGGGATTCTGTTTCCTCGTCACCGGTGCCTGTATACGATTGAGCGGCTTCATCGGCTTCGGAAATCAAAGATTCAACAGCTGGTCGAATCTGGGCTTTCCGTTTATGAAATTCCGTGAGAAGTTGTTCCCCTCCATATCCTTCTTCGACCAAATCCCGCAAAATATCTTCCGAAAAATCGTCAGCTTTTGGAGCCGGACGTAATACAATTTCATCTCTCCGCAGTTCACAAATCAAGGTCTCCTCCATCCCTAGTTGTTCATAAAAACGTTTAGGAATCGTGATTTGCCGTTTGTCTGATACACGAATGTGTTTAGCCTCAGCCATTGTCGTGCCCCCCTGCCGTATATTTATGATATGCCCCTTCTTTGAAAAAAGATACAAATTTCTTTGTTCTTTGTTTTTAATAATATCAATGACACCCATTCAATGACAAATGTCACTACCAAAGCGCGATTAATCAAGGCATACTGCAATTAACAACTCAATGAAAAGGGGACTCAAAATGACGATCGCGGCAATGCAGGGAATTGTAAAACGTTACGGCAATGAACTTGCGCTGGATTATGTTGACCTCTCCATCCACGAAGGAGAGATCATCGGCTTGCTCGGGCCGAACGGCGCCGGGAAAACGACGCTCATTCATACACTGCTGGGCATGATTCCATTTGATAAAGGCAGCATTCAGTTATTCGGCCGAACAGAAAAAGTGTTCAGTCATGAAAACAAGCAAAAAATGGGCTTAGTGACGCAAGAGTTGACGGTTTTTGAAGATTTAACGGCTAAAGAAAACCTGGAATTTTTCGCGGGAGTATACGGCCTCAAAGGGGAAGAACGGAAAAAGAGAGTCGAAGAAGCGTTGGCTTTTGTCGGGCTCTCTTCGAATGCCGGGAAAACGCCGGCAAAATTCTCCGGAGGAATGAAGCGGCGACTTAACATCGCCTGTGCGCTCACGCACCATCCAAAGTTTCTGATCATGGATGAGCCGACGGTCGGCATCGACCCGCAATCGCGGAACCATATATTAGAAACCGTCGAAAAGCTGCGGGAACAAGGGACGACGATTCTTTATACGACGCATTATATGGAAGAAGTGCAGACCATTGCTTCCCGGGTCGTGATCGTCGACCAGGGGCAAATCATAACTGAGGGTACTGTAAACGAACTGATCGCGAACATCCAGCATGAAGAAAAAATAAACATTGACGTGAGTACGCCCGGTGATGTTCCGGTTGAACGTCTTAAAGGTTTAGAAGGCGTGAAGAATGTTCACGTTGACGGCAGTACAGTACAAATCATATCCACCGTCGGCTCGGGAAATCTCGATCGCGTGCTCTCCCTCGTCAAAGAAACGAGCGGGGTCGTCGGCATCCAAGCCGAAAAACCGGACTTGGAAGATGTATTTCTCACCCTCACCGGAAAACAACTGCGTGACGGGGAGGAAGAATAGATGCGTGAACTTTATACGATGCGATTTACTGCGCTTAGGCTCATTCGCGCTTGGGTTGTATTGCTGCTCCTGTTTGTCGTGCCATTTGTGCTTGTCACCCTCTTATCCATCATAATGGGGGATGCCGAGGAAGGTGGCCTGTTACTAAGAAATGAAATCAATGTGATGATGGTCCTCGCGTTTCAACTGTTTGGCGGCTCGGTCGCTATGAATTACATCCACCAGGATTTCTTCACCGAACGCCGCTATCGGATTCAATCGCTACCGATGAATACAACACTTTACGGCTTCACCACCATGCTTATCGGTACACTATACTCGATTATTTTGGGCGCTCTTTTAGCCGGTTATACAGTGCTCGTGTGGAATGTCGATTGGGGAAATATCGCTTGGTCGATTTTTATCATCGCCCTCATGGCAACACTGTCAAGCATTGTCTGCCTGATATTCACTTTTTCCGTGAAAAAATTTAATATCGCGGAGCGCCTGAGTGAAGTGTACGGGGTCGGAGCTATCTTAATCGCCGGTTTAATTTTCCCAATGCCTGATCACGCTGTGATCAACTGGGTGAATGAGTACATCAATCCAATCATGCTTGCTTATGAAGCGATTGATGCTTACAGAAACGCGAATGTCGGTGATGCTTGGATGAACGCCGGTCTTCTCGGCGGATTGATCGTTATCACCTTTGTCATCATGTTATTACTGGGACGGAGACGGATGCCATGACGATTTTTACATTTGCCCTTAAACGCATTTTCAAAGACAAAACGAATCTTATCTTTCTTACGCTGTTTCCCGTGGCAGCCATCTTCCTGCCTGAACCGGAATACTGGCCGTTGTTGCCGTACGGTTATCATTATTTCGGTGTGCTGATTCTTTTCGTCGGCATTAGACTCACGGGGCTCCTGGTTGAAGACCGGCAAAAAGGCGTCGTCAAGCGATTGGCGGCAGCTCCGGTCACCCATTTTCAATATCTATTTCAGAATTTACTTGCCTTTTCTGTCATCGTTATCGCCCAATGTATTTTCATGATTGCAGGCGGCGTCATTTACGACCATGAACTGCACGAACCTTTACTGCTGCTGATATTGTTTATCGTATTCAGTTTCACGGCTATCGCTCTTAGCCTTGCCTGGAACTCACTCTACCGCAACAAAGAAACATCGTTTCTCGTATTCATGTGCGTCATCATTATTATGGCACTGCTCGGAGGCATCATGATGCCCATCGAGATGCTGCCGGATGTGCTGGAACAGCTTGCCGTCATTTTTCCAACGTATTGGCTTGCCGAAGGGATGGAGTGGGTTGTGATGGGAGAGGATACAGCGGACTTCTTGCTGATCAATGGTGTTTTATTGCTCTATACTCTGCTTTTCCTGATTATCGGCAGTATCAGAAGAATGGGTTAAATCGTCGCCTCCAGTTCTTAAAGCTGGGGGCTTTCCATGGTATAGTTAAAAAAAGTGCAGCGGGAGGTTACGCGCGATGCGTGAGCGGTTTGTCAATATATGGCGCTTCATGAATATCCTTTTCCTTCTCAGTTTATGGACCATTCAAGATGAAAGCATCGTCAGTTTTTTATTCATCGTCGCACTCACCATCCTCGTTTGCCTGCGCTGGCGTTTTCAACTGCCTACCTGGACTGTACTTATTGATATCGTTATTTGCGCGCTGTTTATGCCTTTTTGGAGTGTCGGTGTTTTTGGATTCGCACTCCCATTATTTGAAAGTATCACGAGAGGAAAATATGCATACATCATACCGATTGTCATTTTAATTCCAATCGGGGACGTGTACTCCGTTTTACTTTTTTGGTTTCTTTTTCAAGCCGGATTTTTAGGTGTGCTCGTCCGTCTATGGAAGAAGCAGCGTGATTTGTACATTTCAGAAGCCGACAGCGAGCGGCGTGCACGTTATGAATTAGAAAATATGAGAAATGAACTGCTCAGAGCCAATCGTCAGACCGCGCAGCTTGCCGAACTATCGGAACGAAACCGCATCGCCCGGGATCTCCATGATCACGTCGGGCATGATCTCACCGGCGCAAGCCTGGCAATGGATACGTTTGAACACCTTGAAGGAAAAGAAGCTGATGCCATGCTGCAGGAAATCAAGCTCCGGATCACAAGGAGCGCGGCGAGACTACGTGACACCGTTCATGACATGATACCGGTGACAAGGATGGGCGCAGACGTGCTCGAACATATTGCAGATGAATTTAACCATACCGCTGTCAGTTTTCAAAAATCCGGCGATATGAATGAAGTGCCTGTGCACTATTGGAGCTTACTGGAGCCCTGTTTAAAAGAAGCGCTAACGAACGTGGCTCGGCACAGTGATGCGACGCGTGTTGATATTCAACTTGACATCACCGCTACGATCGTTCGCATGAGTGTTCAGGATAACGGCACGGATTCTGCCGACTCAAGCGAGGGTAGAGGACTCAGAAATCTAAAACTTCGCGCCCGGGCCGCCGGCGGTAGTCTTTCCGTAGACACTGCTTCCGGTCATCTCATCGTCTGTGTTTTGCCGCTGCAAAAAGAGGAGGAAATGCGATGAAGATCCTGATTGTCGATGATGATCCGCTCGTATGCCAAAGCCTTAAATTATTGCTTGAAAAAGAAGCGGATATTGAAGTCATCGGACTCGCCGCGGACGGCCAGGAAGCGATCGATCAATGTGAAACAGCGCTGCCGGATGTCGTACTCATGGACATCCGTATGCCGAATATGGACGGCATTGAAAGTACGAAGCAGTTGAAGGTGAAGTGGCCGGAGCTTCGTATCATGATGCTTACGACTTTTAAAGATGAACAGAACATCCGCCTCGCTATTCAGGCAGGAGCGGAAGGGTATTTACTAAAATCAACCGCGGTTGAAAACATGGCGCAACAAATACGCGCCTTAATGGCCGGCGGCTCGGTGCTTGATGCCGATGTCTTGCAGGAAATTATGAATCCGGAGGTTCACGACGAAGTCGACGGCCTTACCGAGCGGGAAAACGATATAGCCGCCGCCATTGCTCAGGGCCTCTCCAATAAAGAAATTGCCGATCAACTGTTTTTGAGTGTCGGCACCGTGCGTAATACGCTCTCGGTCATTCTCGATAAACTCGAGCTCCGAGATCGGACACAGCTTGCGATTTATTATTGGAAGCGTGGAAATCATTCCGTGGATTGAGCGTGCGGCAGAACGGTGAAATGAGTGGTTGCCTTTCGTTGTGGTACTAAAAACTGGATTAAAGCGCTAACGTGGTTTTTTGGCGACTTAACGCGCGACTGCGAAAATCATTAGGTCGTCAACTTCGGCTTTTGACTCCCTAACTCGAGTGCGCAGGGGGCATTACGTCGCCAATATCGACTTTGACGCCCTAACTCGAGTGCGCGAGAGGCATTACGTCGCCAACCTCGGCTTTTGACTCCCTAACTCAAGAGCGCGGGAGTCGTTACGTCGCCAACTTCGGCTTTTGACTCCCTAACTCGAGTGCGCAGGGGGCATTACTCGCTAATTTCGGCTTTGACGCCCTAACTCGAGTGCGCAGGGGGCATTACGTCGCCAATATCGACTTTGACGCCCTAACTCGGGTGTGCGGGAGTCATTACGTCGCCAACTTCGGCTTTTGACGCCCTAATTCGAGAGCGCAGGAGCCGTTAGGTCGCCAATTTCAGGTTTTGACGCCCTAACTCGAGAGCCGAGGAGTCGTTACGTCGCCAACTTCGGCTTTTGACTCCCCAACTCGGGTGCGCAGATGTCATTAGGTATTGCTTTCTGAGTGATACGGTGCTTATTATATAAAAAGATATGTTAGCGATAATCGAGGTGGAAAAATGTACTCCGTTGTTATAGTTGAAGATGATGATAAAATTGCCGGGATTCTCCGTGATCACTTGCAGCGCTATGGATACTCCGTCAGCATCGCTCAACAGTTAGACGCCATCAAAGCTGAATGCGTAGAAATAGATCCCGATCTCGTTCTGCTCGACATCAACTTGCCTTACTTCGACGGCTTTTACTGGTGTCGGCAGATTAGGAGCGTGTCCACTGTTCCGGTTATTTTTATCTCGGCACGAACCGACGACATGAATCAGGTGATGGCGATTGAAAACGGCGGCGATGATTATATCACCAAACCATTTCATCTCGATGTTGTCACAGCGAAAATCAAAAGCGTTTTGCGCAGAGCTTACGGGGAGTATGCCCTGAACAATGCCCATAGCCAAACGGCGGAACTGGCCGGCCTCTTTATTCATCCGGAAAAAAATGAACTGGTGTATGGTTCCGGACGCATCGAGCTTTCAAAAAAAGAGTTCACTTTATTCCGGAAATTAAGCGATGCTCATGACCGTATCGTCAGTCGGGATGACTTGCTCGAAGCACTTTGGGATGAGGTTGATTTCGTCGACGACAACACGTTGTCCGTGAACGTGAACCGTTTGCGAAAACGCCTGCAGGAATTAGCCATTTACGACGCGATCCAAACGATCCGCGGGCAAGGATATCGATTAAACGTGAACTGGAGGGAAGATATACGATGATCCAGCATTACCTGGCCGACCGTGTCCTTTTTATTCTATTTTATGTCATCAATACCGCCGTAATCGTGCTCGTCGCCTATCTGTCTCTCCTGTTTGCCGGTTTGCAACAGCCATGGAGCGCATTCGCATATATGGTGGTCCTTGCCATATTTTTTTTGCTTTTAGGACTTGCCATTGATTACGCAAGAAAACGTCCTCTATTGAAAAAATTAACCGATATGGAAAAAAGACACCCATTGCCGCTGGAAAGCGCGCATGAATTGGATGCGATGCAGGTGCCGTCTCGCGAGGCATCTCAATTCATCCATATGCTCCGTCGCTATCAGGAGCGCTACCGCGAAGAATTGGATCATTACAAATCGATGCAAGAGCAGCATCAAGTTTTCGTCAACCAGTGGGTGCACCACATGAAAACACCGGTATCGGTCATCTCGCTTTTAACACAACAGGGAAAACAACAGCTTGAAAGCCAGGAAGCGAAAACGTTCCTCGATGATATCAGCGACGAAAACGACCGCTTCCGCCACGGCCTTGAACTCATGCTTCACTTGGCGCGACTCGACCATTTCGCCGTTGATTTTGTTGCCGATGAAGTCGATGTCGTTGCATTATTGCGCGACCTCGTCAACGAAGAAAAACGCCAGTTTATTCGCCGAAACCTCTTTCCGGAAATCCGGGTCGAAACGGATGATCCACACGTTTACAGTGATCAAAAATGGTTACGCGTCGTGTTTCACCAACTTTTGCTGAACGCCCTTCGCTACTCCCGGCAAGGAAAGGGCGATCGCATCACCATTGCCGTACATAAAGAAGGGGACGCCACCCTTGTCGAGATTAAAGACCAAGGTATCGGTATTCCCGCCCATGACTTGCCGAACATTTTCTCGCCTTTTTTCACCGGAGATAATGGTCGGGAAAAAACAGAATCAACCGGCATGGGGCTGTATTTAAGCCGCATGATCACCGACCGACTCGGCCACGCCTTGTATGCGGACTCGCGAGTCGGCGAAGGCACAACAATGACTGTTCGCTTTACTTCGCGAACCTTACATGACAGATGACAAGATTGTAAGATTGCACGGACGATTTGAAAGCTAAATCGATGGGAGCTGACAGCCTTCTTTTTTTAAAATAAGGACAGACATCAGGAAAAGGAGTGATCGACATGCCGATACTCGAAGTCGATGCCCTCGGCAAAACTTATTATCCAAAAAAAGAAGGACTATCGTACAAAGCTTTGACCAACTTTCATCTGCAGATGGACAAAGGAGAATTCATCGGGGTGATGGGACCGTCAGGAAGCGGGAAAACGACGCTGCTCAACTTACTCGCGACGATCGATGCGCCAACATATGGAAAAATGGCTATCAACGGAACCGACCCTACGATATTGAACGACAATGAGCTGGCGATTTTCAGGCGTCGGCAACTGGGCTTTGTGTTTCAGGATTTCAACTTGCTGGATACGTTAACCGTCCGGGAAAATATCTTGTTGCCGCTCGCGCTCGATAAGTATCCACACAGGAAAATGAACACACGTCTGGACGAAATCGCCGAACAACTGGGCATTACGGATATCCTTGAAAAACGCATCACCGAGATTTCCGGCGGGCAGCAACAGCGTACCGCTTGCGCCCGCGCTATTATTCACGATCCGACGATGATTCTCGCCGATGAGCCGACGGGGAACCTTGATTCCAAATCAGCCCGGCAAGTGATGGATACCCTCACAACGATAAACGACGAACAAGGCGCGACCATTCTTACCGTCACCCATGATCCGACGGTTGCGAGCTATTGTGATCGCATCGTATTCATCAAAGACGGCCGCTTTTTCTCGGAAATTCGCAAAGGGGATCGTCAGCAAACGTTCTATCAAAACATCCTCGATACACTCTCGGTCCTCGGAGGTGACTTTAATGAACATTCGTCGCCTCGCACGTAGGAATTTAACCGGGAATGCCCAGCAATACGCCGCTTATTTTCTTAGTTGCGTGTTCGCGGTAAGTATTTTCTTCATTTATGCGCAATTCATTTTGCATCCAGATGTTATGAGCAGGGACATCCGGGGCGGAGATACCGTTCGCAGCGGGATGATTTCGGCTCAAGTGATTATCGTCATTTTCTCGGTCTTTTTTATCGCTTATTCGAACAGTACTTTCCTGCAAACCCGATCACAAGAATTTGGGTTATTGTCCCTGTTTGGGATGAGTAAGCGGCAGTTACGAAAACTGATTTACCTCGAGCAGACGATCACCTCGTTGCTCGCGATTATCATTGGCCTTGGACTTGGAACATTGTTTTCGAAACTGTTTCTCATGCTGATGAGTGCGATGCTCGATACGGAAGCGCCGATCGCTTTTGAATTCGTGCCGATGGCATACGTCATCACCGTGGTTGGTTTCATCGTTCTCTTTCAAGCGTTAACGCTGCTGTCTTTTTGGAAAATGCGCGGGCAGACCGTTCAAGATTTTTTACAGGACGCACGCAAACCGAAAGTAATGCCGCGTTCTTCAATGACGATAACAGTGATCGCGCTTTTATTTCTCGGTTTCGGTTACTTTATAGCCGCCACGGCGAGCCTGGAACTGTCTTTTTTGTTAATCTTTCCGATTCTCTTCTTCGTTCTGATCGGGTCTTATTTTTTGTTCACACAAGGAACGGTAGCCGCCTACAAGCGTTTATATAAAAGAAATTCATTGCTGCAGGGCACGCGGTTGGTGACGCGTACAAATATTCTTTTTCGTTTAAAAGATTACGCGCGTATGCTTTTTCTCACATCGACGATCACCGCGGTTGTGCTCACTGCGGCGGGTACGGTGTATCTCGCGAATGAATATATAGTCGATCTGGTCACGGATCAGACGCCAGCATCAGTTGCCTGGCTGGAAGAAAGCGCGGCCGAAAATGCTATTCTCGAACCGGAACGGGCGGAAGAAATTATTGCAGAGTATGATACGGAGATTGAATACTCATTCGACGTGGAAATGCTCCCTGCGGATGTCTCCATTTCCGGTGATGAAGGCGTCGTTGCCGTCTTTCCGGAAACCAATTACAACAACATTGCTTCGCATCGGGACCTGGATCCATTGGCGTTGGAAGAAGATGAAATATTTATCACATCCCCCATGCTCGGTTTTGGCCCTTGGACGGATATTGAAGACGTGAATCAGTTGGGAATGGACATGAATGGAGAACAAACGACCATGGATATCGCCGGCACAGCGGAAGATGCGATCGTTGGGGCGACGAATCAGGGGCAAATACAAGTCGTCATGAATGATGTGAGTTATCTCCACTATGCCTCTCAATACGCCGATGATGAAAAACTACGCTCGTTAGGCTATCACTTCGTCGATTGGGAAAATGAAGTAGAAGTCTCGAACGCGTTGGAGGAAGAAGCCGAAGACTCTACTTATTCATTTCAAACGATGGCCCCGCCATTTCAGGCGTTACAACAAGGATTTTCCTTAACGCTGTTTATCGGCCTCTTCGTCAGCTTGCTCTTCTTCATCGTCCAGGGAAGCATGCTCTATTTGAAACTGTTCACGGAACTCGAAGACACGAAAAAGCAACTGTTGTCCCTGAACCGCATCGGGATTACCCGGAAAGAAGCCGGAAAAATCCTCGGGCATAAAATTAAATTCCTGTTCTTTGTACCTTTGGCTGTCGGTGCACTGCATGCCAGTTTTGCTTACGCGATGCTCGCGAGCATCCTTGATGTCAATCTATTCTGGAGCGCTGTCATGGTCATCTCTATCTACGCCATTTTGCAATATCTCTATTATTTGATCACGCGTCATTTTTATTTAAAAGCGGCTTTTCGCTAGCAGGAAATTTGGCGTTTCATAACGAATGATACAGGGTAGGCGTTCATGTACTAATGAGGAGGGCCAATCATGGCAAATTTACTGGAAGTAACCACCGGACAACTGTTGGAAAATATCGCCGCACGCGAGGGGGAAAGAGAAGCCCTCGTCTATCCCGATCGCGACCTGCGCCTATCCTACCGAGCATTTAACGACTTATGTCGTCAAGCCGCCCGTGGAATGATGGCGCTCGGCATCGAAAAAGGAGATCATGTAGCGGTGTGGACGGCGAATAAACCGGAGTGGCTCGTGTCACAATTCGCAACCGGGAAAGCAGGGGCAGTGCTCGTCACCGTAAACACCAGTTATCAGGAAGAAGAGCTCGCCTACCTGCTCTCGCAATCGGAGTCGTCGACCTTAATTTTACAACCGCAATTCAAGACGACGTCTTACATTGACATTTTGTACAGGCTTGTTCCCGAGCTAAAAACCTCAGAGCCTGGAAAATTACAGTCGGAACGCTTCCCGCACTTGAAACGCGTAATCATCGTGGATGGAGGTGAAGAAGACTACCCCGGCATCTATTCGTGGGAGTCGCTCCTGGAAGCGGGAGATAAAGTATCCGAACATGCCCTTGATGAACGCATGGCGAGTCTCGATAAGGATGAAGTCATCAATATGCAATATACGTCCGGCACGACCGGATTTCCGAAAGGTGTCATGTTAACCCATTCCAATATTGTCAACAACGGCTTGAATATTGCCGAATGTATGAATCTCACCCATGAGGATCGTCTCTGTATTCCCGTGCCATTTTTTCACTGTTTTGGCTGTGTCCTTGGCATACTCGCTTGTGTCAACAAAGGAACGACGATGGTTATCGTCGAGGAATTTGATCCCAAAATGGTCATGGAAGCGGTGCATCAGGAAAAATGTACCGGCCTTCACGGGGTGCCGACAATGTTCATTGCCGAGCTCAATCATCCCGATTTTAACGAATACGATTTTTCCGCGCTGCGCACCGGAATTATGGCAGGCTCAAACTGCCCGGTTGAAGTCATGAAAGCCGTTATTGACAAAATGGGTGCCCACGAAGTAACCATTGCCTACGGACAGACGGAATCATCACCGGTCATTACGCAAACGCGGACCGATGATTCACTTGAACGAAAAACGGAAACCGTCGGGCGCGCGCTGCCGAATGTAGAAGTCAAAATCGTTACTCCCGGAACGGATGAAGAAGTGCCCGCCGGGACACAGGGTGAGCTTTGCACACGTGGATACCACGTCATGAAGGGCTATTATAATGATCCGGAGGCGACCGCTGAAGTATTAACCGCCGATGGATGGCTTCATACCGGCGATCTCGCTGTGATAAATGAACACGGTTATGTCGCGGTCACCGGCCGGATGAAAGATATGATCATCCGCGGCGGGGAAAATATTTATCCGCGTGAAATCGAAGAATTTTTATATCGCCACCCCGCGGTTTTAGACGCACAAATCGTAGGCGTCGCCGATGAAAAATACGGGAAGAAATCGGAGCTTATGTACGATTAAAAGAAGACCAACAAGCCACCGCGGAAGATATTAAAGACTTCTGCCGCGGCTCGATTTCCCATCATAAAATTCCTAAGCATATCACTTTCGTTGACAGCTATCCGATGACCGCATCGGGCAAAATCCAGAAATTCAAATTGCGGGAACAGGCGAAGGAAATCTTTGCCGAATCCTCCGAAACCTGATATTTAAGGGGGGTTGCCAAAAATGTATAACAACATTTTACTCGCCGCTGACGGCTCCGAACACTCGGAAAGAGCAGCTGATCATGCCATTCAGTTTGCTTCTTTGGACGAAACATCCGTCATCGATCTCCTGCTCGTCATCGATATGTCCGAGTCGAAAACCGAAGTCCTGGAAACCTCCCATATGGATGACTTGGATAAAGAAAGACGACAAAGGCTGGCAACGATCGAAGAAAAATTAAACGACGCCAACGTGAACTATCATCTGAAAATCATCCATGGCGACCCCGGGCCATCGATCGTTTCTTACGCCAATCAACGATTTTACGACATCCTCATCATCGGAAGCCGCGGACTGAATCCGTGGCAGGAAATGGTCCTCGGTAGCGTCAGCCACAAAGTTGCCAAACGCGTGAAGTGCCCGGTACTCATCGTGAAATAAACACGCTTCCTTCCGTATAACCGCGCAAGCGGTTGGGCATAATTGGAACACAAATTCTAATTATGCGTGAAGGAAGTGAAACACATGGATTACAGCCACCATGACGAACATATTTTAGTATGTGTGAACCACGGCCAAAACGGCATTCGCCTTATCCGTCGCGGGCTTAAACTTGCCTTAAAACTGGAAGCTCCGCTGACCATATTGGTCTTTGGTTCCTTACCCGAAGACGATGAACATGACAAAATCGTCGGCATGCCGCTGTTTCAAAGAATCTCCAGGCACTATGGTGCCGAACTGATCCTGGAAAAGTGCGACTCGTATAATGTCAAGAAATTAATTGCTGAACGGGCGAAAGCCATGGGTGCTACCCAAATCATCATTAGTCAAATGGTCGAGAGTATTTGGCGAAGATTTTTAGGAAACACCACGATCGACAACCTACTGCAAGAGCTCCCGCATGCTGATGTACGTGTTGTACCAAGGTCCCATCACCTTGACAGTGAGTTGAACTACGAACATGGCGTAAACGCCTATCTGCACGGCAAAGAAGATGGCACGTACGACCTGGCCTTCCATCATGACTCGAACGCAACGCATGAAGGGGTCTTTTATAAGCATATTCAAACGAATTTTAACAACGGCAGATTTGTATATTATGAAGAAAATGACATCTTTGAAGTACGCGTGTTAAAAGGACATGTGCCCCATTTAGAAAATATTGCAGATGTGTTATCTTAAGGTTTATGTGACAAAGGAGGGGGTAACATGGGAAAAGAGCGGATTCTCGTATGTGTTAACTATGGTCTGCATGGCGAGCGCCTGATTAACCGCGGAGCGTCGATTGCCAATCAATTAAATGGTCCGCTATTCATTCTTGTTTTCGATTCTCTGCCGGAAGAGGATTACAAGGAAGATAAAAGCGTGGACATGTCTATTTTCCGGGAACTTGCCGAAGATAATGGCGCAGAGCTCATTATCGAAAAAAGCCACCCGCACAACATCACCAAGGTGATTACAAAGGTAGCCAATGATGTTGACGCTACCCAAATCATCATCGGACAAACGACGGAAAGCCTTTGGACAACCCTGATCGGCGGATCCATTATCGACGTCCTGCTGGCAGACGTTCCCGACGCTGACCTGCACGTCGTACCGAAACCACGAGCTGACGAAACGGAGGATTGGGACTTCGAACGCGGCGTGCCAGCGTATCTGCAAAAACAGTCCGATGGCACTTACAAATTAAGTTTCGACAACAAAAAGAACGCGGATTATGAAGGCATTTTCTTCAAACATTTAAACACGGATTTTAACAACGGGATTTTTGCGTTAAGTATCGACAATAGAATCTATGAAGTAAGGGTGAAAGACGACATCGTTTATAAGATTGTTGATGTTGATGAGGAGTGAGGAGAAAAACAGAAGCTGACTGAGGTCAGCTTTTTGTTTTTGGGAGAATCAAATCTAGAGCTCTATAAAGTATCCAATAGTTGAGGGGGCTCTTATTCTTCCCCTGTATTCATTATTTCCGTATTATGACTATGTTTATTGATTCTTGCCTGCTTCAATCATCAAGAAAATGGCAGCTAAAATGTGTAGGATCATGCCTACCCCGGGAATCCATCCGAGAGCAGACGCAAGTATGCCTAGAATATGCCCTGACTTATTCCGATCTTCTTTTGCGGCAAATACAATCCCAATGATGTGTAGGACGAGCATAACAATCAATGGAATCCATACCATGCCTATAATCATGGATCCCCCTAAAATGGGTATTCCCCATACAGCTTCAAGCCCTCCTGTCACCCATTTAATTATTCTGCTTGGCAATACTTCTGTTTCGGTTTTTACTCCTGTTTCTGTCATTTTTCATTTCTCCTTTCCCATTTCTTTGTTATTTTCCCTGCCCCTTCAGTGAAATTATGATTTTACACGCCTTTTTCCCCTTTCTTTTCATTATATTCCTATAAATAATTCCAAACGCCTAATACCTAATCTTTATTTTAATCATATTATTTACGTGTTTCAATTCTTCAAAGAAACGATCTAAAAAAGAAATATGTGCGAAAAGTTCAGTTCGAATCACTAATGACAGTATATCACCCACCCCTGACAAGTTCCGTCAGCGAATAAACGTTTCTTTCAATAAAATATAACGGGGTTTATCCCCACCCACGCACCCGCATGGGGGGCGACCCGTCCGCGGCTCTTTTGTTTTGGTCGGGCCGAATTTCAATCCACGCACCCGCGTGGGGTGCGACCA
>NZ_FNEN01000016.1 GCF_900100185.1 Natribacillus halophilus | reverse complement strand
ATCAGAAGCGCGATGCGATCCCTCAAATGAAGTTATAGCCCCTTCGAGAGGGATCAGAAGCGCGATGCGATCCCTCAAATGAAGTTATAGCCCCTCCGAGAGGGAACAGAAGCGCGGTGCGATCCCTCAAATGAAATTATAGCCCCTCCAAGAGGGATCAGAGACGCGATGCGATCCCTCAAATGAAGTTATAGCCCCTCCGAGAGGGATCAGAGGCGCGGTGTGATAGCCTAAACGGTCGGAATAGATATTTTCACATTCCCGGACTTTGAAGATGTACCGATGAAAAAAATATGCCATGTCCAAATAGCTGTATGTATGATACGATAGGTGCAAAGTATAGCATGTTGTCTTAAGGGCATACTAACGTGTAAAGCTTCAGCCTATGTTCATAAAGGAGGAAACATTGTGCTTCCAAATATTGGCATCCCAAGTCTCATTCTCATCCTGTTGATTGCTCTTTTGATTTTCGGTCCGAAGAAATTGCCGGAAATCGGCGGCGCATTCGGAAAAACGCTCAATGAATTCAAGAAGTCTACGACACAAATGATGGAAGACGATCCCCCCGAGCCCGAGCGAAAAGAAATCAATGAAGAAACGACGACACAGTCCGAAACGCATAATCAATCATAAGCATAGAAGAGCCAACGCTTGCGGGCGTTGGTTTTTTGGTTAGTGTATATATATAATGCATTAGGGTGCCAAAAACTAATGTTGAAGACCTAACGTCTTCTCCCATAACACGTTAGAGCGCCATATACCAATTGTTGCTGACCTATTGACTTATATATACCTCGGGAGCCCCTTGTTTCGCGTTTTTCACTAGTATGATTCGAATTTTTGCCTTGCTTCCGCGCGAAGATTTTTCAACTGGGGGAATTTTTTTAATTTACGATATAATGTCGTGCGACTGATCCCGAGATGTTTTGAAAGAGGAACACATCATATATAGCTACTAATATAATTTTAATTTTTCAGAAAGAATGAAAAAGTATGAGTAATATTACCTTGTAAGCTGCAAAGGAAATTATTAAGGGAGCTGAGGATGAAGCTTCAAAAGTCGGGGTTCAAATGGTTATTTCTATTTTCGACGAAGGTGGGAATCTCATTGCCACACACCGTATGGATGATGCGGTTAGCGAGTATTGATATCGCTCAAAATAAAGCGTGGATGTCAGTAGCTTTAAAAATGCCTACTTCTAACCTGGAAGAAGAAACAACCCCCGACGGGAGTCTCTATGGACTCAATACGACAAACCAAGGACATATCGTCGTCTTCGGTGGTGGCATCTGTGAATAGCAATGGTAAAATCCCCAATATAGCAGTGGAATTCCTCAGAATCAGCAGTTGAAAATTCCCCAATTTATTGACACCATTCTCTCCGAGATGAGAGAAAAATATGGTGAAGAATGGAGAATATTTCATGATTCGAGAACTGAAACAGAAGAATATACTAACTTGAGGAAGCCGTAAAAAAGAATGCGGAATTTAAAACAGCCCTATTAAAGCGGGGCGTGCAAGACCCGGATTTAGTTATGGTGGATGGTTGGGCGCCTGGTATTAAGGCGGAAGGTGAAGAAAGGCGCGTATCCCGTGCGCTATGCTTCGTGAGAATGTATGCTGGCGATAATGCCTATGCTTATCCTCTTACGGGCCTAATACCTGTCGTCGACTTAAATACTATGGAAGTTATCAGAATCGAAGACTATGGAGCAAAGCCCCTCCCGCCTATGGATGCAAGTTTTAAGTTTGAAAACTCGGATGATTTAGAGCCTCGATCGGATCTAAAACCCATAGATATTACACAACCGGAAGGTCCAAGCTTTGAAACTGACGGTCATTTCATTAAATGGCAAAAGTGGAACATTCGGTTTGGTTATACAGCCAGAGAGGGATTGGTGCTTCATCAAGTAAGTTATGAGGATAAAGGAGAAGAGCGTCCTGTATTGTATCGGGCAGCTTTATCTGAGATGGTGGTTCCCTATGGGGAAACCTCGCCTGCTCATAATTGGCAAAACGCCTTAGATGCTGGTGAGTATGGAATAGGACAACTTGCCAATTCATTGACGTTGGGGTGTGATTGTCTCGGTGAGGTTCGCTACTTCAATGCTGTCATGGCAGACGGTAAAGGTGATGTGCATACAATCCCTAATGCGATATGTCTTCATGAGGAGGATGATGGAACAGCATGGAAGAAGACAGATTGGAGGACTGACGAAGGAGAGGAACGACGCTCACGACGTTTGGTTCTGTCGTTCTTCGCAACAGTGTTGAACTACGATTATGGATTCTACTGGTATTTTTATACAGATGGAAGGATTGAACAAGAGGTCAAACTAACGGGCATTTTGAACGTTGGTGCACTCGAAGAAGGTGAAAAACCGAAGTATGGAACAGAAGTCGCGCCACGGATAAATGGACCCATTTATCAACACTTCTTTAATTTTCGTCTTGACATGAACGTGGATGGGCAAAAGAATTCCGTTGTAGAATTGAATACAGTAGCGGAAAAAGAAGGCTCGGACAATCCAAATAAAAACGCTTTTCACCCCGTAACAACGACTTTTAAAAAAGAAAAAGACAGAGCGCAACATGGATCTTAATTCAGCCAGAACATGGAAGATTATTAATCCTAACTCTAAAAATTATGTTGGTGACCCTGTAGGCTATACACTTATGCCCGGTGAAAATTGTCTTCCATTTGCAAGTGAAAATTCACCGATAATGAAACGCGCCGGTTTTATGAATAAGCACTTGCGTGTAACCAAGTATGACCCCGGTGAATTGTATGCTTCTGGGCAGTACCCTAACCAGAGTAAACCGGGGGAAGATGGTTTAACAAAATACGTTGAAGCCAACAGGTCTATTGAAGATGAGGATGTTGTCATGTGGTACACCATGGGTGTTCATCACATTACAAGGACTGAATATTGGCCGGTTATGCCGGTCCACCACATCAAATTCACGTTAAAACCCACTGGTTTTTTTGATGGTAACTCTGCATTGGATTTACCGCGCTCCACCCCTAAAAAAGGGTCTAGTTGTCATTAAATCAATAGCGAGCTTAAGGGAATTGTAGTTTAAAAACAATTCCCTTTTCAATATCCTTTATATTTATAAAAAAATTGAAAAATGTATGGAACTAAAAATGCTCATGGAGGGCAAACCATGGAAGATTTGAACCCATCCATTTCATCTCAACCTGCGGGACATTTGAAGATACGAAATCAATTGAAAAAGCCGTTGAGGGACTCGACCGGCTCTTCTTAGTTGGACGTGATAATCCTCATCAAGTGCTCTAACATAACAATGTAATAAAAGTAGCCGAGCAAAGCGGCGTTAAGCACATTGTGAAGTTATCAGCGTTTGGAGCCTCCACAGATTCACCTATCGGATTGATGCGTTGGCATGAGGAAGCAGAAGAGCAATTGAGTAACTTCCAACATGAATTGGACGTTCCTACGTCCCCATTTATAAATGCACAATTTGTTACGTTTTGGAGATCAGGTTTCGACAAGTGGTGCCTTTTCTGCCCCTATGAGTTTTGATAAATTTTCTTTAGTAGATATTCGTGATATTGCAGAAGTAGCTGCAAAAGTTTTAATGGACGATCATCATGTTTCCAAGATATACACACTTACTGGTCCTGGTTTGATAACCTATATGGAAATTGCCGAACATTTATCAGACATCCTTAATCGACCCACAATTATACCCAGGTATCGTCAGAAGAATTTTATCAAATACTTTTGTCCAAGGGGACACCATCTTGGCGAGCACAGGACCTCGCTTATATCGTGGAAGCATATCGTGAGGATAAAAAATGCTTGATCACTAACGATATTAATGTCTTGTTAAATCGTCCCGCTCATAGTATTCAAACGTTTCTAAAGGATTATCAATCGAACTTTTAAGGCAAGAATTAAACATATATTATTCGACTTTCACCGTAGGTTCTCTCTTACTTTGAGAGAAACAGTTTCGTTTTTCCCGGCTATAGTTCCAAAGAAAGCAATTAAAAGGGATACGACCATAAGAATGACTAGAGGGGCTGTCCATCCGTGGAACCATTCTGCTATTACGCCTAGAAAAATTGGGCCGCACGCAGCTAGTATATAGCCAATAGATTGGGCCATGCTTGACAGTTGAGAGGATTCAGCTACAGTATTCGTACGAAGCACGAAAAACATCATTGTCAAACTAAATGTTGTTCCTGCACCAACACCTGCTAATAGTAAAAATACATTAATCAGTTGAGAGGATATAAGTGCAATCCCCACTAATCCAAAAAAGAAAATTAAACCAGATATAAAAGCGAGGACGCGCTGATTATTTAATTTAGAAGCAATAATAGGTATGATAAAATTTGCTGGAATTAAACCAATTTGAAAGACTGCGATTAGCCAGCCGGCTTCTTCTTGATTAAACCCTTTTTCAAGCAGAATGTCCGGAAGCCATGTGAAAAGGCTATATGGAATCAAAAATTGCAATCCCATATAAATGGTAACAGCCCATGCAATTTTGGATTTAAACAAATTGTTTTGTGGATGAGACTTTACTTCTCCAGGAACTTTTTTATTACTGGATATAATAGCTGGTAATCGCAATAGTAGTATGATTACTGCCGAAAACGACAAGATACTCCATATTTGCATGGAGTTTCGCCAATCCAAGAGCTCTAAATCGGCTAGTGGAACAGATATGCCTGAAGCAAGTGCTCCAAATAGGTTCATAGATACTGAATAAATTCCGGTCATTAGCCCAATTCGATAAGGGAAACTCAATTTTATTAAACCCGGCATAAGAACATTCCCTACAGCTATAGCTATACCAACAAGTAACGTTCCAAACAAAAGAATTGAAATTCCGCCAAGTGATCGTATAAAAATTCCAATAGACAAGATAAACATGGCTATTAATAGCGTTTTTTCCATTCCCATTCTTTTAGATAAAATGGGAACAAACGGCGAGAATAAGCCAAATGCAATAAGGGGGAGTGTATTTACCAATCCTATCAGGGCATTGGATACTTGTAGCTCTTCCCTAAATAATACCGGTCCCGATGTGTTGTCATATCCATATATAAGCACCTTTTATTATTGATGATTTGATAGATTAGATTAAAAGGTATGGCACGCTCAGTCTGGGAAAAACTCAGAAAAGCGATACCCTACCATGTCAAACAGTATATCCGATCACCCCTGTATAATCAACTCGACGAACTCGCTCCTGAAACAGAAATAACCAACTTCTTCTTAGATTCTTTCTAAAGGAAACAACAGATGTCAAATAATTTTAAACATTGGGTTGACACTACAAAGATAGTGTATTAAAGTTAAGTCAAATAAAAATAATATGAAATGGCGTTTTGAATAATGAAACAAGGTGTAGCTAAATGAATCAAAGTGTTGTTAAAGCATTGAAATTACTTGACTTTTTCTCGGATCAAGAAAAGGAATTAAGTTTAAGTGAAATCACTAAGCGTTCGGACATGTCAAAATCAACAGTATATCGATTGCTGGTATCTTTAGAAGAGTGCGGATTTTTAAGGAAGGTGAAAAATTCGGATCAAGATATTCGATACAGTCTTGGTCTGAAACTGCTCGAACTCGGGCATATCGTATCCGAACAATTAGAGTTAAGAAACGTAGCGTTACCTCATATGAGAGAATTGAGCCAAACCATTAATGAAATCGTTCATCTTGTCATATTAGACGGTGAGCAAGCAACGTATATTGAAAAGGTGGAAAGCAGTCAGGCGTTGCGTTTATATACAAGAGTAGGAAAAAGTTCTCCGCTTTATATCGGATCTGGACCAAAATTGCTGTTTGCTTACATGCCACAGGCAAAACAAGAAAGAATGCTGGAACAATTGGAAATACAACCTTTGACTCCAAATTCTCATACAAGTAAAGAGGAACTACAAAAAAATTTAAAGACGGTTTATGAACAAGGATATTCTGTCAGTCAAGGCGAACAAGACTTAGATACAACGGGTATTTCTTTTCCGATAAGAGATTACTCTGGGGAAGTAGTGGCAGTAATAACAGTGAGTGGGCCTACCACTCGTTTTCAAAAGGATAGACAACCTTTCATAAAAGAGGAAACAAAAAAGGCAGCAGATAAAATTTCTAGTAACCTGGGTTTTAAATGAGGAAAGGGTTGATGAAAGATGTCTATGATATCCAACAAGGTAGCGGATATACCACCATATGTTTTTGCGAAAATTAATCAAAAAAAAGATGAGTTAAAACGATCCGGAATAGATATCATCGACTTAGGCATGGGGGACCCCGATCTTCCAACACCAAAACCAATCACTGATAAGCTTATCGATGAACTTAATAATCCGGATAATTTCAAATACTCCTCTTTCAGTGGCTGTACTGAATTTAAAGAAGCAGTAGCTTCTTTTTATAAAAAACAATATAACGTGGAACTTAATTCTGAAACCGAGGTTCTTGCCCTCATTGGATCGAAGGAAGGCATTGCCCATCTTCCATTTGCGATCATTGATGAGAACGATTATGTTTTGACGCCTGATCCATGTTATGGCGTTTATCGAATGGCTACGTATATCGCTGGTGGTAAAAATTACGATATGCCACTAACAAAAGAGCATCATTATCAACCCGATCTATCCGTTATTCCAGAAGAAATTAAACAGAAAGCGAAGCTCATGTACCTCAACTATCCAGGTAACCCAACGGCCGCTACAGTGGATTTATCTTTTTTTAATAGAGTTCTTGATTTTGCTAAAGATAATAATATTACTATCGCTCATGATTCTGCTTATAATATGATTACTTTTGACGAATCGGCGCCTAGTATTCTTCAAGCTGACAAAGCTAAAGATATAGCTGTAGAATTTGGTTCATTGTCTAAAAGTTACAACATGACGGGATGGCGTATAGGGTATGTGGTGGGCAACCCAGAAATCATCCGATCGTTGTCTGTCGTGAAAAGTAACATGGACACAAGCCAGTTTCTTCCGATTCAAAAAGCAGCAGCCTTTGCTCTGACCGAAGATCAAAAGTATGTCCATGACAATGTTGAGGTTTATCGAAAGCGTAGAAAAGTGATGGTAGAGGGATTGAATGCTATTGGTATGAATGTGGATTCACCAAAGGGAAGTTTTTACATCTGGGCGCCTGTACCGGAGGGATACACATCGGAGGGGTTTGTTGAAGTTATGTTAGAAAATGCTGGTGTAGTTGTAACACCAGGCTCTGCTTTCGGTTCTACAGGTGAGGGTTATTTCCGTATATCTTTGACTGTGCCAACGGATCGACTACAAATGGCTGTTAAACGAATAAAAGATTACTTGCAAAAAGTAACAGCAAGAGAGGGATGATTGCAATGCCAAAAGTATCAGTTGCACAAGCCATTATAAAAATCCTGTTGAACGAAGATGTAGAAAAAGCCTTTAGTGTGCCGGGAGAGGACCAGGTGCGACAAATCTTTCAATAGGTTTACATACAGCTATGCAAGATTCTACACCCATGGTTGCGTTTGTTGGTCAGGTAAGAAGAAACGTCCGAGGAAAAGAAGGGTTTCAGGAAATTGACCTCGCAAGTTATTTTAGGGACCTCATAAAGTGGACGGTTGAAATAACAGATGCTTCGCGAGTGGACGAAATTGTGACGCAAGCCTTTCATATAGCGCAAACGGGCAGGCCTGGCCCCGTTTTGATTTCTCTTCCCGAGGATGTGCTGGATGAAATAGTAGAGGTTCACGATCAAAAACCGAAGGTGTTCGCCAAGTCAAGGCCCGATCATAAGGCGATATTAGAGACAAAGGAATGGTTGGCGTCTGCTGAACGTCCAATAATTTTGGCAGGCGGCGGCATAAGCGCAACTAAGTCATCGTTTACATTAGTACAGCTGGCAGAAAACCTTCAAATGCCAGTGGTTTCAGCTTTTAGAAGATTTGACGTGTTTCCCAACAACCATTCCCATTATATAGGGTCCTTAGGATTAGGGAGCCCGCAATACATTATTGATGCTATTCAATCATACGATGTTGTACTTGCATTAGGCACTCGATTTTCAGAGGTTACGAGTCAAGATTATACACTGTTGAACTCAGAACAGTCGCTTATTCATGTTGATATTTCTGTGAATGAGATTAATAAAAGTTATAAACCGAATTTAGGGATTGTTGCAGATGTTCAACATTTTATGACGGACTTGTTAGAAGAAAATATAAAACTTCAACATTTTGATAAGAAAAAATCACGTTTAGCATGGCTGAGAAGTCATTTTGAAAACGATTCAACAATCCCCAAAGACACATATTCAGATTTCGTGGATCTCGGCCCTATGATTGGAGATTTAATGACAGCCCTGGGGGACGATGCGATTATTACGAGTGATGCCGGGAACTTTTTTGGATGGTTAGCCAGATATTATTCTTTTAATCAAGAAGGAACCTATATAGGCCCGACATCAGGCGCAATGGGCTATGGGCTGCCAGCAGCCATTGGGTCGAAAATGGCCCATCCAGATACTCAAGTAGTAGCTTATTGTGGGGATGGCGGTTTTATGATGACCATTCAAGAACTGGAAACAGCGATTCGCTATGATGTTCCTGTTATATCCATTGTCGCCAACAACAATATGTACGAAACTATACGCATGCACCAAGAAAAAACGTTTCCTTATAGGGCCATAGGAACGGATTTAAGTAACCCTAGCTTTGCCTAATATATCAACCATATGGGTGGTCATGGAGAAATGGTTGGACAGAACGAGGATTTTCTCCCCGCTTTACAAAGAGCGATCCATTCAAGAAAGCCTGCCGTCATTGAAGTGGCCATTGATCCAGAACAAATAATGGTTGAAAAAACCATTGAAGATGTAAGGGCATAATATTTCTTATTTTCTATTTTTAGCGAAGTGGAGGGAAGCAGCATGTCAAGCATTCGTGTTGGGGTTGATATTGGTGGAACATTTACAGACATAGTGATTCTAGATGAAACGGGAGACAGATATTTTGGGAAAACGTTAACGACATATCCGGATCCCTCTGCCGGTTTTATAAAAGGGCTTGATGAAAATCTTGAAAAGTATGGTTTCTCTTATAATGACATTACAACGATCATACATGGAACAACGTTGGTCGTAAATGCTTTGATTGAACGAAAAGGGGTAAAAACAGCACTGATTACAACGAAAGGTTTTCGCGATCAGATAGAAATTGGAAATGAAAACCGTTATGACTTATATGATCTTTTTATAGAAAAACCAACCACCCTCGTGCCAAGAAGCTCAAGGTATCCTGTTACGGAAAGAATCCTGAATGATGGAACGATATTAACATCTTTAGACGAAGCTGAAGTGAAGGACATATTTAAAAAGGCTGATGCGCAAGGCGTTGAAGCTGTCGCTGTATGCTTACTGCATGGCTATAAAAATGACATTCATGAAAAAAGAATTTATGAAATTGCTCAGGAAGTGGCACCTCATATTAGGGTTTCCTTATCTTCGGAAGTATCACCGGAAATTCGGGAGTATCAACGCGCGTCTACAACGATTGCTAATGTCTATGTACAGCCGCTTGTTGAACAATATCTTACCAAATTAGAAAGTGATTTAATAGACCGTGGATTTAATGGTCAGTTTCATTTGATGCTTTCCGGTGGAGGTACCTGTACGATCGAAACGGCTTGTCGCTTTCCTATTCGCATTTTAGAGTCAGGGCCTGTGGGTGGATCTATAGCTGGTGCTTTTTACAGCAAATTATGTGATTTTGACAATCTGCATGTCTTTGATATGGGTGGAACAACAGCCAAAGCCAGTTTAGTCGATAATGGTGAGCCACTAATCACCAACGAGTTCGAAGTTGGGCGAGAACATCGCTTTATGAAAGGAAGTGGCATGCCTGTCAAAGTACCGGTTGTTGAGATGATTGAAATCGGAGCGGGAGGTGGAAGCATTGCCCATATTGATCGGATGGATCTTTTAAAAGTAGGGCCGGAAAGTGCAAGTTCTGAACCGGGCCCAGCGTGTTACGGGAAGGGTGGCACACAACCTACCATTACCGATGCCGATTTAATCCTAGGATACTTGAATCCGGACTATTTTTTAGGTGGAGAAATGCATCTGGATGTGGAGGCTGCTTACAGGGCGATCGAAGAAAAGGTAGCGAAACCACTTGGGCTTAATCCGGTAGAAGCAGCCCGGGGAATACACCGGGTAGTTAATGAAAATATGGCGAGTGCCGCGCGGATTCACGCCGTTGAAAAAGGGAAAGACATACGAAATTATCCATTGTTTGCTACAGGAGGAGCGGGTCCAGTCCATGTTTGTAATGTAGCGCATATTCTTGGTGTATCTGAGGTCATTTCTCCTGTTGGTGCAGGTGTTTGCTCCGCCTTTGGTTTTCTGTCATCCCCGCTTTCATTTGATTTTGTGCGAAGCTATTCTGGACGGCTTGATCAGCTAGACCTCCGAGAAGTGACACGACTTCTTAAGGATATGGAAAATGAGGGTGAATCCATACTTAAGCAATCAGGCGTTAAAGATGCTGATATGAAAGTGATCCGCACTTGTGAAATGAGATATGCCGGTCAAAATCATGATATTACCGTACCCATTCCAAATGGAGAAATAAATAGCGCCTCGATTCAAACGATACAAGAAAATTTCAAACAGCAATATGAAAAATTGTATTCAGAGGCAAGTGAAGGCGTGCCTATTGAAACGGTGAATTGGCGCGTGGTGGTTCAAGGACCACACCCGGAACTTTTCATAAATTCTAGCGATGAGAAACTCGAAATGAACCCTCCAGTAAAAAATAAACGTGACGTTTATTTCAATGAATATACCGACTACAAAATGACCCCTGTGTACGACCGGTCGACATTAACGCCAGGTGTCGAGATACCTGGGCCGGCAATTATTGAAGAGAAAGAATCAACGATGGTGGTGACACCAACTTTTAAAGTCAGTGTTGACCGTTATTTCAATTTAATCTTAAACGCAAAGGTTGATGCCATATATGATGACAAAGACAGGAAACAACAACAATATGTTTGACCCTGTTCAAGTAGAGGTTATGTGGAATCGTCTGATTACAAACTTAGAGGAGCAGGCGAAAACACTGATCAGAACATCATTTTCCAATATCCTTTCAGATGCCGGTGATTTATCTGCAGGGTTATTTGATAGCCGTGGAAATATGATCGCTCAAGCTAACACGGGGACACCTGGACATATTAACACAATGGCTTTAGGGGTCAGGCATTTTCTAGAAAAATTTCCGCGGGAACGTTTAGGTCAGGGTGACGTTCTTATAGGTAACAACCCATATGAAATTTCAGGTCATCTTCTTGATGTTACTATCGTTACCCCTGTATTTTACGATGCTAATTTGATTGGTTATTTTGCATCTACATGTCACGTTACGGATATAGGTGGTCGAGGATACAATCCAGAGGCGGAGAGTATATACGAGGAAGGTGTCCATATCCCCTATATGAAATATTATTATTCTGGGCAGCTAAATGAAAGTTTGCAAAGCATCATCGAAACAAATGTACGAGCGCCTTTCGAGGTGTTGGGGGATTTGCGCGCTCAAGTTGTAGCTCAGGAGGTAGCCATTAGACGATTACTTGAAATGTTGGAAGAGTTCAGTTTAACAGAGATCGATACATTAGGTCGAGAGATTATTCATCGATCTGAAAAAGCGATGCGTAAGGCTCTGACTGATATTCCTGATGGGGTCTATGGAAATGAGTTATATACGGACGGTGTAGCTGAACCGATAAAAATCAAATGTTCCGTTTCCATCCAAGGTGATGAATTTACGGTAGACTTTACGGGTTCATCACCGGCAAGTTCGAAAGGAGTAAATGTAAGTCTTTACTATACATTAGCTTATGTAACTTACGCTATAAAGGCAGCGATTGCGCCGGATATTCCCAACAATGAAGGAAGTTTTCGTCCTGTACATGTCGATGCTCCTGAAGGCTCTGTTCTCAACGCCTCACATCCTATGCCAACAGCCGCTCGACACATTATTGGGCACTTTGCGCCTGTGTGTGTCCTAGGCGCGTTATATTATGCCATCCCTGATGCAACGATTGCTGAAGGTGCAACCTCCATTTGGAGCATGCAAGTATATGGGGAAGATTTACAAGGAGAGTCTTTTTCCTATGTAACGTTCAGCACTGGGGGAATGGGGGCTCGCCCGACAAAAGATGGGCTATCCGCAACAGGCTTTCCGTCCGGTGTTCGCGGAACGCCTGTGGAAATCATTGAAAGTAATTCACCGCTAGTGATTTATCAAAAGGAGCTTCGACCGGATTCCGGTGGAAGTGGAAGATATCGCGGAGGGCTTGGTCAAATTATTCGCTTTGGTGTGCGTACCTATAAACCATGGCATTTCCCAACCATGTTTGACTGTATGAACTATCCACCTCGGGGACTAGCTGGTGGTAAACCTGGAGCAAAAGCGGAGGTGTTACTAAATGATCAAACCTATTTAGAATCCAAGCGTCTCTATACGTTTGATCCCGAAGATACTGTTACTTTAAAACTTCCAGGTGGAGGTGGTTATGGGAAGCCTGAAAAACGTGAACCAGAGATGGTTAATTTTGATGTTGTGAATGGTTACATTTCTTGGGATACAGCAGAAGCAGATTATGATGTTGTTGAAGAAAAGTATCAAAGGATTAGTCATTAAAGCTGCCTGAAGTGTAGATCAGGATTGCATGTACTGCATCTGTTGATAGATATTTGGTCGAAATGCCCATTATTAGCATCGTTGAAAATCCAAACATGTATCTAAAAAAACCTAAACGAGGGGGTATCCCGGATGGAAAAACTAGTGGTCAAAAGCTTTTCTATGCTAGTGATTGTTTCTTTGGGACTTATAGGTTGTGGTGATGATGATGTGGAGGGTGATTCAGAAACTGTTGAATTGTTAACGAACACTGAGTACCCAGAAGATAGTAATCAAACTGAAATCCTTCAGAACTTTAGTGAGGAGGTAGAGGAAGCAACCGATGGCGAAGTAGTAATTGACGTTGCATCAGGAGGTAGCTTAGGTTATGACGGAGAAGATGCGCTACGAGCTGTTCGTGACAATTCGGTCCCTGTTTCCTATTTTATAGCCGGCGATGTAACAGGAGAAGAATCTTTGTTCGGGGTAGTGAATTTACCATTTGCATATTCTGAGCTTGAGGACTCTCAGGCAATGTCAGAAGTAACAAAACCGCACCTTAATGAACTCCTTGAAGAAGAATGGAATCAAAAACTCCTCTATATTTCACCTTGGCCATTTTCAGGTTTCTGGACGCAGGATGAAGTGCAGTCACTTGGAGATCTTGAAGGAATGGATATGCGTGCATATGATGAAATGAGTACACAAGTAATAAACGCAGTGGATGCCGCGCCAAATAATCTCCCATTTGGTGAGGTGTATTCAGGATTATCCACTGGTGTTATTGACTCTGTTTTAACTTCTGCAGAGACAGCAGTGGATGGCAGCTTTTGGGAGGTGTTGGATTATCATATTCCGGTTAATGTCTTAGCAGGATGGGGTGCTGTTACAATTAATTTAGACGAATGGAATAGTTTAGATAGCGAGATGCAAGATGCTGTTGTTCAAGCTGCTGAAAAAGTAGAGGCAGATGCCTGGGATGCTGTGGAGGATCTTGATGAACAAATGATTGATACAGTGGAGGAGAACGGTATTGAAGTATTAGAACCAAGCGAGGAATTGATGGATGATTTAGAAGAAAGTACTGAAGAAATAAGAGAGAATTGGTTGGAAGAAAATCCTGAAGCTCAGGAAATTGTAGATGAATATGAAGAAGTTGTAGATCAATAGTTGGTCAATAATTTTTAAAATACAGGCAACTAAATAACAAATAATTTAGTTGCCTTCTTACTATGGTGGTGAAAAAGCTTGGAAAAGATAACCCAATTAATAGATCGTATTTCTTACATATTCGGAATGGTTGCTGGATGTACGATGTTATTAGGAGTCGGCTTAATAGTGGCAGAGATACTTGTTCGCAACCTTCTTAATGGGACGCTTTACATTACAGGTGAGTACACTGGATACCTCATGGTATCTATAACTTTCTTAGGTTTGGCATACACCATGAAAGAAAAAGAACATATTCGCATTACTGTTATTCACAAATTTATAAAAAGTTGCAAGAAACGTCTTTTTATTGATATCTACGCAAACATTGTGGGGCTAGCTATGTTTCTTGTCGTGATAATCGCAACTACAAATCTCTTTTGGAACTCCCTCGTTACTGAATCACAGTCTGGACAGGTATCAGCTACTTACCTTGCTATTCCACAATTTGCATTGCCTTTAGGAGCAGTTCTTATAACATTACAATTTGTGTCAGAGATAATTAAATTAATCCTAAAGCTACGCAGAAGTGAATTTTCAACTGATGTTATTGATACAGATTAACTTTAATAGCAATTTATAATAATAAATGAATAGGGGGGAATGGGTTTGGACATTACAATAATCTCTTTGTTAATACTTGCCTTTTTAATTTTATTGTTAGGGAGTAGTGTTTGGATTGGTATTTCTTTATTATTAGTAAGTACCGGAAGTTTATTAATCTTTACGGATACTCCGCCAACACAAATATTAGCCGATATTCTATGGAATGACGCAAATGATTACACTATGTTTGCTCTCGCAGGATTTATATTTATGGGTGAAATTATGCTACGTAGTACAATGTCAAAAAATCTCTTTAAAGGGTTAGCACCTTGGATGGCATTGTTACCAGGCAAATTATTTCATGTTAATATTGCAGGCAGTACCCTGTTCTCGGCTGTGAGTGGCTCATCTGCAGCAACCACTGCCACCATTGGCAAAATAACTTTACAGGAACTATCCGCACGCAATTATAATCAAAGTCTGAGTCTTGGATCCCTTGCGGGAGCCGGAACCTTAGGCTTTTTAATACCACCTAGTCTTATAATGATCGTATATGGTATTACAGCAAACGTTAGTATTGGTCAACTATTTTTTGCTGGTGTTTTTCCAGCAATTTTGCTTGCTTTTTGTTTAAGTTTCTATATAGCAATACGCAGTATAATTAATCCTAATTTAGCTCCAGAGAAAGAAAAATTCACATGGAAAGATCGTATTGAAAGCCTTCCTTTATTTCTACCAATTGTTCTATTAATTACCTTTGTATTAGGTAGCATTTATACTGGTTGGGCTACCCCCACTGAATCAGCAGCGCTTGGTGTAGTTGGTGCATTATTATTTGCTGTAATCTCTCGAAGTATGACATTTAAGCAGTTTCAGGACTCCATCTTAGGAGCAATTAAAACAACTACTATGATAATGTTGATTGTCGTATCAGCCTCATATTTGTCAGTAGTTTTTGGACATTTACGTATACCAGCTGAATTAACTCAAGTTGTTGCTTCACTTGAGCTATCAGGTTGGCAATTACTTCTTATCTTAACTATTTTGTACATCTTTATGGGCTTTTTTTTAGATGGATTTTCAATTATCGTTATGAGCTTACCTCTGGTCCTCCCATTAATTGTAGAAGTAGGATTTAGTCCTCTTTGGTTCGGTATCTACTTGGTGCTTTTGATTGAAGCGGCTCAAATTACTCCTCCTGTAGGATTTAATTTATTTGTCATTAGTGGTCTGTCGAAGGTAGATGTACTTAGAATAGCACTTTATGCCCTGCCATCTTTCTTAATCATAATGTTAGTTGTGATCATTATTTATATATACCCTGAAATTGTACTCTGGCTTCCTGGTTTTGTAGAATAATTGATATTTGAACATTTCTTTTTGTGGGTTTTCACAATGTCGAAAACGATTACGCGCGCAGAAGCCGTCATGGCCATCAATCATTTACATGAACCATTTGTATAACGAGCGAAAAAACACTCAGTATTAGAAGAGTCCAAAAATGATGGTAAACCAAGGGTGTACCAAATTGGAAAGTAGGATTTTCTTATACAAACAATCTCGGTAAAGGAAGGGGAGTTAAATAAATTAAGTGGATTGTTACTGAATCGAAAACTTAGAAAGGACAAAAAATTGGATATATGACCAATTTATCTCCAATAAAAAATAAAAAAAAGTATTTCCAAAGTGCAGATGATCCTAATTATTTGCTCATTGCAGGGGTTTTATTGGTTGCATTTAACCTAAGACCGGGAATCACGTCTGTTGGCCCCATTATACCTATTATTAGAGAAAGTACTGGCATGGCCAATAGTACAGCTGGATTGCTAACCACTATTCCTCTTCTATCATTTGCTGTGTTCTCTTTGGTTGCTCCAAAATTAGGTGTTCGTTATGGCAATCATGTTTCTATTTTCGTGGGTCTTATTATTTTAGGGGTAGGGATTTTACTAAGATCTACGGGGATAATCACTGCTATTTTTACAGGGACGGCCTTAATAGGTGTAGGCATTTCTATATGTAACGTTCTCTTGCCTGGTGTTATTAAACTTAGTTTTCCTCAAAAGGTAGGTTTGATGACAAGCTTATATATCACATCCTTGAATTTATTTGCATCATTTGGTTCCGGATTGAGCGTTATACTATCTGAGACTCTCGGTTTAGGTTGGGAATTATCATTGTCTTTTTGGGCAATAGTAACTTTTTGGGCAATTTTGATTTGGATTCCACGGTTAAAAGAAGACAAAAAAATAGCTAAAACTTCTATAATACAGCGGAGGATAAAATTTTCAGAGTCCGTTTGGTCTTCGCCGTTGGCTTGGTTTGTAACCCTTTTCATGGGTATTCAATCTTTTTTTTATTTTTCTCTCATCACATGGATCCCCGACGTTCTTAGTGAACTGGGATTGACTTTATCTTTGGGAGGTGGGTTAGTTTTTCTTTTACAATTAGTAGGCATCCCTTTCAGTTTTGTAGCACCGATTCTTGCTGAAAAACTGTATAACCAAAAACCCATCGTACTAGGCATTGGTTTTTTTTATATCCTTGGCTTTCTTGGCATCTTGTTTTTTCCGAATATAGTCATCATTGTCATTAGCATAATTTCTGTGGGGATAGCTCAAGGGGGGGCCCTCAGTCTTGCGCTTGCATTTATAAGTTTCAGGTCTTCCAATAACCGTGATGCATTGGTACTTTCCGGTATGGCTCAATCTATTGGTTATTTTCTGGCATCGATCGGTCCGATATTTATAGGCTATTTATACGATGCTTTTCACACATGGACACCGTTTCTTGTTCTTTTATGTGTAATGTCAATATTGATAGTGATGTTCGGATTAAAAGCAGGTGAGAATAAGCATATCTTTCAGTATAGTGATGTGCAACAGAGTAATTAGTGTCAAACTAACCGATTTCATTAGGAAGTCACTTCATCGCTCCAACGATAATTTTAAGTATCCCAAAGCCAAATCAAACTATCTTAGAATAAGGGAAAGAGGTATTGTTAATGGATTTACTAAAAGAGCAATTTTAAAAACTCGGTGCAGAAAATGCACCCGGATAAGAAGGGCAAGTGTTAATTTTACGATAATTAATGGGTGTGAATATACATTACATATTTAATTATTCAAAAAGTATTGAATTGAGTGATGAAAGCGGATACAATATAAAAACACCCTCGCTTTATGAAATGCCTTTTCAATATATGAAATAAGATTATTTTTAAAATTATTATCGAAATGAGGGGTAACGCATGGTACACAAAGCTGACATCATCATTATTGGTGGAGGCGTCATAGCATCAAGTATAGCCTATAATTTATTAAATGATGGTTATGAAGAGGAAATTCTCATCTTTGAGAAGGATCGAACCTATGAATTTTCTTCCACGCCGCGAAGCGTCGGAGGGATAAGACAGCTATTTACAACAGATATCAATATTCAAATAAGTCAATTCAGCCATCAGGTGTATAAAAATTTTGCTGATACCATGGCAGCCAACGATGAGAAGGCTGAAATAGATTTTAAACAAAGAGGGTATTTACTGTTGGGCACGGAAGCAAATATTCCTTATTTAAATGAACATTTAAAGGTTCAACATAAGCATGGAGTGCCCTCTGAATTACTAAATAAAGAAGACTTGTTAAATATCATACCTGAATTAAATACTGATGATCTTGCAGGCGGGCTGTTTTGTGCCGAGGACGGTTATCTGGATCCATACTCTGTAATGCAAGGGTATATCAAACAATCCAAAAAAATGGGAGCAAAATATATTTATGAAGAGGTGGATACTATTCTAACTGATCACAATGAAGTGACAGGGGTTCGTCTCAACAATGGACAAGAGTATAAAGCGAATGTCGTTATAAATTGCGCTGGCCCATGGTCGGGCTACCTAAGTGAAAAAATAGGGTTGCCATTACCTATTGTTCCTTTGAGAAGACAAGTATTTCAATTTGATTCGGAAAAACCGTTAAAGAAAGGTCTTCCTTTAACGGTCGATCCTACAGGTGTTTATTTTCGTCATGAAGGAAATCAACTACTTTCGGGCTTTGCAGAAGATACAAAACCGGGTATTGATTTTAGATGGAAACGCTCATACTTTATTGACCAATTATGGCCGGTTTTAGGTAATCGGGTTGAAAATTTTGAAAAGGTTAAAGTGACTAGCGGTTGGTCCGGATTGTATACGCATAACACGAAAGATCAGAATGCGATTGTTGGGAAACATCCTCAGCTCGATGGCTATTATTTGGCTTGTGGTTTTAGTGGCCACGGGATGCAACAAGCTCCGGCTGTCGGTAAAGGTTTGGCTGAGCTGATCAGCAAGGGAGTCTATGAAACTATTGATTTAAGACCTTTAAGATTTGAGCGATTTAAAGAAAATGATTTAGTGATTGAAAAGGCCATTATTTAAACATCTATTTGATGGTGCAGAAAGGATGATTATCATGAGACTACAGGACAAGGTGGCCATAGTAACAGGTGTGGGCCAAGACATTGGTGAGGAAATTGCAAAAACGTTTGGGGGGAGGTGCCAAAATTGTTGTCGCTGAACTTAACGAGGAAACAGGTTCAAAGGTTTCGAACGAATTAAGGGCTTCTGGTATCCCCCACGGAATGGACCACTCACCTCCGAGTGATTTGTAGTGTACTGAGTATCCCTATAATTCTAGAATAATACAAAAAGCGCTCAAAGCAACTTATTTCATAACGTTTTGCCTTGAGCGTCGCGAAAGGCATGGTTATATTTATGAATAAAAGGAAGAAAAGAAGTTTCCTCGCAGAACCAGGGGGTAAATTACTTTGGGTGTTGATAGCTGTAATTGTACTCGTTTTTGCTTGGTGGCCCACGGATATCTACTTCTATGAAATATCGTTAGTTGGTTGGCTCATGTTTGGTTCATTATTTATTTGGTTATTGTTGACCATTATTTATGTTCGATGGATGGAATCGATTGAAGATGAAACATTGGATGAGAAGGACGAAAAGGAAAATGACATAGCATAACGAAGACACATAGGAGGGACATATGATATGCAAGTTACAGAAACTATTATTATTGTCATTTATTTGATAGTTGTAATCCTTATGGGGATTTACTTTTCTCGACGAGCGTTATCCACAGAAGATGATTATTGGGCTGCCGGTCGCCGAATAAATAGCTTTGTAGGAGCTTTTGCCTTGTTTGCCGCTCTAGCAAGTGCCAGTTCATTAATGGGAGCAGTAGGTTCTGGGGTCGAGTTTGGTCTCCCGTTCTTTTTTGCCTATGGATTTGGAGCAATAGGAATACTCCCATTACTGCTATTTGTTGCAGCTGGACAATTGAGGCGTTCGGGAGTTCGTACGCTACCTGAATATTTCTCGAAAAGATACGGGCAATCTGTACAAATTATCGCAGCAGTAATTGTTGTTATTAGTATGACATTTTATATGGTTCCACAATTAACAGCGTCAGGCTTGATAGGCCAATATGTACTTGGTATTGAATATACTACCGCTGTTATTTTAATTGGTGCGAGCTTTATTTTATATGCAGCTATAGGTGGGATGTGGGCGATCACTTATACGGATTTAGTCCAAGGTATGCTTATCGTTGTAGGATTATTTGTTTTAGCTGTTGTTATATTCATTGATCATGGTGGATTTGGATCGTTAGTACAGTCCGCTCTCGCTGTGGATCCGGATTTTGGAAGTGTGCAACTTGGCTGGATGTCATATTTTGGGATTTTTATCTCTTTCCTGTTTTTCGGAATTGTCTCACCATCTGCTGTGATGAGAAATTTCACGTCTACCAGTGCAAAAATCGCAAGACGAACAGCATTGGGAGCTTGCTTCCTGTATTTATTAGTATTCGTGTTTGGGCTCTTTATAGCCATCGCCGGAGTCAACCTTGATATACTAGGAACGGTGGATAACACAGATATGATCTTTATAGCTGTCATTGAGCATTATCTACCCTCGATTCTTGCCGGGATTATGCTTGCAGGTTTGATTGCTGCCATTATGTCTTCTGCAGATGCAATGCTCCTTGCTGTTTCCGCAGGTGTAGCGCAAGATATTTATAAGGGTGCGATTAATAAGAGGGCAAAGGAGAAAACCGTTACTATAATTGGGCTTATTTGTATGCTAATAGCGGGTTTCATTGGTTTACTCATCGCCTTGGAACCTCCTCAGTTAATCGCAATTATGGTTGGATGGGTAGGTGGTGCTTTATTATCTACATTTGCCTTTCCAGTGATTCTGGGAATTTGGTGGAGTCGAGCGAATACACCGGGAGCAATTGCCGGTATCCTCGGTGGAGGTATTACTTTTCTTGTCCTGGTGACAACCCCAGGAGAGCTTGTTTCCGAGCCCATTATTGCGGCACCTGTTTCACTTATGCTAATGATTGTTGTTAGCTTGCTTACTAAATCACCATCTGAAAACATCAAGAAACAAGTAGAGCTTAATTACACTCGTATAAAGGATGACATGTAAAAAAGATAGATTTATGAGGAGGAACAAAACCAATGCTAACAGAATCACAAATCAATGATAAAGTAACTATGGAAGATGTAATGTCCGCAATTGAACATTTTTATCAAACCTCTTCTGTAGAAGAGGCACTCATCCCTGAACGTATGCATATTGAAGATAAAGAAAATACGGCTTTGCTAATGCCGGCCTTTCACGGAAACTATCATGCAACAAAACTTGCAAACGTTGCCCCCGGGAATCCGGAACGTGGCTTGTCCACAATTCAGGCTCTCGTTATTTTGGCGGATCGCCAGACATTGCAAACACTTGAGATAATGGATGGGAATACGATTACGGCGTTAAAAACAGGAGCAGTTGGCGGACTGGGCATGAAATATATGGCTACGGCGGAGAGCAAAACCTTGGGAATCGTCGGTACTGGTATTCAGGGCTGGAGCCATTTAGAAGCTGCACTTGTGGCTAGACCGATTCAAAAAGTAATTTTGTATAATCGTACCAAGGAAAAAGCAGTAAATTTTAAGCATAAGATAGAAGAGAAGTACCCTGAGGTGGCTGTCTGTATTTCTTCTTTAGAAAATCTAATCGAGAAGGCAGACATCATTGTTACAACAACAACTTCAAAAACTTCTGTGATACCAGAATACGACGAAAAATTGTATAAAGGAAAACTCATTGTTGGAGTTGGATCTTTCCGACCGGACATGCAGGAAATACCAGATTCATTATTACACGCTTGCATGCATTGGGGTATCGATTCTCCTACTGGTTTAAAAGAATCCGGAGACATGATACGGGCCGGGCAATTAGGTTTATCAAAAGATGATGTAATGAGTCTCGATGCACTTTGTAATAGCGATGAACGTAAAACAATAACCGGAGTGAGCATCTTTAAATCCGTTGGCATGTCACTTTTTGATCTCCTCACAGCCCAGGCTATTTATGAAAAAGAAAATAATTGAAGCATTGGGAGTATAGTTAATAACGAGGAGAGGTGAAACCAGGTGGAAAAAGAGATTCACGTGATCCAAGGAAAAGAAATGATTGCAGAAGAACAATTAGTTTCATTTGTCTATAAAAATCTCGGGTGGCGACAGAAAAGAAGCATGGCTCGTAGAGCAATCAATCAATATATCAAAGAAAAACATTATTTCTATCACCCCTTGTGGTTAATTAAGTTGCTCGTTATTGCAGAACGAAAGCCTTTTCCACCGCGCGTTACACCTAATATGGCTTTTGTTGATGCTTTATCAGGATATAGAGGTTTATTTACAAACATTCCGCCAACTGAACAAAAATTAGTGCAAGGCGGTGCTTTGGTTGCTCCTAAGATAGAAACAGAAGACCAAGTGGGTAAATATGTAGAACAAGTGCAAAGAAATATCAATCGAAAATATTTACTAAAAAAGCCAAAATATGAAATTAAAGATACTTTTCTTGTTTATCTTCCCTTATGGTTTGCTGAGCTGGAAATCGAAGGCCGAAAACAATCGTTCATTTTTAATGTTAATACAGGAGAATCAGAGGAGTATATGGCAAGGCTCTGGGAGAGTTCGGAATGGAAGTTGGTGTGACAATAAGGTTGGTGCTACTTTTCTTTCTAATGATGAATGTACAATAATTTATACATACTATGTATATTTTTATTTACAAACCATTGAGATGAATAATGTAAAGTGAGAGTAATGAAGACATGAGGGGGTTTCTTAATAACCTTATGTTGGAATGAATTTTGCATTATTTTAGTTATGAAATATATTTTATTGAGAGGAGCTTGATTTATGGCTAAATTTGAGGGTGTTTACGTAGCCATTCTTACCCCCTTTACAGAAGATTATGAAGTGGACTTTAATCGTTTAAGGGAAATTACAGACTGGATGATCGGGGAAGGGGTACAAGGTATCGTACCTACTGGTTCTCTCGGTGAATATGCAACGATGACCACAGAAGAAAGGGCTTCTGTTGTAGAAACCATTGTTGAGGTAACAGCCGGGCGTGTTCCTGTAGTGGTTGGTACGGGGGCTCCTTCTACAGCACAGGCTGTTTATTGGGCACAGCATGCGAAGGATTTAGGTGCTGCCGGTATCATGGCTTTGCCTCCAATCAATTATAACGCTTTGGAAAATGAAGTCATTGCTCACTATGAGGCATTAGCGGAAGTTGATATTCCGATTATTGCCTATAATAATCCTCGTGACTATAAGATCGATTTAACACCTACGTTGTTGAAGAAGATTTCCAAGTTCCCTCAAGTGATTGGAGTTAAGGAATTTTCGGGGGATATTCGCCGGGTTCATGATATTCTTGATCAAACGGACCTTGAAGTCATGATAGGACTGGACGATCTAGCTATGGAAGGAGCCCTATCTGGTGCTACAGGTTGGATTTCTGGTGTTCCTAATGCATTGCCTCGGGAAGGCGTGCAGCTGTTTGAATTAGCTCGTAAAGGAAACATTCGAGAAGCGTTACCATTGTATAGGGAGTTACTTCCCTTGTTCCACTTAGATGCGAGTCCACAGCTCGTCCAATATATTAAACACATGATGACTTTGGCCGGACAACCAGTAGGGCCTTCTCGACCACCAAGACTGCCTTTGGATACAGAAAGTTATAGGGTTGTTGAAGAAGCGTTCAAACGTGCAAAGTCTCAACAATCCGTACCAAGATAATAAGGAGTGATAAAATATGGCAGTTACATCTCAAGTATACGAAGGCTATAGTGTCATTAACGGGAAGCAACATGATGGAGAAGCAACAACCATCCACAACCCTTCGAATACAGCCGATCGCGTTGGTATTCTTCATGACGTTTCCAGTCATGTCGTCGAAGAAGCGACTGAAGTAGCTAAACGAGCACAACAAGAGTGGGCCTCTCTTTCTGGGTTGAAAAAAGGGGCTACGCTAGAAAACATGGCTGTAAAATTAGAAGAAAACAAAGAGGATATCGCTACCTTGGCTAGCTCTGAAATGGGAAAACCCATCAAGGAAATGAAGGGAGAAGTGGCCAGAGGTATCCAATTGCTACGTTACTACGCTGCGGAAGGGAGTCGTTCGGACGGGGATGTCATTCCAGCTACAGATCCTCAAGTACACCAGTATTCAAAACGAGTACCCCTCGGTGTTGTAGGCGTCATTACACCTTGGAATTTCCCTGTGGCTATCCCTATTTGGAAAATGGCTCCTGCCTTGATTTGTGGGAATGCTATTGTTTGGAAGCCTGCCAAACAAGCGGCACTCACAGCCTCTAAATTAATGAATGTTTTTCAAGAGGTGTTACCATCCGGTCTGATAAATATGTTGATTGGTTCTGGGCGTCAAGTAGGGAATACGCTCCTTGAAAAAGCTAACATTGATGCCCTTAGTTTTACAGGGTCGACGGAGACGGGGATGCATGCAGCAGCGATTTGTGCCTCGCGCAATATTAAATATCAGACCGAAATGGGCGGCAAAAATGTGGCAGTCGTCCTGGAGGATGCGGATCTTGATAAAGCAGTATCGGCCATCCTCAGTGGAGCCTTCACATCCGCTGGTCAAAAATGTACCGCAAGTAGTCGCATTGTGGCGGATAAGAAAATCATGCCGGCATTAAAAGACAAACTGAAGACAGCCGTAGCGGGTCTACGTGTCGGTGAGGCGCTTGATGAGCAAGCCTTCCTCGGTCCGGTATCTTCAAAAGACCAATACGAAAAGATCAATGGATACGTTTCATTAGCCAAAAAAGAAGCGAATGTTGTGGCAGAAGCTCAAACCATAGCCAGTGATTATGAAGGGTATTATATCCACCCGCTCATCGTTGATGGTGTAGATGCGAACCACACGTTAGCTCAAGAGGAAGTTTTCGGGCCATTTGCGGTTCTTTTGGAAGCGGAAGATTTTGACGAAGCCATTGAGATTGCGAACCATACGGATTATGGCTTGAGTGCATCGATTTTCACCAATGATTTGAATCGCTCACATCAATTCCTTGAGCGTTCAGAGGCTGGGATGGTACGTGTGAACCTTGAAACGGCTGGTGTCGAATTTCAAGCACCTTTCGGGGGCATGAAAATGTCCAGTTCTCATACAAGGGAACAAGGACAGGCGGCTTTGGAATTCTATAGTGAAACGAAAACATGCGCGATTAAACACGGATAACAAGTAAATAACCACCGATGATATTAATCATCGGTGGTTTAGTTAATATTCTCTGTCTATTGGAACTATCCTAGTTACCTACAAAATATGAATAAATCGATCAAAAAGAAGGAGAGATATTTTGATTACATGTGGCCTTGTAGGAGTTGGTCAACTGGGTGCAGCATTAGCTCGACAGCTCGAAGGTGAGAGCGTACATATTCGGGCTTATCACCCAAATTCACAAAAAGCAACCGAATTTGCCAGGCGTTTTTACAAAGTCCGAGCAGTTGAGTTAGCCGAATTATTTGGGCAATCGACGATTTTATTGGCGTTGCCAGCTGATGGAATCATTCCTTTTTTAAAAAATGCACAGAAAACAATTCAAAATGATGTACAACCAACTTTCGTCAACTTATCAACACTCGTTGATACGAAAGAATTACAAAAAGAATTTCCTGACCTGCAAATATACGGTGTGAAAATCATTGGTCATGCAAATGATTTGTATGAACACGGGGAGGGGTTATTTGTGTCAGAACCCCCACTAGATGCAGAAGGATTTCGAGAGGTTCGCTTTTTATTTGATAAAATCGGAACACTGTTAGAAGATAAGGAAGATGTGGTTGCTGAGGTGAATCGTCTTGCGGTTAGGAAGACACTCGAAGCCTGTATTAGCTTTGAAAAAGAGGCTGGGGCAAAGAATTACCCAGAGACTTATAGTAAAAAGGCTATGGACACGATTTTCCCACACATAATCGAGCATTATAAGGAAGGTACGCTTGAAGGATTTGCGCTTCAAGTGCTAAATGAAATTAATGCAGAGAATAAGAAATGATAATAAGAAGAATCGGGAACATAGATCCTCTTAAAAATTGAAAAGCTCATCCAAAAAGGTGAGCTTTTCAAGATTATTGAGTTTTCTTAGTTTTATAAAGCGACTCCCGACTAGATATAACATGTGGATGAAACTGTATGGTCGCGGCAGCACGTCTCGATTCTACTTCTTGTAAAGCTTCGTTAATCTTTCCGTTGATCATACGTGCCCCTAATGATTTTGCGATAACCAAACCAGCGATAGTCCCTTGAGAGATAGCTACTTTAGCACTCTCAATTCCTGTTATATTACCAGCCACGTATAATCCGGAAACAGCAGTTTCCATCTTTTCATTATGCACAGGCACGTAGCCACCAAGAGCATCTTCATGGATAAATTTGCATCCTGCGATGGCAGCGAGTTCCGCGAGTGGAGATAACCCGCCTGCAATACAAACAAAATCAACATCTATATCATGTGTAATTGCATTACGCAACTCTCCTTTGCGATTGACTTTTGCTACTCGTATCCCTTCAACTTGATTTTTCCCCTTTATTTCTAAAGCCGTTCGTCTTAATTGCAAAGGGATTCCCCAAACGCCCATCCCTTTTTCCGGGTAAAATGCTGTAACGAGATTTTTTGCGAGTCTTCCTTTTACAAAAGGGGCGCCTCGGTGCATTAATACCGATGGCGCTAAGTGTGAAAAACGGAGCAAAGAACTGAGAACTTCTTGAGGCACACCCTCACTTTTAGAAAGAAGATGAGGAGGCGGCAAAAGCATTCCCGCCACATCAACACCCGCAAGTTGCAACTCCCGAGCGATTGCAAACGAGAGTACATTCACCCCTATCACAACGCCACGTTCACCCGGTTGTATACGTTGCACATTTGTCAAAACTTGTGCTGCGCCGATCGACATCACACCTGGGAGTGTCCAACCTGGAATCGGGGTTGGGCTTTCAGTAGCGCCCGTAGCTATTAATACTGCTTGGCTTTCCCAATTCCCTTGATCCGTGTAGGTGACCCACTTTTTGTTGACTTTTTGTAGGTCATAGACCGAAGTGCTGCAGTGAATAGTAATATGTAAGGATTCTATTTGCTCCAGTAATTTCTCAGTCTCCTCAATACCATTCCACCATTCACCGTCGGGCTCCTGATGTAATTGCCCAAGGAGTCGGCCGCCGGGTTGATAGTATTCATCAACGATTTCCACATGTAACCCATGTTGTGCCGCGGATATAGCTGCTGATAACCCCGCAGGACCTGCTCCGATAATCATAGCATCAAGCATTCTCCTCACCTCCATGTTTTAATGGTTGAGGGAGTTTCTTTCCGCTGGTTATCACCATATCTTCTTCAACCAATGTTAAACATGCTCTTATTCCTGGATAATCATTGACCGTAACTCGACATTCAAAACAATGGCCAATATTGCAATATATACCTCGGGGGCTCCCGCTCTCTTCATGGTAACGGAGTGTACGTATTTGATTGGCAAGCAAGGCAGTAGCGATAGTATCCCCTTTATATGCCGATAATGTTTCACTGTTAAATGAAAAAGAAATTTCTTCATTGGTGGATAAATTTTCCAGTATTGGATGAGTGTAGATACGTTTATTCATCGCTTAACCCTCCCCATACACCAAAGGGAACAGGGCGTATAGGAGGCTGATATTTTAACGGAATGGTTTCGGTTTCGTAATTTTTTTCATTATCTCCCGCGGTCGCGATTTGCTCAATCATCATTCGACAACTTCTTCCGCCACAAACACCCATCCCTGCCCGTGTCCTTAGTTTTAATTCTCTGGAAGAGCAGTGATATTGATATGCGGTTTTTTGTAAAGTTTCCAGACTCACTTCTTCACAACGACAGACTATTAAAGTAGACATAAACAAAACCTCCCTCATCACTTAAGTGCAAAAAAGATGCCAACATTCATTCAAGGTTATGTTTTTGCAACTTGTTGTAGAGTGTTGCGCGACTAATACCGAGATCGGTAGCACAGCGTTGTTTATTAGAATCCGAACGTTTTAACGCTTCGATTAATAGTTGACGTTCGTGCAAATCCATAGAAGCTTGCAATGTCTGTGGTTGTCCATTGGATTCATTGTTCATTGGAACTGACTCTTGCTTGGCAAGGAAAGGTAAATCTTCCATAAACGCTTCTCCATCATTAGAAAAAACGACGAGGCGTTCTAAAGCATTGCGTAATTCCCGTACATTTCCTTTCCAATTGTGTTTCAACAGTGCGTTCATGAATTGAGGAGATAAATCTGGAATGGGTTTATGGTATCGTACAGATAATTCATATAAAAAGTGATGAACGAGTTGAACAATATCTTCTTTACGCTCTCGTAATGGTGGGATGGTTAAATTCACAACATTCAATCGATAGTATAAGTCTTCGCGAAAAAGGCCTTCTTCCACGAGTTGATCAAGATCCCGGTTGGTAGCAGCGATCACTCGGAAATTTGCTTGAATCTCTAAAGAACCTCCGACGGCAAAGTACTTTTTATCCTGTAATACGCGTAATAATTTCACTTGCATATCTAAAGGCATTTCAGCGATTTCATCCAAAAACAGTGTTCCATTGCGTGCTAATTCGAACTTACCTTTTTTCCCTTTTTGATCAGCGCCTGAGAAAGCCCCCCGTTCATAACCAAACAATTCACTTTCAAATAAAGCATTTGGAATAGCTCCACAATTTATGGCTATGAAAGGGCTATCCTTGGTTTCCCGCGTTTCATGAATCGCTTTTGCGAAAAGCTCTTTGCCAACCCCGCTCTCACCTAAAATCAAAACCGACACATCTGTGTATCTTAATTTTTCAATCATACGTTTCGTGTGTTCTAAAGGGGGGCTTTGTCCCTTGATTTCTCGGAAAGGATCGTCGCTTGGTTGAAGCGTTTGTAAATTTTGTTCTAAACGATGGATGCGTTCCGATGCCTGCATTAATTCGCGGTTTAATTTAACTTGACTGGTTATATCGGTTTCAGAAGCGACAGCGCCAACAATTTTGCCGTTAACATACACCGGTGAAGTATTGATTAAAACAAATACATTCTTCCGAGGGAGATGATGACTTTGTTGCAATGTTTGGCCTCTATACAAGGCATCGGTGACGGCAAGCTTATCTTCTTCGAAATGATTTGTGATGTCATCGCCTTGAATTTTTTCATGAGGAAGAGAAAAGATTCTTTCCGCTCCTTCTGTCCAGAGAATAACCTCCCGCTTATCATTAATAACCGTCACGGATGCCTCGCTTGTTTTAGTAATAGTCGTAAAATAGGAAAGTAATGTTTGGTAATGATGTACCAATTGCGGAAGCATTTCGTTTACCGATAAATACCCCTTAATCTCATCATGCTCAGCGACAAGTACAACCGAATATTCATAAAGGGCATGAGCCGCCACATGAAATTCCACAGAGTTGTCAATAAGCGTCGCTTGCTTGAGGAGGCCATCTGTAATCATATAGTAATTATTATTATAATTGACAAAACCATTTTTAATCTCTTGCAATTGTTCCCAATTGTTAATTTCAAGTAAGTCAATATCAGTGTTCAAAAATTGGTTTACATCCAAATGAAACTGTTTCATGATACAACTCCTGTTAAATAATTTAGACATGCATGTCTATTTTTTTAGTCACCGATCAATTTTATCATACCATACTGTTTATATTAGCTGCCAAAATTACAATAAAAAAAGTATGGTTGCCAATTGGCATGAACATTGCATTATTAGAGATAGTGAGTCAGAAAGGAGGTTCTTCTTGTCGGATACGAATACAGAAATTGCTATTATTGGTGGAGGGATTATAGGAGCTGCAATCGCTTATTATCTTGGGAAAGCTGGAAACACGGTTACAGTTCTTGATCGAGGCGACGTAGCTAGTGGGACATCTTCCAAATGTGATGGCAATATTCTAGCCATTGATAAAGATCCGGGATTCGATAGCCAAATGTCCTTGCAAAGTCAACATCTGGTCAAAAAATTATCGGAAGAATTAACATTACCTTTTGAATACAGAAATCCGGGGAGTATTCTTGTGTGCGAATCAGAACAGGAAATGGAAGCTGCAGAAAAATGGGTTCAACTACAGAAGGATGCCGGACTGCCTTTTCGGATGCTTGATCGGGAGGACATTCACCAGGAATCTCCTTACTTCTCTGACCATCTGCCGGGAGGCCTTGAGTGTGCATCCGATGCAACTGTGAACCCGTATTTGCTCACTTATGCTCTTATGGAAGAAGCAATGAACTTTGGGTGTCAACTACACACTCATACTGAGGTCAAAGACATTCAACATCTAAATGATTGGCATTTTAAAATAGATACAACAGATGGGGCAGTACATGCCCAAAAGGTTGTAAATGCCGCTGGTGTATGGGCGCGAGAAATTGGAGCAATGGTCGGTTTGGATATTCCTATTTATCCCCGAAAAGGACATATCTTAGTATCCTCACGCTCCCAACCTGTTGGAGAAAGAAAAGTGATGGAGTTCGGATACTTGATGTCTAAATTTGGCGGTGAACGGCAAGTTGATGAAGAAACAGAACGATACGGTGTAGCGCTTGTCTTTGAACCGACGGAGAGCCAAAACTTTCTCATCGGAAGCAGCCGAGAATTCATTGGTTTTGATAGCGCTGTCAATCATCGTGTCGTACAAACTATTGCGCGACGCGCGATCCGCTTTTATCCAGGAATAGAAGATATGCTGATGATTCGCGCATATACGGGCTTTCGTCCCTGGACGGAAGATCATTTACCGATTGTATCTAAAGTGGATGATATGCCCGGTTTCTATGTTGCTGCTGGTCATGAAGGTGACGGAATCAGTTTGGCAGCGGTAACAGGTAAGCTTGTTTCAGAAATGATTAACGAAGAAAAGGGATTGATTGTACCCCCGGAACCTTTATCTCTACAACGATTTCAGAAAAAGGTGACGCAATAATGAAAGCAGATGGCGTTTTTTTCACTATAGATACACATACAGGAGGAAATCCGACCAGAACAGTTCTTAGTGGGGTTCCGAAATTAAAAGGAAAAACCATGGATGAAAAAATGTTGGAAGTTCAAAAAGAACATGACTGGATCAGGCGGTTACTGATGTATGAGCCGCGTGGACATGATGTAATGTCAGGCGCACTCTTAGTAGAACCATATCACCCAGAAGCGGACTTTGGCGTTATATTCATCGAAACCGGAGGTTATCTTCCGATGTGTGGCCATGACACTATAGGGGTTTGCACTGCTCTTGTGGAAACCGGAGTAGTACAAGCGACTTCTCCTGACACGTGGATCAATTTGGATACCCCAGCTGGTCTTGTTCAAGCAAAAGTCGAAATTGAAAATGGAAAAGCTAAGGCAGTTGAGTTCAAAAATGTTCCTGCATTTCATATGGAAACCGTTAATGTCAATGTAACTGATATTGGTGCAATTTCCTGTGACATTGCATATGGGGGAAACTTTTACGCGATTGTAGACGCTGACTCTCTCGGATTACGCCTCACACCAGAAAATGCTCCGGAAATTGTTGATAAAGGCATTAGGATTCGTAATGCTGTGAACGAAAACGTCATTATCCAGCATCCTGAAAAACCATTTATTCAGGGCGTAACCCATGTTGAATTTTTTACAACTCCGGACAATCCGAAAGCCCATGTGAAAAACACAGTCATTGTTCCTCCAGGAGGTATTGATCGTTCTCCATGTGGAACAGGGACTTCTGCTAAACTTGCGAACCTTCATCATTATCAAAGGTGGCAAAAAAAGGACACATTTGTACATGAAAGCATTGTAGGCTCACTATTTGAAGCACGTATTATTGAAGTTGAATCTTTTGATACGCACAAATCTGTAACAACAATGATTAAGGGTTCAGCTTGGCTCATGGGTATGCATCAATTTTTCCATGATCAAGACGATGTAGCTGGGAAAGGATTTTTACTCGTTCCTCCTATGAATGGCCATAGTTAGAAATGAATAAGGAGAAAATTTGATGCTTGATTTAAGCAACGTATTAACAACTACAGATGTACATGTCGCGGGAAATGCCATACGAATTTGGACTGATATTAATGTTATAGGAACGACAATGCTGGATAAGCAAGTCTATGGGGAAAGACACTTAGAGGCGAAGAGAAAACTGCTTTTACGTGAACCGCGGGGACATAGGGCAATGACCGGCTGTATCATTACCGAGCAAGTTAACCCAGAAGCTAATTTTGGACTCCTTTTTATGGACCAGGGAGGATTTCGAAGTTTTTCCTTGTCAGGAGTAGCCGCTGCTATTTCTTATCTACATGAAACAGGAAAAATGCAAAGGGATACTGTTTATGTTGACACAGCTGATGGCTTGGTGGAAGCTACTATACAACCTGGTAACAGAGATGTGAAAGTTATCCTTCACACGCAGGCTCTTGTACATGAAGAAAAGGTTCTCTTGCCTATTTATCAAAACAACGAAGAAGCAAATCTTGTAACCATTGGTAAACGAAATTATGCTGTTCTTCCATCTGATATCCTACCGTTTCCTTTGGATGCGACAGGGATGAATGAGTTGAAACAGCTGGCAGCAGAGTTAGATTATAACTGGCCATCCCACTTGAATCTAGAAGGTATAATTGTTTCGGAGGAGGGAGAGGAAGGAGATCGATTAATTACAATCCTACAATCACAAACGATTAGCCGTTCTCCATTGGAAGGGGCAATAGCGCAAGTAGCGATCCAGGCAAAGAATGTAAACATAGAAACCCAGAGTTCTTGGTCTCCGCTAGGGTTATCTGGTGAGTCGATAACAGTATCACTAGATCATACAGAAGGTGAATCAATGGTTGCGAGTATCGAATTGACACCAAAAGTGTTAAGTATGAATCGATTTGTGTTAGACCCGGATGACCCACTGTATGAAGGGTTTCTAATTTAAACATAATGTTTTGTCATAAAAATAATAAAAATAAAGTCGTGGTAATAAGTGCAAAATTTTATTAAAGGTGGAATAAGAATGAGTCGTTACCACTTAGGAGTCGATATTGGTGGTACCTTTACTGATGTCGTTCTTTTAGACAATGAAACTGGAAGATACACAACAGCTAAGTCTCCTAGTACTCCTAATAATTTGTCCAACGGAGTAATCAATGGAATTAAAAAATTAGTTACCGATCTAAGTGAAGTTGATTTTTTTGTACATGGAACTACCGCTGGTATAAATGCTTTGTTGGAAAGAAAAGGAGCGAAAATGGCTTTAGTTGTAACTAAAGGGTTTAAGGACTTATATGAAATTGGGAGAGCAAATCGCCCGGAAATTTATAATATCCAATACCGACAACCTGAAAAGTTAATCAGCCGAAGACATATTATAGAGGTAGAAGAAAGGATGTCAGCTGATGGCAGTGTTGATAATCCTTTAAGGAAGAATGATTTAGAACAATTAGTAGAATCCTTAGAAAATCAGGATTTTGATTCTGTTTCCATTTGTTTAATTCATGCCTATAAAAACCCCGATCATGAAAAAATGATAAAAGAGTACCTGCAAGAGAGATTACCTACAATGTCAATTTCTCTTTCTCATGAGATGGTAAGAGAGTGGCGGGAATATGAGCGTATAAGTACTACTGTTATTAATGCTTATGTTGCCCCTATAATTGAAGATTATTTGGAGAAGCTTGAAAAAGAGGCCGAATTGAATGGTCTAAGGAGTAATCTTCATATAATGCAATCGAACGGGGGTGTTATGACCGCTGAAGTAGCTAAAGAAATTCCAGTGCAAACATTAATGTCCGGCCCTGTGGGAGGCACGATTGGTAGTATTGAGGTTGGGCAAAATAGCGATCATCAAAATCTCATATGTGTGGATATGGGAGGAACTAGTTTTGATGTCAGTTTAGCTGTCGATGGTGAGCCCGATGTTACTGCTGAAGCCGAACTTGAAAAATTCCCTATCATGACTCCGATGGTTGATATTCACACAATAGGTGCAGGTGGAGGCTCCACCGCCTGGGTTGAAGGGGGCGGTTTGAGAGTCGGGCCTGAAAGCGCAGGCTCTGATCCTGGCCCTGCATGTTATGGAAAAGGTGGTAACAGAGCAACAGTTACAGATGCTAATTTGATTTTAGGTAGAATTGATTCTGAAAGTTTCTTAGGGGGTGATATGTCACTAGATGTAGATGCTGCATACAAAGTGATCGAGGATATAGCAAATAAGTTAGGCTTAAGTATAGTGGAAACAGCTGAAGGGGTATGTGATATTGCCAATGCAAAAATGGCAGATGCAATTCGAACATTAACTGTGAGTAAAGGCATCGATCCGAGAGATTTTGCGTTAGTAGCCTTTGGTGGAGCAGGACCATTGCATGCCATGTTTATAGCTGAACATTTAGGAATAAATAAAGTTAAGATACCTGCTATCGCTGGAACATTTTCGGCTTGGGGCATGTTGCAAACAGATATTCGCCATGATGATGTGAGAACTTATGTGTCTGTATTGGATGAAAGTGATGTAACTGAAATGAATGGTTTATATGAAGAAATGAAAATAAGTACTAAAGAGATTTTATCACAACAAAAAATTCAAGAAGAAGATATGCTATTTCAGTGTTTGGCTGATTTACGTTATGCAGGACAAGAATACACAGTTACTGTTCCTCTGTATACCACCATTGTTGAGGAAAAGTCGTTAGAAGAGCTAAAAGAAAGCTTTCATGACAAGCATTTCAATATTTATGGACATAATAATCGTGATGGTATCGTGGAGATTGTTAATCTTCGTTTGATTGCTACTGGATATATTGATAAAGCAAAACAGGGAAAGAATTTAGGTGCAGCAGAGAAAGAAGCATTTCCAATTCAAACGAAACCGGTAATATGGGAAAACAAAAGAAAAAACACAACAGTATATTCGATAGATGATTTATTTCCAAGCCACAAAATAACTGGACCTACTATAATCGAAACACCAAGTTCTACCATTGTAGTTCCAGAAAATTTTGTAGTAGAGGTAGATAACTTTGGCAATTTGGAATTAACGAGGGGGGAATGAAGAGTGAGTTTAGAACAAAATTTAAAAGAAAACCCAATTACAACTGAAATTATTAGAAATGCATTAATATCAGCAGCTGAAGAAATGAATGAAAGTCTAGCTAGAAGCTCGTACTCTCCTATTATTTATGAAATGAAGGATTGTAGTGTCGGTATCTTCAACGAAAACGCTGAGTTGCTGGGTCAGTCTTCAGGTCTCCCGTTTTTTTTAGGAAATTTAGATGAATGTATTAATCTTACGACAAACTATATAGGGGGAAAAGATAAATATTCTCCAGGAGATGTTTATCTATTGAATGATTCTTATCTAGCCGGTGCTCATCTGAATGATATGACTGTTATCTCCCCAATTTTTTATCAAGAGGAACTCGTAGGCTTTTCGGCTACACGAGCCCACTGGTTGGATGTTGGAGCTAAGGATCCGGGCTCCCCAACAGATGCTACAGAAATTTATCAAGAGGGGATTCGTATCCCTCCTACAAAAATTTATAGCAAGGGAGAGCCTGTAAAAGATGTTATTGATCTTATAACAATGAACAGTCGTTTTCAAGGATCAGCATTAGGAGATTTAAATGCCCAAATAGCAGCCTGTAGGACTGGAGAAAGGAGATTCAATGAAGTTATAAACAATTATGGTTTGGAAAAGGTCAGACGTGCAGTAGATGATATCTTTAAGCAGTCTGAAATTATTGATCGGGATAATATAGCAAGCATTCCCGATGGAATTTACGAAGAAGAAGGTTATTTGGATAATGACGGGGTGACTAATGACCCTGTGCGTGTAAAGGTAAAAGTGATTGTTGAAAGGGAGAATATAAATATAGACTTAACTGGAACTAGCCTACAACGTACAGGTATGACCAATTGTGGTAAAGCTCAAACTATATCTGCATGCAGAGTTGCTTTTAAGCATTTAATTGGATCAGAAAGTCCGGTGACTGGTGGAAATTTCAAAACTATGAAGGTTTTCGTTCCAGAACGTACAATTATGAGTGCAGAAGAACCTGCTGCTTGTGGATGGTATTTCACACCATTAGGATTGTTAATTGATCTTGTGATTAAGGCCCTTTCGCCGGTTTTGAAGGATCAAAGCGCAGCGGCTCATTATGGAGATTCAATGGTTATTACACTATATGGTTCTGATAATAGAGAAGATACTTCCTTTTTATATGTAGAGCCCACTGCTGGTGGATGGGGTGGATTTGCAAAAGACGATGGACAATCAGGTCTAATCAACAATGCAAATGGAGACTTCAAAAATATGCCAGTAGAAGTATTAGAGGGAAAGTACCCGTTAAAGTTAAAGCATTATGGATTACGCAATAATTCAGGAGGTCCTGGAAAAAGTAGAGGGGGTTTAGGAGTAATTAGAGAGTATGAAATTTGTTCTGATGATGCTTCGTTAACTTTATGGTTTGAACGGTCGATAACACCGGCTTGGGGGTTATTTGAAGGACAATCGGGTTCGCCACCTAACGTAACTGTTCAGAAAAATGACAGTGTTGAATCTATGCTAAAAGTTAGCGGGAAGTCACTGGAATCAGGTGATATAGTAAAAGTAGAAACAGGTGGAGGCGGCGGATTTGGACCTCCTTTTCATCGCACGCCAGAGTTAGTACGCGAAGATGTACTAGACGGCTATATTGATACAAATGATGCTCTTAATGAGTATGGTGTCGTTTTAACTGAAGACTGGGAAATCGATTATGAAGAAACACTAAACCAAAGAAATAAGTGAAATGATCAAAGCTACTAGTTAGTCCTATGTCCATTTTAAAAACAATAGCTACGAAACCATTCTATTTCATCAAAAGAAGATTAAGGTTCCTAAAGTGTTGCACTAGATAATGGCTGATTGAAAATGACACAAAGCTTAGAATATGAAATAAAACAAACATGGCGCTTCGCGAAACCGCACTGAGAATGAAAACGAGGTTTGAAGCGTTATGTTTGCATCCATAATGGAAATAGCCAAGGACAGTGCCCGTACTACGAAACCCTTTAAAAATACCATTAATTAAACTGTAGGTATCGATCTTTCGTATCCCACTGTAGACACGCTTAGGTCACCACTTCTTACGATGAGATAGAAATCGAAACAAACCTCTCAAATGTCGCTGGCCCAAAGGTGAATTTTACATGATTTATTATTTAGACGAGGAGTTGTTTTAATGTCTAATATGATGGACAAGGACACGGTGTTTACACCAGCTTCTGAAAAGGACAGAGCCCACTGGTTAGTGCCTGCTACCATTTTCGGGGGTTTGGAGTTTGCCGTTCCAGTCATTATGGTGGGGGCAACACTTGCTGGAAGTTTTGGCCTGACAGATATATTCTTTATCCTTTTAGTTGCACTAGTGATAATACAGTGGATAGGAAATGCTATTCAAGGATACTTAGGGGCTAAGACGGGAAGGCCTGCATCTGTCATCGCTAGAACAAGTTTTGGATCTCTACAGGCGAGGTTTATAGTAGGTTTTGCTCTTATATTACTCAACGCTGGATGGTTTGGTATAAATACTGCTACTGCGGGAAACGCTATGTCTGTCATATTTGGAATTAATTATAATGAACAATGGATACTTTGGGCAGTGTTAACACTAATAAATGGCCTCATCTTCGCCGCTCCAGCTATTATAGGTTATAATTCTATGAAATGGACGGACTATATTGCGGTTCCTGCTGGCCTGTTACTCGTCATATCCGGTGTCTATTTTGCTGTTAGTAGTGCCGGAGGGTGGCAAGCTGTTCTTCAATGGGATCCTGATCCTTCCATAACGTTTTTTGGTGCTATAAGTTTAGTTCTAGGAGCGAATGTAGCTCAATGGTTAATAGCTTCTGATTTTACAAGACATTCAAAGCCCACCATAAAAGATCAAACTTTAATTCCTTTAGGAATAGTAGTTATCGGATTGATATTTTTTATGACCGGTGCAGTGATGTCGGTAGGTGTAGGCGATGCAGATATTGTAAACGTTATGCAAGACCTTGGATTTCCTTTTTGGGGCTTTCTTATATTATGGTTGGCATTATGGACTAGTCAATTAGTTTCTAGCTATTCAATAGGTCTGGCTGCATCCAGCATGTTTAATATTGATTCTGGTAAAGGGAGAGCCCTATTAACTTTAATAGGATCATTAGGAGGTGTCCTGTTAGCATTAGTAGGTATACTAGATTTCTTTGAGGAATTTCTTGTAATTTTAGCGGTTATCTATCCAGCCATCGCAGGAATCATGTTTGCAGATTTCTTTTTTATACGTAATAAAAAGTGGATTGATAAACTTGGATGGAATTGGGTTGCTACTGGGGCTTTAGTTCTCGGTATAGGAGTGGGTTATATAACCGAATATATTTATCCTATAGGCATACCTGCACTTCAATCATTATTTGTTTCGATGATTTGTTATTATGCAGGAATGAAAATTAAAGCTAATGTAAAACCAGATCAGTTTACAAAAGAGATGTATCATGAAAAAGAAGATACTAATGTAAATATATAAAGCTTAAGTGATTTTTCTCTTTGAAACCTAACAATTACAAGAATAATAATATTGTTACTGTGTAAAATTTGAACAATCAAAAGGGGGGTTATTTTGACGAAGTTCATATTCCAAAGAATTTTTCAAATGATTTTTATTTTGCTAGGAGTCTCTTTTATTGTTTTCTTTAGTATGCATATAGCCCCGGGAGATCCTGCAACTTTTATAGCTGGAGAAGAAGCACCTCCAGAAACAGTTGAACAGATAAGAGAAGACATGGGACTTAATGACCCTTTCTTCGTACAATATGGGGACTATATGGCTGGTCTTATTCAGGGAGATTTAGGTTACTCTTATCAGACTAGCCAGAATGTTGGGGAAGCTATTCTGCTTAGGTTGCCGAATACTGTGAGGCTGATAACAGCCGGTTTGACTGTTGCAGCAGTTCTTGGTATAGCGATAGGTATAATTGCAGCTTTAAGGCATAGATCCTGGCTTGATTACACCGCTACTTCGTTTTCATTACTAGGTCTGTCTATTCCAAATTTTTGGTTGGGAACGATGGCTATCTTGGTATTTGCTGTAATTTTGCAATGGGTTCCGGTTGGAGGATTTAACTCTCCTTGGTTTACATTCGAAGGTATTCAAGAAACTATAATACCTGCTTTGACTCTTGGATTAAGTTCTGCTGCAACCATTGCACGAATGACTCGTTCAGAAATGTTGGAGGTGTTGGGTTCTGATTACATTAAAACTGCTAGGTCAAAAGGGGTTCGGGAAATAAAAGTTTATATGGTTCATGCTTTGCGAAATGCTATGATCCCGACCATTACGGTTCTAGGGCTTAGTTTTGGAGTATTAATGGGAGGGACTGTAATCCTTGAGGAAGTGTTTGCTATTAACGGAATTGGACGATTGCTAGTAGATGCAATTCAACAAAGGGACTTTCCAATGGTTCAAGGAGGCGTGCTTCTAATTGCTGCTACTTTTGTGATTATAAACCTAATAGTTGACTTGCTTTATATAATTATTGACCCACGTATTAGTTATGGGGAATAAGGAGAAAAAGTTCATGTTTAGGGGGAGAAAAATGGGTAAATCACACGCAGAATTAGAAGGTACACAAATAGTAGAAAAAAAACAACCTAGAAGCTTATTGAATGAAGCTATTCGACAAGTACTCAGAAATCGACTAGCACTAATTAGTTTAGTTGTTATTTTGATCCAAATTTTCATGGCTATATTTGCCCCATGGATTGTTGCACATGACCCCCTAGCTCAAAATTTAAGTGCAACGTATCTTTCTCCAGGAAGTGATGGGCATTGGCTAGGAACCGACCAATATGGACGGGATGTATGGAGCCGTATGGCACATGGTGCTCGGATTTCCCTGTTTGTAGGAATCTCTGCAACGGCTCTTGGTTTAATTGGAGGAACCATTCTAGGTCTTACCGCCGGTTATTTCAGACGTCTAGATGGGATTATAATGCGTATTCTTGATTTAATGTTTGCGTTTCCGAATATCTTGCTGGCACTTTTGATTGTAGCCATTCTCGGACCAAGCATTGTAAATACCATCATTGCACTTTCAATTTGGGCGATTCCAAGTATTGCGAGAATTTTACGGAGTAGAGTATTGACTGTGAAGAAACAAGAATTCATAACAGCTCAAAGATCAATAGGGGCAAGTTATCCAAGGATTCTATTCAAGCATATTTTACCAAATTGTACTGCTCCTTTAATAGTTGTCGGAGCAATGGAAATTGGTACAGCAATATTAGCGACTGCTGCTTTAGGATATTTAGGGCTTGGTGCGCAACCACCAGCACCTGAATGGGGGGCGATGGTTTCGGAAGGACAAGAGTATATGTTTAATGCGCCACATCTTGTGCTTATCCCTGGGATAGTAATAATGATATCTGTATTTGCCTTTAATCTTTTTGGAGATGCTTTGCGCGATGCATTAGATCCAAAAACAGATATTAATAAGTAATTAGCGTATTAATTGGATTGAGGAACTAACCGAAGTAGTAAGATAAGTGATTGGAAGTGAGGGAGAGTATCCGTGCAGAATTCGAATGAAAATTTATTAAGAGTAGAAGAATTAAAAATTGAATTTTCATCATCGAAAGGACCAACAAGAGCTGTTAATGATATTACTTTCAACGTTAGTAAGGGAGAGACAGTTTGTATTGTAGGTGAATCGGGGAGTGGAAAAAGCATAACCCTTTTATCCATTATGAAATTGTTAAGTAAAAATGGTGAGATTACCAATGGTAACATCCACTTTCAAGGCAATAATATGAGGAATCTCTCTAATAAGCAGATGCGTAAAATTAGAAATCAAGAAATTTCGATGATTTTTCAGGATCCAATGACCGCGCTTAACCCTGTGTTTACCATAGGGTATCAAATAACAGAAACAATATTGAATCACTCAGGATTATCAAAAAAAGCCACACATGAGCGGGTGATAGAATTATTAACTCTAGTAGGGATACCTGCCCCCAAGCAAAGGATAAAACAGTACCCGCACGAATTAAGCGGTGGGATGAGGCAGCGTGTGATGATCGCAATTGCTTTATCCAACAACCCCAAATTACTCATTGCCGATGAGCCAACGACAGCTTTGGATGTAACTATTCAATCCCAAATCCTAGATCTAATACAAGATTTAAAAGAAAAATTTAATATGGGGGTTCTGTTTGTTACTCACGATATGAGTGTTGTAACTGAAATTGCTGATCGAATTTTAGTGATGTATGGGGGAAAAATTGTTGAGGAAGGAACTGTGGAAGATGTAATGGTGAATCCTAAGCATCCATATACAGAGGGCTTATTAAACTCTGTTCCAGATATCAACCGTCCAGATAGACCATTGGAACCTATCCCCGGTTCACCTCCAAGTTTGGACGATGACATTCCAGGATGTCACTTTCACCCCAGGTGTAAGTATGCAATGGAAGAATGTAGTATCGAATATCCAAGTACTTTTACCATTGATTCAGATCACCATGTAAATTGTTGGTTACAAAAGACGGGTGAATGGTCTCATCATGTAAGTGAAAGTGAGGTTCTATATGATAGCCAATGAGCGACCATTATTAGAATTAGAGGGTGTAAAAAAGTCCTATCCCATTAAAAGAAAATCGCTTACTTTTAAAAAAGATTATATACATGCCGTTAATGGAATTACCTTGGACATTATGGCAAGAGAGACTTTAGGTGTCGTTGGAGAGTCGGGGTGCGGTAAATCAACCCTTGGTCGAACCATTTTGCAATTAGAAACTTTGAACGAAGGAAGTGTGAAATTTAAGAGTCAAGATGTCAGTAAAGTATCAAAAGCAAAGAAAATGCAACTTAAAAGGGATATGCAAATGATTTTTCAGGATCCGTATGCCTCTCTTGATCCAAGACAAAAAGTCGGTCGTGCTCTTGAAGAACCGTTATTGATTCATACAAAGAAGACTAAATCTGAAAGGCAAACCAAAGTTAATCAGTTATTGAAAGAGGTGGATTTAACTGAAGAACATGCAGAACGTTATCCCCATCAGTTTAGTGGGGGACAGAGACAACGTATTGGAATAGCCAGGGCACTTGCTCTTGACCCACAGTTTATCGTTTGTGATGAAGCCGTTTCTGCTCTCGATGTGTCAGTTCAAGCACAAGTGATCCAGTTGTTTCAATCACTTCAAGAAAATCATGATCTAACGTATTTGTTCATCTCACATGATCTTAGCGTTATACGTTACATTTCAGATCGTATACTCGTAATGTATCTAGGAAATATGGCCGAATTAGCGCCAGCAAACGTATTATACAACTACCCAAAACATCCATATACGAAAACTCTATTATCAGCAATTCCTAGTTTTACGGTAAACGAACGCAAAGAACGGTTAAAACTAAAAGATACTGATGAGAAAAACGGGCCGGTTACAGGGTGTCCCTTTGAGCCTCGATGCCCAATGGCAAAAGATCACTGTAAAACCCTTATTCCAGAATGGCGTGAAATTAATCCGGGTCATTTTGTTGCCTGTCATGAAGTGTGATAAGGGATTACGTATACAGGAGGTGATATTATGCTGTCTGAAACATTTGATTGATAAGATGTAATAACGTTGTAGTTAGAAGTGTTTTAACAAACTTATTTTTGAAAGGGTGAAAAGAACATGCGTTTGTTTCGGGGTCACTTCTTAGTAAGCCTTTTTATGTTGATGCTTCTTGTAGGATGTAATGGAGAAGCGGAAACCACTGAGGATGAAGCCGATGATGAAGCTGGAAATGATGTTGAACAGGAAATGACGTTTGCAATGACTGATGATCCTGTGGGACTTTCGCCAATTGGGACTTGGGATACGATTTCTGATTTGCCTGTTGAACAAATGTATGATCGATTGTTTGAAAGGGATGCTGAGACAGGGGAAATTGAAGCCTCGATCGTAGAATCATATGACAATGTGGATGACGAAACCTGGGTTTTTGAATTAAGAGAAGACATTGAATTTCACGATGAAACGCCTTTAAATGCTGAAGCTGTAGTGTATACATTTGAAGAATTCGTGGATTCTGACAACGCAAATCCAGGTGCTCATGTTTTGGATTTTATGGAAAGTGTTGAGGCCACTGATGAATTTACAGTGGAGCTTACAACAGATGGCCCTTCATCAAATGTACTGCCAGCCCTTGCCAATCGCAGCACATCAATTATTAGCCCTCAAGCAGATCAGAATCAGGATCTTATGGAAGAGCCGGTAGGATCGGGACCATTCGAATTTGAAAGTTGGGACCAAGGTGATAGTTTGGAAATGACACGTAATGAAAATTACTGGGGTGATGAACCAGCTTTGGAACATATTACTTTTTTAACAGTACCAGATGAATCAACTGCTCTGTCAATGTTAGAAACTGGAGAAGTAGATTTAGTAGAAGACATAGATTCAGAGCAGATGGATCGTGTGGAAGGTATGCAAGATGTAAGTATCACTGATATAGAAGGAACAGCTGGATATTGGTTATCCTTCAATATGGAAGAGGCACCGATGGATGAACTTGAGTTTCGGCAGGCAGTTGCAATGGGGGTGGACATCGAAAGTTACATGACACAGCTTGAAGGAGTGGCTTTTGAATCTAACTCCTTATTTGGTCCAGGCGTTCCTGATTATGATGAATCGATAGAAGATGCAGGTTATGATTATGATCCAGAGGCGGCTCAAGAACTCGTTGAAGAAAACAGCTACGATGAGTATGAAGTAGATTTGTACACTTCTGATCGAAGTGCTTACCAGCGTATGTCAGAAGTTGCACAAGCTCAGTTGGCAGAAATTGGTCTTGATATAAACATTGAAATGATGGATTGGGAAACTATGTTAGATGTCACCGCTGATGCACAGCAGGATATGTATGCCTTAGGATCTAGTAACTCTATGAATGGTCTAGAAACTCTCGATGGTTATTTTCATAGTAGTAGTGTAGGTGCCAACAATAGGGCGCAATATGCTAATGACGATTTTGACGCTATTGTGGAGGAAGCGGGTGCAACAATAGACGAAGAGGACAGACAGGAGTTAGTTAATGAGGCGCATGAGCATGTCATCGATGAAGCGTTGATTATTCCAATGCATCACGATATTAACATACTTGCACACAACGATTCATTGCAAGGGGTGGAACTTCACCCAGACGTTATTTTCTCATTGGAAGATGCTTATATGGAATAGATGATAGAAATAGAGGGAAGGAAGAGCCCTTCCCTGTTTTCCTTTTAATATTGGCGAGAGGTGTTATAACTTCACTGAGTATAAAAGATATCGTTAGTTTTGAAATACCATATGCCTATAATAAATATCATAACGATTAACGACAAATAGATCCAAGGGGAAGAATTTAAATAAATTTGGGAGGAAAAAAATGAATTTACTATCACGATTGAGGGACTCCTTCGAAACTTTAAATATAGATGGAATTCTCGTTAATAGTTCTACAAATCGTCGTTACCTCACAGGTTTCACTGGCACTGCAGGCATAGTATTAATTTCCAAAAATGATGCAAGACTGCTTACAGATTTTCGCTACACAAAGCAAGCTGAAGAGCAAGTAGATGAATTCACAGTAAAGCAAATTGAAAAAAATAATACCTCAGAAATAGCAAAGCATTTACAAGAGATGGGGATAGCTAAACTTGGGTTTGAAGAAGAACATCTAACATATGCCCAGCATAAAAATTTTCAAAATACGTTTGCTGCAAAGTTAGTTCCTACAAAACTATTTGTCGAAAGCTTTAGAATGCAAAAATCTAGTCAAGAAATTAAATTTATCAAAGAAGCAGTAAATGTAACTGATGAAGCATTTAACCATATTTTACAAGTGATTAAAATTGGGATGACTGAACAGGAGGTAGCAAATGAACTTGAACAGTATATAAAGACCGCCGGGTTCGCTCCCTCAAAAAGCTCGATGGTGGTTGCATCCGGAGCCCGATCTGCTTTACCACATGGAATAGCAAGCGATAAAAAAATAGAAAATGGTGATATGGTTACTATGGACTTTGGAGCACTAAGTCAAGATTATTGTTCTGATATGACCCGTACTGTTTCAGTTGGAGAACCTCCTTCTCAACTTAAAGAGATTTATTCAATTGTTCATAAGGCACTTGCAGAATGTTTAAATTCACTAAAACCAAATCTAACGATTAAAGAATTAGATCATATTATACGGGAACCTATAGAAAAAGCTGGGTATGGAGAAAAATTTGGCCATGGTGCTGGTCATGGTATTGGATTGGATGTTCATGAAGAATTATTTATTACAAGTAACTCTACCAAACGTTTACTTCCCAATATGGTGATGACAATTGAACCGGGCATTTATATCCCGGGACTTGGTGGAGTACGAATCGAGGATGATGTGCTTATAACAGAAAATGGATGTGAAGTATTAACAATGTCTCCGAAAAACTTAATCGTTCTTTAAATATTTTATAAGAAGGGGTATCGATGGACAATCAATACGAAAAACGCATAAACCGGATAAAAGAACATTTGCATCAAACGAATATGAATGTAGCTCTTATCACTTCTCCAAAAAATGTCTATTATTTAACGGGTTTTTTTACCGAACCTTTTGAACGCTTCATGGCTCTTGTGATAGATAATCGTCACAATGAGGTTTATTTATTTGTTCCTGCTTTAGATAAAGATGCAGCTAAAAATGCTGCCATTGTAGGTAATGTCATTCCCATCGAGGACAGTGAAGACCATGTACAAATATTGGCAGATTTTTTAAATCCGAATTTGCTGTCCATTGGTATAGAAAAGGATCACATTAGTCTGCAACAATATGAAGACTTATCTGTTACATTAAATGATACCTCTTTCTATGACATTGGGGCATATATCATGTCTTTAAGAGTAATAAAATCCCAAGATGAAATTCATAAAATTAAAGGTGCAATCAAAGCTATTGAAAAAGTTATGGAAAAAGGAGAAGAAAAAATTCGGTTTGGAATGTCCGAGCTTGATTTAGTGTCTGAACTTGAGTATCACATGAGAAAAAATGGGGCAGAGGGACCGTCTTTCCCAACCATTGCTTTATTTGGGGAAAATTCAGCATTACCACATGGAAAACCTGGTTCTCGATATATTCGTAAGGGTGATTTTGTGTTAATTGATATGGGTGTGATAGTGGATGGGTATTGTTCCGATATTACCCGTACTTTTTTGTTTGGGGAAGGGACTGCAGAAAAACACACAATTTATAATATAGTAAAAGAAGCAAACGAAAAAGCAATAGAGGCAGTCAAAATTGGTGAGCCATTAGGTGTGATTGACGAGGCTGCTCGTTCATACATTATTGAAAAGGGATACGGAGATTATTTTAACAACCGCATTGGGCATGGTTTAGGTATAGACGTACATGAAAAGCCCTCACTTCATAATCAAAATGATAACAAGATAGAACCTGGTATGGTGTTTACCATAGAGCCGGGAATATATCTCCCTGAATTTGGAGGAGTACGTATTGAAGACAACGTGTATGTTAAAGAGTCGGGAGGGGTCGAAGTATTAACTACTTATCCAACTGATTTAAAAATTTTATAAAAACATTATCAAGTACATGCTCTACATCCCCCCTTTTCGTTAAAATAATAAAAAGGAGTTCCAAAAATGACAACTGATTCAACTGAAAGAAAGATTCGATTGCCAAATGGTCTAGAAGTGTTGGGAATCTTATTAGTCTTTATTGCCATTATGTTCTTATCGTTGGCTGTATTTGACATCCCGATTCAAATGGCATTAATTTTAGCCTGGACAGCGATTATTTTGTTTGGACTTTACCTGGGGCATAATTATTATTCAATGCAAGATGGGATCCAAGAAGGGATTTCCAGAGGGCTTGAAGCCACGTTGATTTTAATCACTGTTGGAGCAATCATTGGTACATGGATTCTTGGAGGAGTTGTACCAACTCTAATTTATTACGGAATAAACATGATTCATCCGGTAATTTTCCTGTTTGCTGCAATGGTTGTATGTGCTATTACCAGTCTTTGTACAGGTACTTCGTTTGGGACCGCAGGTACTGCAGGGGTTGCTATGATAGCAGTTGGCCAAAGTTTCGGTATACCCCTTCCATTAGTTGCAGGGGCTGTGATTTCAGGAGCTTATGTAGGCGACAAACTCTCACCGTTGTCAGATACTACAGTCTTGGTTTCATCTTTAACAAAAGTCGACATCGTGGAACACATTAGATCGATGTTATTTGTTAGTCTACCTGCTTTTGTTATTGCTAGTATTTTGTTTATCATTGTCGGTATATTTTATGTCGGGGGCACTGTTGATATGAGTCAAGCTCAAGAGACGATGTTCGCACTAGAAGAATTTTTCAATATTCAGTGGTACATGTTGATTCCCGCAATGATTGTTGTTGCTCTTTTAGCTATGAGGAAACCTCCGATTCCAACGATTGCTTTTGGTGCTTTACTGGGTGCGATTTGGGCTGTATTGTTCCAAGGAAGATCCATCTATGACTCGTTTATGGCCCTTTATGAAGGATATGCTGTAGAAACGGGTTATTTAATCATTGATGAACTTTTGAATACAGGCGGCATTGAGTTTATGCTTGACGTTATTCTCTTAATTCTTCTCGCTCTTGGTCTAGGAGGTCTTATGGAAAAGACAGGAATCCTCCAAACACTGACCAATATGCTAGCTTCATGGGCAAACAGTACTGGCAAACTATCATTGAGTACAATGTTAACTGCATTTTTTGGTAACTTTTTTGGTGGAGCTGCTTATGTATCAAGCATTACCGGAAGTAAAATTACGGAAAAGAATTATGAGCATATGAATGTGGATAAACGTATATTGGCCCGTAATACAGAAGCAGGTGGAACAGTTATGACACCACTCGTTCCCTGGACTGACGGTGGAGTGTATATGGCAGCAGTTTTAGGGGTTAGTACTATGTCATACTTATCTTTTGCCTGGTTCAATATACTCGTAGTAATTATATCGCTTATTTACGGTTTCACAGGCTGGTTTATATGGAGAACTGGTGAACAATCTAACGAATCAATACCAGTGGAGTCAGATAAAGATGTTACATCATGAAATGGGGGCTTGGGATGAAATTAAATAAATTAGTACACACGGTTGATGCTCATGCAGAAGGCGAACCATCGAGAATTGTTGTGGGTGGAGTAATAGATGTACCAGGAGAAACAATGTTTGATAAAAAAATGTATTTAGAAAACTATAATGATGAATTTAGAAAGTTTCTAATCCACGAACCGCGTGGCAGTACTGTATTACATGCAGACCTGGTTTTACCTCCGACAAATTCAATGGCTGATGCGGGATTTATTATAATGGAAGCTACAGATTATCCTCCAATGTCTGGAAGCAACACCATTTGTACTGTAACTGTTTTACTTGAAACCGGGATGCTCCCAATGGTTGAACCAATTACTGAAATTACTTTAGAAAGTCCAGCGGGATTAATTAATGTAGAGGCACATTGTAAAAACGGAAAATGTGAAAGAGTTACATTTACTAACGCTCCCTCATTTGTAACACATTTAGATGAAAAAATTACAGTTCCTAGGTTAGGTGAAGTCAAAGTAGATGTAGCATACGGAGGAGCATTTTTTGTTTTTGTAGATGCAGAGTCTTTAGGGTATAAAATTATTGATGAAGAAGCTGGAGAGCTATCACAACTTGGTGAAGAAATAAAAAGGGCTGCAGCTTCTCAACTTCCTATTGCTCATCCTGAAAATGAAGATATTCATACAATCAGCTTTACAACTTTCACAGCGCCCCCTTTGGTTGGAGGACAAGGAAGAAACGCTACTATTGTTAGTCCGGGAAGAGTGGACCGTTCCGCTTGTGGTACAGCTACTTCAGCAAGATTGGCCATTTTGCATGCAAAGAATGAATTAGGAATAGAGCACGAATACGTACACGAAAGCATTTTAAATACAAATTTTGTTGGTGAAATATTAGAAGAAACTGAAGTGGGACCATATCCAGGAGTCATTACATCCATTTCAGGAAGAGCATGGATTACCGGTACACATCAGTTGAGTGTTGATCCGAGCGATCCATTCACAACAGGAATAACGTTGCCTGATTTATGGGAAAGGTTCTAAGTCCGGACGTGGTAGTATTGTGAAAGGGGTAGAATAATTATGTCGGAACATACCACCTTAACAATAAAAGAGAAAATTGAAGTTTATGTCTTATTGTATGATGAACAAAACTCATTAGAAGAAGTTCTAAATAAATACAACATACATGTGTTTGATTTGTATGAGATCATTAACTTTGTAGAAAACATGTTTGAAACTTCTTTGAAATTAAAGGGGCAAAAGAATCAGGACATCAAAAGACTAAAAAGAATATTAATACAAAAAACATTTGATTGGCCAAGTTTTGAAGATGATAAAAATACTAGGAATAATCAACAGAATTTATTTGAAATCATAGAATGGACCCACAGCCCCGGCTTGTCTCAACAACTAGCCTGTCTAGTGTTAACACAAAGTCCTATGGAAAAAGCAGTCGAAGAAAATTCTACAATGGTTGGCAATGGAAGCATCGATAAAATGTAAGGGTTTACAATGAATAATATAGCCAGTATCATTATAATCAAAGTTAATGATGAAAACTGCTGAGAAAAGAAGGGACAGTTTTTTATGGGTTTAAAACCCGTAAGAAGCTGTCCGTTCTTTTGTTTTCAGTATGTGGGACTCGTCTTCGACAGTCATGGGCACATTTTGTGCTCTTTTTTTATGCAGAATCCTGATATATCAAACGTTTATCCCCTGTGGACAGAGTAAAAATCCCACTTATTAATAGGCACACATTTGTGGATAATTAATCTTTACTTTCAGGTATATACGTGCTATGATATAGGCATGTACTTACGAAAAGTGAAACGCACAAATAAAGATGGTAGCCAAGTCACGTACCTGCAACTGGCGCACAACGAATGGGATCCGAAGGCCAAATATGCGAAAGCGAAGGTGATTTACTCGTTTGGGCGG
>NZ_FNEN01000017.1 GCF_900100185.1 Natribacillus halophilus | reverse complement strand
GTGCGTTTTTTCTTGGAATGCATCAACGGAAGAAAGACCAATTGTAACTGTTCATCATCATCTAGTGTTTCCTGATGGTAAACCTTATATGACAGTCTACGAAAAATATCATCCCCGTCATAATCCTTCATATAAATAGCGTTGGCACGGTATTGGATGGATCCGTGGTCAAGATGTTCATCGGCTTTCGTTATATCAGCGCCATAAATGACATACGTATAGATGTTTCGCCCTGTTTTCTCATATAAGGCTGTATCATACAATTTGAACCGTTTGAGATCGTTTATGCTGAAGGTTGTTTGAAACTCAAGGTGCAGGTAAGTGCCATCTTGTAATAAAAACACGAAATCCATGCGGCGTTCGTTGACGTCAATCACCGGTAAATCCGTTGGTTCCACACGAAGAATGGGGGCGGTATAGATCCCATAAAAGTTCAACGCTTTTTGGCCAAATTGTTCCGTCATAGCCTTAAAAATAATATCATAATTCTGTTCGGAGATCTTTTTCTTTGGCATGCCCTCACCTAACCTTACTTCCATTATACCATGGATATTAATTGTTGTGTCAGACTTATTCGTTGTGATTTTCTATCCTCTGAATGTCGCTCCATTCTCCAAGTTCCCAAATCCAGCCATGAGATTCATCATGCTATTCTTTAGGGCTGTAGTTCCTAATTTATTTAAGGTCGTCGAAGGCGAAATACGCCCGTATTGGATCGACATGACAACACGCATAAGATCGGGGCTCCCGCAGGATCGTGAGAAGCGATGGGTTCGTGGTAAACTTCGCATGCGGCTGATGACTCTTTGAGCTTTTTTCACCCAGCCGCCCTCACATGCACACCACGAACCCAAACAGCTGTCAAAGGCGGCGGATATGGCTAGCAATCTGATTTTTTATCCACTTTCACAGAAGACCAAATCCGCCATATTCAATCCATTTTTTCATGTGTGATAAGGGACTCCGCAATGACTGGTACATTCTCCTGCAAAAGGTGGTAAAAAAGACCGCACAAGTGGTAAAAATCGTCCGCCGTACTCAGCGAACGTATTCGTTCTGGGGACAGGAATAATCCGTTTGGTTCGCTGTCTCTTGTAACTCATTTCGGACCTGTGCAATAAATGCTGCTACATTGGAAAGTAGACCTGCCTGTCCCGTAAAACTTTCAATGTTTGCCTCATACTCCTCCTAGGAAATCAGTTGCTTCCGATAGTCGGCATATCGCTGGCTTCCTTCGATATAAAGGTATCCCGATTTTAACCCCCACATGATCTGAGAGAATACGCAAACTTCAAAATGTCGACGGTTTATTTGATCAGGAAATGATTTTCGTTTTTGATTAGGAGGAATGATCCATCTCCACCAGAGATCTGGTATCCAAGATAAATCAATCAAGGGAATGTCTTCTTTTTTCCAAGGCCCTTTTTCTCTTCATGGACGGTTGGAATCCACTCTGCTCTTGAGATGCTGAATTAAGAAATCAATGGCTTATTCGATTAATGTATCTTGTCTGGTGGTTTTCAGTGACATGGAACGAAGAATGCGAAAAAGGTGAGCCCGATACCTTCTATAGTGATAAAGAAAGGGACGATAATTTTCGCCTGCGTAAGCGAGGTGTTCTTCGCATGTATGTAATAACTCCGTTCCCCGATCTCCGAGAACTTCTTCCATCGATTTTAGCTTTTCTTCGGAATCACCTTCAGTTTGATAGGCAGTGAGAACATTTCAAAGGGTTTCGATCAGTTCATCCGTGCCCTTTTTGTTGGTCCTGATACGTTTTCAGTGCCTTTTTCCTTTTCTTATGAATGCTCATCATACGCATAACAACAAACATTTCTCCCAATATAGACCGTCGTTTCTTCAGCGTCGTCAATCTCAGCCGTGGCTCCTTCCATTCCATCCATATGATCGGCATCTAATGTGACTTCGGTTCCCGGTTCAAGCGTTTCCTCCCCGGCGTCTTCGATTTCTTCATGAACCACCCATTCATGATTTTCCACTCTTTCTCCGCCATTGGTTGGTGTATAAGAAACAATGTAGGCGGTCGTATCATAAGCCCCAACGATGGTCGTCTCGGCACCTTCCATTTCTTCCAGATGGCCACCTTCCACCATTGCTTGGCTTCCCTCTTCAAAAGTTGGATTCTCTTCTTTCTCTAAATTATCCGGGACTTCACCGGAGGTGGAATGATCCATGTCTTCGTGCATGTCATCGTCCATATCCATGCCATCCATATCATTGTGATCGGGCCGTCATCACCCTATTATTTTAATTCTGAATTATTTAATTAAAAGACCCGTTGCCCTTCCAATAGAACGTATCCTTCTCCCTGTTCCATTTAAAATATAAGTATTGGTGGAGACGACGGGAGTTTATTAAAGTGACAGTTTATAGTTTTAAAAACAAGCTAAAACATTGATATGTAAGTGTTTTATGTTTCTTGAAAAAATGCCTACGGATTATATTTTTAAGTACTTGTTCTAAATTTGTTCCAACATAGTCCACCGATTATCGGTTCATGAATTGGCTGCTTATGAACCCTAAAACAAGAACCCTATCCTTATATGATCATAGAGATTTTGGTTTTAACTACTTCATTAGCACGCATTTGCAATCAAATCACCAGAACCATTGATCGAGTATCCAATTCGTGATCAACCTGTACTCGTAGGGTAAGGTATCACTCAAAAAAGAGGAAGAGAGCAAGAAGAGGTGCTTTTTCACTTATTTTCGTAGGTTAATGATTCATAATGGACAGTATCTTTCACGCTCAGCTCATCCCCTCTTCGCACCCGAACATTCACATCATTCGCTTCATAACATCCATCAACTCTTCAATCGTTTCTTCTTTATTGCCTTTTTCGATCGCATTAACGACACAATGGTGTGTATGATCTTCCATTAACCCAACACTGACCTTTTTCATCGCTGATTGAATGGCCGAGATTTGGTGGAGAATATCAACACAGTATTTATCCTCATCAATCATTTTTTGCACGCCCCGCACTTGCCCCTCAATGCGCTTCAAACGATTGAGTAATTCTTGCTTGTTCGGCTGAACGGTACGTTTTTCATGTGTCGACATACGTATGTCCTCCTTTCTTCCACATTTGTTTTTTTGGATAGGGGTTGTGCATGCATGCACAACCCCATTTCTTTTAGGCTATATCATACCCTTGATCTTCAATCTCTTCCGTAATGGTTCCTAAATCTACTTTATCAGAATCAAAGGTGACGTCTACTCTTGCTTCATTTAAATGCACCTTCACATTGTCGACGCCATTGAGGTTTCCGACATTCCCTTCAATGGAACTCACGCAATGGCCACAAGACATCCCTTTAACATTTAACGTCGTTTCTTGCATGATGGTTGCTCCTTTCTTGATAATAATTTGTGTGTTCAATAAGTGCTTACAACTACATATCAATCCCCCCTTTACTTGATTTCGATAAAGGTAATGAATCTTTTCATCATGACGCACGTTTTTCAAGATCGCATCTTTTGAATCAATGATTTTATCTCAAATGCATTGCGCTCGAAGCCTGTAAAGACCAGTGGTTTTTTCATTTTTCCCAGCAGTGATTTTTTGTTGAAAACAAAACCTGGTACAACTTTTGATCCAGTTTGTTTTTTTAAATCATCTTCTTTTTCGGGTGCTATGCTTACGTCATACTCCGTGTAAGCCACATTTTGTTCGTTCAAGTACGCTTTACTTTCCTTGCAATCCGAGCAAAGAGGATGGGTATACAGTTCGAGTTCATACATTGATAATCCTCCTCTTATTCGTCTACTTGAAGGATAAACGGAAATGTGAGAACACCGGCATCTTTATATTTAAATTCTGCCCAAACTTTATACAGCCCTGGATGAGCAAAATGGGTTTCGAAGGTGGTTTTATAATCAGAAGTCGGGTGAACATGAATAAATGTCTCTGCATCTTCATCAAGAATAACCACATGGCCGAGCGCCCCTAAATAGGGCTCTGGCTCTTCGCCATGCAAATAAAAGTCCAGCGTCGTTGTATCATTGGTGCTCAAACCATCGGTTTCCAGGGTGACTGTCTTCCCATCGATGTCTTGGGTCCGATCTTTACTCGCTGAGAGGGAAGCCGAGGGGGTGACTTGATCCCCCTCACCTACCTGAAGATCATTAGGTTGGGCAACATAGTTTTGGACCTTCGGAACAATATCGACAAAAGCTTGGTAACTGCCACCCTTAAGTTCTTTCGACGCAGCATAGACCCCGTTTTCCACGCGTTTCGGATGGAGGTGAATGAAGGATTCCAGATCATTGGAGACGATGATCAAATGCATCTCTTTTTCGTGGTTTTTTTCTAGTTCAGGTACTGCTCCGTACACATCCTCCAGTTGAACGCGAACCTCACCATCGTTATAAGAAACGTTGGTATGAATTTCAGAATCTCCTTCCATGTTGTCATGCTGATGATCCATTTATTCGCCCTCCTCATTTTGCGCGAAAGAAACTTCATGGCTTTCCATTCTTTCTTCACCACTTCCGTGATCTTCATGCATATCATTGCTCTCTAACGGATTCTCACCAGTGATGACTGTGTAACCGCCTATAACAACCGCCACATACACCACCCCCGCGAGCGCCCAGTGTTTAACTTTCATGTTCGCTCCTCCTTTATCGGCTTAACTTCAAACGTTGCAAACGTAAGGCATTCGAGACGACGGACACCGAACTGAAAGCCATCGCAGCTCCGGCTACCCATGGGGCAAGCAGACCGGCTGCAGCAATCGGGATGGATGCCGTATTGTAAAAGAAGGCAAAGAACAGATTCTGCTTAATATTACGGTACGTTTTTGTACTGAGCTGAACACTATCAGCCACACTGTGCAAGTCGCCACGCATCAGTGTAATATCGGCGGCTTCAATCGCCACATCCGTCCCTGTTCCGATCGCCATCCCGATATCGGCAACGGCGAGTGCCGGTGCATCGTTAATGCCATCGCCAACCATTGCCACTTTTTTGCCTTGGCTTTGGATCTTTTTAATTTCTTCAGCTTTTTGTTCCGGGATCACTTCCGCAATCACACGGTCAATCCCGACTTGTTGGCCAATCGCTTCAGCCGTTTGCTGGTTGTCTCCGGTTAGCATCGCCACTTCCAACCCAAGGTCATGCATCCGTTTAATCGCATCTTTGGATGTTTCTTTCACCGTATCAGCAACCGCAATCATCCCGGCATATTGGCCGCCAATGGCTATGAGCATTGCTGTCTTTCCTTTTTTCTCAAAGGCGGACATCTCATCACCGGCAGATCCAATCGTGACCGATGATGTTTGCATGAGTTTGCGTGTCCCGATCAGGACTTCGTCTCCGTCGACAAAGGCACGGACGCCAAACCCCGGCAACGCTTCGAAATCATCAGCCTCTCTCAAAGCGATGCCTTTTTCCTCAATCCCTTTCACCATCGCTTCTGCGAGGGGGTGTTCCGAGTTTTTCTCTACCCCACCGACGATGGCAAGCACTGTTTCTTCATTGTAATCAGGCGCAACGACAACATCTGTCAATGCAGGTTCGCCCTTGGTCACCGTGCCCGTTTTGTCAAGCACGATCGTTTGGATCCCACGTGTGCTTTCCAAGTGCTCACCGCCCTTAAAGAGCACACCATTCTCAGCCGAACGACCTGTTCCCGCCATAATGGACGTTGGTGTTGCTAATCCAAGCGCACAGGGGCAAGCGATGACAAGGATTGTAATGAGGGGCACTAACGCTGAACGTAAATCCCCGGGGTTGATCACGAAATACCAAACAAGAAACGTCGCAATGGCAACCAATACAACGACGGGCACAAAGATTCCTGACACTTTATCAACCGTCCGTTGCACATTCGCCTTGCTTCCTTGCGCTTCTTCCACCACTTTCACAATTTGGGAGAGCGCTGTATCTTTCCCGACTTTCGTAGCTTCGATTTTGAGAAGCCCATTTTTATTGATCGTTGATCCGATGACCTCGTCCCCTTGTTTCTTGTCAATTGGAATGCTTTCGCCGGTGATCATCGATTCGTCCATGGCCGATTGTCCTTCATAAATCTTTCCGTCCACCGGCACTTTCTCTCCAGGGCGCACCATAACCGTGTCTCCCACAAGCACTTCTTCAATGGCGACTTCCATTTCCTCGCCATTACGAATGATGCGTGCCGTTTTGGCTTGCAAACCGAGCAACTTTTCAATCGCTTTGCTCGTGCGTCCTTTGGCGCGTACTTCAAACAGTTTCCCGAGAACCACGAGCGTAATAATGACGGCTGCCGTCTCAAAGTAAAGTTCCGGCATCCCTTGTTGGCCAGTGACGTACCATTCCCAGCCCAAAAAGAGACTGTAGAAAAAGGCCGCCGTCGTCCCAAGCGCAATCAATACGTCCATGTTTGCACTTTTGTTTTTCAAGGCCTTGTAGGAACCACTATAAAACTGGGCGCCAACAAAGAACTGTACAGGGGCCGCCAGAGCTAGCTGCACCCATGGATTCATGAACATATCTGGCATATAGAGGAAGGACGTAAACTCAAAGTGGGCCACCATCGTCCAAAGCAAAGGCAACGTTAAGATCGCCGCAAAAACAAATTTACCGGTTTGTTTGCGTATTTCATCGTCTTTTCTACTCACCGTTTCTTCCCTTGACTGTTGCGGTTTGAGGGTATATCCCAATTTGCGGATCCCTTCCATCATATCTCTGACGGTAACTTGACCTTCGTCGTATTCGACAGAGACATTCTCCATAGCAAAGTTAACTGTTGCCGAAGAGACCCCATCCATTTTCGAGAGCTTTTTTTCAATTTTTGTCGCACAAGCCGCACAGGTCATACCTGTAATATCAAAGGTTTGTTTTTCATGAATGACTTGATAACCAAGTTTATCTATTTTCGCTTCAAAATCTTGGACATCCGTTTGATCGGGATCATAAACAACATTGGTTTTTTCCATCGCAAAATTCACATTTGCTTCGTTAACCCCGTCGATTTTGGAAAGACCTTTCTCAATTTTGGTGGCACAAGCCGCACAGGTCATGCCCGCGATTTGAAGGGATGCTTCTTTTTGTTCCAATTTCCCCATCTCCTTTTCCCGTTAGAAAAGCTCTGATTGAAATCCCTTGCGTGCGTATGAATAAAGAAGAGGTTGCTTATACGGACGCTGGACACCGATGCTCTTCACGAGTGCTTTCCCAAGCGTTGGTGTCATACCACGGTACCAATACCCTAAAGGGTATAAAACAACAATGGGGCCATATTTGCATTGCCCATTACACAATGTTTTTGTCGTGTGGATCGTATCCGTCAAGCTTTGATCATGGATGTCTCTTCTTATCGCCTCGGTAATTGCTTCGGCACCGTTCCTTATGCAAGACTTTCCATTGCAAAGCAACAGATGGTGGCCAACGCCATGTAAATCCATCCACTCCCACCTCCCGTTAAGGCGATTGAACAACATACAAATCATCATAATAGCTTCTGAAAAGAATATACCATACCCCTATACGGTATGTAAAGTATAATTTTTTTTCTTCATCCAAACATAGATATACGTTCGGACACCTTCTTGGATGTATTTTTTCATGCATTGTAATGTAAGTTCCGATATACAAGTCATAAAAGGCATGATAATAACGAACCCTATATTGACAGGGTATCATAAGCGTGTTTTAATTATACCCATACGGGGTATGTTATATTTGTGAGGAGGAGATAAAATGTCCAAAAAAGATCATCGCGAGCATGACCATCATGCTCACCACAAAGAAGATGAAGAAGATCATCACGGCCATAATCATCATGACCATCACGAGCATCATGGCCATGATCATCACAATCACCATGAACACCATGACCATGACGATCATGACGATCACGGCGGCCATGGGGGGCACTCCGGGCATGGTCACCACGGACATGGCGATCATGGAGATATGATGGCCGACTTTAAAAAACGCTTTTTCGTCACGATTATACTGGCTATACCTATTATCATATTGTCCGATATGATCCAGATGTTCTTTAACTATACGGTTGCTTTCCCTGGCGATACGGCGGTTGAACTCATCCTGGCATCCATTGTTTTCTTCTACGGGGGTTGGCCATTTTTAACAGGGCTTGTGAGTGAGATCAAAGATAAAGCCCCGGGGATGATGACCCTCATCGGCTTTGCCATCGCCGTGGCTTATGTCTACAGTGCTGCTACGGTCTTTGGCCTTGAAGGGATGGACTTCTTCTGGGAGCTGGCCACACTGATTGCCATCATGCTTCTTGGACACTGGATTGAGATGAAATCCGTGATGAAAGCGTCCGATTCGCTTGAATCCCTTGTAGAACTCATGCCTCAAGAAGCCAATAAGCTCGATGAGAACGATCAAGTCACAACCGTCGCTGTTTCTGAACTTAAAAAGGGCGACCGCCTTCTGATTAAGCCCGGCGAGAAAATACCGGCGGACGGTCATATTTCACATGGAAAATCATCGATCAATGAATCGATGCTTACCGGGGAATCGGAGCCTGTTGAAAAAAGCAAAGGGGACGAAGTCATTGGCGGGGCGATCAACACCTCTGGATCTTTGACGATCGAAGTCTCCAAAACAAGCGATGAAGGCTATTTATCACAAGTGGTGCAACTGGTCAAAGAAGCACAGGAAAGCAAATCAAAAACCCAAATGCTTTCGGACCGCGCCGCCAGTCTTCTGTTCTACGTCGCTGTGGTTGCCGGCATCGTTACCTTCAGCACTTGGATGGCCCTTGGTGTCGATACAAACTTCGCGGTCACTCGGATGGTCACCGTGCTTGTTATTTCTTGTCCGCACGCCCTCGGTCTCGCGATTCCGTTAGTAGCCGCCCGTTCCACGGGCATTTCGGCTCAAAAAGGGTTATTCATTCGTAACCGCATCGGATTTGAAAGCGCCCGACGAGTCGACACAATGATTTTTGACAAGACCGGAACGTTAACGCACGGGGAATTCGGCGTAACGGACATCATCCCGGCCGAAAACAATATAACCGAGGAGGAGTTGCTGAGGCTTGCAGCCTCATTGGAGTCGCAATCAGAGCACCCGATTGCTGCCGGCGTTGTCGCGAAAGGAAAAGAAGAGAACATCGATATCCCCCAACCGGAAGCCTTTGATTCGATGACCGGGTCGGGCATTACCGGAAACGTTGACGGCAAAACCATTTCGGTCGTGAGTCCGGGGTACCTACAAAGGGAAGGCATCCCCTACGATGAAGAACGCTTTTCCGAACTCGCGGAAACAGGCAAAACCGTTGTTTTTGTCCTGCAAGAGCAAACCTTACTTGGAGCGATTGCCCTCGCTGATGTCGTGAAAGAATCCGCCAAAGAAGCCGTTGATCGTTTGCACGAAATGGGCATCGAAACCGTCATGCTCACCGGAGACAACGAAAAAGTGGCGCACGAAGTGGCCAAACAGATTGGCATTGATCAAGTCATTGCCGAAGTACTTCCGCATGAAAAGGCAGAAAAAGTGAAGGAATTGAAGAAAGACGGGAAACGTGTCGGCATGACCGGGGATGGCATTAATGATGCGCCCGCGCTCGCTAATGCTGATCTCGGCGTTGCCGTTGGCGCAGGCACAGACGTTGCCATGGAGACGGCCGATGTTGTGCTCGTCAACAGCGATCCACTCGATGTCGTATCCATTGTCGATTTGTCTAGGCTCACTTACCGAAAGATGATTCAAAACCTTTGGTGGGCGGCTGGCTACAACATTGTCGCGATTCCACTCGCGGCAGGTGTGCTCGCTGCATGGGGATTTGTGCTTGACCCCGCCGTAGGTGCGGTCCTTATGTCCCTCAGCACCGTTATTGTAGCGATCAATGCCCAGACGCTCAAAATGAAGTAATCACGTCTGGCATTACTTCACCAGGTAGAATATACCACCAAACATTTAGAAACCCCTTGCTATAACAGTGAGGGGTTTCTCTATCTATGCTTTTATTTTGTTATCGTTCTTACAGATTAAATTTAAGGACACGTATCCCTCATTCGCCCATTTTCTTTTATGCTTTCTTATGCTTTAGCCAATGATGATACATTAACCCGAATAACGCATGCGAGTCTTCATGAAGGACACCAAAAAACCCTTGACTCTGTATCATGGTACAGACTTTATCTTAATAACCGAGGAGGGAAAGGCTATGGACGGCCTAACAATAAGTCAAATAGCAAAAGGCTCAAACGTTAATATTGAAACAGTGAGGTACTACGAAAAACGGGGGCTTATTTCCGTGCCTCCTCGGTCAGAATCTGGCTACAGGATGTTTTCGAAAGAGGTGATACAGGACATTCAATTTATAAAGCGTGCCCAAGATATTGGATTTACGCTTGAAGAAATTAAAAAGCTGCTATTAGCTTCTCATAACGAAAACTTTCGTTCAGAAGATATGTACCAATTTGCAAATCATAAAATCCAAGAAATTGACTCGAAAATAAACAAGCTTATTCACATGAAATCATTATTAGAAGAGTTAGCAGCAAAGTGCCCAGGCTCAGGTGTTCCGAAAGACCAATGTCCAATCATTACAAACCTATCTAAAGGAGAGATTAAAGATGGCTAAAAAGTTAGTTGAAGTATTTACGGCCGGTTGCTCGATCTGTGAAAGGACTGTCAAACAAGTAAAAGACCTTACGCAATACAGTTCTGAGCATGACGTTGTTGTATATGACTTAAATAAGCAGTGTGATACGAACGAATGCGAAGATAAAGCTAAAGAGTACGGGGTGCAATCGGTTCCATCAGTGACCATTAACGGGAAATTAATGGATTGCTGCAGCCATAGAGGGGTTAATTTCGATACCCTACAAGCAGAAATATTAGGTCATTAATTCATCGGAAGCAAGATTATTCGTTATTTCAAGTACGAGAGGGCGCTATCCTTAATTTAAGAGTTGCGTCTTTTTTCTTCTGGTCAGGGCCTTTGAGCTTTGCATGAACTTATTTGATCTACAAAATAACAGATAACCTAATCGGTACGATAACCACACAGCTTAATTATCTAAGAAAGGAAGACCACAATTAGGTCTTCCTTTCATGTTTTCTTATTCTGTTGTTTCTTCTTCATTAGAACCCATGAAATTATGACAAGCATCCATCATCGCTTGTCCTTCTGGAGAATTCATCGCTTCCATCATTTGATTCATGTCCTCTTCGTTCACATACCATTCATCATACCGCCACCGTTTATCATACTCTCGTCGTCCATCATCCCATTCATCATGCCATCGTTACTATGATCGCCAGATGCAGATGTCACACCGATCGATCCTGCAACCAAAACAACAGCAATAGAAACAATAGCAAGTGATGGAATGAGTATACGTTTTTTTGTATTCATGCGTTAATCCCTCCTTCTTTTTATACTCAACTATACCCCAAAAATGTGGAGAAACTATGGAGAAGAAAAACTAAGGAGGAAAAATCGTTATACTCCTGGATAACGCGCCTCTTCTTTTTTCGAGAACATCTCCTAATTGATCATTATATGATGATCTTCCTCGTGTTGCGGGGGTTGCTGCATTTCCATATTCGAAAAGGGGTAGGTCCAGAATGTGAGTAGCATTATCAAACACGTTACAACTAGAAGCAAATAATCATATTTTTGAACGATGATTGGCAATGTTTCCTGAAGGACATGGCGCATACAAAACATCGTGGTACCAATTAACAATAACAAACTGATCAATAGGAGGACTGCCCCCTCTGAAATCGTGAGCATTTCTACGATCATTGCTCCCATCCTCCCTGCCATGAGATCTGAAAAAAGTCCTTCAATACTTGCTAATACATGTAAGCGTATACCGAGAATAAATCCGGTAATCCCAGCAAAGGTTATGCTGCCCAAGGTCGAATATAACAAATGTCCATGAAAAACGATTCCAAAGAAAAACCCTAATGACAAGCCAAATGCCATAGCCAAAGCCATGGTCATCGTCATATTGACCATGTGATTACCTTTGTATCTGGTAAAAAAATAAATAAAATAAATGAAACCCAGGCTAATAGAAAAGAAACTAATAAAATACATATACCCCGTAACCATTTCATCCATCCTTCTTGTCTTTTATCACTATTTTATGGGAAAAGTAACAACATATGAATAGCAATTAAATGCATTAGGGGGGTATTGTATATTAAATAATATAGATCCTTTATTTCCGATATTAGAGAAACTTCCAGCCAGTCAGTTAAATTAAATAAATTGTAATTATACAGTAATAGAAACTCCATATTTTCTACAAACTTTCTTGTTATTTTGATGTAAGAATTCAAAATTAGGGAGGAAGTTTACATGTCAAATGGAAAAACTAGAATGCTATTTTTATCTTCATCGCTTGTAACAGCCGTTATGTTTACGCCGATGTGGAGTGAAAACGTCTCCGCATATGCCCCAGACGAGGATGATCCTAACGCACAAGATTATACCGAGGAGGACATGGATAATTCCCAACCCTATCTCCTGAAACATGACCAAGGTAGTGACGTGGAACAATTACAGTCTGACTTAGGTGATCGAGGGTACAATGTTCAAGTCGATGGGATATTTGGTCCTGAGACAGAAAATGCTGTCAAAGCGTATCAAAGTGATCAAGGCCTTGATAGAGATGGCGTAGCAGGCTCAAATACATATCAGGCATTAGCATCGGACGAAACACTGGACGAAGAACCCGACACAGCAACGGATGAAGCACCGGACACTTCAAGGAATGGTGAACTGTCAAATGAAAATTTAGAAAACCAAGATTCATCCGCCTCAGAAATTGCGGCAACAGCTGAGAGTGTCTTAGGAACGCCTTATGTTTGGGGCGGAACAACACCTGATGGATTTGATAGCAGTGGCTTTATCAACTACGTGTTTGATCAAAATGGCATCGATGTTTCTCGAACTCATGCAGAGATGTGGGAAAACGACGGGGAACACGTAACCTCGATGAGCATTGGGGATGTCGTGTTTTTTGAAGGTACGTATGATACGACAGGAGCTTCACATAGTGGCATCTATATCGGGGATAACCAAATGATTCACGCAGGGAGTGAAGGGGTTGTTCAAGCGGACATCACCAGTGATTATTGGCAAGATCACTTTATCGGGTTCAAAACCATGCAATAACGCTTATAAGGATAATCTGTTGATATGATTTGTTCATACCAACAGCTTTTTTTGATCAACTGTCTTTGTTCCTCTAATAGCATCAGAACGGAGATTTAGGCAATATTGAATCGCAAAGGGGTGATAAACATAAGCGAGTGTTCAAAGCTTGTACAACTCCGGACAACAACACGAGAGAGACATTTGTCGAGGTGATTGAAGATCCATAGCGTCCTTTGCAGATCGGCTCCCATGCAGCCATTTTCCACTATTCATTCAAAGCGGTTTCCAGTGTTTCAATATTTTTCCTCATTATGCTGAAATAGTCTTCATTATTCTCCGTGTCTTCTTCTGAAATGGATTCCAAGTTTCGAAGCACCATGCTTTCTGCGCCGATTTCCTCCTGAATCACTTCGGTGACGGAACTGCTCACGTTATTTTCAAAAACGACGTAGCCGATATCTTTTTCTTCCGCGATTTCGACGATTTCGGCAAGTTCTGATTGGGACGGCTCTTCATTAGGGGAAAGACCTAGAGTTAGCAATAGGTAAGCGTTTGATGTTATCTCCGGCTTTTCCCCTGCTCCACATGGAGCATGCAGGATTTCCCCGCACTCCACGCTCCATCTAACGACATATACTAGATGATAAGTTCCTCGTTACCTTCACACAAGAGAAAAACTATTGCCCAAACAGAAAACTCTTGCCTGAAAGCTCGCACTGTGTAAAATCACACATTCCTACCCGATCGGTGCGATGCACGCTTGGAAAACCATCGTTCCATTCGCTAGACTTGGGGCTGTTCCTCCACTCCCATTACAGGAGATTCTTCGGTCATACCCCTACCCTCACAAAGATAAATGCTTTTCAACATATGTCTTATAGCAAACGTTTCGAGTGACAGCTCTTGTTCCAACGTTCCTTGCTTTCCAAGTCCCTTACAACGTAGCTATCGATACTGGACATAGGTGCTTCCTTTAAGCCTGTGAGCTGGATACCTCCGTCGTTTGGTATAGCGTGTCTCAGAGAGCGCATTTTTACTCCACGCCACTCACGTCATCGTTGGATGACTCATAAGTTTCCCTATGATCAATCTCTAGACCCTTACATTCGGAAGTTTGTCAGTTCTTTTCAGTAAGAACATTCTCACCATATCCAGTTTTTCAGCCGCGCGGCATATCCGTCGGCATACCTTCTCATTGAAAGTGGCTCCAGCCTTCGTTCTGCCGAATCACCTGTGCTTCACACCCTAAGACCTGTCAGTCTTAACGCATGCAGGATCTGTTGACGGGATGGTTTCGGGAAACATGGTTCCGTCATTCCCATCCTCCGTTGTAAAGTTGGAATTTACGTTAATTCCCCGCATGTTCACGCTTCAAAGCGTTTATAGCGGAACTTGTCGCGCGCGCTCTATTCTTGAACAGTCATTCTCACTTCGTTCGTATTATGAGTTTAACCAGTCATTTCTGGTTGAACTCATAATATAAAGGGCGTAATTGCGGAACATTCCTTCCCTAAAAAATACCCTTTGGAATCATCTTATCCAAAGGGTTAAACTTCGCAACTCATTCTTATTATTCTTCAAGTGTACCAACAGTTGGTAAATCTTCCAATGGATCAGTCCCATGTGGAGCTTCTTCAATTTCTTCTGTGTGGTCCTCACCAGCCTCTAATCCATCAGCGGGGGCGTGTTCTCCACCTTCCCATTCATCAATATCTGTAACGTCGTAAACGACGCCATCAACCGCTACATAAGCATCGTTTCCATCTTGCCCATCATACTCTCCAAGTTCTTCCAATGTAAATGCTTGATCTTCTTCCGTTTCATCTCCTTCATCCGCTGCTTCTTCTCCGCCACAAGCAGCAAGTAGCATGACTGAGCTACCAAGAATCATTACTAATTTATTCAAAAAATCTACTCCTTAAATTAAAATAGTTATTAATGGTGTTTCCATATCTATAATATAACATTTCGAATTTGGCTCTAAATAGGCATGTCACAGACTTGTCAGCTTTAAAAACCGTTTGTAAGGATATGGTTCCTCACCATTCCTATACAAGATGGACGACTCAGCGAAATCTTTATGGTGGTTGGTCATAAGAAAGGTTCGATTCTCTCTATGAGCATTTCTTCGGTCACTTCCCCCATAATGATATCAACGATAATGCCTTCGTCATTAATCAAATACGTGGTCGGGAGGCCAGCAACTTGATACTCATCAGCCATCACCCCATCCGTGTCGAAGAGGATAGGCATGGCAACTGGTCGATCATCTAAAAATTCCATCGCTTCATCCATCGTACGTTCAAACGATGACATATTGACTGCTAGCACATTAACCTCTTCGTCACTAAATTCCTGATGGACTTGATCAAGCAAGGGAAATTCTCGAATGCAAGGTTCACACCAAGAAGCCCAAAAATTCATAATGACAAACGTGCCACGTACATCGTTTAAACTCATACTTTCTCCTCCGGCTTGCGGCAATTCAATATCTGGGGCTTCTTCTCCCTGGTTGACCCCCATTGGAGGAGAAGAAGCAGAATTATAAATGATACCTCCCATCACCAACGTTGCAATCAGAAGAGCCCCTATGCTGCTTATTTTTCGAACCATTTATATTCCTCCATCGACCTGTTGTTTTCTAGGAAGAACAGCACTTTTTTTTCATCGCCAAGCCAGCTGGCATATCATTTTTAATTGATCATCATTATTCATACCATCATTGGGTTGTATCGTAGAGTGCTATCTTTAACGTTTATTTCCATTCAATAACCGAAGTAGCTGTGTAACTATCCACGTTTCTTATTTCCCATTTGTCTGCCTTGTAACAGGATTGTACTTTTCATTTGAAATACGGTGTCATGATTAGGTTTTTTACTTCTACTGGGTTGTTACGTGGATGTAGGGTCGACCATTTCCATAAAATCTTGGACGTGTTCTTCACTCATGCCACCTACGCGAATGTGAACAACCTCCCCGTTTTCATCAATCATATAGGTCGCCGGGAGTTGCCCGACACCATAATAATCCATCACATCGCTATTTTCATCCATGAGGATAGGGAAAGTTAACTGAAGACGATCAACAAATCGATCAATGGTCAACTCGGATTCCCCCACATTTACGGCAAGAATTTCAACATCATCATCCAAATACGCCTGATGTTGATCTTCCATATAAGGCATTTCTTCTTCACATGGTGGGCAATAGGTGCCCCAAAAGTTAAGAAATACGCCTTGCCCTTCATAATCGGCAAGTTCTACCCTTTCACCATCCATATTCATCAGCGTGAAATTAGGGGCTTGATCTCCTTCAGAAACCGCCTCCTCCGTGTGAACAAAATTGGTGTAAAACACGTAAGAAACAACGACAGCCAGCGTCATTAACACAGCCGTACGCATCCATAGACGCCGTCGTTTACGTTTAGCCCTTTCCTCTTTATCCATAGTCCACCTCACTATTGATAGATTGCCATTGATGGCGCTTTTCGGCATTTCCCAGACGTGTGTGTCCTCTCAGCACCTTGTCAAAGATGCTTTTGATTCTAAGCATAAGAGTGAAGACCTGCAATAACAAGGTTGACGAATATTAAATTAATCATGATAATCGCGAAACCGACCACAGCCAACCAAGCAGAAGGTTCCCCTTGCCAACTGCGGTTCAACCGTAAGTGCAGGTAAGCGGCATAGAAGAGGAAAGTAATTAGTGCCCACACTTCTTTCGGGTCCCACCCCCAAAACCTTGTCCAAGCAATTTGAGCCCAGATCATGGCAAAAACAAGCCCTCCTAATGCAAAAAGTGGGAACCCAATCGCTATGGCACGATAGCTTATTTCATCCATTAAGTCCGGATTGACCCTTTTCACGAATGGTTGTAAAAGAGTCCCTATACGTCTCCTCGTGATTAAACGAACCGCCCCAAATAAAACGAGACCAGAACCAAAAGCCCATGCTGTTGTGTTCAAGGAATCACTATCAATCCAATCGGGCATTTCGAACCAAGGCTCCATACGATCTGAAGAGAGCAACTCTCCCTCGTTCGGGCCAAATATCGGGGGAAGATCATAAATGATTTCGGCTGGTTCTTCAAATTCATTGACATAAGCAAATTGAGCTTCATAACCGAATGCGTTAAACGCGTTGGTCAAAACGATGAAGGCGAAAAGAGTCATAAAGGTGTACATAATAAACTCGACGCCAAACGTCCTTTTGGTCATTTTTTTTCCTTTTAAATCGATTGTCCGTAGAAGGTAAATGACCCCGGCCCCAAAACTAACGGCAAGAATTCCCTGAGCCAACCCTGTTGTTAACACGTGAATCTCAAGCCAATAGGTTTGTAAAGCCGGTTGTAGTGGTTGATAATCAGTTACAAATACTGTGGCATACCCAATCATGAGCATCACAACAGGCAATGTAATGACACCAAGGACGTTACTTCTATATATGCCATAGATGATCACAAAAGCGAGGCTTAACGTAATACCAAAAAATGTAAGATACTCGAACATATTACTAACCGGGGCAAACCCGACCGTGATCCATCTGGTCACGAAATACCCTAAGGCAAAAACGAGGCCACCAATGGCTGTTATATACCCGAAAAGACCCCAGTTATTTCCCGTTACCCGGCCTTCTTTATTCCTCCATTTTCGCCCTGTCACAGACACCGCGTATAAAACCGTCGCAACTAAATAGAAAAAGAATGCGATCGTGAGTAGGATCATGCTCAAACTCATCTTTATTTACCTCCTATACTCCCATTAAGAGTGAACCTTAGCTATCGTCCTTGTCCTCTCCCTTCTCGTATTCATCATCAATCTGATCCCGGGGCGTTGTAATCTTTGTCTCTTTCGTGATCGCATCGATGTCTTTTTTCAGGGGTGCCCAGTGTTTATTCGTGTGAGCAGCAAGCCAAACCTCTCCGTCGTTTCGTTGCAACCAAATGCGACGATGCGGCCAATAAGATCCTTGTACAAGACCGATAAGGAAAATGGCCCCTCCAACACTAAGATAGGGAATGGTGTTATCTTTTCGAACGGTAAGACCTGTTAAATCATTGGTATCAAAACCATCTAACGAAAACGCGTACCGATTCTCTTCTTGATCAGGGCTCACATTGTAATTCGCCTGAATACCGAGAAAAGTATGGTCTAATGCTTCTGTATCCGGGTTCACCATTTCAAAAATGAATGCCGGATTGTCCGGAACATCATTTTCCGTTGTTGGCATGCCTTCATCATTCATTTCGAAATTCGGGAAGTAGCTATGAATGCGAACCTCCTCCCCATTATTAAGGGCATACGTATCATCAGGGTCATTTAAATCTACGGCAAAGGAGCCCAACACCTCATCGGTTTCTGTGTCCTCAACTTCAAAACTCAGCTCTTTTAACTCATCCAATTTATAGTCCACTTGGTAAAGCGCATAATCATCGAAGTGGAAGGCGTCATTGACTTCTATCGGATGCCGATCGACTTCTTCGAGCTCTTGATCGACACCCAAAGGGCCTTCTGGGGTATATAATACGGCATCTGTCCGAAAGGTTTCTTCGAATTGAATGGCGGCACTTGCTTCCATGCCATCCGCAAAAATTTCATCATCTTCATCAAACTCTTCGTATGTGAATCCCTGATTCTCAACGTAATAATCACCGGATGTGCCAGGGACCACTTCGGTCTCGCCCTCACGCACCCACATATTTTCATCGACATACATGCCTGGGAAAAACCGAAGCGATGCCCCGATTAAAAATATAATCAACCCGATGTGATTCACATAAGGCCCCCACCGTGCCCAACGGTTTTTCTCCGCCAGTATATGGCCGTTTTCTTCCCGAATGTTGTATCGCTTCTTTTTCAATAGATCTTGAGCTTCCTGAAACGTGTGGTCGATATCTTCCACCCGAGTGGTCCCAAAAATACGCTGACGTTTCATAAAACTTTTGTGTCTGGTTACACGCTGCGATTTCAAAGCTTTATACAACGGAAAAAACCGATCGATACTAGCAACGATGATTGACACTCCCAGCGCAGCGATCAACAACATATACCACCAGGATCCATACATATTGTGCAACCCAAAAGCATAATAAACCTGGCCTAATCCTCCGTACTCCTCTTCATAATACACTTCCGGCGTTTCGCCGGGCGGCATAAACATCTCTTGCGGAAAAATGGTTCCGAGAGAAGAAGCTATAAGCGTCACAATAATAATGCCTATCCCGACCTTAACCGATGAAAAGAAATTCCAGATTTTATCGATAATAGATGTGCTATATATTTGGGAACGACGCGCAGCACCCTCGTAACGCATGTTGAGCAATCGGTTCGAATCAGGGTCTGCCAGTGGTTTGCCACATGATCCACATACTTCTGTCCCGTAAGGGTTGACTCGCCCACACTCGCATTTTTGATTCATCATGAGCCCCCCATTAATCTAGTTTCATAGATGATCAGTTTTCCCGAACAATCTTTCTTGGACGCCAATCGCTTTTCGAAAGAATGTCTCATAACCCCAACCATTTAAATCATCCAGGACGGGACATACTGCCCTAAATACATCGCGATCGTCTCGAAATAACCGGTGAAAAGAAGAATCCCCAGGATAATCATAATGATGCCACTCCCTTTTTGAATGGCCGGTAAAAAACGATTGATGGAGTTAAGCTTCTGGAAAGATTTCGCATAAAGGAGCGAAACCCCTATGAATGGTACCCCCAGTCCCATGGAATAAACAAAAAGCATGGTCGACCCTGTAAGCATGCTTCCAGATGCTCCCGCAAGCGTGAGGATGGAACCGAGGGTGATGCCAATACAAGGCGTCCATCCAGCTGCAAATACCAGTCCAAACAGCACCGAACCGGAAAAGCTTGAGGCTTTTTTGGGCGTTTTGGCTACTTTTTTCTCTGTCAGTAAGGCACGAATGGAAATAAGCCCACTCATTTGTAGCCCAAATAAAATAATGATTACACCGCCTAGTTGCATTACGACACTACTGTACTGATTAAACCATGACCCAAGCAGGGTTGAGGATAACCCCAACAGCAAGAAAATAATCGTAAAGCCAAGAATAAATCCGATGCTTCGGGTGAAAATCAGCCGCCGATCCGCATTGATGGCTCCCGATGAGACATCGGTGCCGGTCAGTTGAGCCAAATAAGCCGGAAGCAATGGAAAAATACAAGGGGAAAAGAAAGATATGAGGCCTGCCGCAAAAGCAAGGCCGAGCGACACATCATCCATATAACGAGTTCCTCCTCCAACATTGATGTATGATGACCGTCTTATATTTCAACGATCAAGATTCATGTAAACTAATGCCTTGCTCAGCTTGTTGTTCCCATGTTTCTCCGCCATTCTCTGTATAAAAGATGTCCCGTTCCATGGTTGTCACCATGATGGTGTTCTCAGCTTGTGGGTTCTGGGCCAGATAACTGATGGCGTCTTCTTCGATCGATGGAGCAGGGATCTCTCTAACTACTTCGCCGGAGGCGCCTATGGCTTTGAGGGTTGTTTCTTCTTCCACACCCTCAGCAACAAGCAATTCACCGGTGTGTGCATAGGTTAAAGCTGGTGCTGGCACACCACTAAGTACCTGCTCAAAGGAATCCCCGGCATCATTAGATTGAAAGACCCCTTCTTCTGTGCTAAGAGCCACCCTATTTTCCTCATCAGGATGAGCTGCGATCGCAATCACGCTTCCGTTTACCCCGTCCACATCACGTGGTTCCCATTCCTGCCCCTCGTCGAGGGTTCGATGCAGACCCAGCTCATCCATTTCTGAATTAGGCTCCGGATTCATAGCATAGATGGCGTCTGTGTTGTAACTGGCCGACATGACATGAAAATCAACCTCCCCTTCGAGTGCGAGCAACTCAAGCGTTTCGCCCCCATCCGTGCTTTTTACAAGGCCAAACGGATTTTTATAATCCGACTGCATATTTGGATGCCCACTGCTATAAAACCCTTCTGAAGTCATAGTGAACCCCATAAAGTCATGAAGCTCCCCCTCGCCATCCTCCACAGTCTTCCATGTTCCGTCCTCATAGACGCGCAACCCATCATGTGCTGGAATATATGCCTGCTCCCCATCTTCTGTGAAGCCAAGCCCATGTATATGTGTAAATTCAACCTCTTCTTGAGCTTCGGTTTGACACCCACTCATGAGTACTCCTACTGCTGATAAACTTGCAAGATACAACACTAACGATCTCATGTTTTTCTTCCTTTCCGTTTGCTTATGAATGAAATGATGATGTAGATCATTACACCTACTAATAATGGGATCCCCATCCAGAAACAGATTTGAAAAAGGAGTTGGAGATAAGAAGGAACATCGGCTGAAGCCGATATAATGCCGGACATCACCAAACAGTGCAAGCCGATGGCGATTAACAACGAAGCAATCCACCAATCCCTTCTAGTCATTCATCGCCCTCCTTTGCTTCTGGAAAACGTAGCGTAAATGTAGTCCCTTTTCCAGGAACACTTTTCACCTGAATGCTTCCATATTGGAGTTCCGTTAATTGTTTCACGATGGCAAGCCCTAAACCTGTCCCCCCAAAATCACGTGCTCTGGACTTTTCAGCCCGATAGAAACGCTCAAAAATGTAGGGGAGATCTTCAGGAGCGATACCCCTTCCCGTATCTGCAATTTTTACTTCGATGTCCCTGCCTTTCATGGATGCCTCGATCCAAACATGCCCATTTCCCGTATAACTCACCGCGTTTTGAAGCAAATTTGTGAAGATCTGTTCTAGACGGAAGCTATCAGCTACAATCATTGGAAGTTTTGCTTCCATATCAACCTTTATGGTATTGTTCTTTTTCTTAGCTTCGGTAACTATTTTTGCTTTTGCTCGTCTGATAACGTCTTCGATATGAACGAGCTCAAGGTTCAAGGGAAAACGTTCTTCTTCCATTCGGGATAATTCAAATAAATCATGGATCAGTCGATTCATGCGGTGGGCTTCTTCATGAATAATATCGACAAACTGTTGTCTTTCGGTTTCGTCCTGATAAAGCTCTCTTTTTAGTGCATCACAATACCCCTGGACATAAGACAGTGGCGTCCGTAATTCATGGGACACGTCCGAAAAAAAAGCTTGCCTGTTGCTCCGATATCTTTTTAGTTCACGCGCCAACTCATTCATGGAATGGGAGAGCGACCCCAACTCATCTTTTGTTTTCACTGGGACTTCCACATCTAAATCCCCCATGGCCATTTGGTTTGCCGCCCTTTCCATCTCCTGTAGAGGCGTTGAAAACTCTCTGGAGGCAATAAACGTAAAACCAAAGGCAAGAAGAAGGGCTCCAACCCCTGATAGAAGCAGCGCGTGCTGTACTTGAATGGCTGACTCATCCATGAGATCTGAAGGTGAAAAAATAAAGACCTCTCCAATATCGTCATTCTGCACTCGTTCGCCAGCATAAATATATTCTTGACGATCGTTTGGGTCTATAAATTTTCCTGCCTCTCCCTGCGATGTTGAATGATCAGAGGGATGAAACCCATGGATCCCGGAATCTTCTACAACATTTCCATTTGGATCAATAATGACCATCTTTCGTGCTGTCTCCCGATCCATCGATTGGACAAGAGGTTCGATGTCAGGATCATCGACCACAGCAAGGAGGGTGGCATATTGGGAAGCCATTTCCTCCGTTTCTTCGTACAAATGGACTTCATTATAATTGGTGAAAATTTGGATCATGACATACCCTAACGGAAGCAGGACGATGAGAAACAAAATCATAATTGATCCACTAAGCTTATAAAAAATCCTATTCATCGGCTATTTTCCTTCCGTTGTATTAAAAGTGTATCCCACTCCCCACACGGTCTTCATTGGATTAAATGTCAGACCAGCCTTTTTCAATTTGGTTCGGATATTTTTGATATGAGTGTCGATCGTGCGAGGATCGTGCCATTCACGATCCATTGTCCAAATCTGCTCGATGATATTTTCTCTTGTATACACGCGTTCCGGACGGGAAGCTAATAAATATAAAATGTTAAATTCTTTTGGGGTTAAATCAACGGATTGGCCCGCCACCTTAACCTCGAGCCGATCCGGTTGAATAAATAATGCCCCAGCTGTTATCCCTACTGGATCCTCGTTTACAGAGCTGGATTTACGCCGGAGCAATGCTTTTACACGTGCGACGAGTTCCTCTGGAGCGAACGGTTTTACAAGATAATCATCCGCCCCAAGATCAAGCCCCTTAACCCGATCTCCCACTTCTGTTCTCGCTGTTAACATCAGAATACCTATATTGGACTCTTCCATACGTAGGCGTTCACATACATCCCAACCGTCTGTCTGCGGCATCATAATATCCAAAATAATGGCATCGTAAGGTTGAGCGGTTGCCTTATGTATCGCTTCTATTCCGGAGCTTGCTTCCTCAAGTTCATAGCCTGCATTTGTCAGATAAAGTCCAATCAACTGTCGCATTTTTCGCTCGTCATCCACAATAAGTATACGTTCAGCCACTTTTGCTCCTCCCAAGAAGTGCTATATGTGAAGTTTATCTAGTAAATATGTAGTTGATGTGAAGAATGGGCATGTAAAATATGATCATTTTTTGACGAAAACACGGATGTAGAGTGTCCTATCTTCTCATAAAAAGAAACCCTGAAGGCGGATAAGAACCGCCTCAGGGCCGAAGAAATTATGCAGCCGCCATCTCTCGGCAAATTTTTGCGCACCGATGACAAGCTTCCGCGCAATCTTGGCAGTGCTGGGCGTGCTCATGCTTCGCACATTCATCGCCACAAGCCTGACAGATGTCAGCGCACAATTCACAGATCTGCTTAGCAAAACGGCTGTTTGTTTGCATGGCCTTAACGGCAAACGCACAGACATCGGCACATTCTCGGTTCAAACGAATGCACTCCGCCATCATTTGGACGTCGTCTTCTTTGAGGCAATCATCAAAACACCGATTGCACTGTTCCATGCATTCTAAACATGCTTGGATACACTCTTGATAATTCATTAACCTTGGCACTCCTTTCTTATGACACATAATTTGCATTCACTAGCTAGTGTGCGGTGTCCTTAATGGTTTATCCATTAAATATGTAGTTTTTATGAAGTTGAGAAAACTTTTTTTGCTTCTTTCTCATTGAAACGATAGTTACAAAAATGCCCTTATCGGATCAATGGACATGGAATGATGGGATAAGGGCTAATCAATATTGTTTTCTATTTTTCATCCATACATAATGACATTATATATCCTGTTCATTTGCAGGATATAGCTTATAACATCATCTGATATTTCTCCATTTACTAATCAGTTAGAAGGTAGCCATATTGACTTCTTTTATTCAACATCTGTTAGTTCATCTTCTGTGACCCATTTATGATTTTCAACTTCTTCTCCACCGTCCGTCGGTGTGTAATCAATCATATAGATCGTCGTTTCTTCAGCTTCATCAATCTCCGCTGTGGCTCCTTCCATGCCGTCCATATGATCGGCTTCTAATGTGACTTCTGTTCCCGGTTCAAATGTTTCCTCCTCGGCTTCTTCGATTTCTTCATGAACCACCCATTCATGATTTTCTACTCTTTCTCCGCCGGTGGTTGGGTCGTAAGAAACAATGTAGGCAGTCGTATCATAAGCCCCTACGATGGTAGCCTCAGCACCTTCCATTTCTTCCATATGACCGCCTTCCACCATTGCTTGACTTCCCACTTCAAAAGTTGGATTTTCTTCTTCCTCTAAATCATTCGGAACTTCACCAGAGCTGGAATGATCCATGTCTTCGTGCATGTTATCGTCCATTTCCATGCCATCCATATCGTCGTGATCGGGCATCTCTTCACCCATATCTTCCATACTGTTATCCGAACCGGAATCCATCCCTTCATCTGGCAATGGATCTTCATCACCATTGCCACATGCAGCTAATGCAAAAGCTGTTACCAGGGAAACGGACCCTATCATGATTTTTTTCTTCATTTTATAGTTCCTCCTTTTCCATAGTGGCAATGTACCAAGTAAATGTGTAGAAAATATGGAGACATGAAATCTATAGGGATAAAAATGCGGCATATCAAGTTTAAAAATGTGGTGAAAAACTTTTATCGCGCTTCGTTAATTGAACTGTTGTTAGGTTCAATTATCTATTTTATACGCTAGGTGATCTGCAATACTCATGAATAATCTGTGCTTTTATTTCTTCAATGGGAAACTTCTGTGGATAGGTAGATATCATCAGCGTGATGCCTTGAAGCACAGACGAAAAATATAGCGACCGTTTCCTCAACTCCTTTACCCCCATTCTTTCAAATATTTCACATTGCCGCTTCTTATTCACCTTTTTCGAGAAAGGTGAATAAGCCATATTTTTCCAAATGAGATGGCGTTCAACCTGCACAACAAGATAATTTTGACACATCCTTATCAATGGTCAAGGCTGCGAGTTTCAATCCTTCGGCCATGGTTAAATAAGGCGCAAAGCTATTCGTAAGGTCATCAATAGTCAATCCGAATTGCACCGCTAACGTCGCCGCAAAAATGACATCCTCGGCATTTTCACTGACGATATGAGCCCCGATCAATTTCCGAGTTCCGGCATCGACGACAAGTTTATATAACCCGGTTGTTTCGTGGTTGACCAATGCCCTCGGTACAGCGTCCAATGGTAGAGCTGAAGTTTTCACATTGTAACCCTTTTCCTTGGCTTGTTGTTCGGTTAGGCCGACTGTCGCAATCGACGGATTCGTAAATGTTACCCCGGGCACAAAGCGAAGATCGATTTTTCGTGTGGCCACACCCAGTGCGTTGCCCGCGGCCATACCCCCTTCGTAAGCCGCAACATACACGAATTGTGGGCCGAGTGTCACATCCCCTGCGGCATAAATGCGATCATTAGTCGTTTGCAAAAATTCGTTGGTCAGTACTTCCCCTTTTTTTCCTGTTTTCACACTGGCTGCTTCCAGTTTTAAGCCCTCTGTGTTTGGCTTTCTGCCTGTTGCTACCAATACCTGATCGGCTTCGATGACTTGTTGCTCGCCGTTCACTTCAATCGTCACGCTTTTGGTATCACCATTTTGCTCGACTTTTTGATAAGTGACGCCAGTGATCAGGTTGAGCCCCTGCTCCGTTAAGGCTTCATCGATGGCGTCGGAAACCTCCGGATCATACGTTTTGAACAAACGCTCACTCCTTTGCATAAGGGTCACTTCTGTTCCGAGATTGTGAAACATTTGGCCCAATTCCGCGGCGATATAACCGGAACCGATTACGGCAAGACGTTTGGGCACGCCTTTCAACTCAAGGGCTGTCGTGCTCGTTAAATAATCGATGTCTTTCAATCCCGGAATATCTGGAACGGCCGGATTTGCCCCTGTTGCAATTAAAAAGCTTTTGGCTGTGATGTGCTCTCCATTCACTTGTACCGTTTTTTCGTCGATAAACGAGGCTTCACCCCGAATCAGATCAAACCCATATTCGTCGATCAGGTCGATATATTTTTCCTGACGCATTTGACTGATCAATTTATCTTTTTGTGCAGTCAATTCGGCAAGGTCTGCATCCCCGGTGCTTGTTTGTAACCCGGTAAATGGATTGCTCTTTGCCAATCCGTTGATTTTACCGGCACGAAGCATGGTTTTCGACGGGACACAACCGATATTGACACAGGTTCCTCCGACGGTTCTGCGTTCTACCATGGCCACTTTCGCACCGTTTTCACTGGCTGTGATCGCGGCTGAAAAGGCAGCACCACCTGAACCAATAATCAGAAGATCATAATCGTCTACCCGGTTGAAGGCCACACAATCTTCAGCGGTTTGAATTTCTTCTTCACCGGGGTAATAGCCGGTTTGTACAATATTTTGTTTAGCCTCATCGATTCGATCTTCGCTTAGTTCAAAAACCGCTTCGTCTCCCCGAAAATCAGCTGACACATTTTTGGCTCCAGCTTGTTTTAGCGCCTTCGTTACATGTTCCTCACAATCCATGCAAGTCATGCCTTGAACGGATAATTTATATTTATTGACGGTCATTTTAATCCCTCTTTCTATTTAGAAATGTAAAGTTCGTTCGGAATGAACTTCTTCCGCATAGGTTTGCCGTGTTTATTGATCACTCCATCAATGTTAATCCATGAATAATCATTACGATAACTCGTTGCCCAAATAATTGATGATACTTTCTTTGGAGACGATTGACCCTCAAAGTTTACTTGACCGTCATTTACATGTTACCCGCCCATAAATCCTTACATACTTCTTAACAACCTTATAATCATCCCCTATAATTGGATCTCTTTTTTGAAGAAACTTCCCCAGATTTGATTCAGACTTTACTTTAGACAGCCTTAAAAACTCAAACCACCAAAATAAAACTTTTTCCTGCAATGCTTTGAGGTAATTTAATCGGTTTACTTTTCGCAAGCAAAACAGTATGGGTTTTACTTAGTTCTGCAGCAATTTGAACACCTGTGTTTCCTGCACCCATTGCTAACCCCGATTGGCCTCCGCCAACTATAAATGACATCGTATAGCATAGAAATCCTCCAACCAATAAAGAATTAGTACTTTATAAAAAGGAAATTAAAGTGTTAATTGTGCCATTCGCATACATAATATATAAACCTAACCCTATAAACACGATCGGAACAATCCAACGTTCATACTTCTCAATTTTCTCCGATACATAGTTCATAGAAGCTAAGCGATAGCTGATATAACATAAGACACCAACCATGCTAAGGAAAACAAGTAGTACAACTGGTATTTCAATTGCATTTAATGTTGTGAAATAGGGGATATAAATGGAAAAATCATCTGCACTAGAAGCCAATACAATAAAGGTGACCGTTAAATACAGTTGTTTAAATCGATCGGAAGATAAAATAGATAAGATATTACCTTCATCTTCATCATCTTCCCCCTTGATCCATACTCTAGCCCCTAAATAAATTGGTAAAAGCCCAAGTAAGCCTACAATCCATTGTTGAGGAATGAGATTGACGCCATAAGCTGCTAACAGACTCACCAATAAGATAATTACCGTGCCTAAATATTGCCCAATCCAAATATGTTTCATTTGACCTTTCTTTATTTGCGAAAATAGAAGAATTAATATAATCAAGTAATCAATACCTGTGGCTATATAAACTGCAATAGCCGTTAATATCGTTGGAATCATTTTATCGTCTCCAATCTCTTTTTGTTACATAAAATAAGGCTTCCTGAGAATGGGAAGCCCATATTTTGAATACGTAAAATCAACCAGCTTTTTCGCATCGCAAGGCTCACAAGTGCATGTTTCGTCCGTACAATGATTTCCATTTGCGCAGTATTCACAGCAATATACTTTTCCCTCAACTATTGTTTTGTTATCACCAGCAAGACAGTTACAGCTAGGGCGTGCACATTTTTCCATTATGAATCTACTCCCTAAATGAAATTAGCTAATTAAACAATTACATTGTATAGTGTAATTGTTTAATTTTCAAAGATACTTTAACAAACTTAAAGTACCCTTTAGTTTGGTAAGTCTTCGGTTAAGCACCATCCGCGATCTAAAAGAATAATTACACAGGTATCAACAATTTGATAATGAATGAAGTTTCCTTCACGTAATGGACGTACAACCCCTTTATCAACCAAGCGTTGAAGCTGATTAGATATTGCTTGGGGTTTCATACCTACTTGTTCCGACAGCTCTGTTACAGACGTATTTGGGTTTCGAACCAATGCATGAAGTATTCGAAGTCGGGTTGCATTAGCAAGTATTTTAAAAGTATCGCTCAATCCTTCTGCCTCTTCACCTTCTAGTAACGGGCGATCGGTTAATTGAGGTTTGGGTGTACAAGTGTTTTTAATATCTGTTTCCACTTTTTCACCTCCGATTCACAACTACATAATATCGTGTAATTGTGAACATTGTCAACGAATTATTTCAACAAGAATTCTTATACATAAGCCGGGCAATATTCCACTTTTCTCTCCAGTTCTTTAATAAGCCAAGATCTCCTATTGCCCAGTATTGTTGAATAACCTAAGCTTTTTATCATGTTGTTTTCGCAAATTGTTGAATGCGTTGACCAATCTCATCACGTACCCGTTGAAATGCACGCCACTTCTCTTCGGCCGATCCTTCAGCTTTCGTCGGATCATTAAAACCCCAATGTTCACGGCGAATACGCGGCGGTGTCATCGGACAACGATCCGCCGCATCACCGCAAAGGGTCACAATCATATCAACGTCGTTCCATAAGTTCGTATCAATCACATCTGATGTTTGATTAGAAATATCTATATTGACCTCGCTCATTGCTTTTATTGCATTTTCGTTTAAACCATGAGCTTCGACACCTGAACTATACACATTCCATTCCTTACCTAAATAATGTTTGGCCCATCCTTCGGCCATTTGGCTGCGGCATGAGTTCCCTGTACAAATAAAATAGATCGTTTTTTTCGACATGATGGGTTCTCTCCTTTTCTTTAACTAATGAGCATTAACCAGAGATAGAGGCCGAGTAAGGTAATAAATAAGACGGGTAATGTAATGACAATGCCTGTCTTAAAGTACGTCCACCAGGAAATCTTGACGCCTTTTTGCGTAAGGACGTGTAACCACAATAACGTTGCCAACGAACCAATGGGCGTAATTTTTGGCCCGAGATCTGAACCGACCACATTTGCATAAACCATTGCTTCTTTCATCAATCCAGTTGCAGCTGTCGTATCAATCGCTATGGCATTGATCATGACCGTTGGCATATTGTTCATAATCGACGACAAAATAGCTGCTAAAAAGCCCATGCCCATTGTTGCCGCAAAAACACCTTGCTCAGCAACATATTCAAGTCCTGAAGCTAGAACATCCGTTAATCCGACATTTTGCAGACCAAACACGACAACATACATCCCAACCGAGAAAAAGACAATGTTCCATGGTGCACCTTTGAGGACGGAGCGTGTAGCGACAGCAGGGCTCTTGCTGGCAATCCCCAAAAAGATAAGGGCAATCATTCCCGCAACAATGGATACAGGAATATGTAGGAACTCACTAACGAGATAACCAATTAATAATACTGCTAAAACAAGCCACGAAATCCGAAACATTTTTTCATCTTTAATGGCTGTGACAGGCTTTTGCAGTTTTTCATAATCGTATCGTTTTGGAATGCTCTTTCTAAAGTATAGATACAAAACAAGAATACTGGCCACTAATGAAAAGAAGTTAGGAACAATCATTCGTGTAGCATATTCAATAAATCCGATCCCGAAGAAGTCCGCCGAAACAATGTTGACTAAGTTACTCACAATGAGCGGTAACGAGGTGGCGTCGGCAATAAAACCACTCGCTATAATAAATGGAAACACCATCGTTTCGTTAAAATTCAAAGAGCGAACCATGGCTAAAACGATAGGCGTTAGAATTAAAGCCGCACCGTCATTGGCGAAAAATGCAGCGACAATTGAACCTAAAATACAAACATAGACAAACATGAGAACGGCATTACCTTTGGCTGTACGAGTCATATGTAATGCCGACCATTCGAAAAAGCCTATCTCATCTAAAATCAAAGAAATAATGATAACAGCAACAAACGTTAAGGTGGCATTCCAAACAATGCTTGTAACTTCAAGGACATCGCCAAACGAAACAACACCGAGAAGTAGTGCAACAATGGCACCACCACAAGCAGACCAACCAATATCAAGGTTTTTAGGTTGCCATATGACCAAGACGAGCGTAATGATAAATATAGCAGATGCTAAAATGATTGAAATCAACGTATGCGTTCTCCCTTACGATATCAAGTGTTTCTTTCTCGAAAAGTATAGTATATACCCTATTAAAGGCAGCCAGTGGCCGCCTTCATGATTAATTAAAAGTGCATGGAATACTAACCTGCGCAACATGCATCTTTATTTTCTTCTACATCATTTTTTGTATAAAAATATTCCCACTCGTTCCCATCAGGATCCGTTACCCAAAACTTATCTTGAACGGCGTAGCAACATGTTGTATCCATTTCTTCGCGGGCAAAGAACCCAACTTTTTCAAGCCTTTCTTTATGTTTGGTCACTTCATCTTTGCTCTCCAATTGTACGCCTAAATGGTTAATATGATTTCCTTCCACTTGTTCTGTTGGTGTTAAAGTTAAGTTCAAATTTGGATCAGCCGTTAGGAACTTAATATAATCGTGTTTTTCCTTTGCAGGCGTAATCCCAAGCATATTTTCATAAAAGGCTTTACTCTTCTCTAAATCTTTCACGTTTAACCCGATGTGCACGTTGGTCATACATACATCTCCTCTATCATCAATTTTTTTTGGTATATTGGATTCAAAAAGTTACTAACACTTATTGAATCCAGGTTTAAACACACAACATAATTCATCTGAGAGTACCCGATCCATTTCACCTTCATTAATCTCATAATAACTCCATGTCCCTTTGGTTTCCCTCACTAAAAGGTTAGCATCCATCAGTATTTTTAGATGGTATGACAGCTTCGATTGGCTCATATCCAACTCTTCCGTAAGGTGGCAGACACATGTCTTTCCTCTTCTGCTCAACAGATGAAGTAAATGCAATCGTTTTTTATCAGCTAAAGCCTTGAACGTATGTTCATACTTCTCTAAAGTATTGATGGAGAGATCATCAACGTGTGATACTACCTTCAAAATCATCCACTCCTTTCATTAAAAATTGTTGATTAATGAAATAGTATCATAAGTGCTTGCAATAGATCAAGTTAATTTGATTTATTCCCTTTTCTTCAAAAATCGTGTATTAGCGAGATATTTCTATTTAGCAAATGCCCGATTGCGGTATAAACTTATTTTACTTTTACCATAAGAAACCCCTTTAGACAATCAAAGCCAAAGGCGTAAAGCAAAGCTTCGCAACTTTTTTATAAACAGCAGACTTTATTTTAAACATCGCATCTTTTTTACAAACGTCGCGACTTTTTTTCAACTACACAGTAACAGCTGGTTTCTGTATAGAAATTTATTTCAAAGTAAATAAACTTTCACCCAGTGAAGAACTAAATTATCAATAAACATTGGCGGCACAGATTTGGCACCAAAACATTCGAAACTGGATCATTTTTTGGCACAATACGATTTTTATTGATTTTAAGAGGCCCAAAAATATCCCCTTATATCAAGGGTTAATGCTTCTTTTATAGTGATACGGTAAAATGTTCAAAAACGATTTTAAACCCCTTCCCATCAATGGTAAGGATGAGGTCACCGGTTCGAGTCCGGTAGGAAGCTCCAGTTAAAAACTTACATGATGCGGGTTCCGGCGATAGCTGGAACCCGCTTTGTATTGAGATGCGCTCAAATGGCAACGGAAATTGTTAAATTGGTTGACTATAACATCATTGAGCACTCAAAACCACGTATGTATCTGCTCGAGGAAAAATAAACTATGTAAATATTAGGTGACCCCGGCGTCGCTACAGCGATCCTATCGAATATTACATCGAGCAGCAATCATTAATTTTAGAGAGGATGAAAGCTATCGAATTAAGCGACTTTTTTTCGTACTTAGCTCGTTATTTTAAAATCCAAAATTCACCATAACCAAAGTATCACCAACAAATAAAATTGCACCAAAATGTAAAAAAACGACGAATAAACCAAATTAAACTTTAATCCATTTTTCCACAATGCCAACTGATTGGCTTGACTTAAGACGATTACCGGCAAGATAGACGGAGATAAAAAGACCGTAATCGCACTTCCCAGCGTCAAGCTGAGCACAATTAATTCGGGGGGATAAGGTAAGGCAATACCCTGAAAGATACCACCGACAAGAACCATAACCGTTAATGGGCCAAGTCCGATAAATCCTAAAAAAATGACTAGGAATGGTAGCAGCCAGAACATATGGAGAAAGGTCGATTCCGATATATTAATAATCATATCAACGGCCCATATCCCACCTCCAGAGGCATGAACGACGTTAATCAACATACCGGCCGAGAGCATAATCCCCAGTTCCTGTGATTTCTGGGAGATCCCCATTTTCAAATATTGACTAAAATGATTCCTTACACGACGCCACTTCTTTTTTATTAAATAATAAAAACAAGACCAAACGAGAACACACATGGAAATAATCATCAATAATCCCCAGTCCAGAAAATGGTTGATTACTAATACTGGACCGAAAAGAGTGAAGAACAATAACGCAAATTCACGCGTTAAGATATGATGGTAATTCGTTTCATCCACGGGCATTTTTTTGTGCAGCTCTTGCAGAATACCTCCTGTATAATCCAATCCACTTCTTTTTTCATGGATGGTCATAAACAAGAGCGACAACAAAATCCCACAAATGGATATAAAAAAACCTTGCATTAATGTAAAACCTAATGATGCGCCTGTACTTTCAATAATGAACACGACGCTGGGAATACTGATCACCCAAATCGTGCTAAGCCCGAAACCTCGCAATAAAGCGGTACCTTTAAAATACTCCCAGTCTTCTCCTTTTTTGTTGCTCAACAATACCTGAATAAATTGAAAGAGTACTGGAATGGCACTAAACAAAAGAAAATAGGCAACAAATTGGGTGATAAACATTAAACCGGTGTAGAACCGCCTGCTCGTTTTTAAAAGATTTTTGGCAGAACCGATTAAAGCTTCAATATAATTTTCTTCATGGAGCACCCAACTAATCATCGGGATAATGAGGAGCAGCAATATGATACTGCTCATCTCCCGTACACCTTCCCATAGTTGCAGCCACAACTCGTTGCCTAATGTGATATAACCGATAAATATTGAAGCGATAGTCAAAAAATAAGGAACCGGGCTATTCTTGGGTTTTAGCAGGAACAGGACGAAGAGCAACGCCATCATTCCGCTCATGGACATCAGCTGCAACATCCATCCCTTACCTATAAAAAAAGACAAGAGATACAATATCGCATAGCAAAGAACGCTAGTCGTACAACCATATCTAAGCATTAAGTTCATCTTGTCGTTCCCCTTGTTGTTCCGAGACGATTAATTCTAAAGATCGTTTGCATTTCTTTTTTAAAATGTATACATCCTTTTCTGTGTAAATAATTTATCGTACAAGGTTCACCTTAAGATTACCTTCTTGAATAAATGTTAATTTTTCTAAAAATACATTGCCAAATGAAGGATTTCCGTCAACCTATTTCAAATGCATCGAGTAGATCATCAAACGGTTTCAGAGAAGAGGTGACGACTTCCTCTCCCCCTGCCACCAAATGATCGAGATCATCTTCAAGATCATCACATGATACAACATCTGCAGTTTTTGATGTAATCGAAACGCTTGGACTAATGTTGGAGAGAAACAGATCCCCAATGTTTCAAATGCCCCTGTTGCTCCTCAGTTAAATCTTCACGGTTTAAGCGAACAACCCTTTATCTTTTAACCCAGATTTCGCGGGGGCGACATCCGATTCCTCATTACTGGCTATTGATTTCGGCAACTTTTGAGGTTATCGGTGTCGTATACACGCTCCGATCCATTCCTAACAAACCGAGGATTCGGTCCAACTGTGGCTCTTGGTTGTCCGGAAACAACCGTCGGCGTTGACCGCCGATCTCCATGTGAACAATATCGACGGTATCCAGCAGTTCCAAGACAGCTTCGCCTGTCGGGCGAAGGCTTCTACGGCCACCGCCTCCCATCAAGTTCAAGGGCTCGTCTTCCGTTTCCATGCTTTGGCGAATGAGGTATTCGAACAGGGCATAGATCATCATACCCATCATCATGACATAAGCAAAAGCTTCGACGCGGTGGGGCTTTTCCAGGAAAAGCCGCCGGACAAAAAAGGGGTCTTTGAGAAACCGGAAGCGATTTTCCACGGTTTGCTGGCCTTTATAGCCTTTCAATAGATCCACGTCAGAGGCCGTGTCGTTCCCTGCATTGGTGACTAGGATAAAGATGGACGCTTCTTTGCGAAGCTGTCTGAGGGTGTCTTCCGACGGTGATTGCAGCTTTAATTGGACGCGATAGACAGTGACCGGCGGAGACGGCACTTCCCCTTTTTTGGGGCGCCCGCGTTTCTCGCGTTTGTCCGGCATCTCTTCACGAATAACGGTGCCTTCAAACGTATGATAACCTTTGCGATGGTGCTTGAGAAAGTCGGCAAGTGCAGTCTCGGCATCGGCCTCACAAGCAAAATCCCGGCTTTCCAGCTCTTTTTGCTCTTTTTACCATCGCTGCTTTTCGCCTTCGATTGTCGATCTTCTTTTTCTGCCGACCATCCATTTCATCGGATTGAACAACCAGAAACCGGTAGGTTTTTCCATGTAGTTTCTCTTTGGCGGGATAGATGTGATAAGACGCAGCCCCTTTGCGGTTGACAAAGCGACCAATATCTTCCCATTCATCGTTCTCCAAGGCTTTTTCCTTCAGTGTTTGGACCACTTTAAAATTTTCCGGCAATCGGGATATAAATTGAAACGCCGGTTGCTCCTCGTTGCCTTGGACGGTTTTTAAATTGTCTTCGGTAACCAATGCGCTGTCCGCGATAAAAATCGCTTGCTCCAACTGATCCGGCTCGTACCAGCGTCTCAGAGCTTTCATGACTTTCGCGTTCCATATTTTATCATCCTGATTGCCGTTTAAGACATCGGCATAGATGGGGGCGCCCTCCGGTGATGTGGCCAACCCGAATTTAATCTGCGGGACATCCGGGCGGTGGTCTTTGGTGTGGCCACGGACGATTTTTAATAAATCATCATCGGGGTCGTTTTTGGGCGCGCCTGTATACACAAAGGAAGTGGTATCCGCGTGAATCCCTTCCCATGAGAGATTCATGCAGGCTTGCACCCCTTGGATGCTGTGCATACAAACCTTTTCAAGCCCGGCGTGATAGAGGGCGTCTAAGGCTCGTCCCAGCGCATCATCATTGAAATCACGCGCGGTGACGCCTGGGCCGAACAGCAATTCAACATCTTGTTTTTCATAGAACTCTTCGACCTTGAAAAGGGGTTTACGATCGGACAATTGGTTGATGATCAAAGCAGCGATCCGTGTGCCCACGGGCACATTGCAGTCTTCCTTTTTGACAGGAGAACGTTTATCAATGTGTTCAATGATCCCCGTTTCTTCAATCAATTGACGAATCACCGGGGTGGAGCCGAGGCGCACCGATTGAAAGGCCGGTATGTCTTCCATGGATTCAGTCACAGGGATCACCTCAAAATTTGGCTTCCTTATGCACTTTGATACAAGATGGCCAAATTCCTGCTAAAAAATAAAATTGGGCGCTTGAACGGGCGCGAAATATGGGGCCCATGACTGTCAAAGCTGAGTTGAACAGTATGCAAGGATGAGGGAACAATCCAATGTTAAGAAAACAACATTTTATAAGCTTGTCAAAAACTCGAAGAGAATTCCTCATTAATAGATGGGGACCAAAGATAAGGATTTGATTCTGCGAGGTCTACCATTTATAACCGAATTATTAGGAGCAACAGTTCGAACCGCTCGAATAGGTAGAGAATAATAGCTATAAACCACCGATGATATAAATCATCGGTGGTGATTTACCTGTTATCCATTGTGTTTAATCGCGCATGTCTTTGTTTCACTGTAGAATTCCAATGCCGCCTGACCTTGTTCCCTTGTATGAGAACTGGACATTTTCATACCTCCGAAAGGCGCTTGAAATTCAACGCCCGCTGTTTCGAGGTTGACCCGAACCATCCCGGCCTCCGAACGCTCAAGGAATTGATGAGAACGGCTCAAATCATTGGTGAAAATGGAGGCACTCAAGCCGTAATCCGTGTGGTTAGCGATATCAATAGCTTCATCAAAATCTTCCGCTTCCAAAAGAACCGCAAAGGGTCCGAACACTTCCTCCTGAGCTAACGTGTGGTTTGCGTCCACGCCTTCTACGATAAGCGGTTGGATATAATAGCCTTCTTGATCACTTGCGATGGTCTCCGTTTCTGCCACAACATTGGCTTCTTTTTTGGCTAATGAAATGTAGCCGTTGACCTTTTCATATTGGTCTTTGGAAGACACCGGTCCAAGGAAATTTTGCTCATCAAGCGCTTCTCCAACGCGTAGCTCCGCTACGGCTGTCTTCAGTTTATCTTTTAAGGCCGGCATAATGGTTTTCTCCGCCACGATTCGACTGCTGGCCGTGCATTTTTGACCGGCGGATGTGAAGGTTCCACTGAGGATAGCCGAGACGGTTTTATCGAGATCCGCATCGTCAAGGACAACGGCCACATTTTTGCCGCCCATTTCGGTTTGATATTTAATGTTGCGAGAGGCACAAATCGCCGCTGCATGCAGACCCGTCGCTGTCGATCCGGTAAAGCTCAAGGCATCAATGGTCGCTTTTTCGAGGAGTGTATTCCCTAGTTGGCTGCCTGAACCAATCAGCATATTGATCAGTCCGGCGGGTAACACCTCTTGGAAAACATCCATGATTTTGGATGCTGTAAGGGCTGCTTGTTTGGCCGGTTTCCAAACAACAGCATTCCCACAAATCAAAGCAGGTGCTATTTTCCAGATAGGGATTGCAACAGGAAAATTCCAAGGGGTAATCACCCCTACGACACCGAGGGGCACTCGTTTGGAATACTGGTGGACTTGAGGATCCGCAGCAGGGATAACATCCCCATCCGAACGACTCCCTTCAGCGGCGTAATAGCGTAACAATTGGACGCCCCTGGCCACTTCGCCTTTCATTTCCTTGATCGGTTTCCCCATTTCAGAGCTGGCCAAGGTAGCGATATCCTCTTTGTTTTCTTCTAATTTTACAGCCAAATTTTCTAACGTGGCCCCTTTTTTCAATCCGGACAGGGAAGCCCATGCTTGTTGAGCGTGTTTAGCTGCTTCCGTCGCTTCTTCGACGACAGGACTAGAAACATCATGAAGAATACCGACATGTTCGGATAGATTTGAAGGATTGTAAATCGTTGTTGCTCCTCCATCTTGCTGCTTCCCGTTAATGACACTGTAGGCTTCGTAAACATTAGTCATATGCATATCTACTCCCTTATTATTCAAAATTACTAAAGTTATCGAGTGTAAATAATTTTTAAAGATCAAACCTCTGTTTACATTTGGTAAAGTTTACATTTAAGTTAACCTTTCCATGTTATTGTTCTATTTTTATTTATTCAGTTCAGGAATTACACCTAAACCACCTCCTTGGGGAATTAATATCTGATTGTCTTTCCATTGATGAGGTAATGTAATGAATTCTTCAGTGTACATTTTTGGGCCAACTAAATCAGAAGGCCATGTAAGTAAATCACTATTAGCTCCAAGTTGCAATTGCGCCGCTGTCCCCAATCCAGTTTCTATTGTGCTACCAAGTAGGCACGGCACTCCTTCTCCTTCAGCAATTGTCATTATTTTCTTTGATTTCCAAATCCCTCCCGATCCAACCGTTGATAAATTAAATACATCTACCGCCCGATGAGACACCAAATCAAAGGCAAAAGACAGATCATGGGCATGCTCAATGATGGGAATATCTATTTGCTTTCTCAATTTAGCCTTTCCTTCTACATCTAAATAAGCAATGGGCGTTTCCACTCCATCAGGGTTATATTTCTTAAGTCTTTTTAAATTTTGAACGGCTTGATCATAAGTCCAACCAGAGTTAGCGTCTAATTTAATAGTAGCTTGATCACCAGCAACTTCCCTAATAATACGTAAGCGTTCCTCATCATCATGTTCATCAAGCCCTACCTTTAATTTGAAGGCCTTAAACCCTTCATAAACTTTTTTACGAATTTCATCTTCCAATAATGAAATATCTCGAATATATACAACCCAAGATACAGGCACTGATTCCCTTTTCTTGCCTCCTAATAAATTATAGACAGGTGTTTTTAATTTTTTTCCTAATAGATCCAGTAATGCGTTGTCAATTCCACACCCTAAAATATCATACACTGTACCATCTGTTCTCTTGTCCACTGTCTCTTTATGCGGGAAATGAGAAAGTATTTCCTCAAAGTTCCAAACATTCATCCCCATAAACTGATTAGATAAATACTTCTCTAGTGACTTGGCATTTAAATGGGCTTTTTTAGGTAGAGTCATGTAGTCAGGTACATCAGATACTTCACCATATCCTTTATACCCTTCATTTGTCGTCATTTCTACAAGATAAAAATTAGAAACATCTATGCCATTCTTGTCTTTGGGTACCCCACCTAAATCTGCTGTGATCGTTTTATATACCCTATGAGCTTGATATGGGAATACTTTAATCTCTTCGATTATCATGTTTTGGTCTCCTAACTATGTATATTTAATTACTTCGAATGAGTGTATTGATTATTTATATTTAAACTCAATTCATTACTCTTTTATACACTGATTGTTGAATAGTTTAATAGAGTGACAAACATCTTTTACAATAATTTCAAGGAATTGTTCGCCTTTATCTTTAGAGGCTTGGCTTGCATCATCACTAATCCCTTCCTTCCCAACACTTTGACCTGGCTTTTGAATAAACAATCGTTTTGACGTTTGCTTTTGGGAGGGGGGAATTTCATGTTTCCATTTATCCGGAAGATTGTCTAATTGAACTTCCTCAGGAGCAAGAGCAAGCATTAAGGAGGTTTCAAAACCCCCGGCATGTCCAGGCACTCTACCGCTGTACAATGCCTCTGCATTTGCTAATGAATCCCAAGAAAGACTCCAATAGGATGCTGCACCAATACAAATTTGCTCTTCTCTGCTAATGTCTCTTGTTGCTATTCTCAGAGCTTCGTCGTTACCTCCGTGAGAATTAAGAATCATGATTTTTTGAAAACCAGTAATTGCCAGTGACCTTAGTAAATCTTTCAAAACCTGTAATACTGTTTCACTCGAAAGTGATAAGGCAGGATAAGGCAAGTGGTGATGCGAATTTCCATAATTAATAACTGGTGCTGAATATATTTGAAGTTCATTTTTTAATTGTAAACATGCTCTTTTAGCAACTTCAGTTATTATTAAATTATCTACAGATAACGGTAAGTGTGGCCCATGCTGTTCCGTAGCCCCAATTGGTAGAACAACAATAGAATCCCGAGTAATCTCATTGATCTGTTGACGAGTTAATTTATCAAGCCTAATATTGCTCATACGTTTTATTCCCCCCCATTGATATAGAATATATAACTTTAAGTTAATTTTTCTTCCTCTTCGTCTGTGTCTTCTTTATTTCTTGAATAAATGTAATTAATAAAACGGACACAGTTAATATAAGAAAAATGGCAGATAAAGGGCTTGTTAGGAAACCTACAGGAGTCTCCATATCCATCAGGGCTCTTCTAAAATAGTCTTCAAATAACGGTCCTAAAACAAAACCTAACACTAAAGGAGCCAGTGGATATTTTGCTTTCATCAAAATGTAGCCTATTATGCCGAAAACAATCATTACCCAAACATCAAACATACGGTGATTCATAGCGAAAGTCCCTACTACTGTCATGACCAGTAAAAAAGAAAAGAGGTATTGTTTTGGCATGAGCAACACTCTCGGAAATATACGTAACCCTAACAATTGTAATACAAAAACTAAAAGAATAGAGAAAAAGAACCCCCAATAAACCACATTTACAATTTCAGGATTTTCTGCCATTAATAATGGCCCAGGCTGAATCCCATGTATTATCAATCCCCCTAAAAGCAACGCAGTTACAGCGTCACCTGGGATGCCCAATGTTAACATCGGGATTAACGCCCCCCCAAGTGCTGAGTTATTCGAGGATTCAGCAGAGTAGATGCCCTCTGGAACCCCTTTCCCAAATTTTTCAGGACTTCTTGAATATTGCTTGGTTTGTGCGTAAGCAATTAGATTAGAGGCTCCACTCCCCATACCTGGGAGTATTCCTAAACCTACACCGATTAAAGTTGATCGCAGTAAGTTAAATTTATTTTTAACAACTTCCTTTAAAGAAACAGCCATTCCCTTCACTTTCAAGTTAATATCTTCTATGACTTGATCATTCTGTACTTCCGAATGAATAATGGCTACCGCAAAAAGACCCATAATAAGCGGTAGGATTTCTACTCCTGCTTGCATTTGTATTGAGCCAAAAGTGAGACGAGCTGTACCATCAATAGGTGCAAAGCCAACCAATGATACCCCTACTCCTAGAACTCCAGCAGTGATACCTTTGATCATATTATCCGCTGATAAAACCGCTATTAATGACAGTGATAGTAAGATCAATGAAGCAAAATCAGCAGGAGTGAGTTGTACTGCAAATTGCGCAATAATAGGGGACAAAAAGATAAGAAAAATGAAACCAACAGTACCGCCAATGACCGATGCCCCTATTCCTATCCCCATTGCTCTCACGGGCTCTCCATTTTTCGACATAGGATATGCATCAAAAGTTGTGGCAATTGATGAAGGTGTACCCGGAATCCCTAACAAAGTAGCAGCCACCAACCCACCAGAAATTCCTCCTACATACATCCCCATCAATAAGATTAAACCATGGGTCGGTTCTAGAGCGAATGTAAATGGTAAAATAAGGGCTAAACCCATCGTTGCTGTTAATCCTGGAATAACCCCAAATAAAATCCCTACCACACACCCGACCAACAAAAACAATAGTGAATGTAAGGTCAAAACTTCACCAAGCGCTTCAAATATTTCCACCATAATTCATCCTTTCTATATTTTTAAAATAAGACGCCTGATGGTAATGAAACGGCAAGAATATCTTGAAATACATAATAGATTGCAAAGCATGTTACAACTGAATATATTGGAGTAACAAAATAAAATGTTCTAGTTCTTTCCACGGAAATGAGCCAGGCGGAAATCATTAAAAAAAGGAGAGTGGCCACAATAAACCCTAATATGTCCAATAAGAAAACGTATGCAATAAAGGCTAGAAATAACATGAACATTGTAAGTGTTCTTTTTCTTGTAAAAACTTGATCACTGGATTTATCCTTCTCTTCTTCGCTATCATCTTTTTTAGTTTTAGGGAAAAGCAAGAGTCCAAATGAACAAATGATAAGTAAAACCCCTACGACATTCAACATTAATGTTGGACCCGGATCATTATTAAAGGTAGGATGTTCCATTGTCATTGCTACATATACTGCTATACCTCCTATAAAAAGTAAGACAAGACCTATATAACGATCTGCTATACTCATCGTTCCCACTCCTTTATGGGAGAGGCGAAAATAAGGAAACCCTTATTCCGCCTCAATTTAAGCAATTAATATAAAATTTTATTCTGTTATACCAAGCTCATTTGCAATTTGTTCAAATTCTTCTAAATCCTCCTCTACCATCTGCACTGTTTCTTCATGACTTTGAGGTGCTGGAGTATGTCCAATGTCTTCTAATTGGGAGATAATATCTTCATCCTCTAGCATTTCGTTAACTGCCTCATCAACAGCATCCACTGCGTAATCTGGCATATCTGGAGGACCAAACAACGTTTGAACAGCAGAGAATTCAATATCGTACCCTTGCTCAACAGTGGTTGGCATATCAGGAGCTAATTCATCTGGTTCTTCAGATAAAACACCCAATGCTGCAAAATCTCCGGATTCCACATATTCTATGGCATTACCGACACCAGTTACTACCATATCCATTTGTCCTCCAAGTAATGCGCTCATACGCTCTGATTCATCTCCAGACTCTTGGATATCAAGATCAATATCTGCTTCTAATTCAAGCATAGCAGCCATGAAGTGAGTTGTACCTCCCATTTCTGCCCCAAATTGCAATTCCCCTGGATTTTCACTAGCATCTTCTACAAATTCTTCAAGTGTTTCCCATGGAGAATCTGCGCTTACCACATAAACTTGACCTAATTCATCAAAAGTTGTAATAGGTGTTAGTTCCGTAGCGGGGCTTTCAAACTGATCAGTCACATATCCAGAATGTACAGCTTGATGCCAATAAAATAATTCATGTCCCTCTTGCTCTGAGGTATGAACATTGTTAAAAGCCAATGTTCCACCTCCTCCATCTTCATTAATAACTGTGATATCTTCATCTTCCTCAAGATATTCCGGGAGATGCTGCGAAAGTAGACGAGCTCCGTTATCCGTTCCACCGCCAGGGCTAGCCGGAATGTTAATTTCTACCGGCTCTTGAGGATAGCTATCAACTTCTTCTGTATCTCCTGCAGTTCCCTCACCACAAGCTACTAATAATGGCAACAGCAATACTCCAATGGCCTTCATTGCTTTCATTTTAAAACCCCCTTGTAATATAATGATGGTTTAATTGTCCGAAATTTTTATCATAAATTAAGATTTAAGATTGACTCTCAGTTGGTAATTCAAAACCTCCAAGATCAACGTCTTTATTCATCAAATTCATACCAAGTTGAGTTAAATTAAAAATAACTACTATCGTATTATCAATATGAGCAATTGGCGAATGGAGCAACCCATTTGGTATAACCGTGAAATCTCCTTTTTTTAACTCTATATCACCTCCTTCAGTAGTAATAGACATATGCCCGTCCCATACTAACCACCCTTCATCTCCATGAGGATGTGAATGCCATGGAAAACGTCCATGGATTTTGGCTACTCTAACAGCGTATTTCCCCTCGTCAAGTTTGATGATGTTAAAATTTTCTCGTGGTTTTTTATTTCTCAATAGATCTTCTAAGTTTATACTTTCTAATTGATCATGCATCAAATATTTTCACTCCCTTTATTGAACAACTACACCAGAATGTGAACCTTTTTCTTCCCATTCATTGAGAGGACTCTTAATTGCGTTGAGTTTTTCATTATCCAGCTTAACCCCTAATCCTGGGCCTTCAGGCAAATACATAGTAGCACCTTTATATATCACACGTTCTTTTGTAACATCTTGTTTATATAGCACTGGTCCAATGGCATCACCAGCATAATGTAATTCAGGTATAACTGATCCCATATGAGCTGTAGCCGCAGTACCAATACTCATTTCTTGAGTTGTACTCAATAAACATTTCAATCCTGCTGCTTCAGCTAAATTATAAAACTTGATTGCTGTTTGAATACCACCAATTTGAATTGAAACATTAAAAATATCTATGGCCCCTCTTTCTATCATACGGAGCGCATTGGCATAACTAGAAATATGCTCACTCACCGGAATGTCCGTCCTTTTCCTGATCTCATTCATACCTTCATAATCCTCACCAAATGTCACACTTTCTACAATCTCAAATTCAAATGGTTTAAACCTTTCGATCCAGTAAAGCGTATCTTTCCAATACATCTTTCTTTGGAAATCAACCGATTTCAATGAAATTTTTTTACCGAATCGATCTCGAAATTCTTGGAGAAATCTTTCATCTGCTTTTAAATCTTCCCCAACATAATAACGCATTCGATTCCAACCCTGATCATATAACTCTTGCACATAATCCAGTCGTTCTGGAATATCTTCGGGATTTTTACAAGAGAATAAAGGATAAGTCACTTCGAAAGTATCTCTTACTTTGCCACCTAATAAATTGTAAATGGGCGTGTTGAGGTATTTCCCTGTGATATCATACATTGCCATTTCCATTGCTGTTACGAGTTGAGAATCTAGAGTATACGGAGGATAAATAGGCATAGAATGGTGGCCATAATATTTCAACACTTTGCTTACTTTATTATGAAAGGATACAATCTTAGTAGGATCTTCTCCTACCATAAGTTTATTTACAGCCACTTTTAAATTCTCTACATCAGGCATCATATATCGATAAATGCCCAGATCTGAAAATTCTCCAATCCCTACTATATCCTCGTCTGTATACACTTTCAGTACAACGTGTCTACTTATCGCACCTGAACGTCTTTCTGTCTTGCATGGAACCAAATCTACTTGAGTAATTTTCATAAAATTCATCCTTTCAGTTGTTAAAATAAACATATATATTTAAATATTTAATACAAATCTATTGATACTAAGTGGATGTTCGGTCCTGCAATTGATCGACAGTCACATCCCCCCAAGATAAGTTTTCAATACCATTATCATCGATGCGCTTTTTATCAACATTTACACCTACACCAGATAAGGAATGGTCAGGTACAATAAGATAACCGTTCTCATATTGAACTGGCTCAGTTGTCACGTCTGAAGTGTAAAGAGCTGGCCCAGTAGGGTCAGAAATATAATCTAAGTTTTGAATACTACTTCCTATTTGTGAAATAGCTGCAGTGGCTAACGACATTTCTTGAGTTGTTCCCAAGAGGACACTTTTCCGAGCTATTTGAGAGGCCGAAATAATCTTTTTGGTGTGATTCAAACCACCAATAAAACTGGGACAAACATTAAAAATATCTACAGAGTCATGCTTAATCATTTCAGATTGCTGGTGTAAACTCCAGACATGCTCACTAACTGGTCTTTTTATTTTCATCTTGTAATGATGAAGCCCCTGAAAATCATTACGAAAAGCTGGACTTTCTATCAAATCAAAATTAAATCTCTCTAAATGTTCAGTGAACCGAAGGGCCTCTTTCCAATCCAACAAATGACTGAAGTCAATAGATTTAATATGAACTTTATCACCAAACTCCTGATCGATGCGTTCAAACAATAACACATCTGCTTCCAAATTTTTCCCAACATAAATTCTATATGTGTCAAATCCTCGTTTTAATTGTTCTTCAATCACTTGAAGATTTGTTTCTATCTCTTCTTGAAAGCGCTGCCTAAATATCGGATAACAAACTTTAATTTTCTCCCTAATACGCCCTCCCAATAAACTGGATAGAGGTATATCTAACGACTTAGCACATACATCATGTAGAGCTTGGTCCACGCCATTACGAATAAAGCTCCCTTTTTCGTAGTAATACATAGCCTCTGGAAAATTTTCAGAAAGAGTAGCATTTATTTTTTCAATGTTGAAAGGATCCTCCCCGACAAGAAGATCATTTAAAACATATTCCAAATCCTTCACATTTACAGAATACCTTGGTAGATGTGAAAAATCGGACATTTCTCCATAACCATTTATGGCTTCATTCGTCACCACCTCTACGACTACATGTTGATTTTTAAACCCAGTATTCCTAGGAATAGCAACCGGATACAACGAGATTGATTTTATTTGCATAATTGGCCTACTTTCTATATATACTCAATAACTACATGTTGATACTTATCATCTAAAAAATATTCAAGAACGAGTACTTACTGTAGAAGCCCAATTTTCTAAAATCTTGTTAACTTCACTTTTGTTGTCTTTCGTCAGTTCATTTATCGGAGGTCTCACGGTCCCCGGGTTCATCCCTTTTAACTTCATCGCTTCCTTGACAACGCTTACATTATAACTACTATTTCTTCCATTACGCATGTCCTCAAAAGGCTTGATTTTGTACCAAAGATCAAGGACATGATCACGATCATTGTCATTTAATGCTTTTAATAGATTACGAGACAACTCTGGTTCAACATTAACCAGACCTGAGGTAAACCCTTTTGCACCAGCCGCATAATAGAAAGGTGCCCACGCTTCCGCGCTACCACAAACCCATACAGCATCCCAATCGTTAAATGTTTTTACCAATTCTCCGAATTTTTGAAGGTCGGTGTAAGCATGCTTCACCCCTACAATGTTTTCATATTTCTTTAATTGATTAATCTCTTGCCCACTCAATAACGGTTGCCTTAAGTATAAAACCACCCCAATATTTACCGATTGTGCAATAGAACCATAATAATCAACTAAGCCTTCCCCTGAAATATATGGATGAGGGGGTTGGTGTATCATCACACCATCTGCTCCTAATGCTTCAGCACTTTGAGCCATATTAATAGCAGTTTGTTCATCATAACCCACCCCAGCCACAACTTGGCACTGGCCTTGAACCTCATCTATTACTATGCTGTTTACTTTGTGAGACTCCTCTAATGTCAACGAATAAAATTCCCCTGTGTTTCCATTGGGCACGATGACATTCATATTATGGTCTTTTAAAAATTGGATATTCTCCCTTAATAGATCTTCCCGCACTTTTAGAGTATCGTGAGCGAATGGTGTAATATTAATCGCCGAGATACCTTGCAAAGCACGCTTAAGTGTTGCAAAGCTCATTTTTTACCTCCTATTGAAATATGATATCTGATATATCAATATAATACATTAACCATTTTTTGATGTCAATATATTTAAACTGCTTTTTTTAATTTACTTCGGCATGGACATATCTTGAATTTCAATGAAATATCTTTTAAAAACAAATTACACTCATATTTTCCAGGTTGGAAAGAACATTCTCATGCTACATTCTCATTCAAATCTACAAATTTAATCTCTAATATTAGAGAACGTTTGGTATATTCGGTTTCCCATTTTGTGTATTTATTCATTCTGAAAGGAATAATCTTTCTCTTCTAGTATTCTTAATACATTTTGGGCAGTACGCTCTATGTGATTTTTCATCAACAATTCAACCTTCTCTTGATCCCTTTCTTTAAGTGCTTCCAAAATTTGTTTGTGCTCTTCATATCCAGTATTTATCTCTTCAGTATGTTTTAAAGCACGCCTACGAAATGCTCTATCGAAATACAGTACGTTGTTCAACAATGTATGAAGCATAGGGTTTTTGGCACCATAGCGAATTTTTTCGTGAAAAACGGTGTTTATTTCCTCAATTCGTTCATAATCTTCACTTTTTATAGATTTTTCAGCTTCAGTGATCATGTGTTCAAGCTCATACAGTTCATTATCGTTAAATTTTAAAGTAGCAAACCTAGCACACAAACCATCAAGATTTGCACGAGTTAAAAGAACTTCTTCTATTGATACATTTGCTATGGAAGACACAAAGGAGCCCTTTCTTGGCACCGTTTCGACTAAACCTTCTGAGCTTAATATTTTCAATGCTTCTTTAATAGGCGTTGTGCTGATGTTTAACAACTTGGATAATTCTCGTTCCTTCAGATGATCTCCAGGCTTAAAAAAACCACTTACAATCGCTTCCCTTAATTTATCTAAAGTAAGTTCACTCAAAGATTTGTACGAATTTATATCAATAGATAAGTCAAAGTTTTCTTCATTAGGCATAAATAACACTCCTTATTGATATATCATATTTCAAATACGTTTATAAATCAACACCTTGAATATTATTAACAACGAATGTTTTTGGTATTTTTTCTTCAACTCATTTTTACACTATAATTGCCGGTATGCATGTATCTAAAGCTTTCTCAAAATCTATGTACCTTATACCACCGTTTTTGATATAACATTATTGTAACTGATCACATTATTTCCGAACAAAAGCCCACTATATTTTCAAATTATTTCAGCTGTTTAACTCAACTTTCGGAGCTAAAAATCACAGGTAAACCCTTATAAAATCAGGATTTGTGGCAGATTTTTTATCCAAAAAAGCAAAAAACACCCTGTTCTTTGGTAAAATAAAGGTACCACACCAAAACCAAAGAAAGGATGTTTTCTGTGGTTTCAATGATACCAAATTCTGACCAAGGTAACCAGCAACAATCTCGCGTGACGAACTTTTTCAAACAGGCTAAAATTGGTACGTTTTTGCACCAATCCAATATCCATAAAGAAAAAGGGTTTTCTGCACTCGTTCTTGTGCAATTTATCTTTTCCCCCGTGTTGCAAGGGAAAAATCTTTATCGAACGCCCGATTCCGGCATCTTCCGGATGCGCCGGATAAAGATTCGGTGTACGACTTGATGAAACGCGCGACGTACAACTGGCGGAAATTTCTCGTCTTGATTAGCGTTCATCTCATTGAGACCTACCTTCAACCGTTAACCAATTGCGATAATGTGTTAATCGTCGATGACTTGAGCTATGACCGTAATCGAAGCAAAGCTGTCGAACTCCTCGCTCGTGTCAAAGACCATACCACAGGCGCCTTCTTTAACTCGTCTTCGACAGTCATGGGCACATTTTGTGCTCTTTTTTTATGCAGAATCCTGATATATCAAACGTTTATCCCCTGTGGACAGAGTAAAAATCCCACTTATTAATAGGCACACATTTGTGGATAATTAATCTTTACTTTCAGGTATATACGTGCTATGATATAGGCATGTACTTACGAAAAGTGAAACGCACAAATAAAGATGGTAGCCAAGTCACGTACCTGCAACTGGCGCACAACGAATGGGATCCGAAGGCCAAATATGCGAAAGCGAAGGTGATTTACTCGTTTGGGCGGACCGACCAAGTCGACGCCGCCTCCCTGGAACGTCTGGCCAAAAG
>NZ_FNEN01000033.1 GCF_900100185.1 Natribacillus halophilus | reverse complement strand
GACCGAGCGTAACACTCCCAGAGGGACAAGAAGCGCGGTCCCATACCCCAAAGACCGAGCGTAACACTCCCAGAGGGACAAGAAGCGCGGTCCCACCCCGAGACTAACACCTTGTCAGCAAGGATCGGCCTAATTATGGCGCCCAGGATCGGGTAACAGCTTTAATCGGATGCGGGGCGGGGCGAACCGAGCCGAACCCACCCCAAACATCACCCCAGCAATAACCCGGGCTCGCCGTTTAAATCATAACCGGCTCGCAGTCCTTTCTTCCAGGCAATCTGCGCCGCAGCACCAATCATTGCAGCATTGTCCGTGCATAACGAAAGGGGGGGGATAACCAATTCAACGTTTCCTTCAGCCGGGAACTCACTCTCCATCGATGACCTAAGCTCCCTATTAGCAGCAACTCCACCGGTGACGAGGAATTGTTTCACGTCATATTCGGAAGCTGCCCGGCGCGAGCGTTCCACCAAAACATCCGTCACACTGGCCTGAAAACTAGCGGCCACGTTTTCCGGGACAACTTCTTCGCCCCGCTGCTTTGCATTATGGATATAATTCAATACCGCTGATTTTAAACCGCTGAAACTAAAATCATAGGAGCCGTCCTCCAACCACGCCCGCGGAAAATCAATCGTCACCTCCCCTTTCGCGGCGAGCCGATCGATCTCCGGGCCACCGGGATAAGAAAGCCCAATCGTTCGCGCCACTTTGTCATAAGCTTCTCCGACCGCGTCATCTCTCGTTTCCCCGACCCCTTCATAGACACCTTCTTTCGGCATATAAATGAGAGAGGTGTGCCCGCCGGAGACGACGAGCGCAAGGGTTGGATACTCTACCTCAGCAACAAGTTGAGCTGCATGAATATGTCCGCCAATATGATGGACCGGAAGTAACGGGAGATCATGAGCATAGGCAAGCCCTTTTGCCGTATTCACCCCAACGAGCAACGCTCCGACAAGTCCCGGTCCCTCGGTAACGGCAATCGCGTCCAAATCTTTATAGCTCATCTTGGCCGCTGACATAGCTTCTTCAACGACCATGGTCATATTTTCCACATGATGTCTGGAAGCCACTTCCGGGACAACCCCTCCAAAACGTTGATGAATCTCCATTTGTGAGGCGACGATATTAGAGATGATGTTTTTACCGTCTTCGACGATCGCCACGGCGGTTTCATCACAGCTCGTTTCTATAGCCAATATCCGGGGCATCTTTACTCATTCCTTTAAAGAAAACTTGGCTTATCGCCAAGCCTGGCGAAAGCCTTAGTTGCACTTATGCAGGATAAGAAAGTATAACTTTTGTATGAAAACAACCATTATTGGAGCAGCGCAAACCAATCAGTATAACCAACATATGTCACGATTATACTTTTTGCGCTAAATCAGTTGTTTTCATGATAGATGGTGGCGGTATGCTCAGCCGCCATGATGGTTTCTTATCTGCTTAAAAAGTCAAACTCATAATCCACGCATCTTCACTATTATCCGTATAATATCCTTTTTTGACACCGGTTTTTTGAAATCCGAACACACTATAAAAATGCTGCGCGATGCTATTACTCTCGCGCACCTCCAGGGTCAAAGTCTTAACGCCAAAATTAAGCGCCTGTGCGATGATTGCTTTTAACAATGATCGCCCCACGCCTTGATTTCTATAAGCGGATAAAACGGCGATATTCGTAATATGGGCCTCGTCCACCGCAATCCAAACCCCACAATAACCGATGATTCTCTGTTGATCGCTGGCAACCAAGTAATGGGCAAAAGAATTTTTCACCAATTCATTGATAAAGGCTTGCCGTATCCAGGGCATTCGAAAGGATTCTTTTTCAACGTCCAACACCTGTTCAATGTCGCTAATCATCATGGGACGAATGTTATACTGTTCACTCATGATCTCCCTGCACCTTTCGCCAATTCTTCTCGGCCTCTGCCAGTTGCAAATAGCGGGGAACAAGGGCATGAACATTGGAAACGGGAGGCTTATCCAAAGCGATCCGAAGAATCTCGGCGGGTTTGATTCTACTATCGGTCGCTCCCCCAAACGACGCTTTTGATCCCAATGCTTGTTGAATGTTGTCGCGATGAAGATCAACATCCAAACTTAAAAAATAAACCGGTAATGACCTCGATGCTAATTCTGCCAATAAATCATCCAGCAGCCACAGCTTCTCTTGAAACACTGCTTGCAGATCACCTTCTCGTGCTTCGTAAACACCAGCGTACACCTGCCCTCGGCGGGCATCAATAAACGAGCACACAAGACCATTGCCAAACCGACGATTGCTGGCGAGCGCTTCCAGTGATGAAACGTCATAGATAGGGATTTGGAGCGCGCTTGCCATCGCTTTCGCCGTAGACACGCCGATACGTACGCCGGTATAAGAACCGGGCCCGGTGGTAACAGCAATGCCCGATAAATCGGAAGGTTCAACGTTGATACTCTTCATAACATGATCGATGCCAGGCATTAATCTTAATGAGTGATTTTTCTTTTCATACGTCGTCCATTCCGCTTTCACGGCTTCTTTATCGCCTAATGCAACACCCAAAACGTAAGTTGATGTATCCATGGCCAAAATCATTGTGCAGTTAACTCCTTGAAAATTTGCTCATAACGACGTTCTTTCGTGTCAACATACAACGCACGCACGTGCTCGTCGATACGCTTGAAAGTTATATTTACCCGCTGCTCCGGCAGTTCCATATTGTTTGCCCATTCTACAACCGTTACTCCGTCACCTTCAATATATTCGTCCAACCCCACATCTTCTTCACCAAGACGATACGCATCTATATGATAAAAATGCAAACGGCCATTGTACACCTTCAAAATCGTGAACGTCGGGCTATTCACCATTTCCTTGACACCCAGTCCTTTAGCAAGTCCTTTGCTAAAATGCGTCTTCCCTGCACCGAGATCGCCATCCAGAGCAAACAGATCACCGGACGCTGCGCTTTGACCGAGACGTTCACCAATGTCGACTGTATCTTCTGTAGAATGACTCAGCAATTGATATTGAGACATGTGTGTCACCTCATTGATGGCGATATCCGCCCTGCTTAAGTGGAATTCTCTCACCGTTTTGCCGTCGCATGAATACTGACGGCGAGCCTCCTTCGACCGTACCGATAGCTGTAAGTGAAAGACCTTTTTCTTTTGCAGCCGCTTCAATATCTGGCCACTTTGATTTCTCGACCGTTCCCACGAGTTGAAAATCTTCACCGCCGTTCAAGGCAAAATCGAGGGCTTTTTGTTTTCCGAAAAGTTTTTCAGCTTCCTTGCTAATGGGAATTTTATCCTCTTTGAGACAAAAAGATACATGACTCGCTTCCGCCAATTCCCAAACTTCCGAGGATAGGCCGTCGCTAATGTCGTTGAGAGAGACGCGATATCCACTATCCTTTAATAGCTGTCCGAGTATCACTTGCGGCTCCGGGCGCTGATGGGCCATTGTAAGCCTATTTCTTTCATTAAAATCCTGCTCTAACAAAATCTCCAAACCTGCCCGCGATTCTCCCAAAATGCCTGAAACGAAGGCGACATCTCCTTCTCTGGCACTGCTTCTGAGAAGTGAATGGTCTGTTTCTATCTCTCCTAGTACGGTGATCGAGATGGTGAGCCCACTTTTCGATGTCACGCTATCCCCGCCGATTAAAATCACATTATAGTGATTAGCCAGGTCATTCATCCCTCTGTATATGTCTAACAGTTCATCTTGCTCCCAATCAGAGGAGATCGCCAACGAAACGAGATAATACCGAGGCTTCCCGCCCATCGCAGCGATATCACTCAAATTAACGGCTAACGCTTTATATCCTATATCATACAGACGTAACGTTGAACGCTTAAAATGAATACCTTCACAAAGCGTATCGACAGTGGTGATCACATCTTTATTTTTAAAATTCGGCACGACTGCTGCATCATCGCCGATCCCAATTTTGACATCGGAGCTGTCCGCCGTGAGCTGGTCAATTTTACGGATGAGGTCAAACTCGTTCATGATGGTTCTCCCTTTTGGCGTAACGTGATGGTCCTAGCTTATCATAATTGGATCTTATGTTGTTCGATCAATATATCACAGCGAACTCCATTTGAGACAAAAAAATAACAAACACTGCGGTTTGTTTTCTCGAAAATGTATATTGGTGGTTGCACTCCAGAGCACTACTGATGTTTACTTCGTAAACAATAGTGGTTGCGGGGGAAGGATTCGAACCTTCGGCCTCCGGGTTATGAGCCCGACGAGCTACCTGACTGCTCCACCCCGCGATATATAAACCTGGCGACGTCCTACTCTATCAGGGCGTCCCCGCCCAAATACCATCGGCGCTGAAGAGCTTAACTTCCGTGTTCGGCATGGGAACGGGTGTGACCTCTCCGCTATCGCCACCAGATTTTGTACATGACGCCTTTCAGCGTCACCTTTAATAATATAACACACCCGACAAATGCATACAAGAGGCAGCGGGAAAAAAATTATTTTTTCCCCCGCTGCCTCTAAAGCTTTTCATCCTACCATAATGCGCGGGAAATTAATATCCGCCGCTATCTGTTTCTTCCGTAAAGTATACATCTTCGAAGATATAACGTGAATTGGCCCAGCGGTCAAATCCTTCTACGTGATCGCCGACCGCTTCAATCTGCTGTTGAAACGCGATATAATGCATCGGCGTATCTTCGGAAAGAATGTCGTACGCATCGTGATAGAGTTGCTCTCGCTCATCTTCATCTATCTCTGCTCTTGCTTCTTCAAGCACTTGATCCATTTCTTCATTTTCGTAGAACATTCGGTTCCCGGCGGCTCCATGGCTATCGCTGTGAAAGAGTGACATCATGGTAGCATCGGCATCGACGGTGATCGCTGACCAGCTCATAATGTACATGCCCTGTTCACCTTCCTCCAGATAATCCATGTAAGCTCCCCATTCCATCTGCTCCAGTTCAACATCTATGCCAACATCGCCCAGCATATCCTGGATAACCTCGGAAATCTGAATACTAACCTCATTCGTATCGCTCGTTTGCAATTCGATCGTCACGCCGTCTTCGTATCCGGCATCAGCCAATAATTGTTCCGCTTCTTCCGGATCATAAGGGGTCGGCTCCGCATCCGGATCATGACCGAAAACGAGATCATTAATCGGGCCATTCGCCGGCTCGGCATACCCTTCATAAATACCGTCGATAATCGTGTCATTATCGATCGCTAACGTGATGGCCCGTCTTACATCCGGATCGTCCAGAGGCTCATTTTCCGTTTGCATACCGAGATACATCATGAGAAAAGAGTCAGAGGCAAATAATTCGGCATTGTCCATCCCCTCTACTCTCGGCGCGTTTGCCGGTTCGACGGTTTCCACCGCGTCAGTTTCATTATTTTCCAGCATGCTTAGCCGTGTTGAAATCTCCGGCACGACTTCAAATGTTACGCTGTCAAGATAAGCATTGTCTCCCCAGTAGTCATCGTTTCTCTCGAGGACGATTTCATCTCCCTGCTCCCACTCTGCAAACTCGAACGGACCGGTGCCGACAGGCTCGATTTCCAGGTTATGGTCATCGTTCGCGTCCGCCTCGATAGCAGCAGGGCTGATCATGCTGCCTACATTATGGGCTAAATGGCCGAGAAGAGGCGCGAACGGTTCATCAGTTGTGATTTCAACCGTATACTCATCAATGGCTTCTACATCTGAAATAGCTTCCAGATAGTCCGCTCGCGGAGCCGCGATGTCCTCATCAAATAAACGTTCCAGATTGACCTCCACCGCTTCGGCATTAAATGGTTCACCATCGTGGAACTCTACATCTTCGCGGAGGTTAAATTCCCAGGTATTTTCATCAATTTGCTCATAATCTTCCGCGAGCAAAGGTTGAATCTCCATATTTTCGTCTCTTTCCACAAGCGTCTCATAAAAATTAAAAGCCACAGACATTGAAGCAATATCCGTATACAAATGCGGATCCAGAGACGTAGCATCTTCCCCTCTCGCTAAATGAAAATCGCCTCCCTCTTCAGCTTCCTCGTCTGCATCTGCGCTTTCCTCAGTCTCTTCCTCGTCAGCTTCGCCATCATCACCCTCCGACTCTTCAACATCACTATCATCCGCACAAGCCACAAGCATGGCCAGCATTGACGACAGGAAAAAGGTCGACAACACGCGTCTTGACATCCACTCTCCCCCCTTATGTATATCCCCTTAATTTTCCATCGGTGTTGTAGTAAAAATAATTTTAGGAAAATTTACAGGTTTTACTATATTTTACCGATGTTCGTCCACTAATGCAATCGATTACATCTCTCTTTATATGTAATGGTGGGCCTGAGTGGACTCGAACCACCGACCTCACGCTTATCAGGCGTGCGCTCTCACCTACTGAGCTACAGGCCCATTACATGGAGCGGGTGATGGGAATCGAACCCACGTTATCAGCTTGGAAGGCTGAAGTTTTACCATTAAACTACACCCGCGTTTCATACCAATGGTCGGGAAGACAGGATTTGAACCTGCGACCTCTTCGTCCCGAACGAAGCGCTCTGCCAAGCTGAGCTACTTCCCGTCTCCAATTTCTAACCTCTCACTTCCAACCTCTAGTAAATGGCGCGCCCGAGAGGACTCGAACCCCTAGCCCTCTGATCCGAAGTCAGATGCTCTATCCAATTGAGCTACGGGCGCTAAAGGCTTGGGTACTTTTTTTCCGACAAAATTAAGATTATCATTGATCACCGTTTTTGTAAACATTAAATCATCCGATCGATCGAAAGGAACTCCTGCCTGTCATTTTGATTGGTACATAAAAGAGAATAAACTGGCCGCCCGCCCAGTTTATCCTAAACGGGAACATTCTCCAGGTGCTTCTCATGATTCTGAAGGAGGTTCGTTTTATATGCTTCTTCATCATCGACGACATGAGAGGGCTCCATATAAATATCGTGCCAAACCATAAAGACAAGAATCGTCCAAAGTTTACGGCTATGATCGTGTTCCTGTCTAACGTGTTGTGCGAGAAGTTTCCATATCTCTTGTTTGTTAAACAAGTGGTCAACAGGACTGTTTTGAATGACTTGCCTTGCCCAGTCATAAAGCTCGTCTCTTAGCCAATGGCGGATAGGAACGGGAAAACCAAGTTTTTTTCGATTTATGACCACCTCCGGCAGCAAATCTTTCACAGCTTGTCTGAGCACATATTTGGTGGTTCCCCTGGCAATTTTTACATGCGAGGGAAGGGTACTTGCTACCCGGAAAACTTCTTTATCCAAAAAAGGGACACGCAATTCCAGGGAATGAGCCATTGTCATACGGTCGGCTACCGTCAAAATATCTCCCTGAAGCCAAGTATGGAGGTCAATATATTGCATTTGGGTGCTTGGATCGTAGGAAGCAGCTTCCTGGTAAAAGCGTTCCGTCAGCTGTGTAAACCCATTAGCTTTATTATGATGCATCATTATCTTCTTCTTCTCCGACTCGTCAAATATCTTCGCATTCCCGACGTAACGCTCGGACAACGGGGTCGTGCCCCGAAGCAAAAAACTCCTTCCTTTCATGCCTTCCGGAAATACTTGGGCAAGCTGATTGAGCCCTCGTTTCAAGAAGGTCGGCATGTAGTCAAATCCTTTTAACGCCAAGGGCTCCCTGTAAATATTGTACCCGCCAAATAGTTCATCTGCCCCTTCGCCGGACAGTACTACTTTGACATGTTTTCTTGCTTCTTTGGCGACGAAATAGTTCGGTATAGCTGCAGGATCAGCGACAGGCTCATCCATATGCCAGATAATATTGGGAAGTTCCTGGATCAATTCTTCCGGCGTTATCACTTTCTGGATGTTTTTGACACCCAATTGATCGGCGGTTTCCTGTGCCAAGTCGATCTCGCTGTAACCTTCACGTTCAAAACCTACGGTGAAGGTGGTCAAATCCGGATTATGCTTCTTGGCTAACGCGACGATACTGGTGGAATCAATCCCGCCGGATAAAAAGGCGCCGACGGGAACGTCACTTCGCATATGTTTTTGCACTGAATCCTCTAAAACGTCCCTCGTTTGTTTCACGGATGACGCGAGCGTTTTGCTTCCATCCGGCTGAAAACGCAGTTGCTGATATTGATGAATCGCCGGGGATTTTCCCGGCTCCTTAATCATGTAATGACCGGGCTTTAACTGTTCCATTTCATCCAGTAAACACCGTTCTCCCGGGACGTACTGAAACGTTAAATAATTTTGTAATGCTTGAGGGGAAAGGGTACTTGTTCCCGGTTGAAACAGACTTTTTTCTTCCGAAGCAAAGCCCAGTCCTTCTTCCGTTTCATTGTAGTAGAAGGGTTTAATGCCGAATGCATCCCGTGCTGCAAATAACCTTTTTTCCTCCTTGTCCCAAATGACAAATGCAAACATTCCGCGCAATTTATGTATCGCAGCTTCTTTTTCCGTCGCATAGAGAGCAAGAAGCACCTCAGTATCAGAACCGGTATTAAAAGTTAAACCTGACTCTTCAAGTTCTTTTCTCAACTCGATGAAGTTATAAATTTCTCCATTAAAAACCAAATGATAACGACCGCTTGGGTCGCTCATCGGTTGCTGGCCATATTCAACGTCCAGAATGCTTAACCGGCGAAAACCTAACTGAATATATTCATCAACATAGGTGCCTTGATCATCGGGACCACGATGATAGATCTCTTTTCCCCAATTGGCACTATCAGAATAACTCGATAAATTCATAATTTGTCCGACAAAACCGCACATATTTACCCCTTATATGACAATTATTTTACAGCTTTAATAAAATTGTAAACGAGTATGTGATCCCTGTAAATAAAAAAACATGCTCATTTAAAAACACCAGCACGTTGTAAGTGTCGGTGTTTCAGCACGTTCATTATTCCCGTCTTTCTTTGATCAACTTATCCCGATCATCGGCTTGGGGCGCTCGTGAACGCTGTTTATTGCTCGCTGTATAAATCTCATTATTTCCCTCATGCGTATCGTAGACTTAAAGCCGTGGATTTTACGACTTTTAACGGAATAAATCTCGACGGGTTTTACCACAATAAAATGACGTTTAATTGCCGTTGGCACTTCAAATATATGGCCTCTAACATGGATTCACTTCCATGTTCATGCTGTTGTTTCATCACCCTTTTTATTTAAACCAATGCAATGGCACGGGGGTAGTGTTTCTGAACACATGCTTCGTTTCTGTATATTCTTCAAGTCCGGCACGTCCAAGTTCACGCCCAATTCCCGATTGCTTATAACCCCCCCAAGGGGCTTGCGCAAAGTAAGGATGGAAATCATTAATCCAGACGGTACCTAAGCGAAGTTGACCGGCAACGCGTTCAGCTTTGGCAATGTCTTCCGTAAAAGTCGCGCCCGCTAAACCATAGATGGTGTGATTCGCTTTAGCAATGGCATCTTCTTCTGAATTAAATGTTTCAATGGTAAGAACCGGTCCGAATACTTCTTCCTGGACGATGCGCATCTCTGCTGTACAATTGGTAAAAATCGTTGGTAGATAAAAGAACCCTTGCTGCAGATCAGCATCTTCCGGTCTTCGTCCACCAAGTGCAAGCGTCGCCCCTTCTTCTTGTCCAATCTTTACGTATGTTTCTACTTTATCTCGGTGCTCGGCAGAGATGAGCGGCCCAGATTGTGTATCTTCCTCAAAACCGTTGCCAAGTTTTATATTTTTAGCCCGCTTTACAAGGGCATTGACGAATGCGTCATGGATGGGCCTTTCGACAAGAAGACGAGCACCCGCCGAGCAGACTTGACCGGCGTGGAAGAAAACGGCATTTAGTGCCTGGTCAACAGCTGTCTCAAAGTCAGCATCGGCAAAAACAATGTTTGGATTTTTGCCCCCTAGTTCCAAAGCGATCTTTTTCACATTCGTACTGGCTGCTTGCATGATTTTTTTCCCGGTTTCGACGCCACCGGTGAAGGATATCAAATCCACATCCATGCTATCGGATAGATGCGCGCCTACACTCTTACCGGGACCGAGTACGAGGTTCGCCACACCGGCAGGCACACCTGCTTGCTCAAACAGTTCGAACACTTTCACTGTCGTAAGTGGCGTGATCTCGCTCGGCTTCATGACTAATGTGTTCCCTGCTACCAGTGCCGGCGCTAATTTCCAAGCTGCTTGCAGTAACGGATAGTTCCACGGAGTAATAAGTCCACAGACACCGACAGGCTCACGAATAACCTTACTTGTTGACCCCGGAATCGGGCTATCGATCATTTCACCGCCCTCTTTATCCGCTAGGCCAGCAAAATAAATAAAGACATTGGCGATATCATCCATATCATCGAGACTTTCACTGTACGTTTTTCCGGTGTCCAATGTTTCCAACTCTGCGAGTTCTTCACGTGACGCACGAATCAATCTCCCAATTTCATGTACAATCTCCCCGCGTTCATTCGCCGGCTTTTTCGTCCAAGCCCCTTCATCAAATGCTTTCCGGGCCGAAGCTACGGCCTGCAAAGCATCTTCTTTATTACCTTCCGCGACTGTCGCGATAGTCTCTTGATTATAGGGGTTAATAATGGCACGTTTTCCACCGGCGCCAGCATCGACCCATTTGCCATCAATGTACATTTGTAAACGCAAATGATAACGCTCCTTTTTCTCATATTTTCATTTTATTTAAATGCGGATGCTAAAACATATGCGTACTATGGCCAGGCTGAAGCCGGGATTTCGGGTCCATATAAGCTTTAGCGTTACTTACAGCCGTCGGTGCTTCGCCAAATCCGGTGGCTATGAGCTTCACTTTGCCATCGAAGGAGGTAATATCTCCGACAGCATAGATCCCCTT
>NZ_FNEN01000019.1 GCF_900100185.1 Natribacillus halophilus | reverse complement strand
CAAAAAGTGGTCGACGTCGACAACGTGATCGTGAACTATGGGTTCATCTCTTCCCTCGGTCCCATTAAAACGTGGGGGCTCGATACGACAAAGAACTCCGTTATCGTCAATTCCCGCATGGAAACGAACATCAAGGGGATCTATGCTGTCGGAGATATTACCTCCTTCGATGGCAAAGTGAAGCTCATAGCCACCGGATTTGGCGAAGCACCGACGGCTGTAAGTAATGCCAAGTCCTATATGGATCCTTCCGCTCGCCTACAACCCGGGCATAGCACGCACATGTTCTAGAGGTGAGAGGTGGGAAGTGAGAAGTGAGATAAAAAAGTCCGTATGACGGTTTGTGCCGCATACGGACTTTTTTCGTTTTAACAATTTTCCGGGGTGCCGACATTTTCCTTCGTTCGGAATGATGCCCCACACCCACACGATAAAAGAGCGTTCGGATTATCCATGGTAAATCCGCCACCCATCATGTTTTCTTTATAGTCAATGACGAGACCGTTAATAACCGGCCTGCTCTCCCCATCAATGAGAACGCCCAAGCCCGACTTGTCGATAACGGTATCATCTTCATTCTGGTCCGTATCGAATCCGAGCCCATATGATAGGCCACTGCAGCCACCGCCCTTGACTCCGACTCTTAACATCAAGGAAGGATCGCCTTCTTCTTCCTTCATGGCTTTAACCCTCGTGATCGCGGCATCGGTAATTTCGATCATCTTCATTTGCCTCCTTCCGACTTTAAAAGGCTAAAGAAAGTGTCATTCATGTATGTGCTTCATACGTCAGACAGCGACGTTGAAGTATTTAAATGATAGCATAAATGACAACGGTTTAAAAGTCCAGCGTCCTGAAAAATGATACAGGAGACATGCCCTGACGCTTGCCTCCTGCATATGGAAACCGTTCATTTCTTCAACAGAGCTGTATGCTTCCGATCAATTTGGCGGCTGTAATACAGTACGAGTGGATGTTCCATCCCATATGTACTCGCTGCATCCACCATTTTGGTGCGTAACTGCTCTATATCTTCTTCCTTGTGGCTCTCGATAACACCGAGATTATTCATCACGTACTCACCTTCCCTGCTACTTTTTCCATTACCTTTGCGTTTTGTCTTTATTTGTCTATTTTAACCTAAAATAAACATGGAGGCAAAGCGTTTACGTCCATATTCCCAATTTCTCAATTAAAAAACGTGGAATATTCATGGATTGCTTCCCCTGCGGCCTGTTCGGATGTATAATAGGAGAAGGCAACATAAGATTTACGCGAGCTATCTAAGGAGGACTAAAATGGCTACGTTAATACAAGATGCCGAGCTGCAAGCCATCCGTGAAAAAGTGCAGAACGGAGAACGTCTGACGATTGAAGATGGCCTGACATTATACAACTCCGCCGACTTGCTCACCGTCGCGCAGATGGCCAATGAAGTCAACGAGCGAAAAAACGGCGACAGCGTTTATTTTATAGAAAACATGTATATTAATCCCACGAATGTGTGTGAAGCAAACTGTGCGTTCTGCGGTTTCAAGCGCAAGCCCGGCGAAGAAGGCGCTTATACGATGGATGAGGCCGAGTTGCTTAAATATGTCAGCGACCGCTGGAATGATAACATACGTGAATTCCATATCGTCGGCGGACATAACACAGATGTACCTTTTGACTATTACTTAAATACGGTTCGCGCGCTGAAAAAGAATTATCCAAGTGCAACCGTTAAAGCATACACGGCAGCGGAAATTGAATTCTTCGCCCGCCATGCCGGCCTTTCCATGCGGGAAGTCCTGCAAGAATTGATCGACGCCGGACTTGACACGCTCCCCGGAGGGGGCGCCGAAATTCTCACCGAGCGCTACCGGGCGAAGATGAGCCCTGAAAAAGCAAGTACCGACGAATGGCTGGAAGCCCATGAAATCGCCCATGACCTGGGATTAAAAACACATGCAACAATGCTTTACGGCTCCATCGATACGTACGAAGAGCGCTTAATCCATATGGACCGCGTCCGCCAGCTGCAAGATCGCACCAACGGCTTTATGGTCTTTATCCCGCTGGCCATGCAGCCACGTAAAAAGAAAGCGGGACTGGAACGACGCACGTCCTCATTTGATGATATGCGCACGATCGCGATTTCCAGGCTGATGCTCGACAACTTCCCGCACATTAAAGCTTACTGGATTAACATCGGCCCGCAACTGACGCAAATGGCGCTCACGTTCGGCTCCAGCGATATTCACGGCACGCTGATCGAAGAGCGGATCTCCCATTCTGTCGGCGCATTGACTGAACAGGGAATCACGCGAAAAGAACTCGTACACATGATTAAAGGTGCAAACAAAACCCCCGTGGAAAGAGATACATTTTATAATACCGTGAAAACGTACTAAGGAATATGTTGCCCCCGGCGTGAAATGTGCCGGGGGTTTTTGTTTTTATTATATCCAGAGGGTTTTTTCTTATTTTTATGTATTTTCTTCTAGCCGGTTTGCAAGCGCATATGTATATAAATATAAAATATACAAAGGAAGTGAACGGCTTGTCGAATGATCAGCTGCAAACGTTGCAAACAAAAACGCCAGAAGAAGGATTTGAATTAGCAGTTAAGCTCTCACAACATGGGGTGGAGGTTACACAGACTTCCGAAGAGATCAGACAAATGTTACGTCCGGTATATGCCAGAAATGCGGACAGTTTAATAGCCGTATCACAAGTCATCGCGATTCATTTTCAAACAATAGCCGCCGCGAACAACTATTGGACAGTGCGGACACCGCAGTATTGGAGGAGGCCCCCACAATACTGGTATTGATAACACCGTTATAACCAGTTACAAAAGGGCCTCCCTTATGCTGATTAAGACTGTATATACGCCATCAAATCTTCTGTGATCGCGCTTACTTGTGTTTCATCAAATGTAAACTGATCTTCCATTATTTCCAGATAAGTTCCCGCAGCAACAAGATGCTTTAATCCTTTTTTCATATAAGCTTTATAAGCGCCATTGACCTGATTGATTTCATCTGCATACTTCTCATCTGTTCCGGGGGTTACCGCCTCTTTATAAAGATCCACTATTACCTCTGTCTCCCTGTCAGGAAAAAACTCATGGGGGTCAGTGCTGTCAAACATACAAAAATCAAGATCGCGCACAATCAGCATATCGATGCTTCCAGGATCAAAGCTGCAGTGGTAAAATTCAACGTCGAAACCATGCTGCTTGCATGCCTCCCCAATTTTTTTCATGAACGTGGATTTGCCGGTCCCTGCCCGCCCTTTAATATAATAAACATTTGAAAATTTCCCCTTTAAATGCGGAACTTCATTTACAATGCCGTCAGAAGTATTTGTACCGAATAAACGGTGGTATTCATGTGCTGTCCGCCCTTTTTTCTGAACATCCTGAAGCAACTTGACAATGAATGTCTCTGTGAGTGTTTCCGCTTTTGCAACATCCATTTCCGCGATATAAATATCCTCCAGGTCGTCATGGATGCGAAGTCCTGTTGCAAAATCGCTGTATGCAGATTGTTTTTTATCTTGATACTTATTGTCTGCCTCCAAGAAATCATTTGACAAAGAAGCCGGCACGTACGTGCCCAGATCAAATGCTTCTTCTAATGTACCCTTGGTCTGAACCGTGTCAGTAACAAAAGTGATGGCTTTTTCACGTATGATCAATCCATCCAGATAATCGTACCCATGGGGGCTTAAAAGAATTTCTAACGGGTCGTTCTTTTCAAGCTTGTTGATTAATTGTTTCATGACTGCCGTTTTCAATGTTTCGGACGGATGTTCCAGCGCAATCACTTTTTCCCCATTGAGATTGGACGGGAAGTAATCAATAAGTCCATCAGCAGTATTTCCACGTACGTAATACCTTTCATGATTAGCCAAAGAGACACATCCTTTAGGTTATCTGATGCAAATATTTTATGAACACCAGCCTATATATGTGTTTCTTGTCGTGTCGTCCATTCGGACAAATCCACTGGATGAGCGGGGAAGACTGTACGAATAGAGCATTCATTCGGACATAAGAAGGGGGTAGTCATCTAAAATTGTCCGAATAGGAGGCTCATTCGGACACAACCAGCATCGATCGGCCAAAAAATATCCGAAAGAGGCCGCTTATACGGACAAATCGACTGGGCAAGCAAGCGTTAAAAATTACAGTTATCCTGGAAAGTGGACCCGAACAATTAGCTGGGAAGCCATAATCCAACCGATCCTTACAGCCAATGGCGCCACCAAACCAAAAGATCTGCCACCTAGTGATATCTCCTCCACGTCATATTAGGACTTTGACGAAACCGTGCACCGTTCACATTCAGGAACGTGTATTAAAGCCAAAAACGTGTTATGATGGAAAACAGACTGTTTACTCATAAAACACGCAACCATTTTTTGGTTATTTTCATATAAGAAAGGGTCGATATCTTTTGATCAGTTGCGAAAATATCGCTTTACGTTTCGGTGATAAAAAACTTTTTGAAGAAGTCAATATCCAGTTCAATCCCGGTAATTGTTACGGATTAATCGGCGCAAACGGTTCCGGCAAATCGACATTTTTGAAGATTCTTTCCGGAGAGATTGAAGCTCAGACCGGAGAAGTGCATATCGGCAAAAACCAGCGGCTCGCCGTTCTCAAGCAGGATCACTACGCGTATGAAGAATACGGAGTGCTCGATACGGTGATCATGGGCCACGCTCGCCTTTATGAAGTCATGCAGGAAAAGAACGCTATCTATATGAAACCGGATTTCTCCGATGAAGATGGCATGCGCGCCGCTGAACTTGAAGGGGAGTTTGCGGAATTGAACGGTTATGATGCCGACAATGAAGCCGCCTCCTTGCTGAATGGCCTCGGCGTCACAGATGATCTGCATCACAAAAAGATGTCGGAAATCGCCGGTTCCGATAAGGTCAAGGTACTGCTCGCGCAAGCCTTGTTCGGAAATCCCGACATCCTTCTGCTCGATGAGCCGACGAACGATCTGGACATTAAGGCGATCCAATGGCTCCAGGAATTCTTGATCAATTTCGAGAACACGGTCATCGTCGTTTCCCACGACCGCCATTTCCTAAACAGCGTCTGTACGCATATCGCCGACATCGATTACGGCAAAATCGAGCTCTATGTCGGAAATTACGACTTCTGGTATGAATCGAGCCAGCTGGCGCGCCAAATGGCCAAAGAACAAAACAAGAAAAAAGAAGAAAAGATCAAGGACTTAAAAGCGTTTATCGAACGTTTCAGCGCGAATAAATCCAAATCCAAGCAAGCGACATCAAGAAAGAAAACATTGGAAAAAATTCAGCTGGATGACATTAAACCGTCATCACGACGTACGCCATATGTTGCCTTTAAACCCGACCGGGAAATCGGCAATGATTTGTTGACCGTCGAAGGGCTCTCCAAAAAGATTGACGGAAACAAAGTTTTGGACAACGTCAGCTTCACACTCGAACCCAATGAAAAAGTAGCGTTTGTCGGTGACCAGGAACTGGCAAAAACAACACTATTCCGCATTCTCGCCGGGGAACTTGAGCCGGATGAAGGCTACAACAAATGGGGGGTCACCACAAGCCAGTCTTATTTTCCAAAAGACAATTCCCCTTATTTTGAAGGCGTTGACTTAAATCTCGTTGACTGGTTGCGTCAATATTCCGATGATGAAAATGAAACGTTCATCCGCAGCTTCCTGGGAAGAATGCTGTTCAGCGGCGAAGAAGCGCTGAAAAAGGCACCGGTTCTTTCCGGGGGCGAAAAAGTGCGCTGCATGCTGTCAAAAATGATGCTGAGCGGCGCCAATGTGTTGATTTTGGATGAACCGACGAACCATTTGGACCTCGAGTCCATTACCGCGCTCAACAATGCCTTGAGTGATTTTAACGGTTCCGTTCTATTCTCATCCCATGACCACCAGTTCATTCAAACGATCGCCAATCGCATCATCGAATTCACGCCTGAGAAAGTCATCGACAAAAAACTCACTTATGAAGAGTATTTAGCTGAACTGAATTTAATCAAGCAATAAGCCGGGGGTAGGCCCCGGTTTTTTTTGGATAAAACGCCTTCCCGATTGGCATTCTATGTATATAGAGGGGGTTGTGCAAATGGAGAAAAGCATATCTCTTTGTATTCTTTTCCTGTTTACGGTGCTGGCTTTACCTGCCACCGCCCAGTCAGACAACCAAGCGGGGGAAGAAGCACAGATCCAAAAACCGAGACCACTTGTCGAAGATGTTTTCACAGGAGAAAAGGACGATCTTGTTCAGTCGCTAAAAGCCATACAAGAGTGGACACAGCATTTTTTGAGTGATAATGAAGGCGACATCGATACAGAAACCGGAGCGCATATGGTGGAAGACCTCCAGGATTATTACAGCGAAGACATGGCACTGGAGATCTATAACCAATTTCATCGCCCCCATTTAATGGAACCCGACGATTTTAACGATTATATAGAGGTTGATTCATTATTACACCGAGACATCGATAGCGTGGAGGTCGCTGCTAAAAATGATGGGGCCATCGTCCATATGAAAACATCTTCCGTTGAAGATGGCGCGGGAAACAGAGCCTATTTTGAGGAGACGTTTGCACTTAATTACGATTCAGACCGAGAAGTATACGTCATCTCCGGGATGAAATCAGAGCAAACGAAGTAAGCCGCCCTGCGCCACGGTTCCGTCAAAGTCCAAATATATTCGCGGATGTCCGAGGGACCGGAGATCGCTCCGATCTTTATGACACTTGAATCGTGTTGTTATACCCCAAAGGCAGGGTATCTCACTCCGAGAGGGACCAAGAATCACGTTGTCATCCCTCGAACGACGGGGATCGAACCAATCCGAGAGGGCGATGTGATCTCCCTCGGGCTCGTCTTAGAAAGGCGATTTTTATTCCCTTAAAAATCGTTTTACTTTGACTTTACCTTGTAACCCCCCACTCCCACCGCCCTATCACCGTTGGAATTGTAGAAGAAATCATTCAAAATGGTATTGAAATCACTTCGAATAACTCTGCCTAATCCATTACAGATTCCATAATATGCACCCCTCGCCTGGCCATCGCCTCTATATAAGTGTCTCCGGGCACGATTTGCTCAGGTGGATAGACGCCTCGTTTCGTTATTTCCCCTGCTGCCACCATTTGTGCCACCACTGAAATCGTATTGGCTGTGGCTTTTGCCATTGCTGTTATATGACTGTCGCGATCCTTGAACGTGGTCATTTCATATGTGTATGTCTTTGCCTTTCCTTCGTTGCTGCCTTCCACGATAACACGCAGGAGGACAGCATCCTCTTTATCTTTCAAATCCACGATGGGATCGAGCACTTTCAGCAAAACATCGCGAGGCCGGACTTCCTGGCCATTTATATCGATGGCATAGTCTCTTTCCGTCAGGTTCAAATCGACAAGGAGCTTAAATTTTTCGGCATGGCCGGGGTAACGAATCGTCTTATATTCCAATGTGTTCAAGTTCGGGTAAGAGCCAATCAACGTCGATGTCCCGCCGGAAGTGTGGAAAGCCTCCAATGGTCCGAACTGATCAAAATAGATAGGTTCTGTTTCCGACAAAGAGGCGACACACTGCTTATTCCCGTTACGGATGATCGTTGCAGGGTCGGTATAATGATCAAAGACCCCTTCCATGGAAAAGACATGATTATATTCCAGTGGCGGTTCCGGCCGTAGAGGAATGCCGCCGACGAATAACTTAATCGATTGGGCCCGGTCGAGTTTGCTCACACCATGTCCGGATAAAATATTGATCATCCCCGGCGCAACCCCGAGATCGGGAATAAGCGTCACGCCTTTTTGTTTGGCATCCTTATCCTTTTTGAGCACTTGTTCCGTTACATGGCCGATGTGTCCACCCAAATCCACACAATGGACACCCGCTTCGATGGCTGCATTGGCTACCGTGACATTAAAAGAGTAAAAAAGGGCGTTAACGACGACATCATAATCGGCAATAAAAGTAGATAATGCAGCAAAGTTGTTGGCATCCAGTTGATACCCGCCCAAACGGGAAGAGTCAAGTTGTGCACTCGCGCGTTCTACTTGTTTTATATCAATATCGGTCAGTGCAACGGCTTCAACCCCGGGACTTTTGACGAGATCTCTTGCCACTTCTTTTCCCATTAGACCAGCACCAAGAACAGCGATTTTCAATGGATAATGCCTCCTTCGATTTATCCTAAACTATGACTAAAACACCTCGCGCATGTCTGCGATCGTTTTTTGGTAGGCAACATACGGTTCTTCATCGCATTTTACATCTATGACGGTCGTCTGCCTTGATTGCAGGGCGGCTTCTAAAGCTGTCCTGAATTCCTCCGTATCTTCCGCGTGCAAACCGGTAGCCCCCATCGCCTCGGCCAGCTTGGCAAAATCAATGCTGCCCAGATCGGTTCCGATCACTTTTTCCGGATAATGCATTTCCTGGTGCATGCGGATCGTCCCGTACATGTTATTGTTGAATACCACACAGATGACCGGACATTCAGCACGTATGGACGTTTCAATTTCCTGGAAAGTCATCAGCACTCCGCCATCGCCGCAGAGGGCAACGACCAGGCGGTCCGGCACGGCGTTTTTGGCACCGATGGCAGCCGGCAGTCCATATCCCATCGCCCCATTCGTCGGACCGATGAACGAGTGTGGCCGTTTCAAGCGAAAACGGGCATTCACCCACGTGGCATAATTGCCGGCATCATTGGTGAGAAGAGCATCTGCAGGTAAGCGCTCATAAAGAGATTCAACCACCGCGCTATAGATCGAATCATCTCCCGGCTTCTCCACCAAGTGATCAAAGGATTGCTTGCATGTCTGCAGCCACTCTGTCCATTTACGATGAATGGGCTTTTCCGTAAAGGTTTGCAATGCCATTTTTAAATCGGCAACGATGCCGAGGTCGGGAGGATAGACCTTACCGAGCGTATTGGGATCAATATCAACGTGAACGAGCGCCTGGTCCCAATTCAGAAGCGTATAATCCTGGGATGTTGCCTCCGACAATCTCGTTCCCAGGGCAATCACCAGATCCGCCTCCTGAAAATGGTTCACGAGCGATCGGGGCGCCCCTAAACCCATGTGTCCCACGTATGCCGGATGATGATTGTCCATAAAGTCCTGCCTGCGAAAGCCGGCGATGACCGGAATGTCAAACTTCTCAGCAAAATCAAGCAAAGCCTTCTCGGCCCCTGCTAAAAGCACCCCGCCTCCCGCGATCACCACAGGACGCTCTGCCCGCTCCAATAATGCCTGGAATTGAGCAGCTTCTACAGAAGAAGGGACAGGCCTTGCTTTATGAGCCGCAGGGCCAAATGTCATCAACGCCTCATCCCGCAGCATATCTTCGGGCAAAGAGACGAGCACAGGCCCCGGGCGTCCGCTTTGTGCGACGCGAAACGCTTTTTGCACCAATTCCGGCACCCGTTCCGCATCACTGATTTCTGTCGTCCATTTGACCATTTCATTAAAATTGCGCGCGAAATCTACTTCCTGGAATCCTTCGCGGCCACGAAATCCTCTTTTAACCTGTCCGAGAAAAACGACGAGGGGCGTGGAGTCCTGATAAGCGGTATGTATCGCGATAGAGGCGTTGGCCGCGCCCACACCCCGTGTCGCCATGAGAACGCCTGGCTTTCCGCTCACTTTTGCATAACCTTCCGCCATAAAACCGGCTCCGCCTTCGTGCCGATTCGATAGGAGCCGGATCGATGCCTGATGCTCCAAAGCGTCCAGCACGGCAAGGAAACTCTCGCCGGGCACGGTAAACACGCGCTCGACACCCTCAATGCGCATGCATTCGACCACTGCTTCCCCGCCGGTCATCGTTTTTTGATAACGTGCGTTCATACTTCCTCATTCCCTTCCAACATGGCTTCGTATTGGCGATACAAATCCTGGACGGCGGCAATCAACGCGTTGGTCGCTTTTCCTTTATACTGGCGGGCGATTAATGCTTCCGCTTCCGCCAACTCAGTCCGCAGACTGATCCCTTTTAAAAGATCATGAATATATTGGCGACCATGATCGGTCGCCAGCGTACATGAAGCTTCGAGAATCACCCCATATTTGCGGTCCACTTCCGCCGTAATCGTGAGCGAATCAAAGACACTTTTCGCCGCCATTCCTTGCGGAAGTTTAGCATGCCCGGCTATAAAACACGTATGTTGAGTGGCCATGGAAAATAACTCCCTTACAGATATTATTCGTGCGCAAGCATCGCGAGCGTACGTACCATTACACCCGTTCCCCCTTTAGGGCCATGCGGCGTTTCGCGCTCGAGATAGGCAGTGCCGGCGACATCCGCATGGATCCACGGGGTATCGTGAACAAATGCCTTGATAAAAAGTCCGGCGGTAATCGCCCCTCCTTCGCGCCCGGGGGAATTTTCCAAATCGGCCACATGACTTGAACGCACCATTTCTTCGAAACGCGGATGCGTAGGAAAACGCCAAACGGGTTCCCCTGCTTTTTCGGCGCTTTTCGAGAACACGTTATAAAACGTGTCGTCGTTGGCTACCGTTCCTGTTATGACATCACCCAGTGCCACAACGCATGAACCGGTAAGTGTTGATACATCAACGATTTGACTCGCACCCAGATGCCGGGCATAGGCAACGCCATCCGCGAGGATCAATCGCCCTTCCGCATCTGTATTGGTTACCTCAATCGTCTGACCATCAAATGTGCTTAACACATCCCCCGGTTTCATCGCTGATCCGTTGATAAGGTTTTCGGTGACGGGAATGACAGCCATCACGTTTTTCTCCGGTTGCATGCGTCCGATCGTTTCGAAGGCGCCGAGCACAGCACCCGCGCCGCCCATATCCGATTTCATCGTTTTCATTCCATGCCCCGGCTTTATGGAATAGCCGCCGGAATCATACGTTATCCCTTTGCCGACGAGGGTCAATGGCGAATGCCAGGTTTCCTCTCCTTGATACCGCAAAACGATCATGTGTGCCGACTGGTCCGATCCCCGGTTCACGGCCAGAAGCGCGTGCATCCCCAGGGATTCCAGCTCCTCTTTGTCGAGGATTTCCGCTGATAAGTCATCATATCGGTTCGCTAGCGCCTCTGCTTCATTGACCAATGCACCGGGGGTTAAATCATTCGCAGGGAGATTGACGAGTGTGCGCGCAAGATTAACGCCCTGGCCAAGCGCACGGCCATGATGAATGCCTTCTCTTATCGCCTGGGATTCCCCCTCCTCAGTGTAGAGGGTGTAATCATAGTTCAGCGGCTCATCTGTTTTTGTTTTGTAAACATCAAAACGATAGGAAGCGGTTAAGGATGCATCAGCAAAGGCTTGGGTTACCGTATACACAGAAAACGAATCATTGCAAAAGGTATCCAGCAAGACGCCGACCTTCGTTTCTTTCTGCTCATTTACGGTTTTAATGGCAGCGCCAAACGCTTCCTTCAAGGACGGAAACGTGCGCTCTTCACTTTTGCCAAGACCGACGAAGATTACTCCCCGCAGGTCTTCCCCTTCGTCCATGAGAGTCAGCGTTGTTATTTTTCCGTTTTCGGTCGCTATCCTTTCGTTCTCCCAGTCACGGTTCAATGCAGTGAAGAACGTTTTGTTGCCTTTTTCCAGCTCGCCCGGAAGTTGATCACGATCGGCATCTATACCGACGACAAGCACGCGGTCATGGCTTTTTTTCGTCCATTTCTTTTCAACTGTTATCATTTTCGGCCTCCGATCGTATTTCCTTCAACTACCTTAAATGATACCTTCTTTTTTGAGTGCCTGTAAACGTTCTTCACCAAAACCGAAGGTTTCTGTCAATATTTCCTCCGTGTTTGCCCCCAGTATGGGCGGGGCACTATCAATGGGTAACGTTTCCCCGTTGGTGCGGATGGGATTCCGGACGAATGCCACTTCTCCTAATTTTTCATGTTGACCCGTCTTCACCATTTCACGGTGCTGCACCTGGGGGTGGTCAAACACTTGTTGGATGTCGTTCACGGCACCGCACGGCACCCCGTGATCAGTAAGCTGTTCTTCCCACTCCGCGGCGGTTTTTTGAACGAATACGGATTCGAGCAATGACCGGAGCTCGTCACGGTTTTCGATACGATCATGATTCGTCTTAAAGCGCTCATCTTCCGCCCATTCCGGATGCCCCAACACATGCGCCACTTGCGCGAACATCCGGTCATTGCCGGCCGCGATCATGATTGGATCATCAGCGCATTTAAATGTTTCATAGGGTGTAATATTTCCGTGGGCGTTGCCGATTCTTTTTGTGACATGATCTTTTAACAGATAACTGCTAGCCACGTTTGCCATAGAGCTGACTTGCACATCCAAAAGGGAAAGATCGATATGTTGCCCCTTTTGCTCCTGGTCGCGTACCCGCAAGGCTCCCAAAATACTAATGGCGACGTAATGGGAACTCATAATGTCAGAAACGGGTATGCCCACCCGTGTGGCTTCTCCATCCTTTTCACCGGTCACATCCATTAAACCACTGACGGCCTGGATGACCGGGTCATAACCGGGGTGTTTATGCATAGGGCCGGTTTGTCCGTAACCGGTGATGGAGCAAAGGATAATATCCGGTTTAATAGTCTGCAAACGCTCGTAGCCAAGCCCGAGACGGTCCAGTGTCCCCGTCTTAAAATTCTCCACGACAACATCGGCGGTTTTGACAAGTTCCTCAAAAAGGGAGCGTCCCTGGTCCGTCTTTAAATTCAACGTCATCGAGCGTTTATTCCGGTTTGCGGCCATATAATAGGTGCTCTCCCCTTCCACGAATGGGTACCAATGGCGAATATCATCGCTGCCGCCGGGTTGCTCCACGCGCAAGACGTCGGCGCCCATGTCGGCCAGAAGCATAGTCCCCAAAGGGCCGGCCAAAACGCGGGAAAGATCGAGCACTTTTATTCCTTTTAAAGCATTTTCCATTTTTATCCTCCATTTCTACAGAAACCTATTCCTCAAAAGGCCACGCCGGCAACATTTTTCTTAATGGCTTATCCTCGGTCATTCCGAGCGCGTAGCTCGCCTGCATAATCGTATGAATCTCCCTGGTTCCCTCGTAGATGACCGGCGCCTTCGAGTTTCGCAAGTAACGCTCCACCGGGTATTCATTCGAGTAACCGTACGCTCCGTGAACTTGCACCGCATCATTGGCCGCTTCATTGGCAAAATTACAGGCTTGCCATTTCGCCAGCGACGTTTCCCTGGTATTGCGCACACCCTTGTTTTTCAATTCGCCGGCTTTGTACACGAGCAAACGGCTCATCTGCAGGCCCGCTTCCATATTGGCAATCATTTGCTGGACAAGTTGGTGCTTGCCGATTTCTTTGCCAAATGTTTTGCGCTCATGGCAATAGGCGACCGAGGCTTCCAGGGAGGCCATAATCAGGCCGCAAGCCCCTGCTGCGACCGTGAAGCGGCCGTTATCAAGGGCGGACATGGCGATCTTAAAGCCTTCTCCTTCTTCACCGAGGAGATTTTCTTTCGGCACTTTCATATCATCGAAGAAAATTTCACCGGTGTTGCCCGCACGAATGCCGAGTTTGCCTTTGATCGCCTGTGAGCTAAATCCAGCCCACTCCCGTTCAACAATAAAGGCGGAAATATTGCCATGTTTGCCGGAGCGGTCGCCGGTATAGGCAAAGACGAGAAAATAATCAGCAATGTCGCACAATGAGATCCATGTTTTGGACCCATTCAGAATATAATAATCGCCGTATTTTTCCGCCGTACTGTTCATGGCGGCCACATCGGAGCCTGCGTTCGGTTCCGTGAGTCCGAATGCGCCCACTTTTTCCCCGGAAGCAAGAGGGGTTAGGTATTTTTGTTTCTGCTCTTCCGTGCCCCATTGCAAAATCGTCATGCTGTTCAAACCGGTGTGGACGGACGTTGCGGTCCGAAAAGCGGTATCACCACGCTCCAGCTCTTCGCAAACGATGGCAAGCGTATTGTAATCCATGCCGCTTCCGCCGTATTTCTCCGGAATGCAGATGCCCATAAGCCCAAGCTCAGCCATCTTATCCAGGACACTGTGTTCAAAATGACCGCGCGCGTCCCACTCGCCGATGTAGGGCATAATTTCATCGTCAACAAAGTTACGAACTGTTTTCTGTACCATTTTCTGTTCTTCCGACAATGTAAAATCCATAAATCATCCACCTCTCCCTAAAAAATAACTAAAAAAAGCCAGTTTACTCCGCGGAAGTAAACTGGCTGTTAACCTTAGAACCTCTCCGGGCATTGGACGAGGATAAGGTTTTAACAGTTCATCTTGCTTAAAAGATACCACTGAAAGCGATTTCCGTCAACCAGGAACGGGCTTAAACAAATGTTTGTTTAAATCCTCAATGATCCATGTAAGTGCCCTCGCACACGGTGACCGCCTGCCCTTTCATCCACACGTGGTCATCTCTTGAAGACCAGCGAATCAGTAAATCGCCGCCCGGCAAGTGAACGGTGATATCTTTGTCCTTACTTGCTTTGCCGTTCAATACAGCCGCCACGACCGCTGCGCATGCGCCTGTGCCACACGCACGCGTCACACCGCTGCCTCGCTCCCATACCGCAAAGTTCATTTCCGTCTCGCTCATAATGGAAATAAATTCCACATTCGTTCCATCCGGAAAAAGATCAGCGTTTTCCACGACTGGTCCATCCGTTTCTACTGAAGCCTCAGCAACATTCTCCACGAAAAATACGGCATGGGGATTTCCCATGGAAACGGCCGTAAAGGTGTAATCTGTGCCATTGACGTGTTCGGTTGAAGCGATCACAGGCTCATCAAGGGCGGCGCCCTCGCCGCGCATCGGCATTTCCTTTCGCTTGAGCTTCGGGAGCCCCATGTCCACGGTAACTTCATGGACTTCTCCCGTACGACTTGGATGAACGTTGGCAGTGACGATGCCCCCAAGGGTTTCAATCGAGAATTCTTCTTTCTGAACGTACCGATGTTCATAAACGTATTTTGCTACACAACGCAGACCATTCCCGCAATTTTTTGCTTCCGAGCCGTCGTTATTAAATACACGCATACGAACATCTGCGATCTCAGACGGCAATATGAGAATCAGCCCATCGGAGCCAATTCCGGTGTGAGGGTCTGCGACTTTGACAGCCAAAGCAGGAAGCTTTTCCTCATTCGGCAATGATTCCCGGAAGCTGTCAACATATATATAACTATTTCCAAGACCATGCATTTTCGTAAACTTCACTTCTGAATGCCTCACTTTCGCAAACGTTCCGTTGCCCACAAATAATCGTCATCAGCATATGCGATCGTTATCTTATAATTGCAGCAGGGCATGATTAAAGGGGTTTTTATCCCGTCAACTGCGTTGTTCATTTGTTTCTTTTTCATATATGTCAGCACATTTTCAGCGCCACAATGCGGGCATTCGTTAAAATAAATATCATCCTGAATCCGCTCGTACGGCCAAGTGTTTTCAAAAGGTAACTCCATAATGACTACCTCCTTGTTGACAGTATAGCGCAAAAACAGTGATCGTCAATGAAGCTCTATTGTCTTATTTCCCGGGAAATACTCGAAAATTGCGCGAAACTGTGGTTTGCCCATCCTGAATAAGCGGGAATAATCATGAATAAGATATGGTTATATCATTAGCTGGGGTGTTTATCGTGCTCTATTTATTAGGTGTTATTTTACCGCCTGTTGCTTTATTAGTCGTCGGCAAGCCCTTTCAAGCCATCCTTAATCTCTTTCTCCTCTTATTATTCTGGATTCCGGCAGCCGTTCACGCGATCTTTGTCGTCCATGAAGTCAAGGCCGATCGCCGGGCTAAAAGATACGGAGGGCCTTAAATGTATGTGTTATTCCAGAGGTCAGAGTTCGGAGGCCAGAGGCCGGAAAATGCCTATGAACTTCCGATGTCTGACTTCCGGACCAGGGGAATCTGCCAAAAAAAGCACGTCTGTCCGGAACATACGTGCTTTTCCTCTATATCATGCCATTTTCTTCCATGAAAGAATAAATATTGGCGAGCAACTCATCGTTATCTGCACCTGTAACAACTTCACCGTCTACAAGGGCATAGTCGTTATCGGCACAAGTTGTGCAAAATCCGAGGCAGCCATACTCGACAACTTCAAGGCCCGGGTCCTTTTCCAATTCTTCCAGCACAGGATGGGTTCCGCTAGCCAAGTTACTCACACAGAACTCGACGATTGGAAACATTTTTTTCACCTTCCATGTTACAAACTCCCATCACGCTTGTATGATACGCTGCACTCATTTATGGTAGCGTCTTTGGCTCCTTGCGTCAACAGAACCGCTTGTCTCTTCTCCCACCTCCCACTTCTCACCTCTAGTATGTGTTGTCTTCTATTTACAAAATCGTTATAATTTAAGAAGTGTGTTTTACGATAACAACCATTCATGATAACCGCGAGGGCATTTGGGTATATTTTATAAAGCTACCCCCTCCGCACCCATTATCATCAAAGGGGCACTCATATATGCAAAAACTTGTCATATTGGGCGGCGGCTATGGCGGAATGAAAGTCATGCAGCAATTAGGTCCCAAAGACTTACCCGACGATTATGAAATCATTCTTGTCGACAAATTGCCGTACCATTGTCTTAAAACCGAATATTATGCTTTGGCTGCCGGTACAGAATCGGATCATGATATCCGTGCACCTTTTCCCAAACATGTCCGACACCATTTCGGAACAGCCCATGGCATTGATCTTGATGAAAAAATCATCACCCTCTCCACTGATCAGGCAAGCAATGAGACATTGGCCTACGATAAACTGGTGATCGGGCTGGGAGCAGAAGACAAATATCACGGTGTTCCCGGCGCGAAAGAGTACACCTTCAGTATCCAAAGCATGGAGAACACGAGGCGTACATATGAAGCGATCAGTAACCTTCCTCCCCGGTCCAGTGTCTCCGTGGTCGGTGCCGGGTTATCAGGCGTGGAGCTGGCGGCAGAGCTTCGGGAAAGCCGTCATGATCTATCTGTGCAATTATTCGATCGCGGGGAAACGATTTTACCGATGTTCCCGAGAAGACTGAGCTCTTATGTGACCTCCTGGTTCGAGAAACACGACGTCGATATCATCAGCAATTCCAACATCACCCGAGTGGCCGACGGCGCCCTTTACAACCACGACGATCGCATCAAGTCCGATGCCGTTATCTGGACAGCAGGCGTTCAACCCGCAAGTGTCGCTCGCCATTTGGATGTCGAACACGATGATAGCGAACATATCATCCTCACTGAACATCACCATATCCCCGGACACCCGGATGCTTTTGTGGTCGGGGACTGTGCAAGTCTCCCCCATGCACCGAGCGCGCAACTCGCCGAAAAACAGGGAGAGCAAATTGTGGATATATTGAAGATGCAATGGAAGGGAGAGGAACTCCCGGACACGATGCCGGAAATGAAACTGAAAGGAACGCTCGGATCACTCGGCAAGAAAAAAGGGTTCGGAACGATGATGGGAGAAAAAGGAGCCGTTACCGGACGCGTAGCCCGCCTCCTGAAAAGCGGTGTCTTATGGATGTACAAGTACCACTCCGGTGTTTGAAAAAAACAGCTCCTCGCAACGAAAGGGAGCTGCTTTTATCGTTATCCCGTTAAATCGTCCATCTTGGCGTAGATGGTCTTGATTTGCGGAGGCCCCTCGGCAACCACATCGCCATTAATGGTTACAAGTGGATAAAGCCGGTCGTTTTCGATAATATCGTTGGAAAGGGCCTCGTGTCCTTTTTTCGGATCTTCGATATCGATATAATCGAAACTCAGCTTTTGATTTTGATATTTCCTATTCAGCAATGCTTCCAGCCATTCTTTTGTCTCCAGCGCCGACGGCTGATTCACGCAACTTGCGCATTTTTTCTCTGCACCGTAAACGTTAATGGTAATTGACATATCAACGCCTCCTCCCTATACTAATTGTACAATGAAATGACTTTTCAAACATCCTTTTTGCTAAAGATAAGCGTGAATCATGGATTTTTAGTGATCAGGGTACTATAATGGAGTGTAAAGAGAAAGGAGTGTTTACGATGACAGAGACTGTAGACATCACCGGACAGGTACAGGAAGTAATCGAAAAGCTCCGGCCGTTCCTTCTTCGTGATGGTGGCGACGTTGAACTGGTCGAAGTCGAAGACGGCATTGTAAAATTACGTTTGATGGGCGCGTGCGGGACTTGCCCGTCCTCAACGATTACATTAAAAGCAGGCATCGAGCGGGCACTGACTGAAGAGGTGCCGGGTATAACGGAAATTGAACAGGTTTTTTAACTCCTGTATTAAAAGCTCCGAACATAATGGTTCGGAGCTTTTTTCTGTTCAGTTTTTACGGACAATTTTTACCGCTTGCCTAGCCGGTGTGTCCGAATAAATCCCTATTTCGGACACTTTTTGCTGATCAGCCCCTTCTTTTGGCCGAATGAATGTTCTATTCGGACAGTTTTTACCGATCACCTAGTGGATTTGTCCGTATTTTCAGTGTAGCCTCTTATTTCAGCCGTACTGCATTAGTGCAACACCTTTGATGACCTAATCGCAATCAACCACAGGCGTTAGGTCGCCATAAACCAATATCGACGACCTAACTCAAGGCAAACATATGCGTAGGGTCGTCATAAACCGCTTTTGATGACTTAATCCGGAGGAACTTACCTGTATTAGGTCGCCATTATTGACGTTTTTATTTTTCAAAAAGAAGCGACAGACGCTTCGATAGCATCATGAGCTTCGACACCCTGCACGGCCGGCTTGGCTGCTTCCACATGATACTCCGGATAATCGTTCTGGATCGCGGCCGCAATCTCCTGGCCCCGGCCTAACGGTGTGAGACAAAGAACCGTCGGACCTGCCCCGCTTAACGCGGCTCCATAGACGCCATACCCCCTGACATCATGAAGGGCTTCGGAAAGACCGGGAATCAATGCACTCCTATAAGGATGATGATAGCGGTCAACGCCCATCATTTCCCCGACCAAAGGCCAGTTCCCGGATAACAGGGCAGCAACCAGAACATTGCCGCTCGCCCCTGCTTTCACGGCCTCCCGGTAGGACAGTGTCTCCGGCAACACCTCTCTCGCTTTCGATGTGAGCAATTCATCGCTCGGAATCATTAATACGAGATCAACTTCCGGGAGCTGACGAGTGACGACACGCGTTTTATCATCGCTATGCATGCCAATGGTTAGCCCCCCGTAAAGGCAAGCGCCGACATTGTCCGGATGCCCTTCCAGTATGCTCGCGAACCGTAATTTTTCTTCCTTTGTCAAGCCCAGGGCCACCAATTGGTCAGCGAGCTCAATCGCTGCGATGATCGCCGCAGCGCTGCTTCCGAGGCCACGCGCGAGCGGAATGTCAGAGCTCATATGCACATGGCAGGGGGGTAACGCTTTCTGCTTCGTTGCCGCCATGGCCCGGGCGACTTCATAGACCATGTTCTTTTTTCCCGAAGGAATCCCTTCCAGATGGGGAGAAGAAGTGGTAAAATGCCAGGCGTTCGCTTCATAGACCTCCAGCGTCAGATAACGGTCCACCGCCAAGCCGACCGAATCAAACCCCGGTCCCAGGTTTGCCGAACTTGCCGGTACATGAATGATCATTCGTTGTTCAGCCACGGACGCCCACCCCCTCTTCCTGGTGTAATTGAGAGCGAAATACATCAATATCGTTTGAAATGCGAACGGGTGAAATATCGCTCGTATCAAGGGCCGTCGCCGGGTCCTTAAGACCGTTACCCGTGAGCACACAGACGACCGTGCTTCCCTGTTCAATCTCTCCCGTCGCCAGTTTCTTTCGCAAACCTGCAAGTGAAGCACAGGAAGCGGGCTCGGCGAAAACGCCCTCCGTCCTGGCCAGACCTCGGTAGCTGGCAACAATGTCTTCATCGCTTACAGCATCAAATCCACCGCCCGCTTGCTCGACAGCTTCGATAGCTCCCGTCCAACTGGCAGGATTCCCGATACGGATCGCGGTTGCCAACGTATCCGGTTGCGGAACGATTTCATTCCGAGCAATCGCGGCAGCACCATCCGCCTCAAAGCCAAACAGGCGCGGCTGCCCGGTACCGCGGGCATCATCGTACTCCTTGAAACCTTTCCCGTAAGCCGTGATATTTCCCGCGTTGCCAACGGGGATACAGAGAACATCCGGCGCCTGACCGAGAACGTCACAAATCTCAAAGGCCCCCGTTTTTTGCCCCTCCATACGATAAGGGTTCACGGAATTCACGAGTGTGACATCTTCTTTTTCACTGACTTCGCGAACCATGTTTAAGGCTTCATCAAAGTTGCCTTCAATTTCAAAGGCTTCCGCCCCGTACATGCTTGCCTGCGCCAACTTCCCGAGTGCCACTTTCCCTTCCGGAATCACGACGATCGTGCGCAAGCCCGCGCGGCTGCCGTAAGCCGCCGCTGAGGCCGATGTATTTCCCGTCGAGGCGCAGATAATCGCCTTGCTACCCGCTTCTTTTGCTTTTGCAACCGCCATCACCATCCCGCGGTCCTTAAATGAACCGGTGGGATTGACGCCTTCTGTCTTTACATATAGATTCACGCCCCACGCTTCCGACAAGGACGGAAGATGAATCAGGGGCGTCCCTCCTTCATGAAGGGTAAGCTGCGGTGTCGCCGATGTCACCGGCAGATAATCTTTATACGAGTGCAAGATCCCTTTGTTCGGGGACATCGACTTCGCCTCCTTCTACACGGTAACGGCTTTTTACCGTTTCTACGACATCCAGGCTTGCTAGATCATCGCTGATTTTTTCGAGACTGGAGCGACTTGTTTCATGCGTGACCATGGCGACTTCTGCTAAATCCGTGGAATCCAGAGGCAGTTGGATAAGCTTCTCAAAGCTCACCTTGTTCGACGTAAAGACAGACGTGATCTTTTTGAAAGCGCCCGCGACGTCGTGTGCATGGAGACGGATAAAATATTTGGCGTAGATGTCTTCATCTTTTTTCAAAACGGTTTCTTCATCAGCTGAAAGGTTAACTTCTGCCTTCGCCGTCCCCAAACGAATCTGGCGGATCACGCTTACGACGTCAGATACAACCGCCGTAGCCGTCGGAAGGGAGCCTGCTCCCGGACCGTAGAACATCGTTTCTCCGACGGCTTCTCCATACACATAAACAGCATTGTATTCATCGTGAACAGAAGCGAGTGGATGACTGTCAGGGATAAACACAGGCTCCACGGACACTTCGACTCCTTCTTCATTTCGCTCGGCAAGACCGATCAATTTTAACGTATAGCCCAATTGTTGACCGAAAGCGATATCCTCGGCGGTAACAGCTGTCATCCCTTTAAGGTGAACTTCATCCAGTTGAACCGAAGCGTAAAAACCGAGACGTGCCAAAATAACCATCTTACGGGCCGCATCCAACCCTTCCACGTCCGCCGTAGGATCACTCTCGGCAAACCCCAGCTCCTGGGCTTGCTGCAACGCTTCATCATAGCTTAGCTCTTCCTGGGTCATTTTCGTGAGCATGTAATTGGTCGTACCGTTTACAATGCCAATCATTTTCGTAATCCGGTCAGAGGCCAACCCTTCCGTTAACGAGCGTAAAATCGGGATACCTCCGGCAACGCTTGCTTCATAAAGAAGTTCACAATTTTGCCGGTCCGCAAGCGCCAACAGCTCATCTCCATGCAAGGCCATAAGATCTTTATTTGCGGTGACAATATGTTTGCGATTCTTTAGTGCTTTCTCGATATACTGCCGTGCTTCCTCAACCCCGCCCATCACTTCAACGACAAGGTCAATGTTCGGATCCTCCAGGACCTCCTCGGCTCGCGTTGTATAAAGGTCTCTATTTACATGGCCATCGCGTTGTTTCTCCAAATCACGAACGAGCACCCTGCGAATATCCACATCAGCGGCGCCCGTTTTGGCCATCAATTCTTTTTTATGATGTTCCAGTATATGGATAATCCCGCTCCCCACTGTTCCAAGTCCCAATAGACCGATTCCGATTTTATCACTCATGGTCTCTCCACCCCTTTAGCTGCTTCATTTGTTCATCTGAGAAATACAAATGTCTTTTCATTAAGGACATTATAGACTTTTCTCGAAGAAATAACAAGGGGTGATTTCTTGATTTAAACGCTTACATTGAAAAAAATTTCGCTAAGCGTTCTCTCGTGAACCAGTGTGCGTTTGCTACCTCCGGGAGTTCGGCGCGTAAACATTGAGATATATGCTTCATATAACGCTCTTCCCCTGCAAGCGCCATCTCCAATGGTTCCTCGGATACCGACGAACGCGCGTCACTCACGCCTTCATTCATATAATGTTCTTCGACAAGTTCGATGTAGGATAACGGAAATAAAAGCCGCGCCCCTACGAGTGCCCACGTTTGCGAAGGAAGCGGTTGGCCATGCGTATATTTTTGCAGGAAATCAGCGGCTTCAGCCTCGTCGTCTTTTTCATACCAATACCTCAGCTGTTCGCCAATATCCCGGGCGGGATGGTCATAAACAAACGATAACGGCATTTTAACCTGAGTCCGGTGTTCATCGGCAACCATCCAGGCCCTTGGTGTAAAGCGCGTATGAGTGATTGTTGCCTCATAAGGAGGAAGTAACTGCTCACGGCCCTCCTCGACGAGCCATTGCATCGCTGTTTCCGCACGCCCAAGATAATAAGGAAATGTATATAAAAATTGTTCATCGAAGGCTGTTTTTTGCAGCCTGTGCGCGATCGTTTGCTGAAACGCCTCCAGCTGCTCCATTCGGGCCTCCCATAAGGAAAGCCAACGTCCGTAGAGATGGAGTTCGCCCACTTCCGGTACCCAACCGCGACTGAAGGCATGAATCAGCGCCAGGGTCTCTCCCTCCGACGTCGCTTCCGCTCCCTCTCGTGGCGACCATTGCGGCAAGCGAAATAGAAGTTGTTGCATGCCGTCAACCTTTGTCACCGCTTTTTCGTTTACGTCGGGCACAAGCTCTGCGATCTGGGGAATCCCCATGCTTTGCAGCTCTGTCGCCCAGGCCATTTGCACCCGTAAATGGTCCTGGCGCCGCAGCGAAGGCATCAGCACATAGGTGTGCTCACCGGAACGAAATCCTTCATATTGACCGAACGAAAATTTCTCGTCACAGTAAAGTCCATACTGCTCGTAAATATTTTTTTCAAACAACGCGGGCACCCCCATTTCCTACATATGTATGGCAGAGGGAGTCGTTCTAGTCATTGCGTCTTTAGTTTTAAAAAAGTAAGATGACATGAAGGGGTTCCGTTTCTTTTCATGTTGTTATGAATAAGATAATAGAGAGACCGGAAGGAGAGAGACCGAATAAAATGGAAAAAATATCAACCGAACTGGCTGTCCAGACGTTAGAAGAGAGGGGCGTGACCGTTGAGGATCTCACAAAGCTCGTCTATGACTTGCAAGCGCCCTACGTACCGAACTTAAACGCGGAGACATGCCGCTACAACGTTATGTGTGTCCTCGCCAAACGAGAGGTCCAAAACGCTTTATTGACCGGCATTGAACTAGACCGCCTCGCCGAAGAAAAAAGACTAAGCTCTCCGTTGCAGGAAATTGTTGCGGCAGACGAAGGGTTATACGGGATAGATGAAATTATCGCCCTGGCGATCGTCAATGTCTATGGGTCGATTGGACTGACGAATTTCGGCTATGTCGATAAAATAAAACCGGGTATTATCTCCGAACTCAACAATCACGGGCAAACGAGATGCCACACCTTTCTTGATGATATCGTGGGGGCGATCGCTGCGGCAGCATCCAGCCGTCTCGCTCATTCCAACGAAGGCGTTGCGGAGGATTAGTATCATAAACCGAGAAGTTTCACATCCAGGTTCGTGAGTGAATGGGTCGGCTGATGATCCTTTTTGGTAAGTTCAGCAGCAGGTGTTACCCCGGTATCCACATGAAGCGTGGGAACGCCGGCATTGATGCCAGCGAGAATGTCGGTATCATAATTATCGCCGACAAGAAGTGTCTCTGCCTTTGGCGTCCCCAATAGGGATAAAGATTGTTCCACGATCCAGCGCTCCGGTTTCCCAATGAACGTCGGTGTCACATGGGCTGCCGTTGCAATCGCGGCTACGATCGATCCGTTTCCCGGCATGTACCCGTTTTCAGAGGGGATGGTCCGATCTGCATTCGTGGCGAGGAGCGCGGCGCCGTTAAGAAGCGCCCGCTGGGCTTTCACCAACTTTTCATATGTAAATGAACGGTCAATACCAACGATAACAGCATCAGGATCTTCATCCGTAAAAACAACGCCGATCTCTTCCAAAGCGTGGACAAGACCCCGTGACCCAATCACATATGCGCGAACAGGCGGACGTTGAACGCCCCAATGCTCACGCACGTAAGCCGCCATGGCCATACTGCTCGTATAGACCTGCCCGGCGCTTGCGGGCACGTCCATGCGCTTTAATTTTTCCGCGATTTCCGCCGGTGTTCGCGAAGAGTTATTCGTCAAGAAGACATGCGGAATTCGCCGCTCCGCGAGGGCATGCACAAAATGAACGCTTTCTGCAATCGCTTCGTTTCCCTTATAAATCGTGCCGTCCAGATCCAATATATAGCCGTGATACGATGCTAACATGCCTTCACCTTTCCTCCGGACCAAAAGCTGATACCGGCCCAAGTTCTTCTTCAAGATAGGTCCGGACGGCATCCGGAAAAACGGCCATCGCTTCGTGATGGGTACGTAACGTTTTGCCCAGCGCCTCATGGTCTACGTTCAGATAATCCCGCACGAGCGTTTTTCGCCATAAAAGCACGGCTTGTAACGATTGGGCCGTTTCTTTTGCGATCACTTTTTCATCTTCCAGAATATCAATGATATCGCTATAGCCTCCGGGATCACGCATGATAAACCCGTCGATCATTTGATTTCCCACGTCGATCATCGCCTCCAGCCACTGATGAGCCAAACGTTCCAGGGCTAATTTTTGCACTGGCTCGGTCCACTCTTTTTGTTCGTGGAAAGAATACAGTAAATGTTCCATATATTGAAGTCTGTTTTCAAGCAAAGATCGGTCAACAAAGTACATATAGACTCACCTCTTCAGCCTATTATACGTGAGGCCGGGACGAGTTAAAAGGTATTGGGGAGTGTGTTGTGTTACGATGGTACAAGATAATGAGATGGAGGACCTCACATGGAAAGAGAATTGGCACTGGAATTGGTACGCGTGACGGAAGCGGCTGCTCTTGCCTGTGCGCAGTGGCTCGGTCGCGGGCAAAAAAATGAAGCGGATGACGCGGCGACGACCGCGATGCAGACGATGTTTCAATCGATCCATTGTAACGGAACGGTCGTTATCGGCGAAGGGGAAATGGACGAAGCGCCCATGCTTTACATCGGTGAAAACGTAGGGAATGGCGAAGGACCGGAAGTGGACATTGCCGTCGATCCGTTAGAAGGGACGAACATCGTTGCCAAAGGACACTCGAACGCGATGTCGGTAATCGCGATCGGCGACAAGGGGACCCTCCTTCATGCTCCGGACATGTACATGGAAAAAATCGTGGTCGGCCCGGAAGCCGCAGGGCTTGTGCGTTTGGATGATCCGATCGAAAAATCCATTGAAGTCGTGGCCAGAATGATGAACAAACGCGTGCAGGATGTAACCGTTATTATTCAGGAACGGGCACGACATGAAGAGCTGGTGGAGCGGATAAGAGCGAAAGGGGCACGCGTCCAACTTTTCGGCGACGGGGATGTAAGTGCTTGCCTGGCGAGCGCAACCACGGGCACCGGCGTGGACCTGTTTGTAGGTACCGGGGGCGCGGCTGAAGGTGTGATTTCTGCAGCTGCTGTGAAAGCGCTCGGCGGAGATATGCAAGCTCGCCTCCTGCCGAGGGATGAGATGGAAACAAGTCGCTGTAAAGATATGGGGATCGAAGACCCGAATGCCCCTTTGCAGCTTCGTGATCTCGTTCAGGGCGACGATGCGATCTTCGCGGCCACAGGCGTCTCCAAGGGTGAATTGCTTAATGGGGTTCATTTTATCGGTGACGATATGGCAGAGACAGAATCCATTGTCATGCGGGCGAAGACACGAACCGTTCGCTCCATAAACACCCGTCATCATCTGCAGCATAAGCCTTCCTTTCTCCCCGGGCTTGCACGTGGCACCGATGAATAAATCACTTCTTCGCAGACGATAGTATAAGCAAATCGTTTGCGAGGAAGTGAGCATGAATGCCGAAAAGAAATCGTCGCGAGAACTATAGCGATTTTGAATCTGTCGAATCACAGCAAAATGAATTGATCGGTGAGGAATTTGCGGAAGGCGCATATGGATCACCTTTCGAGGAAACCACCGGCCAGAAATCAACGCCATGGCAGCATGACCAACACAGGGTCACGGCGTTCACATACGAAAACCGCGAGTTACACGCCGGGGGCGGACGTTATTTCCCACAAGCTCATAAACCTCACTCCAGCGAAGATGAGGACAACGATAAAGGACGAGAATGACACGAAAACACTCCCGCTCTAGCGGGAGTGTTTTATGACGGTTGCCGTGCCCATTTGCTCCTGTTCAGGTAAAAGAAAGCGGTAGGCAGGCCGCCGAAACGAATAAACCGTTTCGCTGTTCCTTTCAACTCCTTATCCTCCTGTACTTTTTTGTCCGAGAGATAAAGGGCGATCAGGCCTTTGTTAATCAGTTGATGAAATTTCCAGTCCGGGAGCGTCTGAATACTCGCTTCCGCACTTTCTTTAATATGCCGAAAGCGTTGCACCATTTCTTCTTCATTTTCGTAGTAAAAAACGAAATTCAAATCTTCCTCTTCCCGATCCTCCACTTGATCGATGAAGTAGTCAAGCATAATGTGAAGACCCTGAACCCAGGGGAAATAGGCATTTTTCATCTCGCTCACTTCGTCGGCCATCATCTTCCGACGCGAGGTATAGGCGGCCAGGCAAAAAATCCCCAGTGTCGACCCTGAACAAGCGGAGAACTCATACCAGGTCATGGGCGGCAGATCCTGCTTGTGTTGGGCAAACCAGCTTTCCAGCCTGTCCTCGCGCTGACTTTTATCAATATGCTTGTACACCTGTAAGTCGCAATAATAAGCGGATAACCGTCGCATGGCCTCCTGGGCATCCGCAAAGCCCGGCAAATCTTTCAGGACATCCTGACAGGTAGTGACGAGCGAAGCCAAATAGCCCCCGTCATCCTGCTCCTCCCGATATTCATAATAATTGTCCGGCTCTTCTCCGGGCGTCAAGGCATGGTACATAGAACGATGCAGTGAACGAAAATCTCTTTCATCCAAAGAAGTGCTGCGGTCACAAAGGTTATCCAGGTAATCGCTGATCGTTTGATAAGCGACGATAAAACGGATCACATCCGCTTGGCGACCCTCCTCGGCGAGCAACCCGTAGACGGTGCCGCCCTCACAGTGAAACGTCTTTGCCTCTATGCTCGCCAGCGCTTGTTCCCGTAATTCTTCATTCGGGATTTCACTTGCTTTTTCTTTCCATTTATCCAGTTCATCATGCGCAGCAGGAAGCGTTTCCTGTCTGATTCTATACAATAAGGTCCATGGCTTCGTCGGCACTTTCACAACAGTCACTCCTTCTACGCAACGTATGCCTTTTGTCATCTATGTACAGCATACCGAACTGCGCTTTAATGAGCAAGGAGGTGCGTGTGTCGATTACTTGTATATAGCTCCTCTACTGCCGACAGCAATAATAAAAATTACAAGTTCACGATCATGGATCAATCTCTGGAATGGGCTTTCAGCTAAGAAGAAGCGCTATGTGATACCTCTGAAACTGGTGGGGCTGTCCCGAGAGGGATCAGAAGCGCGTTGTGATACCTCTAAAGCCGGTGGCGCCTCCTCGAGAGGGATCAGAAGCGCGTTGTGATACCTCTAAAGCCGGTGGCGCCTCCCCGAGAGGGATCAGAAAGGACATGTGATACCTCTTAAGCCGGGGAACACCGCCCGAGAGGGATCAGAAACGGCATGCGATACCTCTTACACCGCCCAATCACCCGGGCGGAAATTTCACTTTGCCCCTTTTTCACCCTCTGTTCATGCTCCAACCGCTCCCGTTGGAGCACTTTTTGCCGATTTCATCCTCTGTTCAAGCCTCAACCGCTCAAATTACATTTCCTCGTCATCATCGCCTCTCCATCAAATGAATCCCGATGCTCATGAATGTTGCCGCCATACAGAACAATACCGCTCCCGGTAATAGAAATGCTTGCCACTCCCAGGCGTAAACCGTCGCTCCGAAAAGCATCTCCATCCCGTGCCGGATCGGGCTCAAATAGGAAGCAGCGAGCATCATATCAGAATCAATCGCTTCCAGCGGCCAGCTTGCTTTTGAGGGATAACTTTGCGTCTCTTGTTCCTCTCAGGGCGGATCAACCTTCCTTTGAGGGGTTACTTCGTGCCTCTTGTTCCTCTCAGAGCGGATCAATCTCCTTTTGAGGGATTACTTTGCGCTTCTGATCCCTCTCGGAGCAGCTCGGCCTCCCTTTGAGGGATTACTTCGCGCTTCTGATCCCTCTCGGAGCAACTCGGCCCCCTTTTGAGGGATTACTTCGCGCTTCTGATCCCTCTCAGAGCAACTCGACCTCCCTTTGAGGGATTACTTCACGTCTCTCCACGCTGCAATCACCTCCGCCAAAACCAAAAAACCACCAGAGGCTTCACTCTGATGGCTTCATTTCACATTTTTTAAAATAAAATACGGGCAGCCGAAATTGCAGTATTCGTACAGGTAGTCATAAATCGTGCTCGCTTTTGAATCAAAGGTCGCCTTTTTATGATCGTCATGAAAAAACCCGCGCAGGCGTAGTTGTTCATGGCCCCAGTCTCCGACAATATAGTCGTACTTATTAAGGATTTCACTGTATCGCTTTAAAAATGCTTCTTCATCCCAGCCTTCCCTGGATTCTTCCAGGAGCTCAAATTGCTGGTTATGGGTTTGAACCATTTACGTCCCCCCATTACACAGGTGTCTGATCATCCTGATACTTCGCTGCTTCCTTCCAAACCTGCGCTTTATTCACCTGCTCATCGGCATGATACGAAGAGCGTACGAGCGGCCCCGCCTCACAATGGCGAAAGCCTTTCTGCATGGCGATTTCCTTAAAGCGTTCGAATTCCTCCGGCGTATAATATTTTTCTACGTTCAAGTGCTTTTTCGTCGGTTGCAAATACTGGCCAATGGTCATAATGTCCACATCATGAGCGCGCAGGTCGTCCATTACCTCTTCGATTTCTTCCGGTGTTTCCCCAAGTCCAATCATAAGGCTTGATTTCGTCGGAATATCCGGGTGTAACTCTTTCGAGTAACGAAGAAACTCCAGAGAACGATCGTATGTCGCCCGGGCACGGACCTTCTTCGTTAAACGGCGGACCGTTTCGACATTGTGGTTCAATATATTCGGACGTGCTTCCATGAGCGTATACAAGTTATCATGCAACCCCATCATATCCGAAGGCAAAACTTCAATCGTCGTCCACGGATTACGACGGCGAACAGCGCGAACGGTTTCCGCGTACACTCTTGAACCGCCGTCTTTAAGATCATCACGGGCGACAGCCGTAATCACCACATGTTTCAAGCCCATTTGTTCAACGGATTCGGCCACACGTTCCGGCTCTCCCCAATCGAGTTCATTCGGAAGTCCCGTCTTCACTGCGCAAAACCGACAGCCCCGTGTACAAACGTCCCCGAGGATCATGAATGTCGCGGTTTTTCTCACCGCCCAGCATTCGTGAATATTCGGACAGCGTGCTTCTTCACAGACGGTATGTAAATTTTTCTCGCGCATCATCTTCTTAAGGCCTCGATAGGATTCGTTCGTATTTAATTTTATTTTGAGCCAGTCAGGTTTACGTATATGTTCTTCATTTTTGGTTACCATGCGTTCACACCCCTTTAACATTTACTTTAACATGTTGTCGCAACCCGGTCCAAATTTTGTAATTGGTGAAATTGCTTATAAAAAACAAGTTTGATGCTCATATTTATCTGTTTCTGCCACATATTAAGAAAAGCTATCACCGACACAGAGAGGAGTCATGACATGAAAGTTAAAGCTTTCCCCCTCTTTTTACTCGTCCTCAGCCTTTCACTGACGTTTACCTCCGACATGAATGCGGCTGATGATGACCAGCAAAGCGACGATGATAACGAACGCATGATACTTTATAAAGAAATGGATGGCATCACGCATGTCCCCTGGTATTGGCTTGCAGCCATCGATGCCCATGAACGCGGATTAAATGTTGCCCGCGATGATCGGGATGAAAACGACCGACTCATTGACATTTATTATTCGCCTCGTGATTGGGTAGGTGCGTTAAACCCTGATCTTGAAGATAATGACGCGGAGCGCATAAGCATTTTCGGAGGCGTGGGGCTCGATGGGGATGACGATGGAAAAGCAAATCGCCAGGATGATCGGGATGTATTGTACACGATGGCAAGGCAGATTTCTACTTATGGCTATGATGATGAAAATATCCGCATCGGACTGTGGGACCATTATCAACGTGATCAAGCGGTCCGGATCATCAGCGGACACGCCAAACTTTTCAAGGCATATCAAACGATTGCCCTGGATGATTCGGCTTTTCCCGTCCCTTTGGAATACAACTACAGCTACAATAGCACCTGGGGAGACACACGGGGATGGGGCGGACGCAGAATTCATGAAGGCACGGATATATTCGCCGGTCACAGTACGCCTGTACTAGCCACCAAATACGGTGTCGTTGAGTTAAAAGGATGGAACACTTACGGAGGATGGCGTGTCGGCATTCGCGATCCAGAAAATGTCTATCACTATTACGCGCACCTGAGCAGTTTCGCGGATGGTATTGAAGAGGGGGCGATTGTGGAGCCCGGGATGGAGATTGGCAAGGTCGGTAGTTCCGGCTACGGAAAACCCGGAACGGAAGGCAAGTTCCCTCCGCATCTTCATTACGGCCTTTACCGGGATAACGGCTACTCGGAATGGTCGTTCGATCCGTATCCTTCCCTTAATTCGTGGGAGAAAAAAGATAGACAGAAGTAATAAAAAGGCCCCGCGGGGCCTTCAATTGTACTATACGCCAATGCCAAGGTAATTAGCGAGTAAGATAATGATGATCATGATGGGGGCCACAAAGCGAATCAGGAACAACCATAACTTGCCAAGCCCTTGATTTTTAAAGTCTGCTGTTTCGAATGCTTCTTGTCTTTTCCAGCCCCAACCGACAAAGAGCACAACAATCAAACCACCGATCGGCAAGAAGTAACTATCTGTTAAGATGTCGACAAAGTCAAGGATCGTTTCCCCGGCAATGAGAACATCACCCAAGGGACCGCCCTGGCTTAAAGCTGATGGCACCCCAACCGCAGTGATGACTGCTCCAACGATGATGGCTGCTTTTTTCCGATTTAAATTAAATCGGCGAATCGCGAAAGAAATACTAACTTCAGCGAGTGAAATAGCTGATGACAACCCTGCAATAAAGACAAGGAAGAAGAACACGACCGCAAAGAATGTCCCCCCTGCGCCTGCCATTTGATTGAATACTTCAGGCAAGACAGCGAAGATCAAGGTCGGCCCCTGGTCTACTTCTATTCCGCCAATCGCAAATATGGCAGCAAAAATAACAATCCCTACCACAATTGCGAAAAGGGTATCCATAATCACAATACCTGTTGCCATTCCCGGCAAGCGATGCCCGGTTTGGTTTGACAAGTAACCGCCATACGTGACCATAATCCCCATACCCAGGGAAAGCGTAAAGAATGCCTGACCGACGGCCGCGAGATATAAATCAGGATTGGCAAATGCACTCCAGTCAGGAATAAACAAAAACGATAACCCTTCGGCAGCGCCGCCCAGAGATAAACTATAGCCTGCCAAAATGATCAGAATGACCGCGAGTGCCGGCATGAAGATTTTATTGGAAAGCTCAATGCCTTTTTGTACACCGAAGTACAGGATGCCCACAATAATGGCCATGACGACCACTTGCCAAATAACCGGGAGAAAATCATGGCCGATGAACCCTTCGAAAAACTCTCCAATTCCTCCGGGTTCCACTTCCTGAACGGTGCCGACTAAGTAACTGAACATGTAATATAAGACCCAACCTGTAATGACCGCATAGAAAGATACGATTAAGAATGAAGTGATAACGCCGAGCCAGCCACCAATGACCCACGGTTTTGACCTAGTCGTTTTTTGGAATGATCCTACCGCATCGAGCTGACCACGCTTACCGATGGAAAATTCAGCAATCATTGTCGGCAAACCAATGATGAGTATACAAACAATGTACACCACTAAAAAAGCGCCGCCACCTAATTCACCGGTAATATAAGGAAAACGCCAAATATTACCCAAACCGACCGCTGAAGCGACGGCCGCAAGCATGAATCCATAGCGCGTCGCCCATTTTTCTCTTTCCTGCATCAAATGACCCCCTAACAATAAATTTTAATAAAATTATAATTAAAATATGTCCAAATGTCAAAAATATGCGTAAATAAAATAATAATAATCAAGAGACTTTGGACATTTCTCGAGCATCCGCGACATCAGTTTGTCGCATCTTCTTCATCTCCCGGCATCTCTTCGATTTCGGCATCCGGGTCCTGCATCTCCACGCCTTCTTCATCTCCACTCGGCGTAATGGCCGGAATCGGCATGCCGCCCCCTTCCCCATAATAGTCCGGTACATCTCCGGGCACGAATACCATTCCCACGGGAACAGTCGTGGTCATTGTATCTTCTTCGGTACCAAAAGGAATCACAACCCGAATATCCATTTCAATAGAAAGACTAATCCGTAACCATGTATTATTGATCCCTACATTTTCCACTCGTTCTTCCATGTCGACATGAGGGTCTCCGACCGCAGAAAAACTCACCGGTACTTGGGGTCCCAGCTGAGCCAAAAGGGCGTTGTTCGTAGCCATTCCGAGGGGGATGTTGTAAATCGCCCCATCTTCAGTACCATCAGCATCCGCGTCCTCCAACTCTTCTTCCAATTCCGCGGGGACATCTCCATTGGTCATGCCTGCTTCCACTTCATCCAGAAACGAATGGATACGATCAATCGCTTCCTCCAGCACTTGATTATACACCGCGGCATCAAAGGCCAACGAAGAAATATCCCCATCCTCGGTTCTTTCCATCAACACAAGGTCATCCAAATGATCCTGTTCGGTCAAGTCTCCGGATACAGCTTGATGAATAGCTTGATTGGAAATTCGCTGCGTCTCGATCGTGGCAATCGTCATCAAGGCAGGACGCACATGTTGATCAACGAAATACAATCCCTGTATGGTTAAAAAAATAAATATAACACTGGAAATGAGCAGAACATAGCGAAAAGGGAGTGGCCCGCCACCCCTGCGCTGTTTTCTCCTGTTGTGTACTCGTTTCAAAGCCATTCTTACCCCTCCCTTGCTATATACATATGCAAGGGAGGACAGGTTAAGCTTATTTTTTAGCGACGCTCGTAAATCTGAAACCAGTAATCAAATGGATTTTTTTCATTTCGAATGCCTTTTTCTTTCCACACGAGCTCCCATTCTTCCAAATCAAACGTAGGGAAAAAGCGATCGGCGTCAAATGTTTCAGCGATATAGGTGATATAAAGCCGCTCAGCATATGGGAAAACTTGTTCATAAACATCACTTCCGCCGAGCACCACCCATTCTTCATCTAAACGCTTTGCATTCATGACTTCCTCGATCGAATGGACAACCTCCGCCCCTTCAACCTTAAAGCTTTCCTGCCTGGTCAAAACGATGTTGCGCCGCTCTGGCAATGGCTTTCCAATCGCTTCAAATGTCGATCGCCCCATCACGATCGTCTTGCCGACCGTATTTTTTTTCAAAAAGGCAAGATCCGCCGGCAAGTGCCAGGGCATGGCGTTATTTTTCCCAATTCCGCGGTTGCGGTCGTACGCGACCATCATTGATAACAATAGGCTCCCTCCTATACAGCAATCGGGGCACGAATCGCCGGATGAGGGTGATATCCCTCAAGTGTGATATCGTCTACTTCCACATCAAAAATCGATCGTCCCGGATGATGAATGGAAATCGCAGGCAAAGTCAGCGGTTCGCGTGTAAGCTGAGTGCGCGCCTGCTCGATGTGATTTTGGTAAATATGGGCGTCTCCCAACGTGTGCACGAGTGTTCCGACATCAAGGTCGCATTCCCGCGCGATTAACTGTGTGAGCAACGCGTAGCTTGCGATATTAAAGGGTACCCCGAGGAACATATCCGCGCTGCGCTGGTAAAGCTGACAAGAAAGCTTTCCGTTCGCAACATAAAATTGAAACAATGTGTGGCAGGGTGGAAGCGCCATTGCGGGAACGTCTTCCGGGTTCCAGGCAGAAACGAGTAAACGCCGTGAATCAGGGTTATGTTTAATCATTTCAATCACTTGTCCCAGTTGATCGATCGCCTCTCCCCTGGACGTTTTCCACGCCCGCCACTGCTGACCGTAAATGCTTCCCAGTTCCCCGTACTGGGCGGCGAAAGCTTCGTCGTTAAGGATCCGTTGTTTGAACTTGGCCATCTCTTGTTCATAGCGCTCACGAAAGGCGTCGTCTTCCAGTGCGCGCCGCCCAAAATCCGTCATGTCCGGACCATCGTAATCCTCACTGTGTACAAAGCGCTGAAAAGCCCATTCATTCCAAATATTATTATTGTGCGTGAGTAAGTAGCGAATGTTGGTGTCGCCTTTCATAAACCATAACAATTCGCTTTTTATTAATCTGAAAGGGACATGCTTGGTCGTTAATAACGGAAAGCCTTCTTTTAAGTTAAATTTCATCTGGTTCCCAAACGTTGATAATGTTCCTGTGCCTGTCCGATCGGACTTTTCATCACCGGTATCCAGAATATCAGACAGAAGATCAAGATATTGCTGTTCACTGCTGCTCATCGCCATCTCCTCCTTAAGACAAAGCTTCTGTGCGAACACAGAAGCATTTTTAGCAGGTAAGAAAGTATAAACCACTTTCTTATCCTGCATAAGTGCAACTAAGGCTTATCGCCTTAAAGGCTTGGCGATAAGCCAAGTTTTCTTTATTAGTCTTGGCTTACATCTTCAGCAAAGCCTCGCGGCCGGTCATCCCCGGCTGAATCCCGCGCGCTTCAGCCGCAAGCGTCACTAACTCCAACGGAGCGCCAAGCAGTTGTTCCACTGTTCGTACACCAACCGCGCGTCCGGCGACGATTTCACGATCGGCTAACTTTTCGTTTAAGAGCTGAACGTCTAAAGCGCCGCACATAATATACCCTACATCATTGGTAACCGCCATAAAATTGGTCTTCGGCAGTTTCATCGTGACCGCCTGAAACGGCACGCCGTCTATATCCACCGGTGACATTTCCAACATTCATACATCCATCCTTTCTGGGTACTAGTGTATGAAATGAAGGTCATTTTGTAAGGGCGGATTAAACAAACGTTTATTTAATTTTTGCCAGACTCCTTTTTTAGGCCCCAAGCGATGATGTCACGAATGAATTCCGGCATGATATAACGTTTATGCTGACTGGAAGCAATCTCGGGATATAAACTCCCAAATGTTAACATATCCGCCGTCGCCACCTCGTAATCACCGTGTTCATCAATCTCCTGTCCCTGAAAATAAATGTTGTTCACGCGAAACGTTCCTGTCTCCCCCTGTTCAACATCGACATCCAGTCCGGCGAAAACGAGCCGCCCTAGTTTATAGCCGCGAAATCCGTAGCCTTTTAACGGCAGATGGATCATTTTTTCCGTAAAAGACTGATGGATGGCCTGTTTCAATTGATGCCCCTTTAATTGCACGACACAGGGATTGACCGGGTGCGGACAAAGCTCATGTAAATCACCTTTGGTAATTTTCCCTTCCCGCAATGATGCCAACAATAAGCCGGAATGGATCATGGCTATATCTGTCTGACACCACTGTCTTAACTGCTGAACGAGGAATGTCGAAAACGATGACGGCTCTGTCCAAGAGATGGCGAGGGGTTCCTCCCGGGAGGCAACGACTTCGGTTAACGCCCGATTTGCTTCCTGCTGCAGATTTGCCAGTTTGTTTCCTACTCGCGCAGACTCTGGTACGGCGCCTTCCATGGAGACGAGCCCCCCGTGACCGTTCAATACTTTTCTACTTTCTGTATCATAGGTCAATGCCACTTCACCGACGTGAGTTCCCAGTTTGCCCGTTTGCGTAATCAGCGTCCCATTCATCCACGGCGCCGGATCGAGACGATGATGGGTATGCGCCCCGAGGATAACATCCACATCATAAGCCGAAGCGATTTGTTCATCACGAAAAAGACCGAGATGCGAAAGAAGGATAACGATATCGGCCGATTGACGTAAGAGCGGTAATTCTTCATCCAGAATGTCGAAAGGGTCTTGAATATTCCACCCAAGCTCGTTGTAAAACGGGAAAAAAGGGGTGGTTAAACCCATCATGCCGATCACAGGACCATCGGAAGATACCGGCATCGTGCCGGCTTTTTTTGCCCAGGAAGGGCGTTTGCCTCCTTCGTTATACAAATTGCTCAAAAAAACATCAAAGTTTGCCGAGGTATATAGTTGCTCCAAAGTTTCTTTCGGAAAAGTAACCCCTTCATTATTGCCTATCGTCGCGTATTGAATGGGAGACGCGTTCAACAGATCAATGTTCCCTCTCCCTGATGTCGCTTCCGTGATCGAGTGGACGCGATCCGCGTGGTCGCCGAGATCAAAGAACAACGCCTCTTCGCCACGCGATTGGTGATGTCGCTCTTGCTTCTCCAAATAGTCCACGATTTTCGGCCATTGTTGCAGCTGACTGTGCAAATCATTCGTATGATAAATATACAATTGCTTACTGGCCATATAACTGACACCACCATCCTTAGGCTCACGATGAGCCTTCCCAAGCTTTCCTTATAAAATTTTATCACGGAATACGGAAATTAGCGAAGTTAAAACCCGGAAAAAAGGATGACCAATGATGCGGAATAAAATCTCAGTTTTTGGCACAACTTAACACCTAGATCTTTTAGGTAGGTGAACGGCATATGTTTAAGCATTTTGAAAGGAAGAAAATCAGCCACAGGAAACAAAAATCCCTGCAGGAACTCCTTGCTGTTTGCCAAAAATCGGCGGATTTTTTGTCCTTTCAAGCATCTGACCAGAGTCCCTTTTCGGTCCATTACATCAATTCATTGGTGGAAGATCATCATGTCCATGATGAAATTCTGCCTTACCTCAAGAAAAATGACCAAATGACCATTGCTGACCTCCAGCAGGTGATCCCTATTGAGGACGCCCAAATCATTCATCATGTCCCGGATATCGAACAAGACATCATGAGCGGTCATATCATCATCCAAATAAAAGATGATGATCGCGTGCTCAGCCTTCCTGCAGCTTTGCATGAAAAACGTTCCCTTGAAGTTCCTGAAACTGAATTCACCGTCGTCGGACCCCAGGAAGCGTTTATCGAATCGATCGATGTCAATCTGAATCTCATTCGCAAACGGTTGGCGATTCCTGAGTTGGTCATCGATGAATTCAAAGTCGGTCGCCTAAGCAGAAATCGGTTGGCGATTCTTTCGATCGACGGCATCACGGATCCGCAACTCCTGCAAACCCTAACCCAGCGTATCCGCGATGCGGACTACGATGAAGTCGTCGACACCTCGCAAATGGCCCTTTTGATTACTGACTACCCGCATTCTTTTTTTCCGCAATTGTTGGAAACGTCAAGGCCGGATCGGGTAGCGTCGGGATTGGCAGAAGGAAAAGTTGCCTTCACCATGGATGGATCTCCACAAACGTATCTGGCCCCGGCCAACTTTCTGGAGTATTTTTCGTCTCCGGATGATCATTACATGATGTGGCCCATTGGCCTAGCCTTGCGATTGATTCGCATCGTTGCCCTCTTATTCTCTGTCCATGCCACAGCTTTTTATGTCGCTGTAACCTCCTATCATCACGAATTGGTCCCTGATGAATTGTTGGACACGCTCGTGGCAACAAGAATCGAAGTTCCCTATCCCCCCATTGTCGAAGTGCTACTCCTCGAGGTCACTGTCGAGCTGTTGCGGGAAGCCGGGGCCAGACTGCCAAATCGTATCGGACAAACCATTGGAATCGTCGGCGGGATTGTCATCGGAACGGCCGTCGTTGAAGCGTCTTTAGCCAGCAGTGTGCTTTTAATTATCATCGGCATTACAGCTCTTGCCTCCTTCACGGCGCCCATATACCAGATGGGAAATACCATTCGATTGATTCGTTTTCCTTTCCTGGTTTTTGCGCAGTGGCTCGGTTTATTTGGCGTCGCTGTCTGTTCATTATTTTTTCTCAATCATTTATTCAAGCTGACATCTTTAGGCCATCCCTACCTGGCCCCCATCTATCCGTTGCGTATCAGGGATCTTAGAGATACGCTCATCAAACTCCCGACGCGCCAGCAACAACTGCGCCCAAAGGTGCTTCGGCCATTACAAAGGAAGCGTTTTGATCCCAAACCCAGGAAAAAGACCTCCAAAGATATCGAGGAATAGGGAGTATGGCTATGCGATTGCAACCCCCGGTAACAAGACAAGTGTCGCCGTTTTTTGCTTTTTTTATCGTGACGACCACGCAAATTGGCGTCGGCATTTTTTCCTTTCAATTATCCTTGATCTCTTTCGCCGGACATGATGGCTGGATCGCTGTCATACTCTCGGCGTTGCTGATTCATGTCGTCATCTGGCTCATCTACAAGCTGCTCCCGACCCATCATACCATCGTTGATATTCACCAGAAGGTATTCGGGAAGTGGATAGGGGCCTTTGTCAGTCTCTATTTCCTCTTCTACTACAGTTTATTCGCGCTGGTAACGCTTGTCGTCTATACGCAAATACTCCGTGTCTGGTTATTTCCTGAAATCTCTCCCTGGGTGTTTTTCCTGGTCCTTGGTGCTCTGGTTTATGTCTTTACGATGGGCGGCCTGCGAAAAATTCTCGGTGCCAGCGTGTTGGCGGTCTTTATAACTGTAACGTTCCTGGCTTTTCCCCACCTTCCTTATGGGCAGATGCAACTGGGAAGCTTATTTCCCATCGGGGACCATGCCCCGATGGATCTATGGTTAGCGACAAAAGAGATGACGTTTCAATATTTAGGTTTTGAGATTCTTTTGATGGCTTATCCCTTTCTCAAAGACGCACCGCGATCGCATAAATGGGCCCAATACGGGGTGACATTCAGTATGATCACGTATCTGGTGAGTTTCATCCTTCCTATTCTCTATTTTCATGAACACCATTTGGCCACGATTCTATGGCCGACGTTGACATTATGGAACATGGAGTATTTCGGGATGGCGGCGTGGAGTTTCGTCGTGTTGCCGAATATGGCTTTATGGTTATGGGCCGCCAGCCGTGTAGCCAAACAGTCGATAAACATTTCGCAAAAACATACCGTACGCGGGCTTTCGCTGCTGATTTTTGGCAGTGCGTTTTTCTTCACTACGTATCGAGCGATCGAAGACGTTTTGTCCTTTGCATCCGGTTTGGGCTTTTATACATTTTTTGTCTACTTGCCCATTTTATATATCTTACGGATGATCATCGTCAAAAGGAGGGATCGCTCATGAACAGAGGTGTGTGTATCATCGCTCTTTCTCTCCTCCTCGTTTCAGGGTGTTTTCCTCAACCTGAATATATTGAGGAAAACCAATATCTGCAAGCCATAGGGTACGATGATGAAGATGGAGAAATCCAGGCAACGGCCGTGACGACCGTCTTTCGACCGGCACAAGAAATGCTCTCCGATAACGAGACATTTACGGTTTCCAGAGAAAATCTGAAAGATTTCCAAAATCAGTTGCAAGCGGAAGCTTCCCGCTCCATGGAGGTTAGCCGGGTCCGCGTGCTCTTATTTAACGAAGATTTGGCTACTCAGGAAGGGATTTTCGACCTTTTGGACACTGTGCAGCGAAATCCGATGATCGAACAAGACATGGAGATAGCGACCACTCAGGCGTCCACACAGGATATTCTGGACGGGGACTATCCGTTTCAACAGTCCGTCTATAGGTATCTGCTTGACTTGATTGAACACAACCAGGAACAATATCTCCCCCCTTCATCGCTACATGATTTTATGTACCAGTATTACGCAGACGGGGCTGACCCTTATGTTACGAGAATAGACCAACAGGAAGGGCGCGTAGTGATTACGGGCATATCCTTATTCCAGGGGGACACGTACATCGATCACCTGGATATCGAGGATACACGCATATTTCAATATCTCGTTACGGATACCGATGAAGGGACCTTTAATATCGACCTCGATGATGATCAAAACGTGGTCATTCAGCGGATTTCATCCAAACCAAATTGGACTGTTACGCAAACGGACGATGAGATTCATGTGAGTGTGGAAGTGAAAATGGAGGGTGGGCTCAGAGAAGTTACTAATGTCGATGTATCCACACCGGAGAACATTCAGCAACTGGAGGATATCGCTGCCCGGAAACTCGAAAGTCAGATGGGTGAAACCATTCAATTTTTCCAGGAGAACGAGATCGACCCTATTGGCATTAGTGAGCGAGTAGGCCAAAATATCAGAGGACTGGATATTAAAAGGTGGAAAGATGAGACGTATCCTGACGTGGATGTTGATGTCAATGTTGATTTCACCATCGAAGATACCGGAGCTGTAGAATGAAAGTCTTATTGAAAAACCCTTGCCTTATATAGGTTTATTTTTTCTTAATCACGGTTATTAAACAACCAAGAATAAAAAGAGGGAGGAAAGATAACCGATATGAACAATTTTAAGGCGTTATTCTTGAATTGTTCTTTAAAAACAGGCGAGGACGTTTCAAATACCCAGGCTTTAATGGACGAAGTGTCAAGTATCCTCACATCGCACAGGATAGAATGCGAGACTGTGCGTATGGCTGACTACCATGTGCCCTACGGGGTTACGTATGATGAAGGGGGCGGGGATCAATGGCCGGAGATCCTCGCTAAAATCAGCGATGCGAATATCGTTGTAGTCGGTACGCCGCTTTGGATGGGCGAACAGAGCAGTATAGCGAAAAAGCTTATGGAACGAATATTTGGCAGTGGAGAGCTCACAAATGAAAGCGGACAGTCTATTTTTTATAATAAAGTAGGCGGCGTTGTCGTCACAGGTAATGAAGACGGTGCAAAAAATGCTGCAGCTTCACTTATTTTTGGTTTGAATTATATGGGCTTTACGATGCCTCCGTCACCAGTAACGTATTGGACAGGCGAGGCCGGGCCCGGCCCTTCCTTTATCGAAGAAGAAGGCATTAAGAACGAATTTACCGCGGGACAGGTGAAAACGATGGGATATAACCTGCTTCACATGGCAAGGATTCTAGAAAATAACGCAATTCCCGCAGAAGGAAACCAAAAAGCCTGACACGTTCTCTTTGATTGGCGCCGAAATAAATCATTTCGGCGCCAGTTTCGTTTAAAAGTTTTACCCGCGAAGATATACAACACCGATGGCGACCTAACGCTTTTTGCCATAGCACGTTAGGGCTTCATTTAGCGCTGTTGACGACCTAACGACTTCCGCCTTATCAAGTTAGGTCGTCATTTGCCGGGGTTGACGACCTAACGACTTCCTCTATATCACATTAGGTCGTCATTTAACGGTATTGACAACCTAACGGCCTTCGCCATGTTACGTTAGGGCTTCATTTGCCGATAGTAGGCAGTGAACACCCCTCCCCACAATCAAAAAGCCTCCCGCCCGAAAGCGAGAGGCTTATTTTCACGTTCCTAGCCGATCGACCCTTCCATCTCCATGCGGATTAATTTTGACTTTCAGATAAAATCATTCACCACACAAAACCCTTGATATATAAGGGTTTTTTCAATTTCTTTTGCAGATCATTTCAATGAAATTCAAAATAAAACGGGCAAAAAACGGGCAGCTTTTTCAGCACTCATGATCAATTGAATAAAAACCACTGGGCCCTCAATCTTATGGAGACAAAACAAATCATTCCTTTACTGTAAAAACAAGCCTTTCATACATCTGTATTTCCATTTTGGCACATTTTTTGTCGGGTAGATCAGGGATATTACTATCCCCTTCCCCCCTAAGAACCACACGTGTGTCTTTCAGCACTCGATTCAGGTATTCCCTGTAATAGCTGTAAAGCGTGTTTATTTATTGATTTAACATTGCCTCCACCTGATCACGATTTTCATCGATCCATTCCGAGGCAGATTCCTCGAATGGCTTACCCTCTTCTTCATACGCGTGCATTATTTCTTCTAAGTCGTCAATGTCCATTTCCCATTGCGATAAAATCTCATAAGCTCTAGGGTGCTCTTCCTCAATTTCGTTATAAGAAATGACGTAAACATTGTCGGTTTTAAAATATTCGTCCGGGTCATCCAACAGCTTCACATCATAATTCACAAACATCGAATGTGGCCGCCACCCGGTCACAATCACCGGCTCTTCAGCTTCAATTTTGGAATCAAGTTCACTGACCATTGCTTCTTCACTGGAAGTCATTAGATCGTATTCGCCCCCTATCTCATACCCTTCCACGGCATCTTCTGCAGCAGAAACGAGTCCGGCTCCCGGATCGATGCCAATTATTTCTTCATTAAATTTCTCAGCATTTCCCTCTAAATCTTCAATCGAATCTTCTTCTACATAGGACGGAACAGCAAACCCAAGAGGTGCACCTTCGTAGCTGGTCGCTACCTTTTGCAAATTGTCCTCATGTTCTGCCCAAAGGTCTTCTTCCGTATATGGGAGCCATGCATCCATAAAGAAGTCTATATCTTGTTGGGACAAACCTTGAAAAATATATGGTTGATCTACTCGTTCATATTCAACGTCATAACCGGCTTCTTCAAGAATAAGCCGAACGATTTCTGTCGGCGCTTCTGTACTCGTCCAGGTCGTTAGTCCGAAAGTAATCGTCTCATCTTCCATGTCTTTTCCATTTTCTTGGTTAATTTCCTCGGCCTGTTCGTCTGCTTCAGGGGTCTCATCTCCGCATGCTGCTAATATCGAGGCAGGAACGATACTGATCAACGCGTATAAAAAAAAGCTTTTCATTCGTGAACACCTCCGAGTTTATAAAACATTTCGCGCATCGTTTCAGGTGTAAATTGCATGGAGTCCGGTTCTAGTGATTTCCATGCTTGATGATCTTCGTTATGAATGTTTTTGATCAAATCCTCAGATTCGAATATGTTGATACCGTAAATCCAATTGGCCATGATTAAGATCGACGCCATGTGTGCGCCTTCGTTTGTTGCGGCACATATATCTTTCACGAGGTTAATTTGATAATCCTTGAAAAATCCGTCAAACGCAGATGTCATCACACATCCATCAGTGACAAACCCAGCAATAATGAGATGTTTAACATCCAAACTTCTCAAGATCAAATCTAAACTCGTTTCATGAAACGCACTCCAACGGAATTTATCAATGACAATCTCCTCTTTCTTTGGAGCGATTTCATCAAAAATTTGAAAGTTGTGCGAATCTGTCGAATAATATACAGGCTTTCCTTTATCATCCAGTGGTTCCCCTTTGGAAATACCAAAGCGATCGGAACGATTCATGTGGCGTGAGTAAATTACTGGGATATCTTGCTCTCGACAGACATTAATTAATTTTTGGGATTTTTTGATGACGTCTTCAACGCCTTCGATACCAAATTTACTTTCTTTTTGTAGATCAATTAAGAGCAGCGCTGTTTTTTGAAAATCCATAATTTCACCGTCTTTTATAGATATATTCATTGGTTCTCACCCAAAAAGATAATGTTCTCTTTTTCAACACTACATACAGTAGTGATTCAAATGATTTTGAAACGGGATGTTGTGGTTTTTAAACCATTTTATTAAAAGAAAGCCGTTTTTGGGGATTAACCTTCATTTAACAAACATAATTCACAATTAACGAATCCTCATTTTGACCTGACCATGTCATGTTTAAGTATCGAACCCTCCATGTCTATGATGAACTCCAAAATTCAACAGTTATCATCATACACATCGGATTTTCTCTCGTCAACGCAAAATATATAATTTCATTCATGATTATTCATAATCTCGACTGTTTAAAAAGTACCTGCGTATTCATGCTTACAAAAGAAGTACTAGTCTTGCAAACAATTACCATATATTATAAACAGGACGTCTTAGTGTACAAACCGGAAATCTTTTTGTTGGACCTTGACCATGCGCACATCCCATCAGTGTATTCTTGGTATATGATTAAGTAAGCTACACCAACACACATAAGTATTGGTGTAGTATACTTTAGCAAATCATTCGTTTTCCATTTTCACCATTTCAGCAATAATCTCTTGCGCATCTTCATAAGATTTTGCTGAAAATACTTTGCGTGATAATTCATCTAACAATTCTACATCCTCGATCGAACACACCTGTTCTTGTACTGAATCCGTCGTTGATCCAAACCTTGCGTCCAAAAAAGTTAAAATGGCATCTTGTTTTCCTTCTTGCTTTCCTTTCTCCGTCCCTCTTTGTTCATAAGAAGCCATTAATTCCATAACTTTCGCCTCTCGTTGGGATCAAGTTGAGTGACTTCGTCTGCCAGTATATGCTCTTCGCACTCTGAAAGCTCCAAATACAAAAATGTAGTTAGCAAATGATTCCGTGCCGTGTCGAGTTCAAGCCGAACAAGCATCCGTAAAGATTTTTTCTTAACCTCGATCTTTTCATCCTTAGTGGTCAGCAATAGGTAAGCCTTTGATGTGATCTCCAGCTTTTCCCCTGCTCTCTTAGCGTTTCTTTCGCCCACTTTGGATTGATATGGTTTAGATAATGGGAAGAACTCCCATTGATCGGCGACCCATTGGACTAGATCGTTCAGTACAATGTTTGAAAGCAGCGTCAATAAAAGTCCGCCTTATGCAAAGCTTCGCATAACTCGCCTTGCGGTGCGCCCAAGGGCGTATTTATGATATTTTTTCATGATTTCGTGATCTTTCTCGTGATGTTTTAGACGCTCCAAAAATCACTGCCCTGTTTTCCATTTCCTCAGCAGAACTAAATCTCTAGCTCAGTCTCCGTAGGAATACTGTCCTTGCGGCGTACCAAATATAGATAGGTTTCAAACGACACAAATCTCTTACATCATGCCGCCCTTATCTCAACCATATTCGCCTGCATTCACAATGTCTTTATCATATTGTGTGAGTATATATTTCCCCACAACAAAAAGGAATGTACATTCGTTTACTTTCATCAATAAACGCTTTTTTCGTTACTTTTTTGTTACCTTTTAAAAAGTAACATGTCAATTCTATTCCTCAACAAACGCGCCACGTCGCACGTTTGCGGTAGATTGAATGAACTGATATTATATAGAATTATTGTAGTTCCAGTTCCAGTATTAATAAAAACCAATATAAACATATGATGCACCGTAACTTAACAGTAGGCTAATAATAAAAAGTACGGACTTAATCGGAGCAAATTGAAAGGCCGAACTTATATCTCCAACAGGGATTCGTTTCCACAAAAATACCATTAAATCTCCGAAAATATAAACGATATTAAAAACAAAAGAGCCTCCAATGATAAAATTAGCGAGCGTGACATTATCAAAAGAATAGTTAATGGCAAAAGCAATGCAAAGGAAAACAAATGATTGTAAAATGAATCCGCCCATAACGAACAAAAATGATCTTTTACCGCCTGGATCATAGGTAAGATATGTACGTACAAAATTCCCTTCCTCATCATTAGGCTTTATCCAGTTTTTATCTTGATCTCTTAACGCAACATGTGCTGGATATTGAAATAATCTTATTTGTATATTTTCTTTTGGTATTCTTACTAAAAAGCGTCCTACAGTATAGTGACCCAGTTCATGAAACCAAATATGAATGAGTAATAAAATATAACCGCCTAAAAGCCAAAATAAAATATCCACGCTATCCTCCAACCTATACTATAAACGCACTGTCTTATTCCACTAAATGACCTGTTTCTGGTACAACTTTTATTCCATTATAGCGCTCTATAATTGAACAAGTTGATACTTACTTTTCAGGCATAGCGAATGTCACAGAAGCACCATTGTTTTCTTCGATTTTTATAAATATTTCATTTAGAATTTCTAATGCTCTTGCATTTGATTCATACTTCCCTAAATCTTTAGTCCAGTCA
>NZ_FNEN01000047.1 GCF_900100185.1 Natribacillus halophilus | reverse complement strand
AAAAGTTCCGCTTCGCACACGGGGGTGTGCGTTGCGCTGGCTTGATTCATTCTTCTTACGCTTGGCTTTCATTCAGTTTTCAAAGGGCAACATTGGTGGAGCCTAGCGGGATCGAACCGCTGACCTCCTGCGTGCAAAGCAGGCGCTCTCCCGGCTGAGCTAAGGCCCCTTTCTATTGCAATGGTCGGGAAGACAGGATTTGAACCTGCGACCCCTTGGTCCCAAACCAAGTGCTCTGCCAAGCTGAGCTACTTCCCGTTCTAGAGTTTAGATATTAGAGGTTTGATGTTAGATGATGTTAGAAATTTGAAGTTAGACCTTTTGATTTTCTTCGTAACAAATCTTTCACTCCAACTTCTAACCTCCCACTTCCAACATCTAGAAAATGGCGCGCCCGAGAGGACTCGAACCCCTAGCCTTCTGATCCGTAGTCAGACGCTCTATCCAATTGAGCTACGGGCGCTTTTGGAGCGGAAGACGAGATTCGAACTCGCGACCCCCACCTTGGCAAGGTGGTGTTCTACCGCTGAACTACTCCCGCATATAAAATAAAAATGGTGAGCCATGGAGGATTCGAACCTCCGACCCTCTGATTAAAAGTCAGATGCTCTGCCAACTGAGCTAATGGCTCATGCAAGCTATGTAACTTGGATATTAGAGGATAGATGACTTCCAACCTCTCACTTTCAATTTCCGGATTCCGGATTCTAATTTCTGTATTCTGGAATGGTGCCGGCCAGAGGACTCGAACCCCCAACCTACTGATTACAAGTCAGTTGCTCTGCCAGTTGAGCTAGGCCGGCAAAATGGTGGAGGGTGACGGGCTCGAACCGCCGACCCCCTGCTTGTAAGGCAGATGCTCTCCCAACTGAGCTAACCCTCCAACAAAGCACTTATGCAGGATAAGAAAGGTACTATCTTATCTGCCAAAAAATCATAGCCAGGCGACGTCCTACGCTCTCAGGGCGTTTCCGCCCAAATACCATCGGCGCTGAAGAGCTTAACTTCCGTGTTCGGCATGGGAACGGGTGTGA